>JAIXPH010000053.1 GCA_027486345.1 Paracoccaceae bacterium
AAGCAGGCCGCTCATCAGGACAGACCTGATCGCGCAGGTCTTTTCCGCGCCGCCAGCGATGGCGACGATCTTCCTTCCCCGAAGCTCCTCCAGCCCAAGGGAAAGCGTGCGTTGGGTCAGCGATGTCTCGATCGCGCGCCCCTGTTCGTCAAAGAAATGGCCAAGGATTTCACCCTTGCCGCCCATGGCCTTCACCTCGGTGATCTCGGCCATCTCGACCATGCGCGAGGACACGAGTTGGGCATGGGGCTCCGTCGTGCCGATCCCCACCAGCATCAGGTCGGCCGAGGCCGCCAGCCGGAACACATCCGACACGCCGCGCTGCGACAGCAGGACTTCCCGGTCCTCCACCGTGTTGGCGAAGAAGGGCACCGGCATCACATAGGCCTGCGCGCCGGTCTTTTCCGCCAGACGATGCATCACGTCATGCGGGTTGGCGGCATAGTTGCGGGTCAGGCCGCCCAAGAGCGACACGAACCGCACGTTGGCCGCATCGACATGCGCCATGTCGCGCACCGCCGCCGCCAAGGTCCGACCATGGCCGACGCCGATGACGCCATCGGGCTGGCTTTCGATGATGCGCTGGATATAGGCCGCCCCGGCATGGGCCAACGCGCGCATCGGCAGGCCTTCTTCGGCGAGGTCCGGCACGATCTCGCAATAGCCCAGATTGAACTTGCGCGAGAGCTGGTCCTCAAGCTCCACCAATTCCGCGACATCGCCGTCGATGGTGACTTTCACCGCCCCGGATTCCGCCAGTTTCGTGATCAGGCGATGGGCCTTCACGCTGGTGATGCCCAGACGCTTTGCAACCTCGGCTTGGGTCAGTCCGCCCGCGTAATGCAGCCAGGCCGCACGCACAGCAAGGCTGTCTTCCGCATCCCTAAGGCGGGGTGTCCGTGCCATCGCTCCTCCCAAAGCTGCGGTCAGGTCGTGGGACCGGTTTGATCCGATCTGTATTTTTTTGCATCTGATGTAACTTCTTACAGATTCGCCGAGTCTGTCAATGGGGATGTGCACCCGATCACGAACCCGCGGGCACGCAGCGCCGCCTTGGGTGGCGACACGGATTTTGTGCTTTCAGACAATGAGTTAGCCTGCGCATCCTTTGGGAAAACACCGCGGAATGCGGCGCTTCAGGCGCGTATTTGACATAATTTTGCTTATCCGTCATTCGTCACCGGACGAGCCATCCCATCTCAACCAGCGCGCCGATCCGCTGTCACGCCGGCGGCAATGGGTCGGGGCGCAGGGTGACGGCGATGTCGTCGGTGCGAAAGCCCAGCATCATCGGGCGGCGCACGCCGGGGATGTGGGTGACGTCAAAGATTTCCTGCACCACACCGTCGATGGCCAGTCGGTGCTCGACATCGCCGGTCCGCAGGTTGACGATGCAGACGGCGCATTGCGGCGTGATGCCTTCGCGCGCCAGCCGTTCATTCAGCACCAACCCGTCAAAGGTGCGGTTCTCGCGCGGACGGGACAGGCCGATGATGGCGTGACTGCCCGCAAAGGACAGGCCACGCGCGAAGCCGGGCAGGAAACAGACCGGCTCGAACCGTCCTGTCGCCCGGTCGATCCTCCCGAACTCTCCCGTTCCGGCCTGCACCAACCAAAGCGCGCCGTTGTGCAGACGCGGCGAGTGCGGCATCGACAGGCCCGCAGCGACCACCTCACCGCTGGCCACGTCGAGGACCACGCCGCCATCGCGGCGATGGTCGCGCCAGCCCTCAAAGACATTGGTCCGCGCAAGGCAGGTGACATAGGCCGCCCGCCCCTGATCCATCGCGAGGCCGTTGAGGTGGCAGCGATCCTCGGCGGCCAGACGGTCGATGAAACGGGGACGCCACACCTCACGGAAGCTGCCCCGCTCGGACAGGGTGGCCAGACAGTTGAACCGGATGGCGACAAAGACTGGGCGGCCATTCGCGTCTTCGGCGATGTCATGCGTGTCGATGTCGCCTGTCGTGTGCCCCGTCACCGGCACATAAAGCGCGTCGAACCCGTCGCGGGTTTCCCCCGGATCAAGGAAGTTCTCACACCGCCAAAGCTGAAAGCGGGAACTCATCCAGAACCGGCCCTGCCCCACCCCCAGACCCATCGGCCGCTCGAACGTGCGTTCGAACACCGACAGCCGCCCATCGGCGCGCAGGCCGATCAGGAAAATCTTGCCCGCCTGATAGGTGGTCAGCGCGATGCTGCCGCCCGAGGCCGCCAGCCATTTGCCGAAAAGGCGAGAGCCGACAAGTTCCAGCTTTGCAGGCGTATCCGTCATCCGGTGGTCCGTTCAGTCCTGGAAAGCCCGGGCGCGCACCCGTTCCAAGGGTTGCAAAAGATAGTCGATCACCCGGCGCTTTCCGGCCAGCACATCCACCTCGGCGGTCATGCCGGGCAGGATTTGCACTTGGGCCCCATCAGCATCGACAATCGCGCCTTCGGTGCGGACGGTGATCACGAAGACCTCGGCCTCGTCACGTTCATCCCGGCGGATGGCATTGGCCCCGATGCGCAGGATTTCCCCGTCAAGCATGCCGTAGCGGGTGAAATCATAGGCGGTGATCTTGACGCGCACCGGCTGACCCGTGCGCAAAAAGGCGATGTCTTGCGGGGCGACATAGGCCTCGATCAGCAGGCGGTCATCCAGCGGCACGACTTCGGCCACATCCTCCCCGGCGCGGACCGCCCCGCCCAAGGTGCGGCGGTGCAGGCGGTTGACCACGCCCTTGACCGGCGCGCGCAAGACAGCACGGGCAGCAAGGCTTTCCAGCGCAGGCAAGGCCGGGCGCAGGGTGGCGAGTTCTGATGTCGCATCGGCCAATTCGCGCAGCGATTCCGCCCGAAACCGGCTGCGGGTGGCGGCGATGGAATCCTCGACCTCCAGAAGCGCGGAGTCCAGCCGGGCCAGCGCCGATTGCGCCCCGGCGATGCGTCCGGTCAGGTCTTCCTCGCGCTGGCGCAGCGACAACAGCGTGGTGCGCGGTTCGATCCCACGCTCCACCAGTGGGGCCAGAAGATCCCGCTCTTCGGCGGTGATGGCCATGGAGCGTTGCGCCGTTTCCAACTCGATCCGCGCGGCATCCTTTTCCTGCAGGCGTTGCTGGCGCTGGCGGTCCAGCACGGCGATTTGCGCCGCCAAATCCGCCGCCCGCCCCGCATGCAGCGCGCGTTCAGATGCGGTCAGTTCCGGCGCGTCACGGTCCAGCGCGGGCGGAAAGGCCAAGGGGCGGGCGTCAATCTCGGCGCTCAGGCGTTCGATGCGGGCTTGCAGGGCAAGGGCGCGCTGCACCTCGCGGTCCAGCTGGCTGGTCTGCACGAGGGCATCGAGTTCCAAGAGCGGCGTCCCCGCCTCGACCACAGCGCCCTCTTCGACGAAGACACGGCGGATGATGCCGTCCTCCGTCGCCTGAATGCGCTGCACATCGGCGGCGGGAACCACCTTGCCGGGCGCGCGGGTGACATCGTCAATCTCGGTCAACCCGGCCCAGAGCAGAGCCGAGACGACCACACCCACGATCACGAACAACAAGAGTGACGCCCGCAGCGGTGTGCGCCCGCGCATCTCGCGCGCCAAGGCGTCAAGGTCGCGGTTGCCCTTCACGATGCACCCCCGACGGATGGCGCCCGGCGCAGCATCTGGCTTTTCGGGCCATCGGCCACCACCTTGCCGCCGTCAATCACGATGATGCGGTCCACCAGTTCCAACAGGCTGACGCGGTGGGTGACCACCAGCAAGGTCCGCCCCAACAGCGCGGGTTTCAGGCGGGCGATCAGCGCGGCTTCGCTTTGCGTGTCCATCGCGGCAGTGGGTTCGTCCAGCAGCAGGATCGGCGGATCGGTCAGCAGGGCGCGGGCCAAGGCGACGGCTTGGCGCTGACCGCCCGACAGCCCCTCGCCGCGTTCCCCCAGCCGCATCGCGTAGCCTTCGGGATGGCGGGCGGCGAAGGATTCCACCCCGGCCAGACCGGCGGCGCGCAGGATATCCTCATCCCGCGCCTGCACCGCGCCAAGGGCGATGTTGTCACGCAAAGACCCCGACAGCAGCCACGGCTCTTGCAGCACCGCCCCGATGTTGCGGCGCAGATCGGCGGGGTCCATCTGGCGGATATCGACGCCATCGGTCAGCACAGCCCCGGCATCCGGCGCATAAAGCCCCAGCGCAAGCCGCGCCACGGTGCTTTTGCCCGACCCGATGGGGCCAAGGATGGCGACCCGTTCGCCCGCCTTGATGTCAAAGCTGACGCCATCCAAAGCCACACCTTTTTGGCCGGGATAGGCAAAGCGCACCGCGTCAAAGCGGATGGCGCCCGACAGCAGGGGGCGTGACAGCGGCGCGCCATTCGATGCGGCCTCGGCCGGGGATGTCATCAGGGCGTCAAGGCTGCGATAGGAACTGCGCGCCTGATGCAGCCGCGTCAGCGTCTGCGCGATCAGGCCCAGCGGCGCCAGCGCCCGCCCCGTCAGGATCACCGCCGCGATCAACACGCCCGAGGTGATGTCCCCCGCCACCACCAACAAGGCACCATGCACCACGATCAGGATTTGCGCCGCCTGTTGGATGAATCCCGTGGCGTTGATGGCGAATTGCGTGACCGACCGGCTGCGCACACCAAGGCTGGATTGCCGCGCCATCGCCTCGGCCCAGCGGGCGCGCAGGCGGCGTTCGGCCCCGGTGGCCTTGACCGTTTCGATGCCGGACAGGGTTTCGACCAGCACGGATTGCTTGGCCTGCCCCTCGCCCAGCATCTGATCCGACAGGCGCGACAGCGCGGGCTGCACCGCCACCCCCACCAGCAGCACCACCGGGACCGCCAGCGCGGGCACGATGACCAAGGGCCCGGCGAGCAGGTAGATCGCCGCCAGAAAGATCACCACGAAGGGCAGGTCCACCAAGGCGACCATGGTGGCCGAGGTGAAGAAATCGCGCAAAGTCTCAAATTCCCGCATCGTAGCAGAGACCGAGCCGACAGAGCCGCGCCGCGCCTGCATCTGGATTTTCAGCAGGTGGTCAAAGATGTCCTGCCCCATGTCCAGATCGGCGCGCTGCCCCGCCTGGTCGATGAAGGCCGCGCGCAGGGTGCGGACAAGGAAATCGAACACCAGCGCCAGCCCGACCCCGACGGTCAGCGCGAACAAGGACTCCGTCGCGGCGGACGGCAGGATGCGGTCATAAACCACCATCGTGAAAAGCGAGGCGATCAGCGCAAGTATATTGGTCGTGATCGCCGCGATGGCCACTTGGGCATAGGCCCAGCGGTTGGCCGACAAGGCCCCCCAGAACCAATGCGCCCTGCCCCGGCCCGTGGTGGCATCGGCCTCACGCTCCGCGTCGCGGCGCAGGCCAAGGATGTAGCCGGTCCAGACTGCAGCCACCTCTGCCATCGGGCGCTCGATCAGGCCATCGCCCTGCGCGGGGTCATACAGGCGCAACACCCCCGCCCGTTGTTCATGCAGCACGACGGCGCTGCCATCGCCCATCGGCAGGATCACGGGCAAGAGGTCCGCCTCGATCCGGTCCAGCGGGCGCTTGCCGAAGAAGGTGCCAAAGGCGGCCCGATCCGCCGCCGCGATGACGCGGCGCAGGTCGGTACTGGCCCCGTCGCCCTGCCCCACCGGCATCGCATCTTGCAGCGCCGACTGCGACAAGGGCCGCCCCAGATGAGCAGACAGATGCAGCATGCAAGCATCCAGCGCCGGAATGGCACGCCTGTCCGTCATTTGCCGCTGTCACCGCCAGCTTGGCCCGGAGGCGGCAGGGCGATGCCGAAGACGTCAAGGATATCGCCCGTCACCGCCAGCGCGGCGTAACCCACCATCGCGCGGTCATGTTCCGCCCCGATGCGCTGTTGTTCGGAGGCCAAGGCCTCTCGTTCGGCATCCAGAAGCTCGATCAGGCTGCGGCGGCCAACGTCGAATTGGTCGCGCGCGGTGGACAGGTTGGCGCGGTTGGCCTCAGCCGCCGCCTGAGTTGCGGCCAGACGGTCGCGCGCGGCGGCAGTTTCGGCGGCAAGGATGCGCAGGCGGCTTTCCAACTCGCGCCGGGTCGCGTCCAGATCAACCCTGCGGGCATCCACCCGCGCCTCTGCCGCTGCGACCCGTGCCGCGCGACCGCGTGAGGGGGACAGGTCCTGCTCCACCCCCGGCCCGATGCGGGTGCCCGCCTCGGTGACGGATGTTTGCACCGACAGGGCCGGAAACAGCGCGGATTTCACGGCGGCAAGGTCGGCTTCGGCGGCGACACGCTCAGCCTCGGCCTGTTGCAGGGCCGGGCTGCCCGCGACCCCGGCGGCGGGCAAGGCAGGCGCTGTGGGCGGCAACGACAGGCCGGCAGGAGCGGCATGGCCGAAGAGTTCGGCAAACACCGCCTCGGCCTTTGCCGCCTCGGCCCGCGCGCCAACCACGCGGGCGCGTTCATTGGCCAGCCGGCTTTGCGCGGTCAAAAGCTCGGAACTCGTGCCCACCCCGGCGTCAGAGCGTTCAGCGATCCGCGAAACGGTTTCCTCCAGCGCATCCAGCGATGCATCCGACACCGCCACCAGACGCCGCGCCGTCACCACATCGGCCCAAGCCGACACCGCCGCCAGCGCCGCCTGTGATCCTGCCTCCACCCGGCCCGCGACATGGCCCAGCATCCGCGCCTCGGCGGCGCTGCGGCGGGCGACGCCGACCCCGCCGTCAAACACCAGTTGCGACACGGCGGCAAAGCTGGACACGCCAAAGCCGATGCCCGACCCCGGCTGCACCCCGATGGAGATCTGCGGCAGATAGGCCCCGCTTTCGGCCAGCAGGTTCGCCTCGCTTTCGCGCAAGGCGGCTTCGCTGCGGCCCAGCGTCGTGCTGCGCTGGACGGCGGTGGCCACGGACTGCCCAAAGGCCCCCTTGGCAAGGCTTGCGCCCAACCGGGGGTGCCGATCCGCGACCGCTTGGCGCAAGGGCGTGATGTCCGGCGGCGTGGCGCAGGCCGCAAGCGTGCACATGGCCCCCAACAGGGCAACCCGGAGCAAGGTCATTTTCGCGCGCCCAACCGACAGCCGCCCCTCACAGGATCACATGCGAGGCCTGAAGCACATCCGGATCCAGCCCGCTGAAGATCACCGTGCTGTCACTGTCCAGAGCCAGCCGCAGATTGCCGGTCTGCTCTGACAGCATCGTCTGGACCGTCGCGAAATCCGTTATGCCGAAATCGGACAGGTCCAGCAGGTCACCCGCGTCGCCGTCGAAATCCACCAAAGTCGCGGTGCCCGCCAGATTGGTGATGACAAAGCGGTCTGCCCCGCCCCCGCCGGACAGCCGATCCGTCCCGCCGCCGCCTTCCAGCGTGTCATCGCCACGCGCGCCATAAAGCACGTCGTTCAGCGCGGTCCCGGTCAAGGCGTCATCGCCCGCCTCTCCGACCTGCGTGACCGCGCCGGTGAAATTGCCGCCATAAACGACAACCACCGCGCCCGAGTCTTCGCCGTTGGGGTCGTTCTGCGGCACGCCGACGACAATATCATCAAAGCCGTCACCGTTCACATCGCCGCCGCCGTGGACCGAAAAGCCCGCCTTGTCAGTTGTGGCCTCACCCAGCACGACGAAGCCGCCGACCCCGGCGCGCACATCAGACAGGTGGATCACGTCCCAGTCCTCGCGGCCAAAGACGACATAGGCCGCCCCCGCGACCGGCTCGCTGCCGGTGGAGGTCGGCGCGCCGATGATCAGATCCAGCAGACCGTCGCCGTTGACGTCCCCCGCGCCTGAGACGGTAAAGCCGGTGCGGGCATCGTCCGCATCCCCGATGATGGCGACCGCCGCGCCGTCGCTGGAGTCGGAGGCCAGATCGATCATGCCGCCGTCTTCCTTGCCGAAGACGATGAAGGAGAGGCCACCTTCCCTATGGTCCACCGACGCGAAGGGCGCGCCGACGAGCACATCGTCCAACCCGTCGCCGTTCACGTCCCCGATGCCGGACACGCCCCAGCCGAGCCAATCGGTCTTGCCGCCCACGCTGACCTCTTCCACGCCGACGGCACCCTTGATCATGAAGCCGCCGTTCCCGCGCGCCACCTCATCAAGATGCACCATATCGGTGGAGTCCTTGCCGAAGACCACATAAGCGGCCCCGTAATCCAGAGAGAGCGCGCCGCTCCCGCCGATGATCACATCGTCAAAACCGTCGCCGTTGACATCCCCCGCGGCACGGACCGTGGCGCCCGCAAATTCACCCGGCGTCACGCCGTGGATGGCAAAGCCGCCTACGGGATCATCGGCTTCCAAGTCAGAAAGGCTGACGAAGGCATCATCATCGTTGGGGTTGCCGGACACGATATAGGCCGCCCCGGCGTCTTTGCCATGTGCGGTGGAATACTGCGCACCGATGATCAGATCGCCGATTCCGTCGCCGTTCACATCCCCCGCGCCGTCAACAGAAAGGCCCGTCAAACGATCCTCGAAAATGCCGTCGATCACAGAGCCACCAATGCCCTTGCCGACCGCCGTCAGATCGACGTAGGAACCTTCAGCCTTGCCATAGACGATGTAAACCGAGCCGACATCTTCAATCAGGTCGCCGTCATCATCCATGTCATAGAGCGGGGCGGATACGACGAGGTCATCAAACCCGTCCCCGTTGATGTCGCCCAGACCGCTGACCGACCATCCGGCACCGTCATAGGACCTTTCACCCACGATCAAGAAGCCGCCGTCACCTTTGAAGGTGCTCTGCAATTCAAAGGTGCCGCCAGAGGGTTTGCCAAAGACCACATAAGCCGCGCCCGACGCCAGTCGTCCAAGGCCGTCCGGGGCACCGACAAGGATGTCTGCCAGTCCGTCATTGTTCACATCGCCGACGATCTTGACGGAATACCCTGCCTGGCTGAGGTCGATCGGCCCGTTGATGACATAGCCGCCAAAGCCGTTCACCACATCCCCGACAAAGGTGATGGGCTTGACCGGGCCACCCGCCAGACCGACGCCGTCCTGAATTTCGACCCGCGCCGTGCCGCTTTCGTAGACGGAATAGGTGATGCCGTCCTCGATCACGCCATCGACCTGCCGCCACTCCATCCCGACAAGCTGGACCTGATCGCCCGACCCGCCCAGCACGCGCAGGGTGTTGGTGCTCTCGCTCAGGCGCAGCACTTCGGCCGCGTCGATGCGCAGGGTGTTTTCGTCCCCGCCAAGGTCGATGACCTCGATCGACTGGAGACGCGGCGTGCCGATGCGCGTCAGGTCCAGATGAAGGCCTTCGCCGTCAAGGGTCAGGCTATCCCGCCCGGTGCCGCCATCGACACGGCTGAAAAGGGCCGAAGAGACGGACAGAACATCATCCCCGGACCCGCCGATCAGCACGCCCTCCTCACCCGCGCCGGTCAGGCTGTCATCGCCCGCGCCGCCAATCAGGGACTCGTCGGGAGTCTGCATGGTCAGGCTGTCATCGCCGGTGCCGCCAAGGCCCTCTTCCGGCGTGGTCTTGATGTAGCTGCGGCCAAAGACGACGTAGGACGCGCCCGAGTTGTCGCCATTGGGTGCGGCGTTGGCTGCCCCGATGATGACATCGTCAAACCCGTCGCCGTTGACGTCACCCGCGCTACTGGCCGACCGGCCCATCCCGTCGCGGAAGCTGCCCTGATAGATCAGCGTCGCGTTCACCTTGCCACTGAGTTGGTCATCCAGTGTGATCGCGCTGCCATCGGCGTTGTCATTCGCCAGATAGCTGGCCCCCGAGACGACATAGGTGACCTGCGTCATCGGTGTTGCGACCGTTTCGCCATAGGGCTGGTCGCGGTAGATGCTGACGATCAGGTCATCGATCCCGTCGCCGTCAAAGTCCCCCGCCCCGCTGACGACCCAGCTTTGGCTGCCGACAGGGGCGCTGATCGCAAGCACCCTGTCGCCATACTCCATATCGCCGCCCGGATCCGCGCCGGGGACCGTCGCCGTGTCGCCCGCGATGTCGGGGTCATCCTCCGGGTTCGGGGTCGTGGATTGGACGTCGATCACCGATTTCGTCACGGTGTTGCCCAGCACGACATAGGCCATCTTGACGGTCGCGGCACCCGGGTCCGGTTCGGTATCCGCGACCAATGGGAACGGATCACCGGGGTCATCCAGCCCGAAGCTCTGGCCCGATCCGATCAGGATGTCCGCCAGACCGTCGCCGTTCACATCGCCCGCCGCCGCGACCGAGGTGCCCAGCTTTTCCCCGCTGGCCCCGCCGATGATCTGAAAGCCGCCGCCGTTTTCGACCGCCGCACCGGCATTCACGGTTTCCCCATCGGTCTTGCCATAGATGACCGTGACGCTGCCGGTGTGGTCATAGCCGTCGCCGGTCTTGGGCGCGCCGATGGCGATGTCATCCAGACCATCGCCGTTCACATCGCCGACGATGGCGACGCTCAGCGCGAAATTGTCCCCCACGGTGTCGGTGGTGATCACGAAGCCACCGCCCTTGCCACGCCCGAGCGCAGCCAGATTGGTCAGCTGTTCGTCGCCCCCGCCGCCAAAGATCACAAAGGCCGCGCCCGGACGCAGCGCGGGTTCGACCGGGCCATCCGGCTGGTCGGCCACCAGGCCCAGACCGTCGCCCGTCCCGCCCCCCGGCGGGATGTCCGGCGTGCTGCTTTGTGCCACGCCCAGCACGAAGTCATTGTAGCCGTCGCCGTTGATGTCCCCGCCGCCCGCAAGGGTCAGGCCCAGCTCGCTGCCCGGAATGTTGATGATCTCAAAGCCGCCGTTGCCCTTTGCCACGTCCTCAAGGTCGATGGCTGCCGTATCGGTCTTGCCGAAGACGACATAGGCGCTGTTTGTGAAGGTGCCATAGTCCGTTGTCCGGGGCGTGCTGATCAGAAGATCGGCCAAGCCGTCGCCGTTCACATCGCCCAGCGTGCTGATGGTCGTCCCCCGCGCGCCGGACCCGCCCAGCCCGCTGATCACGAAGCCGCCATCGCCCGCCGCCACGTCCGACAGTTCGACCGCCGCGCCCCCCGCCTTGCCAAAGACGACAAAGCTGTCCTCTGAGCGTTCGCCCGACAGGCCGTCCATGTTTTGCGTGACGAAGACATCCTCCAGCCCGTCGCCGTTCACATCCCCCGCACCCGTGACGATGAAGCCGCTTTCATCCCCTTCGGCGATGCCATGGATGGCAAAGCCCCTGTCCGGCGCCGTCTCGGACACATCCGCGCGCACCGCCACGTCCGGGGCGGCTGCGTCGAAGCTGGCCAGGTCCACCTCGTTGAAATTGGTGGTGCCGGTGATGGTGATCACCACCTCATGCGTCGTGCCATCCACCGTTGTCACGGTGAAGCGATCCTCGACCGTCTGGCCCGGGAGCAAGCCCGGCACACCCGACCCCGGGTCGTTCAGCTCATAGGTCCAGTTGCCCGTCGCATCGATGCTGGCTGTGCCATAGCTGCCCGAAATCGCCGAGTCCGGGATGAAGCTGTCCTGGCCCTGATCAGGGTCGATGACCGAAAGTGTGCCCGAGGCGCTGTTGGCCGCGCCATGTTCCTCCATCGTGCCGAAGTCCTGCCCGACCACCGTGGCCGCGTCATTGGTGCCGGTGATCGTCACGCTGATGGTCTGGGTGGTGCCGTCGCGTGTCGCGGCGACAAAGCTGTCGGTGAGCGTATCGCCTTCACCAAGCGACTGGACGGCCACGTTGTCGTTCGAGACCTGATAGGTCCAGCGCCCATCCGCTGTCAGGTTGAACGTGCCCAAGGTGCCGCCGTTCGTGACCGGACGGAATCCGGACTCCCCCAGATCGACGTCCGAAACGACCAGCCGTCCCGCAGCAGTCAGCACGGTGCTTGCGTCCTCGGTCACGGCCCCAAGGGCCAGTCCGCCGATCCGCGCGGGATCGTTCACGCCGTTGATGGTGATGGTCAGCACCTGCTGCGTGCCGTCCGCCGTGAACACGATCACCTGGTCCGTCAGCGTCTTGCCCGCGCCAAGTTGCTGGATCACCTGTGCGCCGGTACTGCCGCTGTAGCTCCAGGCCCCATCGGCGGTAATGCTGAAATCCCCGTAGGTCCCGCGCACTGAGGCCGGACGGAACACCGCCTCGCCCGGGTCGGGGTCCGTGATGGTGAGTTGGCCACCCGACAAGAGGGCCGAGCCATTGTCTTCGGTCACGCTGCCGCTGCGGGTGCCGCCGACCGTGGCCGGGGTGTTGGCGATGGTTGCGCTCTCGTTTCCGCCGCCGCCCGCGATGGCCAGACCGACGCCGCCTGCCCCGGCCAAGGGTGCCAGCGCCACGCCAAGGTTCGTCGCCTCAATCCCCAGCATCGCGGCGATCTGTTCCAGCGCGGCATCGGCCAGCACCACCGTGCCATCCGCCGCGAGGGTGAATTGATCCGCCGCAAGGAGCAGGGTCTGCCCATCGGCCAGCGTCACTTCCAGCGCGCCGTCGGCCACCAGACGGGCGGCGGTGACCCCGGCGTTGCTGACGGTCGGAACAACGGCGGCCTGCGCATCGGCCTCGGCCGCAAGGGCCAGCACCATGCCCGCCGCCATCACCCCCGTTTCGCGACCCCGACGCCCTGCGACAGCGCTGAAACGGCCTTTTCCGACATTACGATCGTGACTCATGACTCACCCAGAAACACACTTTCGGATAGTATTAGACAGAAGGAAAGTTTTAATCAACAAAGCACGGAAAGGTTGGAATGTTAGGTTAAATCACTGTTTTAATTCATGATTGCCTAGATTATCCCAAACCGTGAATCTGTGAGGCAACCGGACGGGGCGTGGTTTGCGGAGCCCGTTCTTTTAACCGGCGCAGGGCGGGGCAATCACGGGGGTCCTTGACGGCCACCGCGGCAGAAATCCGACAGGCGCGCCTGTTCGAAAAGGATGGCGGCTCTTTCGTTTCGGGATGTAAGCTTTGCGCAACGACAGGAGAGAGAGACGATGAAACTGCATCCGATCGGCACCACGGGCCTTGCGGTCACCGACCTTGGCTTTGGGGCGGCCCCCTTGGGCGACATGCCCGACACCTATGGCTATGGCGTGGACGAGGCAACCGCGCGGGTGGCCATCGACGCGATCTTCGACGGGCAGGTGAACCTGCTCGACACCTCGCGCGTCTATGGCTTTGGCCGCAGCGAGGCGCGGATCGGCGATGCCATCCGGGCGCGGGGCGGGTTGCCTGCGGGCTTCGTGCTGTCCACCAAACTGGACCGCGACCTTGAGACCGGGCGCTTTGACGGGGATCGCGCCCGGCAATCGGCTGAGCAGAGCCTGACCGCGCTGGGGCTGGACCGGATTCCGATGCTGCACCTGCATGACCCCGAACATGCCCGCGACCTGTCCGAGATCACCCGCAGCGGCGGGGCCTTGGATGTGCTGTTCCGCCTGAAGGAAGAGGGCGTCGCCACCTGCGTCGGTCTGGCCATGGGGCGGGTCGATCTGATGCTGGCGCTGCTGCGGGACTGGCCGTTCGACGTCATCCTCAGCCACAACCGCTATACGCTGCTGAACCGCTCTGCCGATGCGCTGTTCGATCTGGCGCAGGCCAAGGGCGTGACGATCCTTAACGCGGCCCCCTATGCGGGCGGGGTGCTGGCCAAGGGCAGCGCGACGGTGAAGAAGATCACCTATCAGGACAGCACAGAGGCCGGGCTGGCCCCCGTGCGCGCGGTCGAAGAGATCTGCGCCCGTCATGGCGTGGCCCCCGGCGCGGCGGCGCTGCAATTCTCGCAGCGCGATCCGCGTGTGGCCTGCACCATCGTCGGCGTGTCCAAGGCCGAACGCGTGGCCCAGACGCTGGATTGGGCGGCGGCCGGAATTGCCGATGCGGCATGGCGCGATCTGGCGGCCCTGTCCTTCTCCACCGTCGATCCCGAGGCCGAGCGCGTCTATCGCCCCGGCTGACCGGCGGGCATCACATCCGGATAGGCGGCGGGGGCGGCATGGGCGCACGGGCGGCAACACGGCGGTTGGTGACGGCGGCAGTCCTTGCCACGCTGTGCCTTGCGCTGGTCTTTGCCGTGGAACGGCTGGTCCGCGCCGCGACCTTCGCCAACGGGATGGAGGCCGCCGAGTCCACCCTGCGCCAGACGGTCAATGCCCTCGACGGGCATCTGCGCCGGTTCGAAACCCTGCCCGCCCTGCTGGCCCGTCAGGTAGAGGTGCGCGAGTTCCTGACCGCTCCGCCCGGCCCTGACGGGGTGCAGCGGATGAACCTCTGGCTGAAATACACCAACCGGGTGATCGAATCCTCGGATCTCTACCTGATCGCGCCGGATGGCACGACGCTGGCCGCCTCGAACTTTGACCGCGCGGAAAGTTTTATCGGGCAGAATTTCACCTATCGCCCCTATTTCACCGAGGCGATGGCGGGCGGCGCGGGCCGGTTCTTCGCGCTGGGGACAACCTCGGGCATCCGGGGGTATTACTTCGCCTCACCGGTGCGGGATTGGGCGGGGCGGATCGTCGGGGTGGTGGCGCTGAAGATCGGCGTGGACGCGGTCGAGGCCGCATGGACCGCCCCGTCGCACCAGACGCTGGTCACCGATCCCGAAGGCATCGTCTTCATGGCGACTGACCCGGTCTGGCTGTATCGCGGGATGCTTGAACTGACACCGGACCGGATCGAACGGACCAAAGCCTCGCGCCGCTATGCCGACCAGCCGTTGCACCCCTTGGGCCAGACCGTGGCGCAGGATGACGACCGGCACCTGATCACGCTGGCCGGGTCCGATGGCGTGCCGCGCGAATATCTCAGCGTCAGCCGCGAGATGCCGCAGGCCGGGTGGTCGGTGCAGGTGCTGCTGGACACCGCGCCCCTGCATGCGCAATTGCGGCTGTCGGTGGCGACCTTCGTGATGTTTTTGGGTGTGGCGCTGTCGCTGGCATGGGCGCTGTGGCAGCGCCGGGCGCGTCTGGCGGAACGCATCGCGTTGCAGGCCGCAGCGCAGGCCGCGCTGGAGGGGCAGGTGGCCGCACGCACGGCCGATCTGCAACAGGCCAATGACGAATTGCACCGGATGCAGGCCGATCTGGTGCAGGCGGGCAAACTCGCCGCCCTTGGCCGCATGTCGGCGGCGCTGAGCCATGAGATCAACCAACCGCTGGCCGCCGCGCGCAACTATGCCGAAAGCGCGGCGCTCTTGATCGACCGCGATGATCTGCCCCGCGCACGGGACAATATCAGCCAAATCCTGTCGCTGATCGACCGCATGGCCGCGATTGCCCGCCACCTGCGCCACGTCGCCCGCAAACCGGATGAGCCGCTAAAGACCCTGGCGCTTGCCCCGGCGGTGGCAGAGGCGGTGGCGACGGCGGGCGCGCGCTTGGCGGCGTCGGGCGTGACGGTGCGCGTCGATCTGCCGCCCGATCTGCCTGCGGTCAAGGGCGGGCCGGTGCGGCTGCAACAGGTGATCGTGAACCTGCTGTGCAATGCCGCCGATGCGATGGACGGCAGCGGTGGCGTGATCGAGGTGGCGGCCTTTGGTGCTGGCCCCAGTGTCACCCTGACCATCCGCGACCATGGCCCCGGCGTGGCCCCGGCGATCAGGGACCGTATCTTTGATCCGTTCTTCACGACCAAGACCGTGGGCAGCGGCTTGGGGCTGGGGCTGTCCATCAGCTATAACATCCTGCAGGATTTCGGCGGCGACCTGCGGGTGGACAATCACCCCGACGGGGGCGCGGTGTTTTCCGTGGTGATGCAGGCGGCGGGGTAGCATGGCGCAGACGGTTCTTCTGGTCGATGACGACATCGCCATGCGCCAGTCCACCGAACAGGCGCTGGAGCTTGCCGGTCACACCGTGCGCACCTTTGCCAGCGCCGAAGAGGCCCTGAGCGTCGCCGGGCCGGGGCTGGATGGCGTTGTCATCACTGACATCCGCATGCCCGGCATGGATGGCATGACGCTTTTGCAGCGGTTGGGGGAGTTGGACCCCGACCTGCCCGTGATCCTGATCACCGGCCATGCCGACGTGGCCCTGGCTGTCGAGGCGATGCGGCGCGGGGCCTATGACTTCATTGAAAAGCCGTTTTCGATGCAGGCGCTGGGGGCGGTGCTGAAGCGGGCCTTGGACCATCGCGCCTTGGTCATGGAAAACCGCCGTCTGCGCGCCGTCGCAGGCCAGCGCGATGATGTCGAGGCGCGGTTGCCCGGACGCTCTGCCGCGATGGTGGAGTTGCGCCGCCAGATCCGCAGCCTTGGCCCGTCCGAGGCGGATGTGCTGATCACCGGCCCCACGGGATCGGGCAAAGAGGTGGTCGCCCGCCTGCTGCATGATCTGTCGCCGCGTGCGGGAAAACCCTTTGTCGCCATCAACTGCGCCGCCCTGCCCGCCGCCTTGATTGAAAGCGAACTCTTCGGGCATGAGGCGGGCGCGTTCCCCGGTGCGATGCGGGCGCGGTTCGGGCGGTTTGAACATGCGCGGGGCGGGACGATCCTGCTGGATGAAATCGGCTCTATGCCGCTGGATTTGCAGGCGAAGCTGCTGCGCGTGCTGCAAGACCGCGTGATCCTGCGGCTGGGGTCGAATGATCCCGTTCCGCTGAACGTGCGCTTTCTGGCGACCTCCAAGGCCGATCTGGCGCAGGCCATGGCGCAGGGCGCGTTCCGCGAGGATCTGTTCTGGCGGCTGAACGTGGCCAGCCTGCGGGTGCCGCCCTTGTCGGCGCGGCGGGATGATGTGCCGGTGCTTTACCTGCACCTGTTGCGCGAATCCGCCGCGCGCCACGGGGTTGAGGATCGCTTGCCCGATCCCGCCACGCTTTCGGACCTGTCCGCGCGGGACTGGCCGGGGAATGTGCGGGAATTGCGTAACCTTGCCGAACGGCATGTGCTGGGGCTGGATTGGCAGGACAGCACCGACAGCACCGCCGCGCATCTGGCCGCCCATCTGGCCGACCGCGTGGCGGCGTTTGAGCGCGGCGTGATCGCCGCCGCCATCGCGGCCCATGGCGGGCGGCTGCGTCCGGTCTATGAATCGCTGGGGATCAGCCGCAAGACGCTTTACGAAAAGATGCAGAAACACGGGCTGGACCGCCGCCTGTTCGCGGATGGGGACGGCGTTGACAGTTAAAGCGAGGGGTTTGGGTGGAAATCCACCCATCCATTCCCGGCTTTGTCCCCGTTTCCACCCAGAACACCCGGACCCGCCTGCAAATCCCCCGGCCCAAGGGCAGTTCGCCCTATCCCCCCGACGGGCGGGCGCGGCTTTCTGATGCCAACCGCGCGACCGAGGAGGGTTTGCGCGGGGCAACAAACACTCGTCTGGGAGGACACCATGACCAAGACCAAAACGCTCTCCGGCCTGTTGGCCGGGGTCACGCTGACCGCATCCGCCGCGCTGGCCCAAGGCTATCCGGACCGCCAGATCACCATGATCGTGCCGTTTTCGGCGGGCGGACCGACCGATACCGTGGGCCGTCTGATCGCGGAGCGCATGTCCGCCGATCTTGGCCAGCAGATCATCGTGGAAAACGTCGGCGGCGCGGGGGGCACGCTGGGGGCCGGTCAGGCCGCCGGGGCCGAGGCGGATGGCTACACCATCCTGCTGCACCACATTGGTATGGCGACCAGCGCCACGCTTTATCGCAGCCTCGCCTATAACCCGACCGAGGCGTTTGATTACGTCGGTCTGGTGACCGAAGTGCCGATGACCATCGTGGCGCGCAAGGACCTTGAACCCACCGATTTCGCCGGATTGGTGAGTTATGTGAAGGAAAACGCCGATACGATCACCATGGCCAATGCCGGGATCGGGGCGGCGTCGCAGCTTTGCGGGATGCTGTTCATGCAGGCGCTTGAGGCCCCGATCGTGACCGTTCCCTACAAGGGCACAGGCCCGGCGATGACGGAACTTCTGGGCGGGCAGATCGACATCATGTGCGACCAGACCACCAACACCGCCGAACAGATCAAGGGCGGCGCGATCAAGGCCTATGCCGTGACTTCCCCGGCGCGGCTGGACATCTTCCCCGACCTGCCGACCGTGGCCGAGGCGGGCTTGCCCAATCTGCAAGTGTCGGTCTGGCACGGGCTTTACACCCCCAAGGGCACCCCGCCCGAAGCGGTGGCCCGCCTGACGCAATCGCTGCAATCGGCGCTGGCCGATCCTGAGCTTGCCGCCAAACTGGCCGAACTGGGCACCGCGCCCTCCCCCGCCGCCGATGCCACGCCCGAGGCGCTGAAGGCCAAGCTCGAGTCGGAAATCGCGCGCTGGAAACCGGTGATCGAAGCCGCTGGCGTTTACGCCGACTGACTGCATAGGGGGCTGCGCGCGGCGTGGCCCCCGCCCTTTCACCGCGTCAGGACCAGATCATGACATCCATTGACCGCACCGATGCCGCCGCAGGCATCCTGTTCATTTTGTTCGGGCTGTTCTTCGGCCTGCAATCGCTGGGCCTTGAGTTGGGCACCGCCTTTCGCATGGGGCCGGGGTATTTCCCCTTGGTCCTGTCCGCCGTTCTGCTGGGCTTTGGCCTGCTGATCCTGTTCAACGCGCTGAAAACCACGGGCAATGCCACGGGCGGCGTGCTGGCGTGGCGGGGGCTTTTGTTCATCCTGCCCGCGCCGATCTTTTTTGGCCTGACGGTGCGGGGCCTTGGCTTTGTGCCCGCCATTTTCCTGACCACGCTGATCGCGGGCTGTGCGTCGTTGAAGATGAAACCGCAAGGCGCGCTGCTCTTGGCGCTGGTCGTCACCCTGTTTTCGACGCTGGTGTTTTCCTATGCCCTTGGCCTGCCGTTCCGGCGCTTTGGCCCTTGGCTGACGCTGTAAGGGGGCGCGCATGGACCTGCTTTCCAACCTTGGGCTTGGCTTTGCCACGGCGGCCAGCCCGGAAAACCTGCTGTTCTGCCTGATCGGGGTGATCCTTGGCACGCTGATCGGCGTTCTGCCCGGTATCGGGGCCACGGCCACGATTGCCATGCTGCTGCCGATCACCTTCCAGCTTGAACCCGTCTCATCGCTGATCATGCTGTCGGGCATCTATTACGGCGCGCAATATGGCGGATCGACGACGGCGATCCTGATCAACATGCCGGGCGAAAGCTCGTCCGCCGTGACCGCGATTGACGGCTATCAGATGGCGCGCAAGGGCAAGGCGGGCACGGCGCTTGCCGTGGCGGCGCTGGGGTCGTTCTTTGCGGGCACGGTGGCGACGCTCTTGGTGGCGCTGTTTGCCCCGCCCCTGACCGCCATCGCGCTGAAATTCGGCGCGGCGGAGTATTTCAGCCTGATGGTGCTTGGCCTTGTCTCGGCCATCGCGCTGGCGCACGGGTCGATCCTGAAGGCGCTGGCGATGGTGGTGCTGGGGCTTTTGCTGGGCATGGTGGGGACGGACATCTATTCCGGCACGCTGCGCTTTACCCTTGGGATCACCGAATACGCCGATGGGCTGAGCTTTGTCGCGCTGGCGGTGGGGGTGTTCGGCATCGCCGAAATCCTGCGCAACCTTGAGGGCGAAGAGGATCGCAGCGTGCTGGGCGCGAAACTGGGCGCGCTGTTCCCGTCAAAGGCGGATCTGAAGGCGATGGTCGCCCCCATGATGCGCGGCACGGTGGTGGGGTCGATCCTTGGCATCCTGCCGGGGGGTGGGGCGGTGCTGGCCTCTTTCGCCTCATACTCCATCGAAAAGCGGATGTCGGACCACCCCGAGGACTTCGGCAAAGGCGCCATCGCCGGGGTGGCGGGGCCGGAGTCGGCCAATAACGCGGGCGCGCAGACCAGCTTTATCCCGCTGCTGACGTTGGGGATTCCGGCCAATCCGGTGATGGCACTGATGGTGGGGGCGATGATCATCCAAGGCATCGTGCCGGGGCCCAATGTGGCGACCGAACAGCCCGCGCTGTTCTGGGGCATTATCGCCAGTATGTGGATCGGCAACCTGATGCTGGTGGTGCTGAACCTGCCGCTGATCGGGCTGTGGGTGCGGCTGCTGAAGGTGCCTTACCATGTGCTCTTCCCCATCATCATGGCCTTCTGTTCCATCGGGGTCTATTCGGTGAACGCCAATGTCTATGACCTGTTCGCCGTCGCGTTCTTTGGCCTGCTCGGCTATGCGCTGATCAAGCTGCGGTGCGAGCCTGCGCCTTTGCTTCTGGGCTTTGTCCTTGGCCCGCTGCTGGAAGAAAACCTGCGCCGCGCGATGATCCTGGGTCGGGGCGATCCGACGGTCTTTGTCACCCGTCCCATCAGTGCGGTGCTGCTGGCGCTGACGGTGGCGGTGCTGGTCGTCGTGCTGCTGCCCACCATCCGCGCCAAGCGTGATGAGGTGTTCGTCGAAGGCGACTGACGCCGATCCCGACCGTGCTGCCCCGGCCAGACACCGGGGCAGCACGACAACGCTTGATGCGGCATCAATTCGCAGCGCGGGCGGCGGGGATCATGCGCCGGGTGGGGTGTCGGGCTTGGCGCGCCAGATCCGCTCTGGGGTGTCCTTTTCGTAGCCCAGCTCCCCGAAGCTGGCGATCTCCAGCGACTGTCCCCATGGCGCGTTGAAGTAGATCCAGTTGAACCCGGCCAGCGGCCCGTCGGTCACGGTGTTCGGACCGTCCAGAAACTCGATCCCCTCGGCGCGCAGCCGTTCGACCGAGGCGAAGACATCCTCCACCTCAAAGCACAGGTGCGTGCCGCCGATTTCCGAGTTGCGGCGCGGGCGGGCGCTGCTGTCTTCGCCGCTATATTCGAAAAGCTCGACATTGGTCCCGGCCCCGCAACGCAGAAAGACCAGATCGCGGATGCGGGTATGGGCGGGCGTGCCGAGACGGCGTTCCATGAAGGACGGGTCCACGTCGAAGGCCCCGGTCCGGAACACCTCCACCGCGCCGAAGACCGCCTTGAAGAAGCGGATGCCCTCTTCGATATCGGGGACGGTGATGCCGATGTGGTGCATTCCGTAAACGCGTTCAGGCATGGGTTCCTCCTTGGGTTGGCCCGCTTTGGGCGGTCATTTCCGGGTGACGTAGCTTTCGGGGTCCATCAGCGTGCAGCGGATCGCGGTGGCCATGCCGAACAACCGCCCCGCCAGCAGTTGCAACTCGGCACAAACGGCATCGACGCGTGCGCGCGGACGGTCGGGGCGGTGCAGCGCGACCAGTTCGATGTTGACGGGCGTCTGACCGGCCAGCGCGCGGACGGGGATGACGACCAGATGGCAGGCGGGTTCGGTCACACCGAAGGCCCCGCAGAGGAAGGCGCGGATGTCGGTCAGGATGGCGTCGATCCGTCCCTCCACCTCCGGCAAGCTGCGGTCGTCGATGAAGACCTTGACGTTAGGCATGGGCGGCCCCGTCCAGGGCGATGGCGCGTTGCAGCACGGCCAGATTGCCGAGGTCCGGCCTTGCGCGCCCGGCCTCGATGTCAAAGGCCATATCGGTGATCAGCCGGTTCACCGGCGCGTCGCGGCCATGGGCGCGCAGGATGTCCACAACCCAGCCGTTCACCTCGGCCACTTCGGCGCGGCGGCCCTTGCGCCAGTCTTGCAACGAAGTGGTCAGCGTATCCTCACGCGAGAAGGTCTTGAGGACTTCGGCAAAGATCTCATCGACATAGCGTTCGGGATGGTTGCTCATGACCGGGGCCATGCCGATGATCGGCATGATCGTCGCCCCATCGGCCAGCGCGGCCTGCATCGCCTCATATCCCGCGGCGCGCATGATTTCGAGCATCGCGGGGATGCGGGCGGCATCATTCAGTGCCGTGTCGATGATGGCGGACGGGATCAGTTCGGCCGCGTTCACCACCAGCTTCATCCATTTGGCAGAGCGGATGTCGTCGACCACCTCCACCCGCCCGGTGCAGCGCAGGATGTCGGCCACCGCTTCCACGCGATGCTGCTGGGCAGGGTCCAGCGCGCCAAGGGCGAACCAGCTTTCGTCATGGTCGTTCTGGCGGTTGACGGTGCCCGGCACCCACATGTTCGAGGCGATCTCGATCACCGCGCCGAGGGTGCGGTGACGGCCCACGACGGCGGCGATGTCCTCATGCGTCATGCCGTTCTGCAACCCGATGAGGAAGCCATCGGGCGCAAGGATCGGTTTGACCAGATGGCTGGCCCATGTGGTGTCATAGGCCTTCACCACCATGAAGATCAGATCAAAGGGCTGTTTGACCTCGGCCACTTCGCACAGGTGCAGGGCGGGGACTTTCACGGTGACGCTGCGGGTGGGGAAATTCACCGTGATGCCCTTGGCGCGGATCGCCTCGATATGGGCGGGCCATTGGTCGATGAAGGTGACGTCATGCCCTGCCAGCGCGAAATCGGCGGCAATGGAGGAGCCTTGGGCACCAGTGCCGATGAAGGCGATGCGGGGGCGGGGGGATGCGGTGGTCATGCGGGCACCTCTGACGCGACGGGGTTCATGACGAAGTCAAAGCGCGACCGCCATTTGACCGCGCCACCGGTCACGGGGTCGAACCCCGCCACCAGCGATTGCTTGACCCCGAACACCGCGTCCGAGGTCAGGTAGTCATCCCCCGCCACGAAGGTGTGGGTGATGATGGCGTCATATCCATCGCGGCGGATCATGAAATGCATATGGGCGGGGCGGTAGGGATGGCGGCCCAGACGGCCCAGCAACTGCCCCACCGGGCCATCGTCGGGGATGGGATAGGAAACGGGCTTGATCCCCTGAAACCAGTAGCGCCCATCCGGGCCGGTGACGAAGACGCCCCGGTTGTTGTGTTCGGGTTGCAGGCCGGGTTGCTGGACGTCGTAAAAGCCTTCTTCGTTGTCGGACCAGACGTCGATGCGCACGCCGTCCAGCGGGGTGCCCTGCAAGTCGGTGACGGTCCCTTCGAACAGGCAGGGTTCCGCCGCGCCATCCTTGCAAATGTTGCTGCCCATCGGCATCTCGGCCACGCCGTCCACGTGGAACGGGCCAAGGACGGTGTTTTCCGTGGCGGGCGCGGGGCGGCGGTTGTTGATCGCATCGACCAGCATCGACACGCCCAGCACATCCGACAGCAGGATGTATTCCTGACGGTTGGCGTCGCACATCTGGCCGGTGCAGGTCAGGAAATCGATGGCCAGACCCCATTCGTCCTGCGTCAGGCCCACATCCTTGACGAAGGCATGCAGGTGATGGACCAGCCGCGCCATCACCAGCGCCAGACGCGGATCACAGCCCGCCCCGATGCGGGCGTTGACGGCATTGACAGAGGCGTCCTCGGTGAAGAAGGGAAATGCGGTCATGGCGGTCTCTTTCGGCAATGGCAGGGGGCACGGTGCGGGGGGCACCGGGTCTTTCGGGATCTCAACGAAGGTCCGCTCAGGCCTGGGCGCGGCTTCGGGCGGTGGAATAGGCCAGCGCCGCGGCAAGGATCAGCGCCCCCTGGAACAGGTATTGATACATCTGCGACAGGCCGAGGAAGGAGACCGCGTTCAGCACCTCGGTCAACAGGACCGCGCCCATCAGCGTACCGATGAATGTGCCGCGCCCGCCGCGCAGGCTGGTCCCGCCCAGAACCACGGCGGTGATGGAGGCGAGGGTGTAGCTGACCCCTTGCTGCGGGTCGCCCACGCCGATTTGCGCCATCAGCATGACCGCCCCCAGCGCAGTGAACAGCGAGACGGCGACATAGGCCAGCACCACGCTGCGATCCACGCGGATGCCCATGCGGCGGGCCGAATTCTCATCCGAGCCGATGGCGCGCAACTGCCAGCCCGCGCGATTGCGGCGCAGGATACGCTCGGCCACCAGCGCGATCACGACCAGCACGACAAAGGCCAGCGGGATCGGCCCCAGTTTCCAGCCGATGAAATCCATCACAGCAAAGTTGAAATAGCCGTCCGGGCCGTCGCGCAGAACGAAGCTCATGCCTTGCAGGCCGATATACATGGCCAGCGTGGCGGCGATGGGGGTGAAATTGGCAAAGCGGATGAGACAGCCGTTGATGGTGCCCACCACCGCCGCAATCCCGAACATCAGCACGAACCCCAGCGCGATGGTCTGCGGCGCCTGCCCGTCATTGATGAAGAAGGACGCCACGACGACCAGAAAGCCCGACAGAGGACCCACCGACAGGTCAATCCCCCCCATCAGCAGCGCGACGGTCTGACCCAGCGCGATGAACCCCAGCGCGGTGGCCAGAAGCAGGATGTTCGAGATGTTGAAGGCCGACAGGTAATTGCCGTTCTGCGAAAAGACATAAAGCGCCAGCGCCACGATCACCGCCGTCAGCGGGATCACAGTGGCGTTGTCGCTCTGGATCAGATGGCGTAGCCGGGCCTTGCCGTCGCGCGGTTTGGCCTGCGCCGCGCTTGCGCTTGCCACATGGGTATGCGCCTTCACGGCGGCGGCGACGATGCGGTCTTCGGTGACCTCTGCCCCATGCAGGGTTTCGGCGATCCGTCCGCGCGAAAAGACGACGACGACATCGCACAGCCCCTCCAGCTCTGCCGCGTCGGAAGAGTTGACGATCACCGGCACGCCCGAAGCCGAGACTTCGCGCAGGATGCGGTAAATCTCGAACCGCGCGCCGACATCGACGCCTTGGGTCGGCTCATCCGCCAGAATGAAGCCCGGTTGCGACAGCAGGGCGCGGGCCATCACCACCTTTTGCTGGTTGCCACCCGAGAGCGACAGGATGCCCGCCTCAAGCCCCGGTGTCTTGACGGCCAGCGATCCAAAGATCTGCCGCACCTCTGCCAATTCGCGGCGGCGGCTGACGATGCCGGCTTGGGCAAAACGGTCCACGGCGGAAAAGGTGGCGTTCTCGCGCACGGTCAATTCGGCGGCGATGCCTTCGGAGTGGCGGTCCGAGGGCATGTAGGCCGCCTGCGCCGTCACCTCGGCGGGCGTCAGGGCGGTGCCGTTCAGGCGCACGTCGCCCTGCCAGCCTTCCAGCCCAGCAAGGGCGCGCATCAGGTCGGATTGGCCGTTCCCCTCGACCCCCGCGATGCCGATGATCTGGCCGCGCCCGACCGAAAAGGCCACGTCGCGGACCTTGCGCGTGGACAGGCCCGTGACGGTGAAGTTGACGGGCGGCGCAACCTCGGCGCATTTCGGCGGAAAGGCGGAGGCAAGGCTGCGCCCGACGATCATGCCCAGAAGGGCGTCGTCCGACACCTCGGCCACCATGCCGCGCCCCTCGACCCGGCCATCCCGCAGGACGGTGACGCGGTGGGCAATCTGGCGCAGTTCGGCCAGACGGTGGGTGATGTAGATCACCGCCGTCCCGCCCGCCACGACCCGGCGGATGCGGGTGAACAGCATGTCCGTCGCGTCCTGGTCCAAGGCGGCGGTGGGTTCGTCGAGGATCAGGATGCGCGGGTGCAGCGCCAGCGCCTTGGCGATTTCCAGCAGGTGCTTTTGCGCCACGGTCAGGCTGTCGGCCCGGGCGGTCAGCGGCACAGAAAGGCCCACGTCCTCCAGCATCGCGGCCGCGATGGCGCGCGGGTCACCCCCGGCAAAGACGCGGTCGGGCAACGCGACGCGCAGGTTTTCCAACACCGACAGGTCGTCCAGCACCGCCGGGTGCTGGTAGGAAATGGCGACGCCAAACGCTGCGGCCTTTTCCGGCGTCATGGCGGTGATCACGTCCTCGCCGAAGGAGAGGGTGCCGCGCGTGGGCCCGAAAACGCCCGAGATGATGTTCATCATGGTCGATTTGCCGGCACCATTTTCACCGAGGATGGCATGCACCTCTCCGGGGAAGATATCGACCGAGACGTCCGACAGAGCGGTCACACCGGAGAATTCCTTGGTGATGTCGGACAGGCGCAGGATCGGCTGCACCGCCTTGGCATCGGTCAGGGGCACTCTGCTGATTTGCGTCATCGGCTCTATCCCGGACATGGCTTGACCTTTTTCCCTGACGTCAGGGGCTTGCAGAACGACAGACATCGGGGCGCGCACGGCCTGCGCGCGCCCCGACGGTTTGCGTGTTATTGGCCGACGGCCTTGGCCTGCGCGTCATCGGCCAGTTCGGCCGACAGGTAGATCGCGCCCGGCAGGTCCTTGCGGCAGGTCACCGGGTTCGGGGTGCCGGTGACCGAGTTCTCATAGACCGGAGCCTTGAAGATCTCATCCGCCGGAGGCGTGCCGCCGGTGGCCAGCGCCACGGCCCATTGCACGGCCAGACGGACGTTGTCGTTGCCGGTCGCCACGGTGAACAGCTTGAAGTCCGGGTTGGCGTCCTTGTTCTCTTCCCAGAAGCAGGCCAGCGAGTTGCCGTCCGAGGTGGCCAGCGCCGGGATGGAGCGGCCATATTCCTTGAACACCGGCAGCGCCCCCACCAGCGACGGGCCGAAGTCCGACACGATCACGTCGATCTTGTCGTTCTTGGCGATTTCCGCCGACAGAACTTGCTGCGTCAGCGCCGGGTCCCAATTGGTGACGGCAAAGGGTTCGGGGTTCACGAAGACGTATTTGTCGTCCAGAACCTCTTTCATCCCCTTCAGCTCGTCCAGACCCTGGCTGTTGCCTGCAGGGCCGGACAGGAACAGGATGTTGCCGCCTTCGGGCAGGGTTTCCTTGATCCAGTTGCCCCAGCTCTTGCCATCCTCGACGAAGGACGAGCCGATGAACTTGGCGTAGTTTTCGCCTTCCTTGCCGCCCACGTCCACGCGGTAGGGCACCACGATCGCGCCCGAACGGTGGGCGTTGGTCAGGGCGGGCAGCACGGCGGGACCGGCATCGCCGAACACCACCAACGCCTTGATGCCGCGCGCGGCCATGGAGTTGATGTCCGAGATCGCCTTTTGCGTGTTGCCCTGGCCATCGGCATATTCATACTGGGTGATGGACGGGCATTTGGCCGCCTCTTCCGCGCCAGACGCGGTGGTGACCAGACGCCAGCTGTTGCCGCCGAACCCGTCAAGCAGGGCCAGCGATGCCTCATTCGGGCCGCACCACGACGGGGTTTCCGCCAAGGCTCCGGTCGCAGAAAGGGCGGTGGTCAGGGTGAAAGCGGCCAGGGCCACCTTCATGGGGGTTGCCTTCGACATTGTCCTTTTCCTCCGAGTTGGACTTTAGTTTGAACGAGTTCTTGCGGACCGCCTCCAGCGGACCGAGTAGACGCCGATCCCGAAAACCAAGGCGAGCGCCTGGATGATGGTTTGGGCAGAGAACGGCACTCCAACGGCGAGCGCGAACTGGCTGAGCTGGTTCAGGAAGAACGCGGCGATCACCGTTGAAATCGGATAGCCCCGACCGCCAAGCAGCGAGGTCCCCGCCAGCACCACGACGGCAACCGACGGAAGCAGCAGGCTGTCGCCCTGAAAGGCCGTGGGTTCCCGCGTGATGCCCGAGATCAGGATCCCGGCCACGCAGTAGAGCAGTTGGGCATAGACATAGGCCATGGTCTGGTGCAGCCGCACCCGCAGCCCGGCCGCATGGGCGGCGGCGGGGTTGGCGCCAATCGCCTCGAACCGGCGACCGACCACAGTTTTCTTCAGCACGAAGCTGACAAGCAGCATCAGGGCCACGGCAAAGAGGATGGAGTTCGGGATGCCCGCCACCTTGCCGCCCGCAATCGCCGACATCAGCGGCGTGGTGATGCGCGGCACGCCGCCCGACACCGCAAAGACCGCGCCGTACAGCAAGGCGTTCATCCCGATGGTCGCGATGATGGCGTTCAGCCGCATCACCCCCACCAGAAACCCGTTGGCGATCCCCGCCACGATGGCACAGACGACCGCGAGGCCGATGGCGGGCAAAAGCTGCGCGTCATTGCCAGAGGGCAGGTGCGTGGCAATCACCACGGCCAGCGACACGCTGCCCGGAAGCGACAGGTCAAATCCGCCCTGCTGCACCACCAGCATCTGCCCCAGGCCCACGATGGCGATGATTGCGGCAAAGGGCAGGCTGCCCGACAGCGCCCCGGCAGAGACCGAGGACGGCGCGACCATCAGGCACACCAGCAAGAGCACCAGCGTGGACATAAGGACCGTGACAAAGCCCCGGGCAAAGCGCACCTGCCGCAGATCGGGGAACGGGCTGGGATCGTTGGCAAGCGGGCTGTTGTCGATCATGGTTTTCCCCTTCTGGCGGCCTGGATGCGTCTCAGGCGATGTCCAGCGTGATCTTCACGGCCTTGGTCGGGTCTTTGCCCAGCTCATAGGCCGTCAGCGCATCGTCCAGCGCAAAGCTGTGGGTCTGGATCGGCGACAGGTCGATCCCCGTGCGCTCCAGAAAGCGGATGGCCGAGGGCCACACGCCCGGAGACCCGATACAGCCGCGCACCGTCAGGTCCTTGATCTGGATCTTGCCCAGATCGACCGGGATCTTCTGACCGATGCTGATGCCCACCATCGACACAAAGCCTTCGGGGCGGGCGTAATCGAACACATTCGCCAGCGAGGACGGATGCCCCGCCGCCTCGACCACCAGATCGGCGCCGCCCTTGGTCATTTCGGTGACCGCTTCCACCGGGTTGCCGCTGGACGGGTCGACCGTGCCCACACAGCCCAGTTTCATCGCGATCTCGCGCCGCAGCGGCACCGGATCGACCACGATCACCTCTGCCCCCATGCCGATGGCGGCGGCGGCGGTGACAAGACCGATGGTGCCGCCACCCGAGACGACCACGCGATGCGACGGGTTCACCCCGCCGTGGCGCAAGACGGCATAGTAACCACAGGTGAACGGCTCGATCAGCGCGCCTTTGGCGTCATCGACGGCATCAGGCAGCTTGTGCAGCCATTCGGGACGCGCGGCGAAGTATTCGCGGTTCGCGCCATCCATGGAAAAGCCGAAATGGTGGATGCGTTCGGGCGTGCGGATCACGCATTCGCCCACCACACGGTCGCCCACTTGCAAACCCTTGACGTTGCGGCCGACCTCGACCACCTCCCCCACCCATTCGTGGCCGGGGGTGACGGGATAGCTGATAGGGATGATGTATTTGCCCGCCAGAAGCTCGTAATCCGAATGGCAGATGCCCACACGGCGCGACCGGATCAGGACTTCGTTGTCGGTGATGCCGGGGGTCTGAAGCTCCGTCACGACGGGCTTGTTCGGTTGATCGAAGATGAGCGCTTTCATGTCGGTCTCCGGGGTTCGGCGTCAGGCCACGGTTTCGATGCGGCCCGACAGGGCCGAGCGGAACACCGCCTCAAGCAAGGCAATGTTGTTCACGAGGTGATCTGCGGTGATCGGATAGGCCGCCCCACCCCGCACGGCGCGGGCGAACGCCACAAGGTTGTCCTTTACCGGCTCTGCCTTGCCGATTTCGGTGGTGATGATCGGCCCACCTTTCATGGCGGAGGTGACGATCCAGCCATCGGGCGCTTCGACATGGGCCTTGTCGCGGATGTCGATCCAGCCATGCGAGCCATAGACCGTGAAGCGCGACATGAACGGGTTGGCCAGCGAGGCCGAAACGTAAGAAGTGCCGCCGCCCTTGAACTTGATATAGGCCGCAACCGTATCGCCCTGCGGCAGGTCGGACGACAGCTGTTCGCAGATGCAGAGCACGCTTTCAGCAGCGCCCAAGAGCCGCACCGACAGGTCCAGCAGGTGGATGCCCGTTGCCGTCATGCCGCCTGCCGGGGCCTGATCGGCCTTCAGCCGCCAGTTGTCGCGCGCCAGCGACAGGAACTTGTCATGGCTGAAATTCGCCTCGATCTGGTGGATGCGGCCCAGCGTTCCGGCATCGGCCATCGCCAGCATTTCGGCCACCGGGGGTTCAAACCGGCGCTCATGGCCCATGCCCAGCACCAGACCAGCATCGCGGCAGAGCGCCACCGACCGCTCCGCTTCTGCCTTCGTCAATGCCAGCGGTTTTTCGCAGAAGATGTGCTTGCCCGCCGCCACCGCCGCCGCGATCTGCGCGGTGTGCAGCGAATGCGGCGTGGCCAGAACCACGGCCTCGACCTCCGGGTCGTTCAGGGCGTCGGCGTAATCGGCGGACAGCGGAATGCCCTTGCCTTCGCACAGCGCGCGGACGGTTTCCACGTTGGGTTCCACGGCACGGACCACGCGGATGTCATCGGGCGCGGCTTGCAGGACTGCCAGCATCTTCTGGCCCCACCAACCCATGCCGATCAGGGCGATTTTCACAGGACCGGACATCAGCGGTTATCCACGCGTTTGAGGAAAGGACGGATCGAGACGGTCTTCCACAGACCGACCTTGTTGAACGGGTCGTTGCGGTTGAAATCCTCGACGGCGGAGAGGCTGTCGGCCTCCAGCACGAAGCAGGAGCCGATCATGGTTTCATTGTCATCGGCCAGCAGCGGGCCGGAGATCACGGTCTTGACCGTCGCGGCGGCAAGATAGGCCTTGTGCGCGTCATAATTCGCAAGACGGGTCGCAACCGCTCCGTCATGGTCAAGGCAATGGACGACGTAGTGCATGGGGTGCCTCGCGGGGTCAGGCGGGGATGATCTTGCGCGCCTTCAGCTCGTCGAAGACGTCGGTGAAGCTGGTGCGCGTGGACTGATAGGCGGTGAAGCCCAGCGTCCGGCTGTTGGTCATGTCGGTGAAACATTCCAGCGTGCGGCCAAGGTCGGCGTCGCTGTGCCACCACGAGGCCAGACGATCCACGGGGATGTCCTGCAACCCGTGCTTGGCCACGATCTCGGCCCAGATCGCGGGCGCATCGGCCATCTGGTCCACCAAGGGCGTCGGGTGGCCGGGATGTTCGGCGACCGGCAGCCCGAAGTAATCGGCGATCTGCTTCCAGAGCCACGTCCAGCGGAAGACATCGCCATTGGCGGTGTTGAAGGGCGTATCCGCCGCCGCCGGGGTTTCGACCGTCCACAAAAGTTGCTGGGCCAGAAGCCGCGCATCGGTGACATCGGTCACGGCATTGTATTGCTCGGTCGAGCCGGGATAGACGAAGGGCCGCCCGGTGTGCTTGCAGATCGTGGCATAGCAGGCCAGCGTCACGGCCATGTTCATCGCATTGCCGATGACAAAGCCGATCATGGTGTGCGGGCGGTGGACCGACCATGTGAAACCGCGCTTGGCGGCGTATTCGAAGACCACATCCTCTTGCGCGTAGTAGAAGTTCAGGCCCGGCAGACGGGGGCTGGATTCAAGGAAGGGCGTGTAGGGTTTGACCTTGGCGTAATCGTCGAAAGAGCCGAGGTAGTGCTTCAGCCCGGTCACCAGCGCCGCATGTTTCAAGGGCGCGTCGGGCAGACCGTCAAACAGATGCCGGATCATCGCGCTGTTGACGCGGACGTTTTCCGCCTCATTCGCCTGACGCGACCAGGTGCAGAAAAACACATGCGTCACATCCTGTGCGACAGCGAGCGCAGCCTTGGCCGCTGCCGCATCCGTCAGGTCCGCGGCAATGTGGCGGTCCGAAAACTCCAGATCAGCGGCCCCCCGCGACAGGGTGACCACGGTCCAGCCGTTCTCTTTCAGCAACCGGCCCGTGTAGCTGCCGGACAATCCGGTGGCCCCCACGATCAGGGCGACATTCTTCGTGCTCATTCTGAGTCTCTCTCTGCTGGGGCCGGGTTCAGGTGCGGACGAGGATCTTGAGATGCTCGCCCGACGGATCGAGCAGCGCCTCAAAGCCCTTGGCGACGACATCTTTGGCGTCGATGCGGGCGGTGATGACCTTTTCAACCGGGAAGGTGCCCGCCGCGATCATGCGGGCGATGCGCGGCCAGATCTGGGTGGGGTAGCACCAGGTCGCCTCGACCGTGATGTCCTTCAGCGCCCAGAGCATGGCGTCGATGCTGGCGGGCTTCATATGCAGTCCAACCTGCACCACGCGCCCTTGACGACGGACGGCTTTGACACAGGTATTCAGCGAAGCCTCAAGCCCCACACATTCCAGTGCCACATCCACGCCGACCCCTTCTTCGGTCAGATCGGCGACCATTTGCAGAATATCTCCGCTTCGGGGATCTACAACATGGGCGTAGGGCGCGATTTCAGCGATGATGCGGCGGCGGTTCGGGTTGGGTTCCGACACGATGATGGTGGCCGCCCCGGCGGCCTTGGCGGCCAGCACGGTCAGCGCGCCGATGGGACCGGCCCCTGACACCAGAACGGTCGATCCTGCCTCCACCCGGCCGCGATCCACACCATAAAGCGCCACGGCGGCGGGTTCGATCATCGCGGCCTGTTCGTCGGTGATGCCATCGGGCACGGGCTGGGCGTTGTAATCCTTGATCACCGCCTTCTCACCCATGCCGCCCCATGCCCAGCTCAGGCCCACGCAGCCCATGCTGGGCGACAGATGGAACAGCCCACGCTTGCCATAATAGTCGTTGCGCGGCGACAGAAGCGGCTGGATCGAGATGCGATCACCGGCCTGCACATGGCTGACGGCATCGCCAACCCTCAGAACTTTCGCGGAAAATTCGTGGCCGAGGATCTGCGGATTGGTGGCACCCGTATAGGCATGCGGCTCTTTCGGCGTGACGATGGGACCAGCGATGTATTCGTGCAGATCGGTGCCGCAGATGCCGGTAACAAAGGGCGCGATCAGCACATCATCGGGTGCCAGATTGCCCGAGGGTTCGGCGACATCCTCGACCCGGATATCCTTGGCCCCATGAAACCGTACTGCACGCATCGCTGTCCCTCCGCCCGTTCCGCACCCGCCACCCCGCCCTTTGGTCCGCCACATCGCCATGGGCCCGAAACCGGGTCTGCGGCGGCCTGTGCGTGTCATTCCAAAGGTCTGCGGCCTGTCGTCCTGCCTCTGCGTCCCGCTGCCCAGTCCCGGCAGCACGACTCATGTCCCTGACGCCATCGATAGCAAAGCCGCTGCGGATCGACTTGCAGGAATTTAGCCGTTTCGGATAAATCGGCTGAGGAAGCGCCAAAGTGATCTGCCTATGCTGAACCTGTCGGACAGGCGGGGTGGAATATGGAGTCGGAACTGGCGCAATCGAACCGGGCAAAGGCCGCTGCACCCGCAGTGGGCTGGATCGGGGCGGGAAAAATGGGCGCGCCCATGGCCCGGCATCTTTTGGCCGCCGGGGCCGATCTGGTGGTGACAGACCCGAATGCCGAGTCGCGCAACGCGATGGCCGCGGCGGGGGCTCAGGTCGCGGCCAGCCTTGCCGCGCAGCAAGGCCGCGACGTGGTCTTTGCGACCCTGCCCCACGACGCCGCCCTGCGCGCCGTCATCCTTGGCAGCGCGGATCAGCCCGGTCTGGCCGCGCTGATGGCGCCCGGCACGGTCTTCGTTGAGATGAGCACGGTATCGCCCGAATGCTCGGCCGAAGTGGCGCGTGTGCTGGAACAGGCGGGCGTCCTGTACGTGCGCGCGCCCGTATCGGGCAGCACCGTCACGGCCGAACAGGGGGCGTTGACCGTCCTTGCCTCGGGGGATGCGGCGGGATGGGAGTTGGCCTTGCCCCTGATCCGGGCCTTTTCGACCAAGCAGTTCTTCCTTGGCCCCAAGGAAGAAGCGCGTTTCATGAAACTGGTCATCAATACCTTGGTCGGCGCCAATGCCGCCCTTCTGGCCGAGGCCCTGTCGCTGGGGGCCAGCGGCGGGCTCAGCCGCGCCGCGATGATGGAGGTGATCTGCGAAAGCGCCGTGTCATCGCCGCTGTTTCGCTATAAGACCGGACTGATCGCCTCGGGGGATTACACCCCGGCCTTCACCGTCCAGCAGATGATGAAGGACTTCACCCTGATCAGCGATGCGGGGCGGGCCAATGGCGTGCCGTTGATGGCCTCGGGTCTGGTGCTTGAGCTCTACCGGGCGGCGGCGAATGCCGGGCTTGACGAAGACGACTTCTTTGCCTTGATCAAATGGCATTCGGGGATTTCCGCACAATAGGACGCCACAGTGCAGCAACAGAACCGCCATATGATGTCCGCGCCGGAATTGACGGCGCATGAGCTGTCACGGATCGTCGATTTCCTGCGCAAACTGCGCGCGCCCTTCGACACGGGGGTGCCGGGGGCATCGAAGGATGTGTTCTGGAATGTGGTTCTGGAATTGGTGGACGCGCATCTGCGGCGGCGTCCGATCGACAAATCCGGACTGATCACGCTGGCGGCGGTGCCCTACAGCACTGGCAACCGCATGGTCACAAAGATGATCGAGGACGGGCTGATCCGGCAGGTGCCGCGCGGGGGCGGTCTGAAGACCCATTTCCTCGAACCGACCGACACGCTGCTGACCAGTTTCATGGCCTATGCCACCCATGTGAAGGGGCATCTGGCCCGCACCTTCGGGCTGCGCAAGGGGGCGGAGACCAACGAGTATTACTTCGGCGGCAGCTATTTCGCGGCGCAGATCATTTCGCCGATCCGGGGCGACGACATCGACGGCAAGGTGCCCGGCGACATCCGCTTCTTGCTGAACGACGACAACTATTTCTCGTCCATGCGCAACATGTGGTCGGATTTCCGCAACGAGTTGGGCCGCAAGAGCAGTTTCACCCTGCAACGCCTGCCGGAGCTCTATTCCAGCTCGCAGGTGACGTTCCAGAAGCCCACCGCCGAATTCGACGTCATCTCGATCAATATGCCTTGGTTGGGGGAGTTTGCCGAAAAAGGCTATCTCGCGCCGCTGGATGATCTGTTGCAGGACGCGGCGATCAACCCCTTGGACTTCCACCCCTCGGTCTGGGGCACGGGCAACTGGAAGGGCGTGCAATACGGCATCCCGATCTATTGCACGATCGAGATTCTGGCCGCCCGGCGCGACCTCTTCGATGACCGGGGCCTGACCTATCCGCGCACCTTCGACGAAACCATCGCCGCCGCGCGCAGCCTGCACCGCCCGGCGCAGGAATTCTACGGCATTGCGTGGAACGGCCATCGCGGCATGCCCATCGCACATTCCTTCATGTTTTTTCTGGCCGCCTGCCAAAAGACCATCATCGACGTTCCGATGCACAATCCCGAAGGCTGGGATTTCCCGCGCTTTGAAAAGCTGAAGCTGCAAATCGACACCACCGACGCGCTGGAGGTGATCGATTACATGAAGCAACTGGCCGAAGTCTCGCCCCCCGACATCGCCACGATGGATTGGGAAAAGCACACGCAGTGCTTCATGTCGGGTCGGGCCGGGATGGTCTATTGCTGGACGATGCGCGCCGCGCGGTTCGAACATGAACTCAGCTCGCAGGTGGCGCGGCGGGTGGCCTACCTGCCGCCGCCGTCGCGGCGGATGCGCCAGATCGCGGCCCCGATCGGCGGTTTTCTGATGACGATCCCGGCCACGGTCAAACGCGCGCGGCAAAAACAGATCATCGACGCCATCGCCTGGATGGTCTCGCCCGAGGCGATGAAGGCCCATGTGAAGAACGGCTTCCCCGTCGCCCCGCGGTTTTCCGTCTGCGCCGACCCCGAGGCGCTGGCCTCCTCTCCCATCGTCAGCATGGTGGACCAATTGGCGCGGCGGAATGAACTGGTGACCTGGGCCCGCCCGCCGATCAAGGAATTCAGCCTGATCGAACAGATCCTGGGCACGGAAATCCATGATGCGGTGTTCCATGGCAAGAACCCGAAGCAGGCGCTCCGGGATGCGGAAAACAGCATTCTGCGGGCAGTGAACGCCGCACAGTGACACGGTCGCGGCCCCCGCGCGGCAAAGCCTCAAAGGACCTGTCGCCCCGCCTCGAACATCGGGCCACCGCGCCAGCGCGGATAGCCGTGGCCATGCACGGCGACAAGGTCGATGTCCGATGACCGGAGCGCGATCCCCTCGGCCAGCAGCGCCCGCCCTTCCTCCGCCATCGCCGCTGTCAGACGCGCGGCGATGTCAGCATCAGACAGGTCGGCACGTCCCGGCGTGCCCTGCCCCGGCATCGCGCCAACGTGGACGGGATCGCTCCCGTCCCATGCCTCGAACGGGCCAAGGGCGAAGCCATAGGCGCGCATGGCGGCATCCACGGTCGCGGGGGCAAGACCCTGCCGGATCAGATCTTCCGCCGCCGCCCGGGTGCGCCGCCGCAGTCGGTGACCGATGGACCCCCCGCCGAGGCCAGTCTGAACCGGAGTCCTTCCCAAGGCCCGCGCAAGGGCAAAGCCGGTGGCCAGCGTGTCAGGCCCGGTGGCAGGAGTCGGCACGATCTCCAAGAGCGCCACCCCGGCGGTCGGGCCAAAGAGATTGAGACCGAGGACTCGCGCCGGAATCGGCACAGGCTCCGCAGTCCGGTGCGGGTCACCTGCGCCGGACGGCACCGCCAGAATGGCATCCGCCCGGCACATCCCACCCAAGCGGTCAAGGACGGCAGGCGTGGCCACGGGGGCCTCCGCCGCCACGATCACCAGATCGGCGTCCCCGATCAGCTCCGCCATCGCCCCGGCCGATGGCCCCCCGGTCTGCGGGCCGCGCAGCACCGCCGCATCGTCATCCGCGACAAGCACCACCGACAGACCCGCAGACCGCAGCGCAGACGCAAGGCCCGCGCCCCGCACCCCCCCGCCGACAACCACCGCTGACCGCAGCGGACGCGGGGCCGCCGTCACATGCGCGGGACGCGGCGCCGCGCGTTCAGCAAAGAAGATATGGCGCAGCGCCGCCGCCTGATCCGACCCGCGCAAGGCCAGAAAGGTCGCGCGTTCATGGGCGAGCGCCTCGGCAAAAGGCCGCTCCGCCGCCACCCGCAGACAGTCCAGCGCGCGCAGGGGGGCCAGCTCTCCCTTGGCACGTGCCGCAATCGCCACGCGCTGATCCTCCCACCAGACCGCATCGGGCGCGGTGACGGGACGGGCCGAAACCGGGAGGGGCAAGGGTGCCTCCCGCGCGGTGCGGGCAAAGGCCACCGCCGCCGAGCGCAGGTCACCCGTCACGACGGCATCCACCAGGCCCATCGCCCGCGCCCGCTCCGCCTTCACCGGGCGGCCAGTGGTGACCAGGTCCACCGCCGCCGCCACCCCCACGAGCCGGGGCGTGCGGACCGTGCCCGAAGCCCCCGGAACGATGCCCAATCCCACCTCCGGCAAGCCGAGCGCGGCCGACTCCAGCGCCACCCGGAACCGGCAGCCCATCGCCACCTCAAGCCCGCCGCCGAGGGCAGAACCATGGATCGCGGCGACCCAGGGCTTGGCCGCGCCTTCGATCCGGTCCACCAGATCGGGAAGATGCGGCGGCACCGGCGGCTTGCCAAACTCCGTCACATCCGCCCCGGCGATGAAGGTGCGCCCGGCACAGATCAGCACCACCGCCCGGACGTCCGCCGCGGCATCCAATGTGGCGACCGCATCCCACAGCCCCTGCCGCAGCGCCTGCCCCAAGGCGTTCACCGGCGGATTGTCCACGGTGACCACGGCGATATCCCCATCCCGGGTGATGTTGACGACCATCTTGATGTTCCCAAATCCGCGGCGCGTGCCTCTGCCCTGCGATGCGCCCGCCAACCATCACACAGCCCCCCAGCGCAAAGCGCAACCCGCAAACCGGCACCGGACGGCGATGCCCCGTCGGCCTGTGAATGACCACAGCAGGGTCCGCCGGAGGGACAAGGCGACCCGGAATGTCAGCGAAGACATCCCCCTTTCGCCAAACGAGGGCGTCTCACCCCCAACCGCACCCGCGACGCTAGGCAAGATCGCTTGACCTCCGGTCTGGCTGTGCGAAGGCTCACCAATCCAACCGACCACAACCGCCGTCCTGCCCGCTCAGCCGCCCCCCAACCATGGCCTTTTGGCGCTGACTCCCAGCTTCGCCCAAGCCGCGGTGCAGGAGACCTTCAGCATCAGGTCGAGGTTCATCGCACTCTCGCCCTTCGGCGCAAAATAGAAGGACGACCTCGAAATCGACAACAGGCGGCACTGCGCCCCGACCGACAGCCTGGGATGGGTCC
>JAIXPH010000010.1 GCA_027486345.1 Paracoccaceae bacterium
AGCCGCAGAAATCAATCCTCGGCGTTGGCCTCGGCGCGGCTCTTGCCTGCCACATCCATCGCGAGGGTCGCGGCCATGAAGCGGTCAAGGTCTCCGTCCAGCACGCCCTGCGTGTCCGAGGTTTCCACCGATGTCCGCAGGTCCTTGACCATCTGGTAGGGTTGCAGGACATAGGACCGGATCTGGTTGCCCCACCCGGCCTCGCCTTTCGCAGCGTGCTGGGCGTTCACCTCGGCGTTGCGGCGGTCGAGTTCCATCTGGTAGAGCCGCGATTTCAGCGCGTTCATTGCGATTTCGCGGTTCTGGTGCTGCGACTTCATCGAGGAGGTCACGACGATATTCGTCGGCAAGTGGGTGATCCGGACCGCCGAGTCGGTGGTGTTCACGTGCTGCCCACCGGCCCCCGAGGACCGATAGGTGTCGATGCGGATCTCGCTGTCGGGAATGACGATCTCGATGTTGTCATCCACCACCGGATAGACCCAGACCGACGAAAAGGACGTGTGCCGCCGCGCCGCGCTGTCATAGGGGCTGATCCGCACCAGACGGTGCACGCCCGATTCCGACTTCAGCCAGCCATAGGCATTCTTGCCGCTGATCTTGTAGGCGGCGGAGCGGATGCCCGCCTCTTCCCCCGCCGTTTCGGACTGCAACTCGACCTTGTAGCCCTTCTTCTCGGCCCACCGCACATACATCCGCGCCAGCATCGACGCCCAGTCGCAGGACTCGGTCCCACCGGCACCGGCGTTGATTTCGAGGAAGGTGTCGTTGCCATCCGCCTCCCCGTCCAACAGCGCCTCAAGCTCCTTGGCCGCCGCCAGATCGACCAGCGCCTTCAGCGCGGCCTCGGCCTCCTGGATGATGTCCTGATCGCCCTCGGCCTCGCCCATCTCGATCAATTCGACATTGTCGCGCAAGCCACTGTCGATCAGCTTGTAGGTGGAGACCGCATCCAGCAGCGCCTGCCGTTCACGCATCAGCTTTTGCGCCTTGGCCGGGTCGTTCCACAGGTCCGGCGCTTCGATCATGGCGTCGAATTCTTCCAGACGGTGCGGGGCCGAGTCCCAGTCCATCCGCTGGCCCAGGAGTTTCAGCGATTTCTTGATCGCTTCGACATTGTTCTGCGTCTCGGCGCGCATGGCGGATACCTCTGGTCGTCTGGGAAAACGGCGCTTGGCCGGTTGGGCGCGGTGATAGCGCGGGGCGGTCGGGCGGGCAAGAGGCGCGGCCCCTGCCCTAATACAACCCGCCGGAGGAAAGCGTGCCGAAATCGGCCTGTTTCGGGATCACCGCGGTTTCCCCGGTGGAGGTGGTGACCGTCTGGCCCGCATCGCCCCCATCGGTTTCGCCGTAATCGAACAGCGGCAGGTTGGAGCCCATCGCGAAACCGCCGTCGATGACCGTGCCGAGCATGGCCAAAGCCTCGCCGCCATCGCGGAAGTATTCCGACACCACGTTCTCGCCCGTTGCATCATCGGGCAGCAAGGCGCCGGTGAAACGGTCCAGCTTCACGAAGCGGCCGCCCGGCGGCACACGGAATTCGGCCCCGCCGTATTTCTTGACCGCCGTGGTCATGAACCGCTGGAACACCGGACCGCACAGCCCGCCGCCCGAGACCGAGCCAAGGCTGCGCGGCTGGTCATAGCCGATGTAGCAGCCCGCCACGATGTTCGAGGTATAGCCGATGAACCAGACGTCCTTGGCCTCGTTGGTTGTCCCGGTCTTGCCCGCCACCGGCACCGGCAGGTTGATCCCCCGCCCCGTGCCGCGCTGGATCACGCCCTGCATCATCGAGGTCAATTGATAGGCCGTGATGGCATCCATCACCCGTTCGCGGTTGTCGGTGACCGTCACGCCCTGCCCGGCGGGCAGGTCCACGGTGCCGCAATCCTCGCAGACCCGCGCGTCATGGCGATAGATCGTCCGGCCGAAACGGTCCTGCACCCGGTCCACCAGCGTGGGTTCCACCCGCTCACCTCCATTGGCGAACATGGCATAGGCGGCGACCATCTTGAACAGCGTGGTTTCCTGCGCGCCCAAGGCATTGGCGAGGAAGGGTTTCATAGGGCTGTAGACGCCAAAGGCATCGGCATAGCGCGCCACGGTCTCCATCCCGATTTCCTGCGCGATCCGCACGGTCATCAGGTTTCGCGATTGTTCGATCCCGGTGCGGATCGTCGTCGGCCCGTAGAACTTGTTCGAGGCGTTCTTGGGCGTCCACAACCCTTGGGCCGTCTCCACCTCGATCGGGGCGTCGATGACGATGGTGCCTGGGGTAAAGCCGCTGTCCAGGGCCGCCGCATAGACGAAGGGTTTGAAACTGGACCCCGGCTGCCGCGTCGCCTGTGTGGCGCGGTTGAACACGGTATCCTGATAGCTGAACCCGCCCTGCATCGCAAGCACGCGGCCCGTAAACACATCCATCGCGGCAAAGGCGCCCTGCACTTCGGGCACTTGGCGCAGGGTCCAGCGGATGAAACTGCCATCGTCGTCCGAGGTCATCTGCCGCACCAGCACCACATCGCCCACATCGACCAGATCGCCCGCCACCCGCGCACGGTCGGCCAGAGATCCATCCGCACGGCGTTTGCGCGCCCAATCGACATCTTCCGCCGGAATCCAGTGACCATCGGCGTCATCCTCGACCCCTTCGATGCCGATGCGGGCATCGCGTTCGCCCACCTCCAGCACCACGGCGGGATACCAGCCTTCGATGTCGCGCGGCACCTCAACCTCGGCCAAGGCCTCGCGCCAGGCGGAGAGTTTTTCAATCGGGATGGTCTTCTTCGTGCCGCGCCAGACTCCAAGGCCGCGGTCGTAATCCTCCAGCCCCTTGCGCAGGGCGCGGGCGGCTTCAGCTTGCAATTCGGGGTCCACCGTGGCGCGGATCGACAGGCCGCCCGCGAAGAATTCCTCTTCGCCAAAGGTGCCTGACAACTGGCGACGGATTTCGTCGGTGAAATAGCTGCGCGGCGGCATGGCGGCGCGGAAGGGCGGGTAATCGCCGTTCTGCACGCTCAGCAAAGGCGTGGAGGCCTCGGCCTTTGCCACCTCGGGCGTGATATAGCCATCCTCGGCCATGCGGTTGAGCACATAGGCGCGGCGTTCAATCGCCTTGTCCTTGTTGCGCACGGGGTGAAGGTCGGACGGGGCCTTTGGCAAGGTGGCCAAGTAAGCCGCCTCTGCGGGGGTCAAGGCATCCAGCGACTTGTTGAAATAGGTCTGGGCGGCGGCGGCGACGCCATAGCTATTCTGGCCCAGAAAAATCTCATTCATATAAAGTTCAAGGATCTTGTCCTTGGATAGCGTCTCTTCCAGCCGGGTGGCGAGGATGATTTCCTTGATCTTGCGTTCCGCCGAGCGGTCCCCGGACAGAAGGAAGTTCTTCATCACCTGCTGCGTGATGGTGGAGGCCCCGCGCACATCCCTACCCCGCGACAAGAGCGCATCGCGCGCCGCGGCGATCATGCCGGTCACGTCATAGCCGTGGTGGGTGTAGAAATTCTTGTCCTCGGCGCTGATGAAGGCGTGTTTCACCAGATCGGGAATGTCTTCGATGGGGACGAACAGACGCCGTTCCTTGGCGAATTCGTCGATGATCTGGCCTTCGGTCGAATAGATGCGGCTGATCGTCGGCGGGGCATATTGGGCGAGGCTTTCATGCGAGGGCAGATCGCGCGAATACATGAAGAAGATCGCGCCCACTGTCAGCGCCGCAAAGAAGATGCCCAGCGTGAAAGCTGTGAAGATGGCGCCGAAAAACGACCCGATGAACCTAAGCACGCCCTACCCCGCTGGAGCCGACCCGGTGTCGGCCAATGCTGGAAACCACAGCCGGGGCAGCGGTTCCGCCAGAGCGACTCCGAACAACAGGCCCCCGCCCGCGCGGGTCTTATACACGCGAGACGCGGCAGAGGTCAAAACGATGGCGTGAGGCGGGCGATCCCCCGCCGTCCCTCAGTTCTTCCGCAGCGCTGTCAGCGCCGCCTCGTCCCGCGCCCATGTGGCCAGACCGGCGCGGATGGCTTCGGCAAACTGCGCCCGCCATGCCGGATCAACCAGCCGCGCCAGATCATCGGCCGAGGACAGAAACCCCACCTCGATCAGCACGGACGGGATATCGGGCGACTTCAGCACGGAAAAATCCGCGCTCTGGATCGGGTGGCGGTGCATGAGGATGCCCGCCCCCTGCAAACTGGCCTGCAGGGTGGCGGCCAGCCGGTCGATGCGGGGCTCTGTCTCCGTTCGCGCCATGTCCATCAGCACGGTCGCCACCAGATCATCCTGTTCGGTCAGATCAACGCCGGACAAGAGGTCATCCCGGTCGTGCCGTTCGGCCAAGGCGCGGGAGGCCTCATCGCTGGCATCCTCGGACAGCCGGTAAATCGTGGCCCCCACCGCCTCGCCTTCGGCAATCGCATCAGCGTGGAGCGAAAGGAACACCTGCGCCCCCGCCGCCCGCGCAATCGAGGTGCGGGTTTCAAGGGGCACGAAGACATCCTCTTCCCGCGTCATCACCACGCTGAAATTGCCGTCGCGCAGCAGGGTTTCCTTCAGTTCCCGCGCAAAGGTCAGCATCAGGGCGGCCTCGGTCTGGCCCGCACGTTCGGCACCGGGATCAATCCCGCCATGGCCGGGGTCCAGCACCACGACCAAGGGACCGTCGCCGCGCTTCGGGGGTGCGGGGAGTTGGGCCGGATCGGGCAGCGCCCATTGCGCCGGTTCAGGTGCGGCGGCGGCTTGGGCGAAGTCGGCTGGGGTCGTGGGCTTTAACCGCAGGTCCACCCGCGTGGCCGGGTCTGTGGTCATGGCGGCGGTCTGCACGGCAAAGGGGCCGTCCAATTCCAGCACCAGCCGCGACCAGCCGGGACGGAACACCCCCGCCCGCAGGTCTTTGACCTGCGGGGCCGAGCGCGGCATGACGTCAAGGCCAGTCCACTCCACCTCGCGGAAATCCATCACCACGCGCGGCGGGTTGTCCAGAAGCCGCACGCGCCACGGCACAGGCTGCGACAGACCCAGCGTGACGGTAAAGCCCCCCTCATCCCCGCTGACCGCGGAGCGCGCCGGATCGAGCCGCGCCAAGGCTGACAACTCCTGCGCCGGGGCTGACAGGCCAAGGGTCGCAAAGACCAGCACCAGAACAGAAAGAAGAAGTCGCATACCCGCCCCCGTTTGCGCCGACATTGCCGCGCCGGGGCAGGAAAGGCAAATCAACTGGTTTGGGGCGCGGGCCACTGCCTTCGGCAAAGAGAGCAAGGCGCGTTCAAACAGTCTGGGGGACTGTTTGAACGCGCCGCCACAGGTCCGCGCACGACCTGCCGGGGTGGGCGCTTTATGCGCACGCCCCGGTGGGGCGGGGCGTGCGCGGACCGGGCCTTTAGGGCCCGGTCCAACCCAAACGGTTGCGCCTTTGGCCAGCTAGTCCCTAGCCCTCACCGCCCCGCCATGAACGCCTGCAACCGGGCCAGCCCCTCAGCGATATCCGCCGTGGCGCGGGCATAGGAGAAGCGCAACGTCCGCCCGCCGCGCACAGGATCAAAGTCCAGCCCCGGGGTCACCGCCACACCTGCGCCGTGCAAAATCTCGGCGGCGAAGGACAGCGAATCCCCGGTCAGATCGGACACATCGGCGTAGATGTAGAAGGCCCCATCCGGCGGCGCGATCTTGGTGAAACCGGCTTTCGGCAGGCCCTCCAGCATCAGGCGGCGGTTTTCGGCATAGGTGGCGCGGTTGGCCTCCAGCTCATCGATGCAGTCCAGCGCGGCCAAGGCGGCGATCTGGCTGGCATGGGGCGGGCAGATGAACATGTTCTGCGCCAGTCGCTCCACCGTCCGGATCTGCGATTCCGGCACCACCATCCAGCCGATGCGCCAACCCGTCATCGAGAAATACTTGGAAAAGCTGTTGATGACATGGACATCATCGCCGACCTCAAGCGCCGAGACCGCGCGGTCGCGGTAATGCAGCCCGTGGTAAATCTCATCCGAGATGAAAGCGATGTCCCTCTCCCGCGCCGCCTGCATCAGCGCCGACAGACGGTCATGCCCCAACATGGTCCCCGATGGATTGCCGGGTGAGGCGACGATCAACCCCTGCAAATCGACTCCGGCGACATCGGCGGGCACGGGTTGCAGCCGGTTCTCTGCCGCTGTCGGCAGGCCCACCGGCGTCAGCGACAATGCGCGCAGGATCTGGCGGTAGCTGGGATAGCCCGGCTCGCCCAAGCCCACCCGATCCCCGGCATCGAACAGCGTGGTGAACGACAGCAAGAACGCCGCCGATGACCCCGCCGTCACCACCACCCGGTCGGGGTTCAGATCGACGCCATACCAGCGGCGGTACAGCGCCGCGATCCCGGCGCGCAACTCCGGCAGACCAAGGGCGACGGTATAGCCCAAAGGCCCCGCCTCCATCGCCCGTGCCAAGGCCTGACGCGCGCCCGCAGGCGCAGGCGTGCCGGGTTGGCCCACCTCCATATGGATGACCGACCGCCCCGATGCCTCCAAGGCACGGGCCTGCTCCATCACATCCATCACGATGAAGGGATCGACCTGACCGCGCCTTGAACTCCGCATATGCCTGCCCCTATGGTGATGCTCTCTTTCCCGTGACCTCGCCTGTCTGTGGCCATAGGTCAAGCCAGCCGGAGCCGCCGATGCGTTTTGCCTTTCCTGCCCTGTTGTCCGCTGCCCTGCTGGCCTCGCCCGCCTTGGCCTTTGACATCACCAACATGACCGAGGCTGAACGCGCAGCCTTCAATCAGGCGGTGCGCGACTATCTGGTGGCCAACCCCGATGTGCTGGTCGAATCCTACGCCACCCTGCAACGGCAGGAAGAGGCCGCACAGGCCGACCGCGAGGCGCAAGTGCTGGCTGACAATCACGACACCATCTTCAACGACCCGAACTCTTGGGTGGGCGGCAACCCTGAGGGCGATATCACGGTGGTGGAGTTCATCGACTACCGCTGCGGCTATTGCCGCAAGGCGTGGCAAGAGGTGGATCAACTGGTCAACACCGATGGCAACATCCGCTTTGTGCTGAAGGAATTCCCGATCCTTGGCGATCAATCGGTGCTGGCCTCGCGCTTTGCCATCGCGGTCCGGATGCTGCATGGCGATGAGGCCTATCGCAAAACCCACGACGCCCTTTTGTCGATGCGCGCCGATGCCACGCCCGAGACGCTGACGCGTCTGGCGGGGGACCTTGGCCTTGATCCCGACCCCTTGGCCGAAAAGATGAACAGCGATGAGGTTACGGCGGTGATTTCCGCCAACCACGAACTGGGCAGCTTGCTTGAGGTCAACGGAACGCCAACCTTTGTCGTCGGCGGCACCTTGGTGCGCGGTTACCTGCCGCTGGAAGGCATGCAGCAGATCGTGGCAGAGGCCCGCGACAAGGCGGGCTGAGCTTAGCGCATCACCACATCCATTAGCTTCAGGAAAGCCAATGCGGCGGCGAACAGCCCGGCGGTGGCAACAAAGGGGTACCACCGCGCCTCGGCATTGATCTTGGCAGTTTCGGCCACGAGTTTGGCAATCTCTGCCTTCACCTGTTCGCTGCGTTCCACGTCCAGCCGCGCGGTTTCGGCGGCGAGCTTGGCGATTTCGGCCCGGATCTTCTCGTCAGAAAGGGTTGGTTCGATCCTGTCCATGGTCAGCCCCTGTCGCGCGGTGATTGCAATATAGGATAGACCGGGACGGTTGCTAAGGGGTTAACGCCCTATCGGCCAGCGCCACGTCAGGCTGTATCAGGGCGCTCCCTTCGCCGGGCGTCGGGCACACCGTCATGCGGCCCAAGCGTGCGGTCGGGCGTGTCGTGCCACCAGTCCTTGCGCAGGGGTTTGCGGTCCGGGCGCGTTGGGTAAAGCACCTTGTTTTCGGCCAAGGGCCGGTCCCCCACCACAAGCAACAGGACCTCGGACGCGCTGTTGTTCAGGAAACTGTGCGACAATCCCGTTCCCGCCGGAAAGCCGACCGCGTCACCGGGGGAAAGCGGATGCAGATGTCCGTCCAGCCAGACATCCGGCGTTCCCGAAATCACATAGATGAACTCATCTTCGGCGCTTTCCGCATGGGGAAAGGATGTCCGTCGACCGGGCATCAGGCGGACATGGTGGATGCCCAGCCGCTTGAAGCCGAAATGCCGCGTGTAATCTGCATCGCGCCCCATCGGCTCATCGTCCTGCGGATAGGTCCATTCAGGCTGTTCGATGGTCTCCCAGCGGACGATGGACGGATGATCGGTCATTCCGCCGCTTCCTTCGCAGCCTCGATCTCGGCGGCCTTCTTTTCCACCAATTCGACGATGTGGTCGATCATCGCCTCATTGCCCAGCTTGTGGCTTTGCTTGCCCGCGAGGTAAACCATGCCGGACCCTGCGCCACCGCCGGTAAAGCCGATGTCGGTCATCAGCGCCTCACCGGGGCCGTTCACCACACAGCCGATGATCGACAGCGACAGGCTGGTGGTGATGTGGGCGAGGCGATCTTCCAGCGCCGAGACGGTCTTGATCACGTCAAACCCCTGCCGCGCGCAGGAGGGGCAAGAGATGATCGTGACCCCGCGATGACGCAGGCCCAAGGATTTCAGGATTTCAAAGCCGACCTTCACCTCTTCCACCGGGTCGGCGGACAGAGAGACGCGGATCGTGTCGCCGATGCCCATCCAGAGCAGGTTGCCCAGACCGATGGCAGATTTGACGGTGCCCGACATCAGGCCGCCCGCCTCGGTGATGCCCAGATGGATCGGGGCATCGGTCGCCTCGGCCAATTGCTGGTAGGCGGCGGCGGCGAGGAAGACGTCAGAGGCCTTCACGCTGATCTTGAACTCGTGAAAGTCGTTGTCCTGCAACAGCTTGATGTGGTCGAGACCAGATTCCACCATCGCCTCGGGGCACGGCTCGCCATATTTTTCAAGCAGGTGCTTTTCCAAAGACCCAGCGTTCACCCCGATGCGGATCGAACAGCCGTGGTCCTTGGCGGCCTTGACCACCTCTTTTACGCGCTTGGCGTCCCCGATATTGCCGGGGTTGATGCGCAGGCAGGCGGCCCCCGCCTCGGCGGCCTCAATCGCGCGTTTGTAGTGGAAGTGGATGTCCGCGACGATCGGCACCGGGCTTTCGGCGACAATCTCACGCAAGGCGCGCGTCGACTCCTCATCCGGGGTCGAAATCCGCACGATATCGGCCCCGGCGATGGCGCAGCGCTGGACCTGTTCGATGGTCGCGGCGATGTCGGTGGTCAGGGTGTTGGTCATGGTCTGCACCGAGATCGGCGCATCCCCCCCCACCAGAACCTTGCCCACGCGGATTTGCCGGGATGTGCGGCGGTAGATGTTGCGCCACGGGCGCACGGCATTCAGCGACATGGGAACCGGTCCTCAAGCAGGAAGCGTTTCGACCACAGATAAAGGCAAGCTGCCCGCGCGACAACCGCGCGGGCCGATGTTGACACTCAAATGTGTCAGATTCACTCAGACAGCGGGGGGGCGGGCAGATCCGTCGCGGCTTCCGCCACATTGACGTATTGCGCCAGATCGGCATCGCCGGACAGATCGGCCAGCGCAAAGTTCTGCGTCACCGCATCGGGCGACAGCGCGACATTCTTCACGACCGAGGCACCCGAGGCCGCCGGACCATAGGTCTTGCCGCCCACATTGAAATAGACCGAACCCGAATTGCCCGCGCGCAGCAGGGCCGGATCTTCCAGTTGCGGCACGGCGTAACGCTCACCCGCATCGAGGATCTTTTCGAACAGGATCGTGCCATCCGCCGATTGCACCCGCACCCACGACGGGCGCACGGCCAGAATTTCCACTGGCGCGGCCTGCGCCACCACCTGCACCTCGTCGCCCACGGCTTCGGTCACCGCGGCATCCACGGCGCTGGCAATCTCGGTCTCTGCCGCAACCGCCAAGGTTCCGGTCGCGCGCGGGTCGATGGCCGCGATGGGACCGTCGCGGGAGGTCAGGACCGGCACATCCAGCGCCTGCGGACGCGAGAGGCGGTCACTGGTCAGGACCGGACCATTCAGGACGGAGCCGTCCGCCGCGGCCTGCACCGGATCGACGGACGCAAGGTCCGTCCCATCGGCGGGCGTTTCGGTGGCGGCAAGCACGGGCGCGGGTTCAACCCCGGCCAGTGGATCAATCTCGACCGCGACTTCGGGGGCCTGGTCCACAGGGGCCAGTTGCACACGCTGCACTTCCTGCAACACCGACCAGCCGCCATAGCCGATGGCGCCGATCAGCACGGCCAAGACCAGCAAAGACCCGACCGCGCCGGGTTCGATCCGGCTGAGCAAACCCTCGCTGCGCGGGATGAAGGCGGCGTTCGGATTGAACAGCGGATCGCTGCTTTCCTTGAGGCTGCGCTTGGCGGTGATTTCCGGCGAAGAGGCGGCGGCACTCATGCCATGGGCGACGGTGAAGCCAGCCTCGGTGCAGAAGCGCTGGAAGGCGACATCCGGCTCCATGCCCAGATAGCGCGCATAAGAGCGCACATATCCGGCGATGAAACCCGGCGTTTCAAAGGCAGAGACATCGCAGTTTTCGATGGCGGCGATATAGGTGGCCTTGATCTTGAGTTCGCGCTGCACATCCAGCAGCGACTTGCCCAGCGTGGCGCGTTCGCCCCGCATCAGGTCGCCAAGGCGCAGTTCGAAATCGTCAAAGCCTTTCGGCTTGTCCGCTTCCACCGTCGAAGGTTTGGCCCTCCGCCCGATCATGCGCCCTGCCCCATCACACTGCCCCAAGCCAGTGAGTCGGAACACACCCGACTCATCATGTTTTGTATTGACGCAACCCTACCATAGGGCAAGCCGATTTGCACAAGCCCAAAGCCTTATCCGGCGACCTCGGCGCGATTCAGCGCACAATGCCGCCACAGCGCATCCATAGCGCGCACCAGATGGTCGATCTGCTTGGCATCGTGCACCGGAGAGGGCGTGAAGCGCAGCCGTTCCGTCCCGCGCGGCACGGTGGGGAAGTTGATCGGCTGCACGTAGATCCCGAACTGGTCGAGCAGCATGTCCGACAGCATCTTGCAATGCACCGGGTTGCCGACATGCACCGGCACGATGTGGCTGCCATGGTCGATGATCGGCAGGCCAAGGCCGCGCAGGCGCATCTTCAGGATACGCGCGGCGGTCTGTTGCGCGTCGCGCAGATGCTGCGCGGTTTTCAGGATGCGGACCGAGGCCGCCGCGCCCGCCGCCACAGAAGGCGGCAGCGAGGTGGTGAAGATGAAGCCGGGCGCATAGGACCGCACCGCATCCACCATCTTGGCGCTGGCCGCGATATAGCCGCCAAAGACGCCGTAAGCCTTGGCCATCGTCGCATTGATGATGTCGATGCGGTGCATCTGGCCATCGCGTTCCGCAACCCCTGCCCCGCGAGGGCCATACATGCCCACGGCATGCACCTCGTCGATATAGGTCAGCGCGCCAACCTCTTCGGCCAGATCGCAAATCTCCTTGATCGGGCCGAAATCGCCATCCATCGAATAGACCGATTCAAACGCGATCAACTTCGGCGCGGCGGGGTCATCCGCCGCGATCAGCGCGCGCAGATGGGCCACGTCATTGTGCCGGAAGATGCGCTTTTCCCCACCGCCGCGCCGCACGCCTTCGATCATCGAGGCATGGTTCAGCGCGTCGGAATAGATGATCAGGCCGGGGAAGATCGTCCGCAGCGTGGAAAGTGTGGCGTCATTGGCGATATAGGCGCTGGAAAACACCAGTGCGGCCTCTTTGCCATGCAGGTCGGCCAGTTCCGCCTCAAGCCGCCGGTGATAGACCGTGGTGCCCGAAATGTTGCGCGTCCCGCCCGAGCCTGCGCCGGTGGCCTCCAGCGCCTCATGCATGGCGGCGAGGACTTCGGGGTGCTGGCCCATCCCAAGGTAATCATTGCCGCACCAGACGGTGATGTCCTTTTCCGTCCCATCCGGCTTGGTCCAGACCGCCGCCGGGAAATGCCCCTTGCGCCGTTCGATGTCGATGAAGGTGCGATAGCGCCCCTCGTCATGCAGGCGCTGCAAGGCGGCATCGATGGCGGCATCATAGGTCATGGGCGTCTCCAGGGCCGTGTCCCGTGGCAAAGCGCCGTCGGGTCTCGGGGGCAAGTTAGGCGGTCAGGCCATCTCGCGGCATGACTTGGGTCAAATGCGATGCCAAGAAAAGACCTTTCGCGCGAATTTGCGGCAGTCCGATTGTCGCAGGCGCGCGGGGCGGGATCAGTCGGCGATCACCGCCGCACAATCGGTGGCGGCGGCATTGCGGTCAACACAAGCGGCCACCGCCGCTTCGGGCGTATCCCCCAATCCCCAGGACCCGGTCGCGGCCGACACCGCCATCGCCCCGCCCGCGTAATCGGCCAAGGCCGCCGTGGCATCCGACGACAGTTGCAACGGCTGCGCCTGCCAGCCTTCGGGCCGCACCAGGGCCACGACGACACAGTCGGCCGCGCCCTGCTTCTTGGCGTTGCATTCCGACAGTGCGACGGCAGAGGCCGCCTCGACCGTGTGGTAATTCGCCGCGGCGACGGTGGCCTCGCTCATCAACCCCTCATCGGGGGAAATGGCGATGGCGGCGTAATAGGGTTGGTCCACGGCAACCATCTGCAACACCTTGGCCTGATCCTTGGGCAGGACATCCCCGCCCACAAGCTCCACCTCGGCCTTGCCCGGCGCAAAAAGCATCGCCGCCGCCGCCTCGCCGGTCACCGTCTGCGCCTGCCCGACCGAAGCCGCGACCAGCGCCACCGCCACACCCGCAGAGCCCCAACCGAAATGCGCCATGTCCGTCTCCATCTGTCCGCCAGCCCCGGTCCACCCCCGGGAAGGCCTGTGTTTTAGCCTGCCTCGGCGGGTCTGGACAGGGGCTCTCTGCCTGATAGGCTCCGCCGCAGCTTCACATTCAGGAGAAAGCCATGACACTGGACGCCGTTCTGGCCCGGATCGACGATGACTTGCCGCAGGCCTTGGACCGGCTGATGGAGCTGTTGCGAATCCCGTCGATCTCTACCGATCCGGCCTACAAGCCCGATTGCGCCCGCGCCGCCGACTGGCTGGTCGCCGATTTGCAGGCCTTGGGGTTTGACGCCGCCAGCCGCGCGACGCCGGGGCATCCGATGGTGGTGGCGCATGGCGGCGATGGCACGGGGCGGCATCTCCTGTTCTACGGGCACTACGATGTGCAGCCCGTCGATCCCCTGTCGCTGTGGGACCGCGATCCCTTTGACCCGCAGGTGGAAACCACCGCCAAGGGCAAGGTGATCCGCGGGCGCGGCTCGTCCGACGACAAGGGCCAGTTGATGACCTTCCTTGAGGCCTGCCGTGCGTGGAAGGCCGTGCATGGCACCCTGCCCGGCAAGCTGACGATCTTTCTTGAAGGGGAAGAGGAGTCAGGCTCCCCGTCGCTGATTCCCTTCATGAAGGAAAACGCGGCAGAGCTGACCGCCGACCTCGCCCTGATCTGCGACACCGGGCTCTTTGAGGATGCCGTGCCCGCCATCACCACCATGCTGCGGGGCCTGTGCAAGACGGAATTCACCCTGCGCGCCGCGAACCGGGATCTGCATTCGGGCATGTATGGCGGACTCGCGCGCAACCCCATCCACGTGCTGACGCGCATCCTGTCGGGTCTGCATGACGATCAGGGCCGGGTGCAGGTGCCGGGGTTCTACGACGATGTGGCCGAACTGCCCGACAGTCTGCGCCAGCAATGGCAGGCACTGACCTTCGATCATGCGAAATATCTGGGCGATGTCGGCCTGTCGGTGCCCTCGGGCGAACAGGACCGGACGCCCTTGGAAATGATCTGGTCGCGTCCCACCGCCGAAGTGAACGGCATCTGGGGCGGCTATACCGGCGCGGGCTTCAAGACCGTCCTTCCGTCCGAGGCGCATGCCAAGGTCAGCTTCCGCCTTGTGTCGGAACAAGACCCGCAAAAGATCATCCCCGCCTTCCGCGCCTGGGCCGAAGCGCAACTCCCCGCCGATTGCGAGATCCTCTGGCATGACGCAGTCGAAGGCTCCCCGGCCTCCGTGATGGAAATCGGCGATCCGGCGTTCGAGCAGGCCCGCCAGGCCCTGAGCGACGAATGGGGCCGCAGCGCCGCCTTTGTCGGTGCCGGTGGGTCGATCCCGATTGCGGGCTATTTCAAGACGATCCTTGGCATGGATGCGATGCTGATCGGCTTTGGCCGGGATGATGACAACATCCACTCCCCCAATGAAAAATACGATCTGGAATGTTTCCACAAAGGCATCCGCTCCTGGGCGCGCGTGCTGGCGCGGCTGGCATGAGCATCCGGGACGCAGAACCGGGGGATGAGGCCGCGTGGCGCGGCCTCTGGTCCCAATATCTCGCCTTCTACGACGTCACCCTGACTCCAGAGGTGACGGCGGCGACATGGGCCCGCCTGATGGACCCCGCCAGCCCGATGAAGATGCGGCTGGCGGTGGTGGATGGGGTGCCGGTGGGCTTTGCCATCCATCTGCACCACCCCTCCACCTGGGTGGCGGGTGAGGATTGCTATCTGGAAGACCTGTTCCTTGCGCCCGCGGCGCGCGGCAAGGGGCTGGGTCGGGCACTGATCGACGACCTGATCGCGCTGGCCCGCGCGCGGGGTTGGCATCGGCTGTATTGGCACACGGATGAGGGCAACGCGACGGCGCGCAAGCTCTATGACAGCTATGTCCAGACCGACGGACACGTGCGCTACAGGCTGAGGCTTTAGATGAGGATTCGCCGCCAGAGCGCTGCAGAACAACAAAAAACCCGCCGTGAGGCGGGTTTTTTAAGTGGCGCGGTTGACGGGGCTCGAACCCGCGACCCCCGGCGTGACAGGCCGGTACTCTAACCAACTGAGCTACAACCGCACATCGCCGCCCGGTTCCCCGAACGTGTGGGGGTATTACGGAACGGCGTGGGCGGCGTCAAGCGATGATCGGTGGAAATTTTCGCCTCAATCGCAGAACCATCGCAAGGCGTGCGCCTCGGGTGCAAAGGACCGACTCGAAACTGTCCCCAAGGACAGTTTCGCCGGTCCGCTTGCGGCTGAGGCAACGAAGCCGCAAGGGGTGTTCAGCAATTCCAAGGCGTCAGGCACGGGGCGTGACCGCCCGGCGGGTGCGCTCTTTGCGCGCCCGCCCCCCGCAGGGCGGGCACGGCCCGTGCGTTGGGCGCACGGGCGGGCATGGGGCAAGTGTTTCGCCACACGCGCGCCACAGGTCGCGCGTGAATGCGTTGTTGGCCTCACCGCTCCGGCGCGGGAATGAACTCGGCGTCGTCCCCGGGCGGCAGGCGGAATCGGCCATGCGCCCAGTCACCGGCCCGCCAGGCCTCTTTCGCGGCATCGATGCGTTCCTTGCTGGAGGCCACGAAATTCCACCAGATGTGGCGCGGCCCGTCCATCGTGGCCCCGCCCAGAAGCATGATCCGCGCGCCCTCCTCGCCCGCTTTCAGCGACACGCGGTCACCGGGGCGGAACACCAGCATCTGCCCCGCCGGAAAGGTCTGCCCGGCCACGGTCACCGATCCTGACAGCACATAGACCCCGCGATCCTCATGCTCATCAGGCAAGGGAATCGCGGCACGCGGCGCAAGGGTGGCGTCGGCGTAGAACACCTCCGACGGGGTCGGGATATCCACCCGCGCGCCCCAGGCCGTGCCAAGGATCAGGCGGACGGTCTTTCCCTCTCCCTCCAGTTCCGGCAGGGCCTCTGCGCCCGCATGCCGAAAGGCGGCGGGGTCATCCTCATGCGCCTTGGGCAGGGCCAGCCAGGTCTGCAACCCGAACATCCCATGCGGTCCCGCCCGCATCGGCCCGTCGGTGCGTTCGGAATGGGTGATCCCATGGCCCGCCAGCATCAGATTGACCGCGCCCGGTTCGATCCATTGATCGGTGCCCAGACTGTCGCGGTGGTGCATCTTGCCGCGCAAAAGGTAGGTCACCGTCGCCAGCCCGATATGCGGATGCGGGCGCACGTCGATGCCCTGCCCGGTCAGGAACTCCGCCGGGCCCATCTGGTCGAAAAAGATGAAGGGCCCGACCATCTGCCGCTCTGGCGCGGGCAAGGCGCGGCGCACCTCGAATCCGCCCAGATCACGGGCGCGGGGAACGATCACGGTGGCGATGGAATCAACGGCATCCCCGATGGGGATCGACGGATCGAGGGCGGGGTTCCAACTCATGGCAGCCTCCTGTGCTTGCCCCAAGATAGGCGCGCCCGGCCCCGCTGTCATGCGGCCCGCGCGCGCCATGGCTGTGCGGGGGCGCACGGGCGGCAGGATGGGATCAAAATCCTTCGAAGGATTTTGCAAATTTCTTCGAAGAAATTTGCGCGCTCACCCGGCGCGCAGCACAGCCTCCAGCCGGTCAAGGAAGAAGGCCACATTCTCGCCCGAGAACACCAAGGGCGGGCGGATTTTCAGTACATGCCCCCGTTTGCCGGTGGCCGAGATCAGCACCCCCGCCGCACGCAGATCGTTGACGATGCGCCCGGCCTTGGCGCCATCCGGTTGGCCATGCGCATCGACGATGTCGGTGCCCAGAAACAACCCCGCGTTGCGGGTTTTGCCAAGGGCGGCATGGCGGCTGGCCAGATCGTCCAGCCCTTGCCGGAACAGCGCGCCGACCTTGGCGGCATTGGCTTGCAAACCCTCACCCTCCACCACCTCCAGCACCGCCAGCGCAGTGACCGCCGCCACAGCATTGCCGCCGAAGGTGTTGAAATACCGCGCTTTTGCGCCGAACTCTGCCACCACCTCTGGCCGGATCACCAACCCTGCCACGGGATAGCCATTGCCCATAGGCTTGCCCAGACTGACCATGTCCGGCAGCACGCCGTGGCGCTGAAAGCCCCACATCGCCTCGCCGGTGCGGCCAAAGCCCGGTTGCACCTCATCGGCGATGAAGAGGCCCCCTGCCGCATGGATCGCTGCAACCGCGCCTTGCAGGAAGCCCTTGGGATCGGCATGCACCCCGTCCGAGGAAAACACCGTATCCACGATCAGCACCGCAGGTTTGATGCCATGCCGGATCAGATCATCAATTGCCGCCTGCACATCCGCCGTGAACCTGACGGCAGGGTCACCCAAGGCCGCATCGGGTGCGGGCACGGTGCGCACATGCGCGCCCAAGGGCACGCCTGAGCCGAGCGAGGGCGAAAACTCGGCCACCGCCGCCGTGACGCCGTGATAGGCATTCTCGGTCACGATCACGCCCGTCCCGCCTGTCGCGGCACGGGCAAGGCGCAGCGCCAGATCATTCGCCTCTGACCCCGTGCAGGTGAACATCAGATGGCAAAGCTGCGGCGGGAAATGCTTCAGCAGCCGTTCGGCGTAATCGAGCACGCCGTCATGCAGATAGCGCGTGTGGGTCGCCAGTTCCGCCGCCTGCCGCGCGGTCGCCGCGATCACATGCGGGTGGCAATGCCCGACAGAGGCCACGTTGTTATAGGTGTCGAGATAGGCCTTGCCCTCGGCATCATAAAGCCAGACCCCCTGCCCCCGCACCAGATGCAAGGGTGTCTCGTAGAACAGCCGATACGCCGGCCCCAGCAGCGCCTGACGGCGGGCCACCATCGCCTCGGCCTCTGGCGACAGATTGCCTGCACCGGGTCGGTAGGCGTTGGGCATGGGGTCGACTCGGGTCATGATACCTCCAACGGCAGGGCGTCGTGCAGGGCCTGCGCCACCGTTGCGCGGTCCAGCGTGGCAAAGGCGGTCAGCCCGGCTTGGGCCGAGGGGAAATTCCGCAGGATATAGCGTGCGTTTTCGGGGTGCCGCGCCGCGCGCCACGAGGCAATCGCCACGGTCGTCACCATCCGCGCGGCGGTCAGGTCAAACAGCGCCGCGCGTTCGGCCTTCGTCAGCGGCAGGACGGCATGATAGGCGGCGGCAAAGGTGACAAACCGCGCCAAAGGATCGCCCCCCGGCTGCGAGGCCACCTGATAAGAACAGGCCACCGCCAGATCACAGACCAGCGGCGTGCGGACCATGTCGCCGAAGTCGATAATCCCGGCGAGTGTATCGGGATCATCGCCCACCAGCACGTTATGCGGGTTCAGATCGTTATGCACCACCTGCCAGCGCCAATCAGGAAACTGCGGCGCAATCGCGTCAAACCGGTCCAGCACGCCCGCGCACAGCGCCCGCAAGCCGTCATCCATGACATGCGGCAAAAGGCTGCGCAGATGCGCGGCGTGGCGGATGTCCCATTGCAGCACATGGGCCGCCGCCGGATCGTCAAAGCCCTGCAAGGCCAGCCCCAGCCGCGCCAATCCCACCGCCAGCGCCCGCGCCTGCGCCGGGCTGCGCGGCGCGGCATGCAGCGGCGTGCCGTCGAGCCATGAGATCACCCGCATCAGGTGGCCGGAGGGCAGCACCACATCATCCGTCCCGTCCCGCGTCGCCACCACATGCGGCACCGGCAGCGCGGGGTCTCGCGCCGCGATATGGCGCAGCGCGCGGTTCTGGAATCGCGTCTGCTCCACCGGCTCGGCGCTGTTGGCGATCTTGACGACAAAGCGGCCCTGATCGGTGGTCAGGCGAAAGTTCAGGTCGCGTTCAGAGGTCAGCGCCTCCAGCGTCCCGCGCATGTCCCAGTGGCGCGTCAGATGGGCGGCCACCTCCTGCTCGGAAAGCACCGGGGGGGCTACTGTCAAAAGGGCACCCAGCGGCGCGTCGGCGGGATTTGGGGTCATGGCATTTCCTTTGCAGCGCAGTTTCATCGGAAAGGGTGGCCAAAGGAAAGGGGGAACTGGTGGGTGGTGAGGGACTCGAACCCCCGACATTCTCGGTGTAAACGAGACGCTCTACCAACTGAGCTAACCACCCGCGCCGATGGCTTTACAAGGTGATGCGGGCTGCCGCAAGTCCGCTCAGGCCGACGGAGTGGCCGGCACGCGCGGGTCTGCCAGCAAGGCCCGCAGCGCGGCCTCAAGGATGGCGGTCGAGGTTTCCGGATCACAGCCCCGCGTTGCCCGTGCCATCGCCATGGCCCCGGACAGCGTGGCAAGGGCAAAGATCGCAAAGTCTTTCGCCTGCGCCGGGTCGGCGATGCGTGACAGCCGGGCGATGGCCTCAAGGTTGCGGTGAAGACCGGCGGCAAAGGCCGTTTGCACCGGTTCCGCCGCCCGGCCCATCTCGGCGGCCAGCGGTGCCACGGGACAGCCCCAGACGAAATGGTCCCGGTGATCCGGTGCCAGATAGGTGCGGAAATACGCTGCCAGCCCGCCGCCCGCGCGGTCGATCCGCTCCAGCACAGCCAGAATCCTGTCGAAATCCGCCGTGATCGCCGCCGAGGCCAAAGCATCCTTCGACTCAAACTGTCGATAGATCGCGCCATGGGTCAGACCCACCTTGCCCGCGATGGCGGCGACGGTGGCGGCCTGCACGCCCTCGGCACGCAGAGTCTGGCCAGCCGCCTGCAGCAGGCTTTCGCGGTTCTGAAGGGCGACGTCCTTGGTGACCTTGACCATGGGCCGGACTTTCCGAAGTTTTGATTGCTGGTGCAATCATAAATTTCTATGCTGGGCGCAAGCGCATTTCCCCGTTCAACAAGGATCAGACCATGTCCGCAGATGCAACGCCCACCCCGACCCGACGTGCCCCGCCGCTTTGGTTCTGGGGCGTCGCCGCTCTTGGCCTCGCCTGGAACGTCTTCGGTGCTGTGCAATTCGTTGGCACCCTCTCGGCCACAGTGGACAGCTTGCAGGCGCAGGGCCTCACCGCCGAGCAGGCCGCCGTTATGCTGGGTTATCCGGTCTGGATGACGGTGGTCTTTGCGGTCGGGGTGTTTGGCGGGGCCATCGGCTGCCTGCTGATGCTGGCGCGCAGTGCTGTCGCGGTGCCGGTCTTCGCGCTGTCGCTGTTCGGCTACATCGCCCTTTACATCGGCGATATCATCCATGGCGTCTTTGCGGCGATGGGCACGCCACAAGTGGTCGTGCTGACCATCGTCGTGGCAATCGCGGCTGGACTTTGGGCAGTGGCCCGCTTTTTCAGGACAAGGGGCGTGCTGGCCTGATCGATCCAACCTCTTGCCCGCAAAAGACAAAAGGCGCCGCAACCGCGACGCCTTTTTCTATGATGGTGGGCGATAAGGGATTTGAACCCCTGACATCTTCGATGTGAACGAAGCGCTCTACCGCTGAGCTAATCGCCCGATGGAGGGGTGTTTAGCTATCTTCATCCGGGTCCGCAAGAGCCTGTTTGCGGTCTTGCGGCGCTCTTTTCGACCCGGCGCCGCGCAGCTTGACCGTCATGGCCGAGGACGTCCCCTCGCCCTTGGTCTTGGCGATGCGGGCCTTGCCGAAGGGGGGCAGGTTCAGTCCCTCGCCGCTTTGCAAGGCGGCCCCCAGAACGGCGAGTGTGGCTTCGACCACCTCCTTGACGTCCTTTTTCTTGCCCCCGGTCGCCGCCATCACGCGGTCGATCAGTTCCTTTTTCTTCAGCGACGCCCCTTTTTCGGCGGGCTGCGGCGCTGTCGGCACGCCGTCATCCGTGACCAGCGCCAAGGTCGCCGGTGCCGCCACCGCGGCGGCTGCGACCTTGCGGTTGGGTTTGTTCGTCTTTCCAGTTGCCATAAAAAATACCTGTCCCCACTAAACGGTCCCAACAGACCGAGAAAAACATTAACGAGAGCCCGGACAGAAGGCTACAGGCCGAAAGGCGGGCGAAGAAAATTCCTGCCTTTCGGGATGTGGGTCCCGCCAAACGACAAGGGGCGCCCCGGTTGGGACGCCCCCGTCGCGATACACGGATGGGTCAGTGCGCCGTTTGCGTCGGAGGCACCACAGCGGCGGCCACACGGGCGGCGGCGGCGGCTTCTTCGGCAGCCTCGTCCCATTCGACGGGTTCAGGGGTCCGCACCAGCGCCAGTTTCAACACCTCACGCACATGGGACACGGGGATGATCTGCATGCCCTGCTTCACATTGTCCGGAATATCCGCCAGATCCTTGGCGTTTTCTTCCGGGATCAGCACGGTCTTGATCCCGCCGCGCAGGGCCGCCAGCAGCTTTTCCTTCAAGCCGCCGATGGCCAGCGCATTGCCGCGCAAGGTGACCTCGCCCGTCATGGCGATGTCCTTGCGGACCGGAATCCCCGTCAGGACCGACACGATGGAGGTCACCATCGCCAGACCCGCCGAAGGCCCGTCCTTGGGCGTGGCCCCTTCGGGAACGTGGACGTGGATGTCCATCGTCTCGAACTTCGGGGGTTTCACCCCAAGTTCCGGACTGATCGAGCGGACGTAAGACGCCGCCGCTTCGATCGATTCCTTCATCACATCGCCCAGTTTCCCGGTCGTCTTCATCCGGCCCTTGCCCGGCAGGCGCAGCGCTTCGATGGACAGAAGGTCCCCGCCGACCGAGGTCCAGGCCAGACCCGTGACGACGCCGACCTGATCTTCCTTCTCGGCCAGACCATAGCGGAAGCGCTTGACGCCCAGATAGTCCTCAAGCTTTTCGGGGCCGACCTCGACCGTCTTGGCTTTCTTCTTGAGGATATCCGTCACGGCCTTGCGGGCCAGTTTGGCGATTTCGCGTTCCAGATTCCGCACGCCCGCTTCGCGGGTGTAGGTGCGGATCATCTCGGTCAGGGCCTCATCGGTGATGCTGAATTCACCCTTTTTCAGCCCATGCCCTTCGACCTGCTTGGCGATCAGATGGTGACGCGCGATTTCGCGTTTCTCATCCTCGGTATAGCCCGCAAGCGAGATGATCTCCATCCGGTCCAGAAGCGGCCCGGGCATGTTGTAGCTGTTGGCCGTGGTGATGAACATCACGTTCGACAGGTCGTATTCCACTTCCAAGTAGTGGTCCACGAAGGTCGCGTTCTGTTCGGGGTCCAGCACCTCCAGCATCGCGGACGCCGGGTCGCCCCGGAAATCCTGCCCCATCTTGTCGATTTCATCCAACAGGATCAGCGGGTTGGTGGTCTTGGCCTTTTTCAGCGCCTGAATGATCTTGCCGGGCATGGAGCCGATATAGGTCCGGCGATGCCCCCGGATTTCGGATTCGTCACGCACCCCGCCCAGCGAGATGCGGATGAACTCCCGCCCCGTGGCCTTGGCCACCGACCGCCCCAAGGACGTCTTGCCGACACCCGGAGGGCCGACGAGGCAGAGGATCGGCCCCTTCAGCTTGGCCGACCGCGCCTGCACCGCCAGATATTCGACAATCCGCTCTTTGACCTTGTCCAGACCGTAATGGTCGGCATCCAGCACCTTTTGCGCCGCGCCCAGGTCTTTCTTGACGCGGGATTTCGTCCCCCACGGCACGCCCAGCAGCCAGTCCAGATAGTTGCGCACCACGGTCGCTTCCGCGCTCATCGGCGACATGGATTTCAGCTTCTTGACCTCGGCTTCCGCCTTTTCGCGGGCCTCTTTGGAAAGCTGGGTCTTCTTGATGCGCTCTTCCAGCTCGGCGATTTCGTTCTGGCCGTCCTCGCCATCGCCCAGCTCGCGCTGGATCGCCTTCATCTGTTCGTTCAGGTAATACTCCCGCTGCGTCTTTTCCATCTGGGTCTTGACGCGGGATTTGATCTTTTTCTCCACCTGCAGGACGGACATCTCGCCCTGCATGTGGCCATAGACCTTTTCCAGCCGTTCCGCGACGTTGAGGGTCTCCAGAAGCTCCTGCTTCTGGCCGACGTCGATGCCCAGATGCCCGGCCACCAGATCGGCCAGACGCGCCGGTTCGCGCGTTTCCGACACGGCGGACAGCGCCTCTTCGGGGATGTTCTTCTTGATCTTGGCGTAGCGTTCGAATTCGTCGCTGACCGCGCGGATCATCGCCTCGACCGAGGCCTTGTCGCCCGCCGCTTCGGACAGTTCGACCGCCCGCGCCTCAAAGAAGCTGGCATTGTCGATGAATTCGGTGATCTTGACGCGCGTCTTGCCCTCGACCAGCACCTTGACGGTGCCATCGGGCAGTTTCAGCAGTTGCAGCACATTGGCCAGCACGCCCACGCGGTAGATCGCATCGGTGCCGGGATCGTCGACCGACGGGTCGATCTGCGAGGACAAGAGGATCTGCTTGTCATCCGCCATCACCTCTTCCAGCGCACGGACGGATTTTTCACGCCCGACGAAAAGCGGCACGATCATATGCGGGAACACCACGATATCGCGGAGCGGAAGCACCGGATAGCTGGGGGAGTGAGAGTCGCTCATCATGTTTCCTTGTCTGGCAGGATGGCCTTGCCCCGACCGTCGGCAGCGTCTGACCATCCCCTGTTCGGCCTCCATATCTGGTAGGCCGAAGGGGGTTAGTCAACCAGTGCACCCTTCAACTTTGCCCCATCTTGCGCCTTGCCACGCGCGGCGGCAAGCGGGCAATGGGGTGACGCTGCGGTTGCAAGGATCGGGCCGCCGTCAGGGCGCGCGGCGCAAAAGCAGCCGTCCCGCGATCAGCAACCCGCCCGACACCGCGATGACCGTCAGGATGGCGGGGCGCAGGTCGTCCGGTTGGCTCGCCGCGCCGCCATGGGCCACGACAAAGGCAAAGGGGATGACGCCCAGACCATAGCCCAAGGCGAACCGTTCCGGATGCATCCGCGCGATGCCCGCGAGCGTGGCCGACAGTTCCGGCAGGATTGGCAGCGCTTGACAGACCACCAGCGTCAACAGGTCATTGCGGGCAAAGGCCGCCTCGATCCCCGCCAAGCGCGCGGGGTCTTTCAGCATCCGCCCCAGCACCCGCCGCCCCGCCAGCCGCCCGATGCCGTAGCCAATCGCCCCCATCGCCATCAGCCCCAGCGCCGACACCGCACCCCCAAGCCACGGGCCCATCAACCATCCTGCCAGAAGGATCGTCATCATCGTGGGCACCGCGACCAAAAGGTCCAGCATCAACAGCGCCACCACCCCCACCGCCAGCCACAGCGGATGCACCGAGCGCAGGTCTTGCAGCCAGCGGATCACCCCCTCTTCCGGCATAAGCCCCAGCCCCTGCATCACAAGGAAGGTGGAGGCAAAAGCTATGGCCAGCACCCCAGCCAGTTTCAGCAAATCCCCCATCGCTCAGCCCCCCCGCAGCATCCGCCGCCCCAGCCACGGGGCCAGCGCGGCGATCAGGGGCAGCGCCCGTGCCGCCCCCACGCGGATCACCGGGCGGCGCGCGTCGAGGCCACGCAGGATGGCCTCCGCCGCCCGCTCCGCCGTCAGCTTGCGCGCGCCGCGCCCTGCGGTCATGGGCGTGTCGACCAGCGGCAAGACCACTTCGCTGACCAAAAGCGGCGTGCCTTCTACCTGCCAGCGCAGGGAGGTGGTGAGGCTCGACAGCCCCGCCTTGGTCGCGGAATACAGCCCGCCCGCCTGTTTGGGAAATGTCGCGAGGCCCGAGGACAGGTTGACCACCGCCCCCTGCGGCTGGCGCATCAGATGCGGCAAGGCGGCCTGCACGATCAGCGCGGGCGCGGTCAGGTTCAGCGCCGCCTCCTCGATCAATTGGGCCGGGGTGGATGCCGTCAATTCCAACGCATGCTGGACGGCGGCGTTGTTGATCACGACCGACAGCGCCGGATGGTCGGCCAGCAGCCCCGCCACCAGCCCCGGCAGCTCGGGCAGATCGGTCAGGTCAGCGCCCACCGGCACCAGCCCCGCCCGCGCGGGCAGATGCACCGCCCCGCGCGACAGCGCCAGAACGGTATGCCCCCGGTCCAGCAGCCGCGACAGAAGCACCGCCCCGATGCCGGAGGTGCCCCCGGTCAACAGGATCGTGGTGGGTTTCGCCAAAGGACTTGGTCTTGACATCGCACGCTCCGCACCGATTTCGCCTGTGACGGGATTAGGGCAAGGACGGGCGGCACGCATGAACCTGGGTTTAGAGACCGGCACCGCCGCCCCCGCCCTGATCGCGGCCCTGCAAGCCCCGGCGCAGGCCGCGCGGCTTTGGGCGGTGCGCAGCCTGCCCAAGGGGGCCGCCTGCTTTGCCCCCGGCGACGGCTCAGCCGATGTGGTCCTGTTGCTGTCCGGTCTGGTGAAGCTCGTTTACACCACCGAAAGCGGTGAGGATTGGGTGAAGTCCTTCATCCTCGACCAAGGCATCTTTTCCGGGCGCGGCGCATCGGACAGCGCCGAGAGTTATGGCGCCACCTGTCTGGAGCCCTGCCGCCTTGTCCGCCTGCCCCGCGCCTTTGTGGAGGCGGAGGTGAAGTCTGACCCGCAAGTGCAGGCTGCATATGGCAAATTCTCGGCTTGGGTTCTGGCGCGCAAACAGGCGCGTGAGGCGGCACTCCTGACCATGTCGCCCGAAGCCCGCTACCGCGCGCTTCTGACCGATGCCCCGCAGGCGCTGGCCCGCCTGCCGCAGGGCGACATCGCGCGCTTCATCGGCATCACGCCCATCGCCTTCAGCCGCATCAAGCGCCGGGTTCAGAGCGGGTCGATATCCCCCTCGGCCCGTTTGGCATGAAACTCGGCCACAAAGGCCTGTAGCCGCCCGCCCGCGATGGCATCACGCAGGCCCTGCATCAGTTCTTGGTAATAATGCAGGTTGTGCCAGGTCATCAGCATCGAGGCGATGATTTCCTGCGCCTTGTTCACATGGTGCAGATAGGCGCGGGAATAGTTCCGGCAGGCCGGGCAGGTGCAGTTTTCGTCCAAGGGGCGCGGGTCGTCCTGATGGCGGGCGTTCTTAATGTTGACCTGCCCCCGGTGCGTCCAGGCCTGCCCGGTGCGGCCCGAGCGTGACGGCAGCACGCAATCCATCATGTCGATGCCGCGTTCCACCGCGCCGACGATGTCATCGGGCTTGCCCACGCCCATCAGATACCGCGGTTTGTCCTCGGGCAGGAAACCGGGCGCGTAGTTCAGCACGTCGAACATCGCCTCCTGCCCCTCTCCCACCGCAAGGCCCCCCACGGCATAGCCGTCAAAGCCGATGGCGGTCAGCGCCTTGGCCGATTCCTCGCGCAAGTCCCGCGTCACGCCGCCCTGCATGATGCCAAACAGCGCATGTCCCGGACGGTCGCCAAAGGCATCGCGTGACCGCTGCGCCCAACGCATCGACAGGCGCATGGATTTGGCCACCTGTTCTTCCGTCGCAGGCAGCGCGGGGCATTCGTCGAAACACATGACGATGTCGGACCCCAGCAGTTTCTGGATTTCCATGCTGCGTTCGGGCGTCAGCATGTGCTTGGACCCGTCGATATGGCTGGAGAACCGCACGCCCTCTTCGGTCAGCTTGCGCAAAGAGGCCAGCGACATGACCTGAAACCCGCCGGAATCCGTCAGGATCGGCCGCTCCCAGTTCATGAACCTGTGCAGCCCCCCCAGCCGAGCGATGCGTTCCGCCGTCGGGCGCAGCATCAGGTGGTAGGTGTTGCCCAAGAGGATATCCGCCCCCGTCGCGCGCACGCTGTCGGGCATCATCGCCTTGACGGTCGCGGCCGTCCCCACCGGCATGAAGGCGGGGGTGCGGATGTCGCCGCGCGTGGTGTGGATCACGCCGGTGCGCGCCTTGCCATCCGTGGCATGAAGGGTGAAGCCGAAGCCGCTGGCCATGTGCGATGTCCTGAAAGGGAAAACCGCCCTCCTTTGCCGCAAAGCCCGTGCAAAGGAAAGGGTCTTAGCTGTGCCGCCGCGCGTGCGGATGGCGGGGGGGCGGCGGCGGGTGGCCGTCATCCTCCAGCGCACGGCGCAGACGGCGGATCAGAACGGCGCGGGCGCGTTCATCGGGCACGGAACGCAGGGCCGCGTTGATGTCAAGGATCAACGACGACACGTCATTGTGCCAATCCAGCCGCGCCACCTGTTCCGGGGCAAGGCGTGGCGGCGCGGTTTCCGCCATCCGCACCGGACCTTGCGCCGCCAATTGCCAGACCTCATCCAGCGCGGGAGAGAACACCCGGTCACCCGCGATCATGTCCAGCCGCGCGGCAAGGCCCGTCATCGCCTCGTCCTCGCCATGCACCAGAAAGACCCCCGCCCGGATGGGCAGGCGTTCGCGCAGCCATTGCGCCAGTTCCGGCCCGTCGGCATGGCCGGAGTAAAGGTCGATGGACCGCACCGCCGCGCGGACCGGGAATTCCTCGCCCTGTATCCGCACGGCATCGGCCCCATCGTGCAGGATGCGGCCCAGCGTGCCTTCGGCCTGATAGCCGCACAGCAGGACCGTCGCGGCATCCTGCCAGAGCCAGCTTTTCAGGTGGTGGCGGATGCGCCCGGCCTCGCACATGCCGGAGGCGGCAAGGATGATGCGAAAGCCCGTGCCCCGGTCGATGGCCTTGCTTTGCTCCGGGGTTTCGGCAAAGCGCAGGTGGTGCGAGGCAAGCCCCGCCTTCAGATGCTGGTCCGCCTCCAGCGCGCGCAGATGGTCCATGAAGACCTGCGTGGCACGCATCGCCAGCGGGCTGTCCACATGCATCTGCAGCCATGGCAAGGCACCCTCTTCCATCAACTGGGTCAGATCGGCTGTCAGCTCTTGCGCGCGTTCCACGGCGAAGGTGGGGATCAACAGCGCCCCCGGCGCGGACCCCGCCCGGTCCATCGCGCGCCGCACCTCATAGGCCAGCACGGCGCGGCGGTTGGGGGCGCTGGCATCGATGCGGTCGGTGTCGCCATAGGTCGATTCGATCACCACGTAATCCACGCCCTGCGGCCCTTCGGGATCGCGCTGCAACAGCTTGGCATCAGGGCCAAGGTCGCCCGAGAACAACAGACGCCGCACCCCCTCGCCCAGCGTCACCTCCACCTCGACAGAGGCAGAGCCGAGCATATGCCCCGCGTTCCAGAACCGTGCGCGCAGGTCGGGCAGCACCTGCACCCATTCGCCCAAGGCGACGGGATGGAACAGGCCCAGCGCGGCCGACGCATCGTCCATGCCATAGATCGCCTCAACCTCGGCCTTGCCGTCGCGGCGGTTGCGGCGGTTCAGCTGTTCCACCTCCATCTCCTGGATATGGGCGCTGTCGGGCAGCATGATCCCGCAGAGCGCCGCGGTGGGGGCCGTGCTGTGGATGCGCCCGCGAAAGCCGTCGCGCCAGAGCTTGGGCAAAAGCCCGGAATGGTCGATATGGGCGTGGGTCAGCAGGACGGCGGAAATCCCTGCCGGATCAAAGGGAAAGGCGCGCCAGTTCAGCGCCTTTTCGGTCTTGGCGCCCTGAAACATCCCGCAATCGATCAGCACGGACCCGGTGCCGGTGGTCACGCGGAAACACGACCCCGTCACCGCCCGCGCGGCACCGTGGAAGGCCAGCAGGGGGTCGGACATGACAAAGCCCTCCGTTCACAGGTTGGCTGCATCATGGCATCCAAACCCCTGTGAAGGAAGGGCTTTTCGGATCAGTCGCCCCTCAGCGGATTTCGCAGAGTGCCGTCCCGGTATCCACCACAACCCGCGCATCGAAGGCGAGGCCGTAATAGACGCTTTCGGCGGAATCCTCTGCGCCCTGCGGCGGATGAGCCCGCAAACGACCGCGCGCCATGTCCCGGCTTTCGATCATGCAGGTCACCGGACGGTTCGTCATGCCGGGGGCCAGACGGTAAACCTCCATCCCGCGGGCACGGGCCTTTTCGCGGTCGAGCGTGCCACAAGACATCTCAAGAATGTCATGGAATCGCCCACTGACGGGGTCATAGATGGTTTCGCCCGCGCTCAGTTCTTCAACAGGGGTGAAATCTTCGGGCTCGACTCCGGTACGGAGAAGGGTCCCGGCCGCAAACATGCGGACGGACAAAAATGTAAATGACAGGTCGGTCATGGCAGCAACACGTCCCAAAACTCTTATCCTTGGAATGGCCCGTCACCCCCATGACGGGCCATTCCACGCTCTTTTTAGTCCGCGGCGGTCTGAACCAGCAATTCGGCGGCAAGTTTCGCCTCAGAAGCCTTCAGGCTGCGGCGGACGCTCGGACCATAGGCCGAGAAATCCTCTTCGAGCATCGGGAAGAGATCGAGGATCTCTGCCCGCGCCTCTTCGGCCAAGGCGCCCCATCCCTGTTGGCCAGGGTGGAAAGACTCAGACGGAGAGCCTTCAGCATAGACGATTTCATGTACATCAAACAACATATGGAAGTATTCCACAGTGTTTCCGATTTCGCGCCTAATCGTCCGGTCATTGACCAGCATTTTGGCGGCCGCCAACACCTCCGTTTCGTCGTAGAGCAGCTCCGCCTGCCAGCCTGACAGCAGCATCCGGTGCTGCGGGCTGACCCGCAGCGTGCGGCTGTTGCCCAGCACCCCGGCCTCGATCACGATGGGCGCGAACTTGCCCACCGCCTCGACCGTGGTGGACCCGATCCAGCGGATCGGCTGATAGCCGTGGTCCAGCGTCAGCACCAGATCGCCGGGAACCAGCGTCTCGATCTCACGCTCGCCCGCCGCCGTCATGATCCGCGTGCCGCGGGTGAAGCAGACCACACCGGTGTTTTCGGTGTTCAAGAGGTTGGCCGCCACCGCCGCGCCGCCGTTCTGGATCAACAGACCGCCAGCCTCGTTCAGCACGCCGTCCTGTTGGTCAAAGCGCAGAAGGTCCAGCGCATTGTCGAACAGTTGGCCCGGATTTGCCGCATTCCACGCCGCCAGCGTCGCCGCGTTGTAGAAGGAGGACAGGTTGACGAAGTCGTTGTCATCCTTGTTCGCGCCCGCCAGCCCGGTGGTGATGCCGGTGGTGGCATCGAAGTCGGTGATGACATCCGCCGTGGTGCCGTCCGCGACAAAGACATCCGGCCCGGTACCACCGGTGAGACGGTCGATCCCTGCCCCACCCGCCAGCGTGTCGCGGCCCGTGCCACCCGCGAGGGTGTCATTGCCGTCGCCACCCGCCAGCACATCATTGCCCTGACCGCCGTCGAGGCTGTCATTGCCGATCCCGCCATCGACGGTGTCGTTGTCCACACCGCCATCCAGGCTGTCATTGCCGTCGCCGCCGGTGATCAGATCGCTGTCATCGCCGCCGCGGATGGTGTCGTTGCCCTCCCCGCCGTCGATGGTGTCGGCATTGTTGCCCGTCAGCGGATCGCCCAGATCATCGGCAATGTCGGCCTGCGGGAACAGCGGATCGCCGCCCTCGATCAGGTCATCGCCCTTGCCGCCAAGGATGCTGTCGCGCCCTTCGCCACCGGTGACCGTGTCATTGCCGTCGCCTGCGTCGACCGTGTCATTGTCGATGCCTGCGTCGATGCTGTCATTGCCGGTTCCGGCATCGATCAGGTCGGCGTCGTCGCCGGTCAGGATCGTGTCGTTGCCAAGGCCACCCAGCACGGTGTCGCGGTCGTTCAGCGGGTCGGCATCCGCCGGGATTGCGGGCACCGGGCCAAAGCCGGGGAAGCCTGCGTCGGGTGAAGCCACCGCCGCGCGGGTGTTGATGAAGTCATCCCCATCCCCGCCATCGACGCTGTCGCGCCCGTCGCCGCCGGTCAGCGAGTCACGGCCCGCACCCCCATCGAGGATGTCGTTCCCGGCATCGCCCGTCAGCGTGTCATTGCCATCCTCGCCGCGCAGGGTGTCGTCGCCTGCGTCGCCTTCCAGCCGGTCGTCGCCATCGCCACCGGTGAGGGTGTCGTTGTTGTCGCCGCCCGCCAGGCTGTCGTCGCCCGAGCCGCCCGCGATGGTGTCATTGCCCGCATCGCCAAGGATGCGGTCATTGTCCTCACCGCCCGAGAGGCTGTCATTGCCAGCCCCGCCTGCGATGGAGTCCTCGCCCTCATTGCCCGCCAGCGTGTCGTCGCCTGTACCACCGGCAAGGGTGTCGTTGCCCAGACCGCCCGAAAGCGAGTCGTTGTTCGCCCCGCCGTCGATGCTGTCGGCCCCGTCGCCGCCCGCCACGGTGTCATTGCCGTCACCGCCGGTGATCACATCATTGCCGTTTTCGGCGTCGATGCTGTCATTGCCGGTGCCGCCATCGACGGTGTCGTCGCCGCTGCCCGCGTTCAGGCTGTCGTCGCCGCCCCCTGCGGTCACAGAGTCGTTGCCGTCCCCTGCCGCCACGGTGTCATTGCCGCTGCCGGTGGCGATGCTGTCATTGCCCGCGCCAGTGCCGATGTCGATCGGGCCTGTGGCCGCGCCGCCGGTGATCGTGTCATCGCCGCTGCCGGTCAGGATCTTCTCGATCTCGGCAAAGGTCAGGTCGGTTGCGCCATCCGCGTCGAGCCCGTTGACCGTGCCGGTTTCCGGGTTGGCGTTATAGGTGACCGTCTGCGCCGACGTGCCCGAGGACAGGTCGAGGATGTCGCCCGCATCGCCATTCTCGGTCCCTTCCGGGTTGCCCGAGGTGGCATCGGTGCCGCCATCGATGGTGGCGTTGACATTCGCACCGCCATCGCTGCCGTCCAGCGTGAAGACGTCATCCCCGCTGCCGCCCGTGGCGCTGTCCGCCCCGCCGACCGCGATGTCGTCATCCCCTGCACCGCCTGCCAGCGTGTCGGCACCCGTGCCCCCTGCCAGCGTGTCAGACCCTGCCCCGCCGATCAGCGAGTCATTGCCATCGCCGCCGGACAGTTGGTCATTCGCGTCGCCGCCATCCAGCGTGTCAGCCCCCGCACCGCCCGAAAGCGTGTCGTTGCCTTCGTTGCCCAGCAGGCTGTCGGCCCCCTCGCCGCCGATCAGGCTGTCATTGCCCTGACCACCGGCCAGCGTGTCCTCGCCATCGTCACCGGACAGGATGTCATTGCCATCCCCACCGATCAGGCTGTCGTTGCCGACATTGCCCGACAGGCTGTCATCGCCGGTGCCGCCATCGACCGTGTCATTGCCCAGACCGGCATCCACCGTGTCATTGCCCTGACCCGCATCGACGGTGTCGTTCAGACCATCGGCCCCGTCGATCATGTCGCCTTGGGTGTCGCTGAACGGCATGCCGCCCGCGCCCGAGGTGGGCGTCATCGGATCGCCACCCGCCGTCCCGTCGATCACGCCGTTGGAGTCGACCAGCACCCGCTCGATTTCCGAGAACTGGATGCTGACCGTCTGGCCCAGCGCGTTCTGGTAGGTGGCGGTGCCGGATTCGGGCCCGCTGAACACCACCGAGACGCCCGCCAGACCGCGCAGGTCCAGCACATCGCCCGAACCGCCGTTGACGGTGTCGGTCAGGTCCTCGCCCGCCTCGCCGCCGACCACGGTGATGGTCGCCGTGCCGGGCAGGGACGGGTCGATGCGGAATTCGTCATCGCCGTCGCCGCCCTCGCCCCGGTCGCCCGCGCCAAGGATCAGGTCGTCGTCCTGACCGCCACCTTGCAGCGTGTCCGCGCCATCGCCGCCGGTCAGGTTGTCCGACCCGTCGCCGCCTTGCAGCAGGTCATTGCCCGCGCCACCCGACAGCGTGTCATTGCCCGCATCGCCCGAGAGCTGGTCATTTCCGGTGCCGCCGGTCAGTTGGTCGCCATCCGCACCGCCCGACAGGGTGTCGTCATCCGCCCCGCCGTCCAGCACATCATTGCCCGCGCCGCCGGTCAGGCTGTCATTGCCAGCCTCGCCGTTCAGCGTGTCCTCACCGAGGTCGCCTGTCAGCGTATCCGCGCCCGTGCCACCAGAGAGCGAGTCATTCCCCTGACCGCCATCCAGCGCGTCGGCATCCGCCCCGCCGTCCAGCGTGTCGTCACCAAGCCCGCCGATCAGGCTGTCGTTGCCCGCATCGCCGGACAGGCTGTCGGCATTGTCGCCGCCATCCAGCGTGTCGCTGCCATCGCCGCCCGACAGGGTGTCGTTGCCGTCGTTGCCCGACAGGCTGTCGTCGTTCAAGCCGCCCGACAGGCTGTCCGCCCCCGTGCCGCCCGCCAGCGTGTCGTTGCCGGCATCGCCCGACAGTGTATCCGCCCCCGCGCCACCGATCAGGCTGTCATCGCCGACATTGCCCGCGACAGAGTCATTGCCGTCGCCTGCATCGACCGAGTCATCGCCTTGTCCGGCATCGACCGTGTCATTGCCCGCGCCCGCCTGAACCGAGTCATTCAGCCCATCGGTGCCGTCGATCTGGTCGCCCTGCGCATCGGCATAGGGCAGACCGCCCGGCCCGCTGGTCGGCGTCATCACATCGCCCGCCCCGGTGCCTTCGACCACACCATTGGCCGAGGTCAGGACCGTCTCAATCTCAGAGAAGGTGATCGTGACAGTCTGGCCTGCGGTGTTCTTGTAGGTCGCCGTGCCCGCCTCGGAGGTGCCCGAGATCGGATCGGGGTTGGTATAGGTCACCACCACATCGGTCAGACCGCGCAGGTCCAGCACATCGCCAGCGCCGCCGTTGGTGGGATCGCTCAGATCCTCAACCGCCTCGCCGCCGATGACGGTGACCCCCGCCGTGCCGGTCAGCGACGGATCGACCGAGAATTCGTCATCCCCGTCGCCGCCCTGCGCCAGATCACCGGCACCGACGAGCAGATCGTCGTCGCCCGCGCCCCCGGCCAGCAGGTCATTGCCCGCGCCACCCGCCAGCGTGTCGGCCCCGTCGCCGCCCGACAGCGTGTCGTTGCCCGCACCACCGGTCAGACTGTCACGGCCTGCGCCACCCGACAGGCTGTCATCGCCCTGACCGCCGTCCAGCGTGTCATTGCCCTGATCGCCCGAGAGCGTGTCGCTGCCCTCACCGCCCGACAGGCTGTCGTTGTTATCACCGCCCGACAGGCTGTCGTCATTGGCGCCACCGTCCAGCGTGTCGTCGCCTGAGCCACCGGCCAGCGTGTCGTTGCCTTCGTTGCCAGACAGGCTGTCGGCCTCTGCCCCACCGTCAAGGCTGTCATTGCCCAGACCACCCGACAGGGTATCCGCGCCTTCGTTGCCCGCCAGCATGTCGGCACCATCGCCACCGATCAGGCTGTCATTGCCCAGACCGCCGGTCAGGCTGTCATCGTTTGCACCGCCGTCGAGGGTATCGTCGCCCGCGCCACCCAAGAGGGTGTCATTGCCTTCGTTGCCCGTCAGGCTGTCGGCATCCGCGCCGCCATCCAGACGGTCATCGCCAAGGCCACCCGCCAGCGTGTCAGCGCCTTCGTCCCCGGCCAGCGTGTCGTTGCCGACCCCGCCTGCCAGCGAGTCATTGCCCAGACCACCCGTGACCGAGTCATCGCCCGCGCCAGCCGCGACGGTGTCATCGCCAACACCCGCCGCAACCGTGTCATTGCCAGCCCCGCCGTTGACCGAGTCATTGCCCGCGCCGGTGGCCACGTCGATCGGCCCAAGGGCCGCGCCGCCATCCACCGTGTCATTGCCAGTGCCGGTCAGCACCTTTTCGATCTCGGCGAAGGTCAGGTCCACGCCCGCATCGGCATCCAGTCCGTTGACGGTGCCATTCTCCGGGTTCGCGCCGAAGATCACCGTTTGCGGCGTGGTGCCTGCCGAGAGGTCAAGGATATCGCCCGCATCGCCATTCTCGGTCCCTTCCGGGTTGCCAGAGGTGGCATCCGTGCCGCCATCCACCGTGGCCGCCACATCCGTGGCGATGTCGGTCGGATCGAGGGTGAAGACGTCATCCCCGCTGCCGCCAAGGGCAGAATCCGCCCCGCCGACCGCGATGTCATCGTCACCCGCGCCACCGACCAGCGTGTCGGCCCCCGCACCACCGGCCAGCGTGTCAGACCCTGCCCCGCCGATCAGCGAGTCATTGCCATCGCCGCCTGCAAGCGCATCATTGCCCGCACCCGCATCGACCGTGTCATTCCCGGCAGAGCCGGTGACCGTGTCATTGCCGGACCCCAGCAGCACCGTCTCCACCTCGGCAAAGGTCAGCGTGCCGGAGGGACCGGCCAGCGTGCCCGATTCCGGGGTGGCCAGCGTCAGCGCCACGCCTTCGGTCAGAGGACGCGCGTCCAGCGTGTCGCCCAGAACCTCGCCCGTTTCACCGCCCAGGATGGTATCGTTACCAAAGCCCGGCTGGATCAGGAACAGATCGTCGCCGCCATCGCCGGACAACAGGTCATTGCCCACGCCGCCGATCAGGCTGTCGTTGCCCTCACCTGCGCCGATGGTGTCATCGCCCGCGCCGCCGATCAGGCTGTCATTGCCATCGGCCCCGGTCAGGCTGTCATTGTCAGCCCCGCCGTCAACGGTGTCATCGCCGGCGCCACCGGCCAGCGTGTCATTGCCGCCGTTGCCGGTCAGGCTGTCATTGCCAGCCCCGCCGTCAACATTCTCGGCCCCGGCGCTGCCGGTTGCGGTGTCATTGCCGCCGCCCAGACGGATGTTCTCAATCTCCGAGAAGCTGACGGTTGCGGTGCCATCGCTCAGCGTGCCGGTTTCCGGCGCGGTGAAGGTCAGGTTGATCGGCGCGGACAGAGCCGAGGCATCGAGCGTATCGCCGACCACCTCGCCGGTCTCGCCGCCCAGAACAGTGTCGTTGCCGGGGTTCGGGGTCAGGGTGAAGGTGTCGTCGCCACCCTCTCCCGCCATGGTGTCGGCACCGGTGCCACCTGCCAAGGTGTCGTTGCCCGCACCACCGCGCAGCGTGTCGGCCCCGGCGTCGCCCGCCAGCAGGTCCGCGCCATCGCCACCCAGAAGCGAGTCGGCATCGTCGCCACCCGCAAGTGTGTCATCCGCCGCGCCACCGTCCAGCGTGTCGCTTCCGGTGCCACCGGCCAGAACGTCCTTGTCCTCGGCGCCCAGCAGGCTGTCGTCACCGATGCCGCCGTCGATGGTATCGGCCCCCACGCCGCCATCAACGGTGTCACTGCCATCGCCGCCCGACAAAACGTCATCGCCGCTGTTGCCAGAGACCGAGTCGTTGCCAATCCCGCCTTCGACGGTGTCGTTACCGTCGTTGCCCGACAGGGTGTCGTTGCCTTCGCCGCCCACGACCGAGTCCGCGCCGAAGCCCGCGTTGACCACGTCATTGCCCGCGCCGGCAAGGATGGTATCGTTCACACCATCCGCGCCATCGACCTCATCGCCCTGGAAGTCGACATAGCCGGGGTCGATCGGGTCATTGCCCGGGGTGCCGTCCACGATGGCGTTCGGGCTGGTCAGAACCCGCTCGATTTCCGAGAAGGCGATGGTGACCGGGCCATTGGCCGACACATAGGTCGCCGTGCCGGATTCCGAGGTGCCGGTCAGCGGATCGGGGTTGGTGTAGGTGATGACCACATTGGCCAGACCGCGCAGGTCCAGCACGTCGCCCACGCGCCCGCCGGGGTTGTTGGTCGGATCAAGGATCGCTTCCTCGTCCGTCTCGCCGCCCACAACGCTGATGGTGCCGCTGCCGGTGACGGCCGGGTCAAAGCGGAACTCATCATCGCCCGCGCCGCCCGTGGCGGTATCACCCGCGCCAAGGACGAAGTCATCATCCTTCAGGCCGCCGACTAGGCTGTCATTGCCATTGCCACCCACCAGCGTGTCCGACCCGTCGCCGCCGTCGATGACGTCATTGCCGTCGCCGCCGGTCAGGCTGTCATTGCCCGCGCCGCCCCTGAGGGTGTCATTGCCGGTGCCGCCGTCAATGGTATCGTTCCCATCGCCGCCGCCCAGACTGTCATCGCCGCCGCCGCCGTTCAGGGTGTCATCGCCGCCCGCGCCATCGACCGTGTCATTCCCGGTCGAGCCGGTGACAGAGTCGTTGCCGCTGCCAAGGGCGATGCCTTCGATTTCCGCGAAGTTCAGCGTGGCCGTGCCATCCGACAAGGTGCCGCTTTCCGGGCTGGTCAGAACCAGCGTGGTCGGTCCGACAAGACCCGAGGCATCCAGACGGTCGCCGCCTGCGATTTCGCCCGCCTCGCCGCCGACGATGGTGTCGGCCCCGAAGCCCGTTTCGATCACGAAGCGGTCGTCGCCCGCCTCGCCCAGCAGGCTGTCTGCCCCCGTGCCGCCCACAATGGTGTCGTTGTTGTCGCCACCCGCGATGGTGTCGGCACCGATGCCGCCGGTCAGGCTGTCATTGCCTTCGTTGCCCGAGAGGGAGTCATTCCCTTCGTCGCCCGAGACGATGTCATCGCCCGCGCCGCCGCCGATGGTATCGTTATCAGCGTTGCCCGACAGCGTGTCGCGCCCGGCACCACCGAGGATCGAGTCATTGCCCGACCCGCCGGTGACCGAGTCATCCTCGGTCCCGGCATCGATGGTGTCAGCCCCCGCGCCACCGCTGATCAGGTCGTTGTCGGCCCCGCCGAGGATGTCATCCGCCCCGTCGTCCCCCGACAGCGTGTCAGCGCCTGCGTTGCCAAGCAGGATATCATCACCGATGCCGCCCGAGACGGAGTCATCCCCCGCCCCTGCGGTCAGCCCATCGTTGCCCTGACCGCCAAGGATCGTGTCATTGCCGCTGCCGCCCGACATGTTGTCGTTGCCGTCGCCCGCGTCGATGAAATCGTCGCCATCGTTGACGGCGGTGGTCAGATCGTTGCCGTCGCCGCCAAGGATGGTGTCATTGCCCGCATCGGCGTTGAACCAGTCGTCGCCAATGCCGCCCTCCAGCAGGTCGTCGCCCAGACCGCCTTGCAGCGCGTCATCGCCTGCATCGCCGCTGACGGTGTCATTGCCGTCACCCGCCTCGATCTGGTCATTGCCCTCGCCGCCGGTGAGAGAGTCGTGCCCGGCGTCGCCATAAAGCGTGTCATCGCCATCGTCACCGGCGATGATGTCGTCATTGTCACCGCCCCGGATCAGGTCATTGCCAACGCCACCGCTGAGGGTGTCATTGCCCTCGTTGCCGAAGAGCTGGTCATCGCCGCTGCCGCCCTGCACGCTGTCATTGCCCGCGCCCGCGGTGACGCTGTCACTGCCCGAACCGGCAAGGACGGTGTCATTGCCAAGGCCCGCCTCGACCGTGTCATTGCCATCCTTGGCGTCGATCACGTCGTTCAGACCGTCTGCGCCGTCAATCTGGTCGCCCTGCGCGTCGATGAAGGGCACGCCTGCGGGGCCAGAGGTCAGCGTCATCAGGTCGTTGCCATTGGTGCCGTCGACCACCTGGTCGGCGCTGCGCAGAACGGTTTCGATCTGGCTGAAGGCGATGGTGACCGTCGCCCCGTTGGCGTCGGTAAAGGTCGCGGTCCCGGACTCGGAGGTGGTGCCGTTGAAGGTCGGGTCGAGCGTGTTGTAGACGACCGTCACCCCTGCAAGACCGCGCAGGTCCAGCACGTCGCCGATGCGGCCGCCGGGGTTGTTGGTCGGATCAATGATCGCCTCTTCCGCGCCCTCGCCGCCGGTGATGGTGACGCCAGTGGCACCCGTCAGCGCCGAATCCACGGTGAATTCGTCGTCGCCGTCGCCGCCATTGGCCACATCGCCCGCGCCGACGCGAATGTCGTCGTCATTCGCGCCGCCGTTCAGGACGTCATTGCCCGCGCCACCGGCCAGGGTGTCGGACCCGTCACCACCGTCAAGGGTGTCATTGCCGGTGCCGCCCAGCAGCGAATCCTTGCCGGTGCCGCCCGCAAGGCTGTCATCGCCCGTGCCGCCGTCCACGGTGTCATCCCCGCCGCCGCCCGCCAGCGTGTCATTGCCGCCATTGCCCGACAGGCTGTCATTGCCCAGCCCGCCATCGGCCTTGTCGTTGCCACCCGAGCCGTTGACCGTGTCATTGCCCGAGCCGAGCAGGACATTCTCGATCTCGGTAAAGGTCAGGGTGCCCGACGGATCGGCGATGGTGCCCGACTCCGCGCCGGTCAGGTTCAGCACGACGCCTGTGGTCAGGCCGGTTGCGTCCAGCGTATCGCCCAAGGTCTCGCCGGTTTCACCGCCGATGATCGTATCCGCGCCAAAGGCGGGCGACAGGACAAAGGTATCATCGCCGCCGTCGCCCGTCAGGCTGTCCGCCCCCGTGCCGCCGTCGATGCGGTCGTTGTTGTCGCCGCCCGAAACCGTGTCGGCCCCCGCGCCACCGCGCAGGGAATCCGCCCCTGTGCCGCCGGAGACAGAGTCATCCTCGGTCCCGCCGTCGATGGTGTCGGCCCCGTCACCGCCCGTCAGGGTGTCACGGCCCGCCTCACCCGACAGGCTGTCGTCATTGTCGCCGCCATCGACGACGTCATTGCCCGCGCCGCCAAGGATGGTGTCGCGGCCACTGTCGCCCGACAGGGTGTCATTGCCTGCGCGACCGTCGATCAGGTCGTCGCCCGCGCCCCCGCTGATGACGTTCGAGAACACGTCCGGCGAGACGAAGTCTTCGGTGTCAAAGCCAGTCAGCGTGTCGTTGAAGGCCGAGCCGATGATCCCGTCGGTGCCAATGAACTGGTCGCCGGTCGCGTCGCCGCCCGAAGCGGTGCCCGTGCTCAGGTCGACGTTCACGGCAACCTGATTGCCGGAATAATCCACGATGTCGAGGTCTTCGCCACCGTTGAACGTATCCGCCCCCGCCCCGCCGGTCATGGTGTCGTCGCCGATGCCGCCTTGCAGCAGGTCATTGCCATCGCCACCGTTCAGCAGGTCTTTCCCTGCGCCGCCCTGCAGCGTGTCATTACCCGTGTCACCCAGCAGCGTGTCATTGCCTGCGTCACCGGCCAGATTGTCGTCGCCGCCATTGCCGACGAGCGAGTCATTGCCGGCGCCGCCTGCGACCGAGTCGTTGCCGGAAGAGCCGTTGGCCGTGTCATTGCCCGATCCCAGCGTGACGCCTTCGATCTCGGAGAAGGCCAGCGTATTGGTGCCATCGGTCAACACGCCGGTTTCCGGCGCGGTCAGGTTCAACGTCAGGTTTGCGCTGACGCCGCTGGCATCGACGCGGTCACCGTTGGTTTCGCTGGTTTCACCGCCGATGGCGGTGTCATTGCCGGTGCCGGGGGCAAAGACGAAGGTTTCGTCCCCGCCCTGACCCGAGAGCAGGTCATTGCCTGCGCCGCCGTTCAGGACGTCATTGCCCTCGCCGCCCACAAGGCTGTCGTTGCCGATGCCGCCCAGCAGCGTGTCGCGGCCCGCGCCGCCCATGATCATGTCATTGCCAGCGCCGCCGTCGACATTGATCCCGCCCGTCGCGGCAGAGCCGTTGACGGTGTCATTGCCGGTGCCGAGCAGAAGGGATTCGATTTCCGCGAAATGCGCGGTCTCGGTCGTGACGGTGGTGGTGGTGCCGCCGTTGCCGCCCTGTTCGACCAGAGTGGCCGCGATGCCTGCGCCCAGACGCACATCGTTGGAATAGGGGTCCAGCGACGAATAGGCCACGGCGGTGGAGGAGGAGGAGCCGATCCACGGGAAGTTGGTGGCATTGATGACGGTGAAGGTGCTGCCCGCCGCCGGCGGCCCGACCCAAGCATTGGTCGCCGGGTTCCAGCCCGCCGTGATGACCGACCCGTCATAGACGGAGTCAAAGAGGCCAAGGTCAACCTTGCCGACAAAGTACTGGATGCCGTTCTGGTCCCGAACGACGAAGCCGTAATCCAGCTCGACCGAGGTGCCCGTGCCATAGGTGGTGCCGTTCAGCGTGACCGGGGCCACCAGATCGGCGGTGCCAGCATCCTGGATGCGGGTGTCATCCACGCCGACGCGGGCGCCCGAGTATTGCTTGAGCGTGATGGTCTGGCCGATGGAGCCGTTGCCGCCATTGGTCGAGGCCTTCAGGAAGCCGTTCGGATCGGTCCAAGCGGCGCGGTCCAGCAGGAAGAATTCCAGCTTCGATCCCGGAATCTGCGAGATCCCGTCAGACAGAGTCGGGCCGTTGACCGTGGTGGTGGTGCTGCCTTCAGTGATCGAGCCGGATTCCGTGCCGGTAAAGGTCACGGTCAGGTTGTTCACGTTGCCCGAGGCGTCGAGGATATCGCCCGTCGTCTCGCCCGTCTCGCCGCCGACCAGCA
>JAIXPH010000016.1 GCA_027486345.1 Paracoccaceae bacterium
CCTCATCGCCACCATGGCCGACACGAGCCTCGATGCCGACCTCAACGAAATCCTGTGGTCGACCGTCAACACCTTCCACCGTGCCGCCGAGCGGATCGAGACCCGCCTCGACGACAACGAGCAGGCGCAGAAACGCCTTCAGCGCGAACAGGATGGCTCCGAGGTGAAATCCGTCCAGCTTGAAACCCTGATCGACATCGGGCAAAGCCTGATCGACCGGAGGGAAAGCCTGGAACTCTTCCGCGAAACCGCCGCCGACCTTTACCTCAGGACCACTGGCACTCACTGGTCACCGCGCTCGGGCTCGCGGACCAGCCATCGCCATCTGACCGCCGCGATGATCGACAGCCGCGACTTCATCGCCGCCAAGAAACGCGCCGAGACCGAGAGTCTGGTTCCGCCCGGACCCAAGGTTGCCTTCTCGGGCGGGGACACCACCGATCACCGGATCATCTGGGACCGTCTCGATCAGATCCACGCCAAGCACCCCGACATGGTGCTCTTGCACGGCGGATCACCCAAGGGCGCCGAGCGCATCGCGGCCACCTGGGCCTCAAACCGCAAGGTGCCGCAGGTCGCCTTCAAGCCGGACTGGACCAAACACGCCAAGGCCGCGCCGTTCAAACGCAACGACCAGATGCTGGACTGCATGCCGATCGGCGTCGTGGTCTTCCCGGGCACGGGCATCCAGGACAACCTCGCCGACAAAGCCCGCAAGATGGGCATCCCGGTCTACCGCATGGCGACGGGCAGCGCGTGAGCGCTGCCTTTGGGCACTTGCGCCCCTTGGCGTTTGCTTCGCCACATGCACCTCAAAGGCCAAGCGAATACTTTGCCGCCCCCATATTAGGAGCATATTCAAGTTTGATCGCCCCGAACTCTGCCGCGATTTCTGACTTCAAAACCCTTCCCTCCGTGCAATATTCAGAAGTGGCGTACTTACAAGGACAAGACGGTGAGTCTCAACAGCTGAAACCCCCTGTTCGCGGGGCTCATCTTACATAATCTATATTATCGGTCTTTTGAGAAGCCATTGAAATATAATGGTAAAATGAGTTAAATTCGCTGTCTCGTCTCGCGACTTATCACCATCGGCTTCACGGTGAGTTCAGCCAGTTCTCCAGCTGAAGCCCCCGGACACGCGCAAACTCGCCGGTGTTTGCCGTGACCAGAACAGCTCCCAGCGAGCAGGCATGCGCTGCGATCAGCAGGTCATTCGGCCCGATGGGCCTTCCTGCAGCCTCCAGTTCGGCGCGGATGCCGCCGTACTCGGCATCGGCCGGAACGTCGAAGGCCAAAATCTGGACGCTGCCAAGGATGGCTTCGACATTCGCGAGCAGCTTGGCCGAACCCTTCCGGGCACAGCCGTATCGGAGTTCGGCGGCGGTGATGATGCTGACGCAGACGGCCTCAGGTCCGACCCTGACGATGTGTCGCATAACGGCACCTTGGGGGTTCCGGACCAGGTCGGACACGATGTTCGTATCCAGCATGTAGAGATGGCTCACAGATCGACCCCGCGCAGAGGCAACAGGGTGTCGTCAATGTCGGGAAACTGGTCTTCCGACCCAAGCGGCTCCAGATCTGCCAGGACAGCCAATAGGCTTCGCCGCCGAACTGGCTCAAGAATGAGACGGTCGCCGTCGCGGTGGATCATCACGCGGTCGCCCGGCATCTCGAAGTCGGCCGGAATGCGAACAGCCTGGCTTTTGTTGTTGCGGAAGAGTTTGGCCTCGCGGCCGGACAGGTGATCTTGGGTATGGGCGTAGGGCATGGCGGCCTCCTATGCATATGCAGCGACATATACAACCCCGAGGCGGGAATTTCAAGTTCCAGCGGCCACCTGACGCGCTTGTGTCGGCAAAGATTGGCACGGTGCCCTGGAATGCTGCGGAGCGACAGGGTGCGGGCCGTTTGCCATTTCTACACCCGATTACACCCATTTCTGCCTATGTTGTGAACCCATGGAGTTATAGAACGGACTTCTATAACTCATCCGGCGGCTCTGTACCCCCGCCGTTCCTTCGCGCGGACCAGGGCGGAAGCCTCCCCCTCCGCAGAAGAGGTCGAAGGATAGGAGGCCGACCGGTGCTGACCCTGGCTGCCGATGCGCCCCCACCGTCTCTCGACGATGACCTGGCCGAACAGGTCGTGAATAAGCTCGACTCTGTAGAACCGGGCCATGTTGAGATCGGGATCTATGCGGTGCAGCAACTGGCAGGACATGGGCGCCTCCTCAGACCAGGATGCGCCCAATGGTTTCCGCCGTCCAATCAGGAATTTGAATCGATTGGGTCGACCGATTCAGGATCCTGATGGTTCGCCGGCCTCCTCCTCCAGAACCTGATGCCAGACCGGGCCCCGAAGGGTTTCCGGATCGACCGACCAGGTCACGATGACTTGGCCGTCAGCCAGCCTATGTTGTTCCGCCAACGGCTCGCCTGCACAGTCCGGGTCCCGCCAAACGCGACCGATGACGACCGGCTTGATCTCGTCACGCATGGTGCTGAGCCTCCGTACCCAAGGTCACGTCAGCCGTGGACACGCCAGCATTCAAAACATATGTAATGCGCTCATAAGCGGTGCAATGTGTGAACCGCAGTTCCAAGACAAGGTTCTTCCTTCGATGCAAATTCCGTCCCCCGTCGTCGCTGCGGCTGTTCTGTGTGTTGCTGTGTCGCCCGCCCTGGCGCTCGATACCTGGACCGACACGGTCCAGCGCGGCCTGCGGACGCTGAGCCTCAAGACGGCCGAGGGTGAGGTTCGGCTCTACTGCGATCCTGACCGGGTCTTCGGGCCAGACTCGAATGCCAATGTCGCGGTGGACCTGGCAAACGACACCGATCCGACTATGGTCGTCTTCCTGGCAAAGTCCGGCGAACAGGCCCGGCTTCAAGTCAAAGCGGGCCATGCTCTCCAAACCCAGACCGATCCGGCGGAATGGTCGAAGATGATCGCCATGGTGAAGACCGGCGGCGCGTTTGCCATCGTGACGAGCAAGGCCAGCATGTCGGTCGAGACCGCCCCGATCCCGGACCTCGCTTGCGAGTAACGCGCCATTCATGATGAGGCCTTCTTCGCCTGCCGGGCATCGATCAGCCCGATGACGATTGCGGCGAAGAAGGCGCCAACGATGGTCGCCTTGGGCAAAACCATCAATGGATCGCCCAGGGCCAGTTGCATCGCATTCAGTGCAACAGGCTGGACATAGACGGTCATGGCTTCGCCGACCGTCATTTCCGCGACATCGGTTGCCCGAAAAGACTTTGCGGTGGCGACCAGCGGCGAGAGATCATTGGCCGAGGTGATTGCCCGCAACGTCGCCCTGCCCTCCTTGGCAAAAGCCTTCAGAACATAGGCATCGCTGAGACCCTCAGCTTCGGGAATCCCGGACAGACGTCCCACCTGCTTTTTCGGCAGGCGGAACATCACCACGATCTTGTCCTTCTTTTCTTTCCGGAAATGTCCCGCCAGTTCCGCCAGCACTTCCGGCGCAGATGAAGGCGCCGAGTCTGCCTGCCCATTCGCTGACTTGTGTGCATGGGGCTGGACGTCGAGCGACGGCGTAACCCCGACTGACTCGCTGTCCTGCCTCCTTTGTTCGGCCAGGAGCCGGTCTTGCGCTTCGCGGGAGGACCGCAGCCGAGCGGCAGCATTCTGCATGCCCGGCTCGCCCGCGGCCGGTGAAGGGGCCACCCGCGGTGGCAGTTTGAAGCGGCTCATCGAGGGATGACCTCGTCGATCCCAGCGAGCACCAATCCGGCCACTTCGAGCTGGCGTGTGATGGCTTCGGCCATCAGCCGCCCGCCCGGTGCCCGCGCATTGGCGGCAGCGGCCGGACCAAGCGGGCCGTGGAACCCGAGTTGCTCGAGGATTTTCGAATGCGGCACGATCACATCGAGATGGTCGAGCCGCAGGATCTCCATCAGGACATCCTGATCCCGTTTGGGCAGCAGGCTCATCCCCCCGTCCCGGGTCGCAGCGTCAATGATCTTCGGCCCGGCATCGATCACCAGCACACGGACTTCCGGGAAGCGCTCGCCCGCCGCGATGCTGGCACGTAGATCATCCATCCAAAGTGCGGCACGATGGGTCATCTCCCATTCGGCATAGACCGGACGCGCCGGGATCAGCACCAGATCGGAGAGCAGGCAGAAATCTTCGGTGTCGGCGTGCGTCCCGGGTCGCGTGTCGAGGATGACGAGATCGGTGCCTGCGGCCTCTTCGGACTCCAGCAGCGAGAGCAACCCCTGAACAGAGTCCGGCGGCGACAGGATCGACAGCGCATCTGGCCAGGCGGGCTTCTTTGGCCCGTCCCAGGCTGCGAGATCAAAGCTGTCGCGCCAGCGGCCCAACTGGGCATTTACGTCGCCGTCGATCAGCGTCACCCGGCGCCCGGCGTCCAGCGCTGCCGAGGCAATCAGCATCGCGGTAGTGGTCTTGCCCGAACCACCTTTGGTTTGGACGATGGTAATAACTTGCATGGAACACCCCCCGCAATCGCAACGTCGTTCAAAACGGGCGCCGACGCCGCGGACCAATCGCCGCTAGGGAAATCAGCACCCATGATCGCGTGAAGAAAGAGAACGAACCCTCTGTAAGGGTTCGTATTTCTGCCGCGCGACCAGTGCGCTCAATAGGCATATGGTTGTGTGATCGTCAAACAGGTTGCGCCGCAGGTTGTGGGCTTCGCCGCAAATCTTCATATTTCCTAAAGAATTTGGAGACTGCCGTTGCTGCGGCGCAGCATGCCGGAGCTTTCGCCGTGTTGTCTTTCCGAACAGTCTGGCGGGCCGCCTGTTTGGCTGTTTGCATGTCTGACCGGTTGCCTGTTTGACCGGAGGACCGACGGGCTATTTGCCTGCCCGACGAGGTGCATGGGCACCCGAAAGGCAGGCTGCAGTCTGGACCACTTGCCCGCCCGCTGAGCTGCCTGCTTGACCTTGCGCTACGCAGACCGTCGGACCGTTTGCAGAGATGCCGATTTGGCATCTCGACAGCATGACCGCTGGACGGCAGGGCCGCCTGACCGGAAGGCCAAGTGACCGCCTGTTAGGTTGCCGGGACGCTCGGCACCGCGCAGAGCCGTCGAGCCATTTGCATGTCTGCCCGCATGCATAGGTGGCAGTGTGCCCAGTAGCATGTTCGCATGTGACGACCGACAGGCACCCGAAATCGCCCTCTCCTGTCACATGCTGGCCCGGTCACCGCAACTTTGCCCCCGACGCACGCGCCCGCAACTTTGGTCCTCTGGTCGACAACCTCACCGTCTTCACTTCCCCCCTTTCCGGGAGATCTCGACGCCTCAACGTGTGGCTCCCGATCCGTTTCGAGCGCTCGCGTAGGACGTGCAAAGCATCGAAACCCCCAGCGTTTCAAGGGCGGTCGCGCGAGGGCGCTCCTTTCAGCGGAGGCCTTCGGCCAGGGCGCAGGGATGCTGTCGTCGGGCAAGCCGCCGACCCCTGACGCCATATGGAGTCCTCACCGGCTGTCCGGTTTCCGCACGCGGGCTCCTCTTCGGAGGAGCGGAAACCGGCCGGTGAGGACGGTTGGCAGGAACGGTATTTGGTGTTACATGTGGCGCTATGACTTCAATAGAGGTGTATTGCAAGCAATGCCACGATCTCGCTTCTCCGACACCGAGAGAACTGCCGCACAGGCACGTCTGGCCGCTGGGGAGAGCGTGGCCCAGGTCGCTGCAGCCCTCGGCCGGTCGCGGCAGTCCCTGGCGCGGATCAAGGCGGCGATGGATCGGCGGACAACGGGGCGGCTCGATGTGACGCTGACGGTCCGGCTCTCCCTGGAGGAACGTGCGGCCTTGCAAACCGCCGCGGAGGCACATGGTCTGACGGTTTCCGAGGCAATGAGGCATCTCGTCAGACAGGCAAGCGGCCTTCTGGCTTTGAGGTCAGATGAGCAGGCTGCTTTGGCAGATGCACGCCGGGAGCTGTCCTCCGTCGGGACGAACCTGAACCAGCTGGCCCGGCTTGGGGCAGGTGGCAAGCTGAAATGGAACCCTGGCGACAGCGCGCTTTTGCGCAAAGTGCTCGGTCGCGTCGACGATCTAGCCGAACATGTCGTTGGTCTCGTCGCCATTGCTGGACGGCCGGAGGGTCTCGGCACTGGAGGCTCGGTGATTGGATCGCCATCGGCAAAGGCCCGTTAAGGGGAAGCTCGATGACCCGTGACAGCGTCGAGGATCTCGTTCTTGGCCATGTCCTTGATGGCAAGCGCCGGGGGCGTGGTGGCGGTGGTGGTGCCTCTGGTCGGCTGGGCTCCCCGAAGGAACGTCGGACACGCGGGCTCTTGCGGAACGCCTCGACGCCACGCAGCTGGCAGTCCGTCGTCAAGCGCATCGCCGGTGGCTCCGCCCGCACGCCGCAGGAGTTGAAGCGGCTTCTGGATTATGTCGCCCGGGAAGAAGGGGTGGAGTCAACCTGGTGCAATCTCGCGGGCTATGAGCGCGATTTCGATCCCGGGAAAGCGGCGCATGTGGCCGAGACCTGGTCCTCGACCTGGCGCGGCGCGCCGAAGCGCGGGCACACAGACCACATCGTCCTGAGTTTTCCGCGTGGAGTCGAGGTTGGCCAGGCTGAGGCCATCGCCCGGGAATGGGGGCAGGAGGTCTTTGGCTCCGGCGACTATGGCGATGTCTGGCGTTATGTTGCTTCGGTCCACAAGGACACGGACCATGTCCATGCGCATTTCGTGGTGGACAAGCACGGGATCGACAACGGGCGCTTCCTCTCGATCTGCCGCTATTCCGAGCTGAACTTCGATGTGATGCGCGAACTTCATGCCGAGATCGCACAGGAGCACGGGCTGAACCTTGTCGCGACTTCGCGGCTGTCTCGGGGGCTGATCGAACACGCTGTGCCGGAGCATGCGGCCCGCGCCAGTGCGGCGGGTGGCACCGCGCCCCCTGCCCCGCCACCCATATCGGACGCCGAACAGGCCCGGCGCCTCGATGCCTTGCAGGACTATGCCCGCGACTATGACGAGCTGTCGCGCATCGCCGCCATTGCGGCCGGGCCGGGCGACGGTGCCGGGTCAGCCTCCAGTTTCTTCACCCGTTTTGCGGAGGCGCTTGGCGCCTCGGCTGCTGCCCTCAGACAAGGATTGCCATTGATGCCCGACGCCACACTGCATGAAGAAGGCGATGCCGCCGCCCGGATCGAGGCAGCCCGGGCCGAGATGATCGCCGCTGCTGAGGAGGCCTGGAAGGCGATCCGCGAGATGGAACCCTCGGCCGAGCGCGTGGATCTGGAGCGCAGCTTTGCCGAACAGGCGCGCGCCTCGTTGCAGCTGGCGCCGGACAATCTGCTTCTCACGGAGCATGCTCGCGCCGCGAGTCATGAAGAGGATCGCTACTTCCATCCGACCTTGGCCTCGCTAGCCCGCCTCGAGGCGGCCCCGCCCGAAGGTCTCACCCTTGATGAGGGTCTGCGTGCAACGCTGTCGCATGTCCGCGACGAGATTGGCGACCGGCTTGCTGCCCTCTTCACCATCCGGGAGGACGAGTTGCGGATCGCGGGCACATCGGTCGAAGAGATGGTCGCCCGGTTCACCTTGGCCGAGCGCAGCGAAGCCCAAGTGGCGAGTTGGGTCACGGATCAGCCAAACACAATGCAGAAGGTGTTCTGGATGGAGATGGAGCGCGCCCTCGGCCAGGAGGTCAGGACCGAACTTGCCGAGCTCGAATTGCCACCAGTTGTGGCTGAGGCGGTGGCAAAGGAGCAGATCCTCTCGGCAGACCGGCATCTCAGTCTCTCGGCTGTGCCCGCCCTAGAGGCCATCGTTGACCGGATGCACGAGACCCTTCCCAACGAAGACCTGGATCGTGTCCTCTCAGGCGACCTATCGCCCCTGGCCGAACGGGTCCGTGATCCGGCCCTGCGCGCCGCCGTCGCCCATGAGCTGCGCAACGAAGGCGATCTCTCTGCAGACCATTCGGTCGGTCCTTGGGCCGATCTCGCCCGCAGCCATTCCCGCGCTGTTGAGCTGGGGCTTCGCGACCGCGAAGCAACCCACGATCACGTCCACGAACTCTGAAGGCCTCCCCCATGCTCTCGAATTTCGAAACCCGCTGGCGATATCCTGTGGCGCTGGTCCTGGGCCTGGGCGTCGGCGTCTATGTCGGCGGCATGCTGGCCACGATTTATGTGAAGCTGGCCTTCCGGGAGAGCCTCGACACGCTCGATCCCCTGCGGCCTTGGTTCATCCGCTATGACTGGGCCGACATCGCCGCGCGCCCGGCGCTTTTGCAATCGGCACTGATCATTACAGGATCTGTCACCCTGGCATTGGTGCTGGTTGGCCTCGCCGGGGTCCATCGCGGGCGGCTCAACCAATATGACGACGCTCATTTCCAATCCAAGCGCGAGATGAACCGCAACGGCATGGTCAGCCGTCTCGACACCAATGGTTTCATCTTCGCCAAGCTCGGCTCCGCAAAATCCGACGCGCCTTTCGTCATGGCACCGCCCGACCGTTTCCCCCATGCGATGATGATCGCACCCACCGGCCGCGGAAAAGGGGTGGGCTTCGTGATCCCAAACCTCCTGCACTTCTCGGGCTCGGCCCTGATCCTCGATGTGAAGGGCGAGAATTTCGCGAAAACCTCGATCCACCGCCAGAATGGTCTGAACAACAGGATCTGGTACTTCTCCCCCTTCGACGAAGAGAAGGGTTCGCACCGCTTCAATCCCCTGGCCCGTATCGCTGCCCTGCCCTCATCGGACAGCCAGTATACGGCGCTCAACTCGATGGCGGACCTCTTCCTGATCCCCGAGGGCGAAAGCGCGCAAAGCTTCTTCAATGCCGGCAAGCGGCTCTTCATCGCCTCATGCCTTTATGCCATCGAGCAGGGCCGCCCGACCCTCGGCTATGCCGCAGAGGTCATGGCAGGCGGTGGGGACAAGAAGTCCAGCTTCACCACCATCGCCGAAACAACGCACATCCCGATCGTCTCCCGCACCTTCCTGGAAATGGCGGATGTGCCGGAGAAGACCCTTGGTGCATACATCTCGGTCATTCAAGGGTCCGGGCTGCAACTCTGGAATGACCCTGCGGTCGACCGCGCCACCTCACATAGCGACTTCGACTTCTCGAGTTTCCGCCGCAAGGCCCAGAGCCTCTACATCGTCGTCCAGCCCGAGCATCTGAAAACCCTGGCCCCCTTGGTTCGTCTGCTGTTTGCCGACGCTATCGCCGCACTGCAGCGCCGCGAGCCTGCACCCGATGAACCCCACGCGGTCATGTTCTTAATGGACGAGTTTGACCAACTTGGCCGCCAGCCTTTGGTCCTCTCATCCATCAAGACTATTCGGAGCTATGGCGGGCGGTTCTTCATCATCTCGCAGACCATCCCCGGACTGGATGACATCTACGGGGAGACCGGCCGTCGGTCATTGCAGGGCGGTGCCGGGGTACAGATCTATATGACGCCCCAGGACGACCGAACTGCCGATGTCCTTTCCAATGCGCTTGGGCGCTTCACCTTAACGGCCATCAGCGAAAGCCAGTCCCGGGTCCAGTGCATGAAGGACAGTGCAAATGTCAGCAGGCGGTCCGAAGAACGCCCTCTGATCTCGGCCAACGAGATCCTGCGGTTCCCGCTGAACGAGGTGCTCGTTCTCCCGGAGGGGCAATATCCGATCCGGGCTCAGCACATTCGCTACTATGAGGATCGACACTTTGGACCGATCGATGCGGCGCGCAGGGGAAACCAATTGCCGAAGATCAGGCCGGAACAGGCGGGTAGATCCGTCTCCCGCCCGGCGACCTTGACCGAGCTAGAGAAGAGTGCCCCCGTAAAGGAACTCGCCAAGGCCAAGACCGCCTTCGAGGGCATGAAAATCACCGCCCAAGGGGCGGGGCGGAGGTTGCCCAAACGTACGGAGGCAGTTGGAGGCTGAGAGCCGCAGACCGGAAACCAGCTCGTGCCGCGAAGGTTGTCAGCCGCGGCGCTGGATGGCCATGGCCTGGCGCTTTTGCCCGAAGACCGCACCGACGCCCTGGTGGCCCAAGGCCGCCTCGCCCGCGCGCTGGAGGACTGGAGCCCGGTCTTCGCGGGCTCTCACCTTTACTACCCCAGCCGCCGCCAGATCTCCCCGGCGCTGCAGCTGGCCATCGACCACCTGCGCTGGAAGGTGCCGCGATAGGTCTGACGCGATAAAGCGGTCCTCTGATGGCGGCTCCAAGGTGTTGCTCCAGAACCGCCCCTCTTTCGCCGTCGCGGCTCCGGCGGATCTGACCCGTAGTCGTAGAACCCGCGCCCGGTCTTGCGACCCAACCATCCAGCTCCGACATATTTCACAAGCAAGGGACACGGCCGATATTTGGTTTCGGCCAATCCGTCATGCAGGACGGTCATGATGGCAAGGCAAGTGTCCAGCCCGATCAGGTCGGCCAGATGAAACGGCCTCATCGGATGGTTTGCGCCCAGTGTCAGTCGGCGTCGATAGATGCTACGGTGCCCACGCCCTCGAACAGCGCATAAACTGCCTCGTTGATTATCGGGGTCAGAATGCGGTTCACGATGAAGTCAGGATTGTCTTCCGAGATCATCGCAGTCTTGCCGATGTCTTCGACGATGGACTTCATCGTCTGAAACGTCTCCTTGTACGTCGCAAAGCCCCGGATCAACACCACCAATCGTAGGCGGGCACCGTGTTCATGAAGTGGAGACCCATGAAAGCCCCAGGGTCGACGATGAGGGTTGCAAGGCGGGTGATGGAAATCGACGAGCTATTGGTTGCCAGGATTGTTCCGGGGCGCATTTGGCGGCCCACTTCGCGGAAGATCGCATGCTCCGTCTCTTCGCGTTAGGTCGCGGCCTCGGCGGTCTTCTCGCCGTTCCGAACTCGCCGAGAGAGGGATTCGTCGATGCGCTCCTTTGGTTGGGCAAGGCGCTGCGGGTCAATGTCACTCAACCCAAGCCGAAATCCCGCGCAATTGAGGACTTGAGCGATACCTGTTCCCACCTGGCCGCACCAATGACGAAGGTCGGCCGTTGGTCTTCGAGGTGCTCGTTAGGGGCGACGTCCTGCATAAGAGGCCCGGCCAATCGAGGATCGTGGCATCTGTCGCTGCCCGCTACTCGGCCTCGGTCACATCGGGGGCCAGTTCCACAATATGCAGGCCCTTGTGGCCGACATCGAGCACACTAGGTTTGTGATGATCCGGTCCATCACGGTGTCGACCTTTAGTTGATCAAACTGATTCAGAAACATGCAGGTCCGGCGGTAAAAAGACCTGACCTTGGTCGCTTTCGCCCCCAACTTGATGAACCGCTTGCGACATGCGAAGAAATAGTTCTCGGCAGAGCTTTTCGAGGGGCGTGTCACTCACGAGCGTGACGAAACCTTCGGACAGGGCCTGCCGAGAATCTGGCGTCAGAGCGGGAGTAACCAGTACCAGCTCTCCAGGGGATCGCGTTTCACGAAGCGCGGCGATCGCACCCTCCATTCCCCCGCCAGCCACGTAAATGCCGCGTAAGTCAGGATATCGCGCAAGGGCCGCCAAGGTGGTTTCGTAGGTAAGTTGGCGAGTTTCCAGATTGATAATGGTCTCCAGCACTTCCAGCTGGGGTGCGGTTTCCCGCAGATACGTCCGGTAGCCGATTTCACGAAGCTCGTGGCCATGCCAGCGATGGCCACCCACGAACAGCAAGAGCTTCCCTGGCCCCTTGGCTGTCAGGGCTGTCATCCAGCCCGCAGTGCGACCGACCTTCAGATTGTTCAGGCCCAAGTAGCCCGTCCGCACACCTTGCGCAAATTCCGATAGCAGAGAGAAGACTTTGAGACCTTTTGACCGCAGATCCTCCACTGCAGAGGTGACTTCGGGGTGATTCACCGCCGTGGCAGCAAGAACGTCGCAACGCCCGAGCATCTTTCGAAGATTCTGCGCCATCTCAGTTGGTCCTTGAGACGTTGAAAACTCGAGGACCAGCCGACCGCGAACGCCTGGAACTTGGATCACAGCGCGATGTAGTTCATCGGCGAATGCCTTGTAAAAGTCCTGTCCCTGCTTGTGCAACAGTACGCCGAACCGGACCTCCGGGAGTGGCGACGCAGTGTTCTGTCCCAAGAGCCGAACCGCCGAAGGGTGACCAATTCGAACTGCTGCGTCCGCGATGAGGGCCATGGTTTCGACAGAAACGGACTCACGACCGTTCAAAGCCCGATCGATCGTCGATATCGAAACACCTGCGGCCTCAGCCAACGCAGCCATGCCCAATCTTCTCGCCACGTTTGCCCCCTCATGATGATAAATCATCATGGAGCATACCAGTGCTGACGATTTTTGACGAGCAGGTAAGGACGATGCTTTCAGGAAAATGGAATTTGCGTTCTATGTCTTCCCACACGATTTTGATCGGAGCTTCCAATGGGAAAACGCGACTACAGTCTTCTTGGCCCAGACGCCAAACACGCGGTCGAGAGCGGTTTGACGGCAGCGGAATGGTATCACTCCGATGTTCCGAGGAAGGTTATGAAAGAGCTGATGACGCGCAGCGATGGTCCGGCCATACGCGACACAGTGATTCTGTATGGGCTGATGCTGGTCTTCGTGAGTCTTGGCATCGCACTGTGGCCTTCGTGGTGGTCAGCACCCTTCTGGCTCGCATACGGCGTCCTTTACGGCAGCGCCTCCGACAGTCGCTGGCATGAATGTGGCCACGGCACTGCCTTCCGCACTCCCTGGATGAATGATGCCGTCTATCAGATCGCCAGCTTCATGATCATGCGCAACTCCGCGACTTGGCGCTGGAGCCATGCCCGCCACCACTCGGAGACCTATATCGTTGGCCGCGACCCCGAAATCGCGATCATGCGCCCCACAGAGATGGCCAAACTCATAGTTACCTTTTTCGGGATCCTTGATGTCGTGAAGTTCTTCCCGAAGCTCTTGCAGAACGCCTTGATGGGCCCCGATGCCGCAGAAAAGACCTTTGTGCCACAGTCCGAATGGTCGAAGGTTCAGCGCGTTGCACAGGTCCATCTGGCGATCTACCTGGTGACGGTGGCGTTGGCTCTGTGGATGCAGTCCATTCTGCCGCTGATGGTGATTGGCTTGCCGCGAATCTTTGGTGCCTGGCACCATGTCATGACGGGTCTCCTTCAACATGGCGGCCTCGCCGACAATGTCATCGATCACCGTTTGAACTCGCGAACGGTCTACATGAACCCAATCAGCCGCTTTATATACTGGAACATGAACTATCACGTCGAACACCACATGTTCCCTATGGTTCCCTACCATGCCCTCCCGCGTCTGCATGAGATCATCAAGGACGATCTTCCTGCGCCAAATCGGTCTATTGCTGACGGCTTCCGCGAAATGTGGCCAGCCTTGAAGCGCCAGTTGGCCTATGAGGACTATTTCCTGAAACGCGCGCTTCCGCCAACAGCCAAACCCTATCGCGAAGATTTCCACCAATATGTGCCGGGCATGATGCCTGCCAACGCGGCGGAGTAAGCCATGCCCTGGATTGACGCCTGTTACACGGCAAACATTCGTTTGCGATGCTGAGGGTAGAGACGTTGGCCGAGGCAGGTGTCGAACTGCCGTCGGTGCCCCCGGCCATGGTGTTTGACCGCCGTTTCCGAGAGGTGGCCCCCGACGCCTTCATCTTTCCCGGCGACAATTTCTACGAAATCGGCACCACGGATGATTTCCTGCACTGGGCCTTTCCGTTGTTCAAGCAGGGGGCCGATGCCTTCTATTGCTCTGGCTCGACGGCGACGATCCGGGCAATGGCCGACCACGGACTGCCGGTTTGCGGCCATGTCGGGCTGATCCCGTCCAAGGCCACCTGGACAGGCGGGTTCAAGGCGGTCGGCAAGACGCTGGAAAGCGCCAAACTGGTCTGGAAACAGGTGAAGGCCGCCGAAGAGGCCGGGGCCCTTGCTGTCGAGATCGAGGTGGTTCCCCAGTCGATCACCGAGGCCATTGCCGAGAAGACCGGCCTCTTTCTCATCTCGATGGGCGCCGGGCATGCGGGCCATGCCCAATATCTGTTCAGCGAGGATGTGCTGGGCCAGAACCGTGGCCGTGTGCCGCGCCATGCCAAGGTTTACGCCAACTTCGCCGCGGAAGAGGACCGGCTTCAGCAGATGCGGATCGAGGCAATGTCGCGGTTTGCCCGTGACGTGCACGAGGCGGAATACCCGGCGCCCCGGTATCTGGTCGACAGCGAGCCGGACGTTGTCGCGGCCTTCCGCGACTGGCTCGATCAGGTCGCCTTACCTTGGGTGTTCACTCCAGGCAGCCGATGGGTCGCATCAAGAAAACCATGACGCGGCCCGACTATCGCAGACAATCTGACATCCCGGAGAATTGTTGAGATGTATTTTGTGATCATTGGTGCGGGGGAGTGCGGGGTCAGGGCCGCATTCGCCCTGCGGGAAACTGGTTTCGACGGTGACATAACGATCCTCGGTGCGGAACAGCTCTTGCCCTACGAGCGTCCGCCGCTGTCGAAAGGCGGCAATCCGGAGCCAAAAGCGATCCGTGCCGCGACTGACTACGCCGCTGCGCGCATTGATCTGCGCCTCGGCGTTGCGGTGGAGGCGATCCATCCGACCGACAGGCAAGTGCAGATTGACGGGGCTGTCCTGACCTATGACAAACTGCTGATGGCCACCGGGGCGCGGGCGCGGGTAGAGCCGGCCTTTGCCGGCTGTCACACCTTGCGCACCTCCAGGGATGCGGCTGAACTGATGCCACGGTTGGCCCATGGACAGCGGGTCGGCATCATCGGGGCGGGCTTCATCGGACTGGAGTTGGCCGCAACCGCGCGCACTGCGGGCGCAGAGGTTTCGGTGTTTCAGGTCGGCCCGCAGGTGCTGGCGCGGTCTGTGCCGCGCCAGATCGCGGATCTGGTTGCAGAACGTCACCAGGCCGAGGGTGTTCGACTGCATCTGGATGCCTCGGTTGCTGCGGCGGATGCCACGTCGATCACGCTGGCAAACGGGGAACGCCAAACGTTTGATACGGTCATTGCAGGCATCGGCTCGGTTCCGAATGTTGAATTGGCGCAGCGGGCCGGCCTTCGTGTCGAGAACGGGGTCACGGTCGATCATTGCCTTAGAACATCAGACCCGCATGTTTTTGCGGCAGGCGACTGCTGCAATTTCCCTTGGCGAAGCAATCGGCTGCGTCTGGAAAGCTGGCGCGCGGCGCAAGATCAGGGCGCGCATGCCGCTGCCGGAATGCTGGGTGCCGATACCGCCTATGATGCGCTGCCGTGGTTCTGGTCAGATCAATACGATCTGACGCTGCAGATTGCAGGCCTGTTCGATCCGGGCCTGCCCATCCATGAGCGCAGGACTGAACCCAGCGGCAGGCTCATATTCCAATGCGGCGAAGATGGTGGGTTGGCGGCTGCGGCCGGTCTTGGGATCGGGAACGCGCTCGCAAAAGATTTTCGCGTGCTGGAGAAGCTGATCGAGCGCAGAATCCACGTTCTTCCCGCCTCGATTTCAGACCCGACTGTCGTGCTGAAAAATCTTCTAAGGGCTTCATGACAGACAAGTAGGCGTGCAGGTCGACCACCCACGCCTGCCGAAACCTGGACGCAAAAATCATAGAGAGCAGAAATGGATATTTCAGCAACGCAACCGGTTCGGATTGACGGCAAGGCCTTTGCCAGCCGCATGACCACTCGTTTGGGCACAGAAGTGGTAGAAGTCATTACAAATACAGGGCATGTCCCGGGGCTTGCGGTTGTCTTGGTCGGCGATGATGCCGCGAGCCAAGTCTATGTACGCTCGAAACATCGGGCCACCTTGACCGCTGGGATGCGTTCTTTTGAATATCGTTTGCCGTCGGATTCTCCCGAGACATCGTTATTGAAGCTGATTTCAGACCTTAATGCTGATCCTGCGGTAAATGGTATCCTTGTTCAACTGCCGCTACCGCAGCACTTGGATCCAGCGGTGGTGATCGAAGCGATTGATCCCGCCAAGGATGTGGACGGGTTTCACGAGATCAATGCAGGCCGACTGGCAACGGGACAGGATGCGCTGGTGCCCTGCACCCCGCTTGGGTGTCTGATGCTGCTGCAAGACCATTTGGGCGACTTGTCAGGGCTGCACGCGGTTGTGGTCGGACGGTCGAACATAGTCGGAAAGCCGATGGCGCAGCTTTTGCTGGGGGCCAATTGCACCGTGACGCTGGCGCATTCGCGGTCGCGTGATCTGCCGTCGATCTGCCGGACGGCTGATATTCTGGTGGCGGCAGTTGGCAGACCCGAGATGATCCGAGGCGACTGGATCCAGCCCGGCGCAACCGTGATCGCCGTCGGTATCAACCGAGTGTCGCATGGAAACCAGACCAGACTCGTCGGGGATGTTGCCTTCGATGAAACCGGGCACGTGGCGGCGGTTACCCCGGTGCCCGGTGGTGTCGGCCCGATGACCATTGCCTGCCTATTGCAAAACACACTGACCGCCTTTCGCCGCCAAAACGGCATCACGGCCTGAACCACAGGAATGACCATGCTTTCCACACCTTCACGCTTTGCCCTTCGTGTTCAATGTCAGTCGACCCGAGGCATCGTCGCCGCAATTTCTGGCTACCTCGCCGATCAGGGTGGCAACATCACGGACTCTGCTCAGTTCGACGATAGTGCCACGGGTAGCTTTTTCATGCGCACCAGTTTTGTGTCCGAGGAAGGTCGGGACCTGAAAGCCTTGCAGGATGGGTTCGCGCCCATCGCAGACCGCTTTGCGATGGATTACTCGTTCTTTGACGAGGCCGTGAAGCGCAAGGTCGTGGTGATGGTAAGCCGGTTTGGCCACTGCCTGAACGATTTGCTGTATCGGTCACGCATTGGCGCCCTGCCAGTGCAGATCGTAGCCGTGATTTCGAACCACATGGACTATCAGAAGGTCGTGGTTAACCAGGACATCCCCTATCACTGCATTAAGGTCACGCCACAGAACAAGGCTGAAGCAGAAGCCCAGCAAATGCGTATTGTCGAAGACTGCGGAGCAGAACTGATTGTTCTGGCGCGCTACATGCAAGTTTTGTCCGATGTGATGTGCCAGAAATTTTCTGGCCGCATCATCAACATTCACCATTCCTTCCTACCCAGCTTCAAGGGTGCGAATCCCTATCGGCAGGCTTTTGAAAAAGGCGTTAAGCTGATCGGTGCAACGTCGCATTATGTGACATCTGATCTGGACGAAGGCCCGATCATCGAGCAGGACATCATTCGGGTCACACACGCGCAGTCAAATGAAGACTACGTCAGCCTTGGCCGTGATGTCGAAGCGCAGGTGCTTGCCCGCGCTATCCATGCGCATGTCAACGGCAGGGTTTTCATCAATGCACACAAAACTGTCGTCTTCCCTGCTTCGCCTGGATCTTTTGCTTCTGAGAGGATGGGATAGAGTTTGTCTTTTGGCAACGTAGAACACCTGTTCCAGAAGTCTGACCAGATGCTTTTTCTGCGTAAGCAATGGAAGCGTACGAAAAGTTTGAAATCGCGCGCAAACTGAAGAAGTCGTTGGCCCCCAAGCCGGATGCACTGAAGGCGAGAGCCGTGACTTTGTCAGGCAATCAAGTCTTTCGCTGTTTGTTCGTCGGTTACCAGGGTGGTCGGGGAGAGTGTCTTGATCGCAGCGCGCAGGGCTATGCGCTTGTCACGCCCGCCCGATATCAGCACCCGTTCTGGCGTTCGGCGCAGGTCGACAAAATTGGCCGAGATCACACGGTTGTTTACATCGTGATCGACCACGGCTCCGGCCTCGTCGATGAAGTTGTACAGGACATCGCCGACCGCCCCCGCTTCGATCAGCGAGCGGCGGTCGGCTTCGGTGATATAGCCTGTGCGGTAGGACGTGGTCAGCGTGCTGATACCTCCTACCGATAGAAGTGCCACGTCCAGCCTCCCGGCCATCTCGAAGATGGCGGACAGGCCGCAGCGCTCCAGCAGAGCATGTTTGGTCTCGGGGCTGTCGACAACGGCCGGGGCGGGGATCAGGAAGCCCTCCGCCTGGAAGAGCTCGGCGAATTGCCAGGCGAATTCAGCAGGGTTAAAGCGACGTGCGGCGGCGATGCCCCCCAGCAGCGATACGACGCGCAAGTCCTCGAGCGTTTCGCCCGAGATGAACGGCAAAGTGTTGGACAGAGTTCGCCCCCAGCCGACGCCCACTGTCAGGCCAGGCTTCATAAGGCCCGAGATGAAGGCTCCGGCAGCTGCGGCGATGGCTTTGACCGGGTCGCCCTCAGGGTCGGAGAAAGGCGCTACTATGACGCGGGCAATGCCATAGCGCGTCTCGACTGCACGCTCGATTTCGATCAGTTCGGCCAAAGGAGCCGAAACCGTAACCCGTACCTCGTTTCGACGCCGTGCGTCCGCCAGAAGTCGAACCACCATGACCCGGCTGACGCCAAGAGAATGGGCTATGTCGTTCTGTGTCTGCCCCTCGACATGATAGAGCCAAACAGCCCGTGCACGCAGACGGTCGGTTTCGCTTTGGGCAGGGATGGGCAGCATCTGGGGTCCGTGGTTCAGTCCCTCAGGTGCTGCACCAGAATGCGCGCGACCCTGTCGGGAATTTCGATCTGCGGAACATGACCCGCTCCCGACAAAAGGTGAAGTGCGAAATCGCCCTGCGCGGAAATGACCTGCGATTGGGGCAGGATGTGGTCTTGGCGACCCCAAAGGATTGCCGTTGGCGCCGTCAGGCGGCCAAGTGCGGGACGCAGGTCAAAGGTCTGAGTGCCATCGGCAAAAAGCGCAGCCGCCATGTCGGCTTGCGCCGCACGAAGTGCACTGTCTTTGCGGGAGTGCATTGCGGCTTTGGCGTAATCGTCACTGATGGCTTCTGGTGTCGCTGTAAGGCGACGCAGCCAAGGTGCGAGGCTTTCGGCCCTGGTCGCTCGTGTGATTCCGTTTAACGCGGCTGCGTCGATTTCGGGACCAAGTCCGGCAGGGGCGATCAGGACAAGGCTCGACACTTTGCGCGGGCGGACGTCCGCCAGCGCCAAGGCCAGAGCGCCACCCAAGGAATGGCCGAGGACATTGACCTGTTCCAAATCGCGCGTGGCGTCGTCGAAGGCATCCACCACCATGCGGGCGAGTTCCTTGAACCCGGCAATCCTGCGGCGCGGGGAGCGACCGTGGTTGGCCAGGTCAATCCGGATCAGGGCGCGGTCGGGATAGGCCTTTTCCAAAGGTGCCCAGGATTGGCTGTCGGCGGTAAAACCATGCAGCATCAGCAGTGGTACGCCCTGACCCTTGCGACGCGTGACATGCAGAGGTCCGTATTCTGGTGTCCAGCCCGTCACGGCGACGTGCGGCGCGACGATGTCGGCGGCCTGGATGCGGCCCCTGGGACCAGAACCCGAAATGTCCTCAAGCATGATCCCGGCTTCCCGAGCCGCTTGGCGGGCGGCGGGAGTGGCACGTGGGCGTGGATCTGAAAGCGGCTCTACGGAAGGCGCCGCCGATCTTGCGAGAGTTGCCGCCGGTTGGGTGGGGCTTGCCACAGGCGCGGGCGGTTTGACGGAAATCGACGACGCCTCCGGCTGTCCGAGGGCAACGCGGGTCTGCGGTACGGGGGCATCCCAGACTTCGCCTTCGGCACAGATAAGCGCCACGACTGCGCCCACGGGCACCTTATCGCCAGGCTGCGCTGTGACAGCGCGCAGAATTCCCGAGGCGGGACTTTCGACCTCCATCGCGGCCTTGTCGGTCTCGATGTCGAACAATGCGGCTCCCTTGGTGACCGTCTCGCCTTCGGCGACGTGCCAAGTGGCCAGCGTCCCATGGCTCATGTCCATGTCGACTTTCGGCAGGATCACTTCGACGGGCATTTAGACCTCTCGGCGGGCAAGGCGGCGAGCGGCGGCCTCGATCGTGTCGACCTGCGGCACGGCGGCGCGTTCCAGGTCAGGGTTGTAGGGCACCGGCGCATCGGCCGCACCGAGGCGCAGGATGGGCGCATCGAGGAAGTCGAAGGCCTCGGATTCCGACACCATGGCGCTGATCTCGGCCCCCACACCAAAGGCTTTTACACCTTCATAAACCACCATCAGCCGCCCCGTCTTCTTGACCGAAGCCAGGATCGTCGCATGGTCGATGGGCCGGATCGAGCGCAGATCGATGACCTCGGCACTGATCCCCTCCGCGGCCAATTTTTCGGCAGCTTCCAGCGCGCGATGGACCATGATGGACCCCGCGACGATGGTCACATCCGTGCCCTCGCGGCGGATGGCCGCCTTGCCGATGGGGGTCAGGTAATGGCCCGCCGGAACCTCACCCTTCATCTTGTAGAGGAGTTTGTGTTCGAAGATCATCACCGGGTCGGGATCGGCCAATGCGGCCAAAAGCATCCCCTTGGCGTCCTCGGGGGTGGAGGGCTGAAGGACCTTCAGCCCCGGCACATGACCAAACCAGGCCTCGATGCTTTGCGAATGCTGCGCTGCCGCCCCCGTGCCCGAACCAGAGGGCAAACGGAAGACGACCGGAACCGATGCCTCGCCGCCCAGCATGTAGCGCAGTTTGGCGGCTTGGTTGACGATCTGCTCCATGGCCAGCATGGCGAAATCCGAGAACTGGAACTCGAAGATCGGCTTGAGACCGGTGAGGGCAGCACCCACCGCCACCCCTGCCCCGCCAAGTTCCGAGATCGGTGTGTCCATGACCCTGTCGGGGCCAAAGCGGTCGATCAGGTCCAACGTAACCTGGAATGCACCGCCGTAGACGCCGATATCCTCGCCCATCAGGATGACGGTGGGGTCAGCCTCCAGGGCGATGGCCATGGCCTCTCGGATCGCCTCGGAATAGGTCATCAGACGCAAGTCGGTCATGGCGTTCATCCTTGGGCCTCGGCATAGACATAACGGGTAACGTCGCCGATCCCTGGCGCGGGGCTGGCCTTGGCGAATTCGATGCCGGCCTCGACATAGGCCTGGGCCTGGGTCTCAATGGCATTCGCGCCGGCTTCGTCCAGCACTCCATGAGCGATAAGTTCAGCTCGGAAGCGAGCGATCGGGTCGCGTTCCATCCACTCAGCGATCTCTTCCTTGGTCCGGTAGCGGTTGCGGTCAGATTTGGAATGCCCCCGCCAGCGGTAAGTGAGGTTTTCGACCAGGCTTGGCCCCTCTCCTGCCCGCGCCCGGGCGATAGCGTGATGCACCGCCTCGGCCACGGCGGAGAAGTCATTGCCGTCCACAGTCACTCCTGGCATGGAATAGCCCGCCGCCCTGTCGGCGATACGCTTGACCGCAGTGGAGCGAGCCGTCGAGGTCGACATGCCGTAACCGTTGTTTTCGCAGACAAAGATCACCGGCAGCTTCCAAACGGCTGCCATGTTCAGGCTTTCGTGGAACGCGCCCTCGTTGTTGGCCCCATCGCCAAAGAAACAGACCGTCACATCAGGCCTGCCGAGCCGCTTGGCCGAGAGAGCCGCTCCCACCGCGATTGGCAGGCCGCCCCCCACAATGCCATTGGCCCCAAGGTTGCCGGTCTTCACGTCGGCGATATGCATCGATCCGCCGCGGCCATGGCAATAGCCGGTCTCCTTTCCGAAGAACTCGGCAAACATCCGGCCGACATCGGCCCCCTTCGCGATGCAATGCCCGTGACCGCGATGGGTCGAAGTGATCTTGTCGTTATCACCAAGCTCGATGCAGGTGGCCATGGCAGAGGCCTCCTGCCCGATCGACAGGTGCATCGTGCCGTGGATCAGCCCGCGCATGTAGCTATCTTCCGCGCCTTCTTCGAAGCGACGGATCAGGTACATGCGTTTCAGGGCCTCACGCAGGATCTCAGGTGCATAGGTGCGGATGGCGAAGGGGATGTTCATTCAGAGCCCCAACATCTTGTCTTGCAGGGCGCGCAGTTTGGCAATCTTCGACCCTGCCGGCAGGGCAGTGTTGCCATAGGTGATCAGGGCGCCCTTCTTGATCGGCTGGGTCACCTTGGCGCCGGCAAGAAGCCCACAGGGGATGGCTCCCGCCGTGCGCGCCTCGGTCGCCGTCATGATCCAGGCCCGGTAGCAGTATTCGCCGATCTGGTCCAAAGTGTCGCCCGGATTCAGGTCTCGCTTGGCCACAGCCGCGACCTCGGCCACGGGCCGGGCCAGCGGCACCATGTCAGCCTTGCGATACAGAACCACGCGGGCGCAGGTCAGAGGCACCTCGAGGGAGGTAAGGTGATATGGACGGTGGAACGTGAAATAGGGGCCTGTGCCCATCTTCAGATCCTCCATCCGCTCGCGGATCCGAGGATGGTCCATCTCGGCCACCACGAAGACCCCCGGAGCCACGCCCTTGCCGATCGAGTAATCTACACGCCCCTCGTTTGAGGAAAGGACACCGCCCGCAGATTTGGGGATCAGCACCTGGTTCAGTTCGTCACGGGTGGCGGCGGGGCCGTGCATTCCGGGCTTGTCGGGCAGAAGACCGGTGGCATTGGCGATGGCAGCCATTTCCACCATCGTCTTGGATCCGTCCACGAACTCCACCAGCATCCGCGGGTTCATGTGCCGACGGATAGCCTCCTCGGTATAAACATCCGGCGTCGCATCAATGTTCAGCGGGTTGTTCTTGCCCTTGCCCGCACAGACGATGCGGTGGCCCATGGCGCTGACGAACTCGATCAGCTCCATGCAGGAGGACGGTTCGTCGCCCGCACCGAGCGAATACACCACTCCCAGTCGCTCGGCTTCGGCGCGCAGATAGGCACCGATCGTGACATCCGCCTCGACATTCATCATCACCAGATGCTTGCCACGCTCCATCGCGCGCAGGCCGATCTCCGCGCCGACCGCCGGAACCCCGGTCGCATCAACGATGACGTCGATCAGTCCGGCCTCCAGAAGCGAATCGACATTGGCCGTCACGGCGATCTTGCCTGCTTCCATCGCTGCATTGGCCTGGTCGGAGGTCGAGGTTTCGACCGTACGTTCGCCAGAGCCATAAGCGATTTCCACTGACCGCGCCGCCGCCCCCGGCTTCAGTTCGGAAATCGCGCCTATTTCCACGCCTTGCATATGGGCGACGCGACTAACTATGTCGGTGCCCATCTCTCCCGCGCCCACCAAGCCGATGCGAACAGGCCGCCCCGAGGCTTCACGGATGGCTAGATCACGGGCAAGTCCTGTCAATGCGACGTTCGTGGGCATGAGGTTCCTCCTATAGAATTTCGCTAGACGCTATTTGAACATTTGTCGTTCAGTCAAGCAAGAGTTCACGCCGCAGCGCAGAATATGGGCAAAAAATAATCGTTGACAGCTCGCCAGGGCTGCACACATTATATTCGTGCGAAACGAAAGTTCACGCGCTGCTGTGTCGGCCGCACTTGCGAAGGAGGTAGTCGCAAAGGCAATCCGCTTGCACAAGAAGCAGTCAACCGCTCAATATCGCTTTAGGGAGGACTACAAAAATGACAATCCGTTTGGGGGGCATGTCCCGCCGCTCGTTCCTGCGTACCGGGGCCGCCATGGGTGCTGCTTCCGGTCTTTGTCTGCCAGCCTTTGCTCAGTCGGGCCTGCCCGACATCCAGGCGACATTGGATTCGATCTCGGTCGAGAAATATGTCCGCGAGGACTATCGCAAGCTCTACAACATGACCAATGACCCGCTGTGGGACCCGGCCAAGGACTGGATCCGCACGGTGGATTGGGAGGCCGTCCGCAGTCAACTCGGCGGCACGACAGTGCGCTTCGCCATCGGCGCGGCCGACCAAGAATCGGCAGCGGAGGGGCTGAAGCCCTTTGAGGCGCTGTCGGGCATCAAGGTTGAACTCGTCCCGATCCCCGACGATTCGATCTATGACAAGGCGATTTCTGAATTCATCTCGGGCAATGCCTCGTTCGACGCGCTGCAGTTCTTCTCGGCCTGGCTGGGCGACTTCGCGGCACCGGGCTTCTTGGCGCCGCTGGACGACTATGCGGCCAAATGGAAGCTGCCGCTGGATGACTTCTACGATACCTACCGCCTGAACTATGGCTATTTCGGTGGCAAGCTGGTGGGCATCCCCTTCGATTGCGACATCCAGATGGTCCACCTGCGCAAAGGCGCGATGGAGAAGATCCTGGGCGGCCCTATCGATCTGGCCAATTCGGTGCCTACCTATGATGAGCTGATCCGCATCACCGCCGAGGCCAACAAGCTGGGCGGCGGCGTGGCGGGCATCGGCCTGCTGGGTGCGCGTGGCTTCTGGTCGACCTATTCCTGGGAGCATATCGCGGCTCAAGCCGGTCTGAAGCTCTTCGACGACCAATGGAACCCGACGCTGAACTCCGATGCCGGGGTGAAGGGTCTGGAGACGCTGCTTGCCCTGTCCAAAAATGCTATCGAGGGCGTTTCGGGCGCTGGCTGGGGTGAGAACCGCGCTGCCTGGCTCGGCGGGCAGGTTGCCGCCAACATCTCCTGGCAGGATTCGGGCACGCAAGCCATGCGGCCCGACCAGTCGCAGATCGTCGACGACTTCGTCACGATCTATGAGCCCCGCATCGCGGGCGGTGTCTTTGCGCCGCCGAATATCGCGGGCTCGACCTCGGTTGTGACGGCGACCTCGCAGAACCCCGAAGGCGCCTTCCTGATGCTGGCCTTCCTGACGACGTCCTCGATCATGGCGATGAACGAAGCCAATGCGAACGGCGTGGCGCCGGGCTACCGCTCGGTCCTCGCCAACGAAAAGCTGCGGGCGGTTTCGCAGCCGATGAAGGTCTGGGCCGACAGTCTGGAGCACGCCTGGTGCTCTCCTCGTCTGCCGGGCATGTTCGAGATGGAACAAGCGCTCGGCAACGAGATCAACCGGGCGATCACCGGGCAGATCACGGCCAAGGAGGCTCTGGACAACGGTCAGGCCGCCTGGAAGGCGATCATGGAGAAGAACGGCTTCAAGGA
>JAIXPH010000064.1 GCA_027486345.1 Paracoccaceae bacterium
CCCGTCGTCTCGCCCGTCTCGCCGCCGACCAGCAGTTCCTTGTTGCCGGTCACATAGCCCGACACATTGACCGGCCCCGTGGTCTGGGCCGAGGTGCCCGACCCGTCGTGATAGCCGACATAGCCCACGACAAAGGTGGTGTCCGAGGTCGCCGTGACCTGCACGTTGCCCCAATCGAAGCCATCGGCATTCGACACGCCATGACCCGAGGCATCGGTGAGTTCGACTTCCGGCGACAAGGGATTGCCGCTCGAATCGAAGACCCGATACATGAGCGCGTTGGTGTGGGATTGGCCATTCACCCAGACCGCGACGAAATTGCCGGACTCGCCCAAAGCCTCGATGACCGGGGGCCCGATCCACGGATGTTCCGCCGTCTGGTTGATCTGGATATCGGCCTTGACGGTGAAGCCCGCATCGCCGGGGGTCTTGGTCGTGTCGATGATGCTGAAGTTCGGGTAGTCGGTACCGCCGGTGGCATTGGTTTCCACGTAGCCGATGACCACGCGGCCATTGCCCAGCGACTCGATCACGAAGTTGTCGGTGTCGTAGAAATTGCTGCCGTCCACCGCCGTGTTGCCGATGCGGAATTCATCGGTCGAGGGCGTACCATCCGCGTTGAACACACGGCCTTGCAGCCACATCGAGGTGGTGTCGTCCGAGGCGCCGTTCTTGACCCAGACTGCCATGAAGCGGCCATCGTCCAGCGCGGTGATCGCGGGGGGGGATTCATAGACGGTGGTGTCGTTCTGCTGCATCTCGACATTGGCGCGCACCGTGCCGCCGTTGCTGTCGAGGATGGTGAAGACCGGCTCTTCGCCGCCCGCCTCGGCGCCGTTGCGGACATAGCCCACCACGACATTGCCGCCCGCCAGTTCCGTGACGGTGATCAGGGGCGTGTCAAAGTGGTCCGACCCGTCGACCGCCCATGAGCCCACCTGGAACTCCGCACCCGCAGGGGTGCCGTCCTGATTGAAGATGCGGGCCTGAACGTCCATTTCGACGTTGTCTTCGTGCAGGCCGTTCTGGCTCCAGACAAAGAGGATGCGCCCGTCTTGCAGCACGGTCGTGACCGGCGGGGATTCGACGGCGGAATCCACGATCGACGGGATTTCCACATTGGCGCGCAGGACGAAGCCGGGCGTTCCCGCCGCCGCCGGGTTCAGGATCGAGAAGACGGGTGTATCCTCGGCGACCTCGGCCCAGTTGCGCAGATAGCTAACCAGCACGTTGCCGTTGGGCAGCAGATCCACGGACAGGTTGTCGACGTCATAGCCATCGGTGCCATCCACGGCCCAGAGGCTGTCGAGGTTGATCTGACCGGTGGCCGGGCTGCCATCCGCATTCATGATGCGGGCGTTCAGCTTCATCACAAGGTTGTCGTCACCCTGCGCGCAATCGGACCAGATGTAGAGAATCCGCCCGTCGGCCAGCTCCACCATCTTGGGCGGGGACTGGTCGGTGGCGGTTTCGGTGTTCAACTGCACCGGATCGGGGCGCGGGAAGCCATCGGTTCCGGTGCCGCCCACGGCGGTCGTGCCGGGCTGGATGTCGTTCAGGATCAGGCGGTCATCGCCCGCCTCGCCCAGCACCGTGTCGGCGCCATTCACGCCGTTGATGGTATCGTTCCCAGCGCCGCCCCGGACCACATCGTCCACGCCATCGGCGCCATCGATGGAGTCGAACTGCGCGTCCACATAGCCCGCGCCGATGCTGTCCGCGCCCGCCGTGCCATCCACCACATCGCTGACGACAAAGCCGCCCGTCGGGTTCGAGGCGCTGATCGGACCCGAGGAGAACACGCCCGTGCCGCTGCCATCGTAATAGCCCACCCACGAGACGGTGAAGCTGTCATTGGTGCCGTTGTAGACGACGTTGACGTTGTCCCAGTCAAAGGCGTCATTGTTGGAAATGCCGGAGTCATTTGGCAGGGTCAGCACCATCTCGGGCGACAATCCGTTGCCGTTGACGTCGAAGACCCGGTATTTCAGTTCCATCGTATGGGACTGGCCATCGGCCCAGACCGCCACGAAATTGCCGCTCGCCCCCAGCGCGGTGATCACCGGCGGCCCGATGCAATCGGCGTTCGGGGTGGACAGGGCGTTGATCTGCACATCCGACGTGACGGTAAAGCCCGCCTGTCCCGGTGACTTGGTGGTGTCGATGATGCTGAAGTTCGGGAATTCCGTCCCGCCCGTCGCCCCGGTCTCGACATAGCCGACGACCACGCGGCCCCCCGGCAGCGCGGTGATGGTGAAGTTGTCGGTGTCATAGCCGTCAAAACCGTCGACGGCGGAGTTACCGATGCGGAATTCGCCGGTGGAGGGGCTGCCGTCGGCGTTGAAGATGCGACCCTGCAGGGTCATCGCGGCGTTGTTGTCGGACCCGGCCTCTTTCGACCAGACCGCCATCCAGCGGCCATCGGCCAGCGCCACCATGGCCGGTGGCGACTCGACTCCGCCGGTATCGGTCTGCTGCATCTCGATGTTGGTGGCGATCACGCCGCCGGTGGGGTTGAGCAGGGTGAACAGCGGCTCGTCGGTCTGGAGACCGAATTCGCCCGCCGAGCGGACATAGCCGATGACCAGATTGCCGCCCGCCAGCTTGGTGACGGTCATGTTGTCGACGTCGAAGAATTCGGTGCCGTCCACCGCCCAACCGGCGACGGAGTATTCGTTTCCGACCGGGGTGCCGTTGGGGGTGAACACCCGCGCGAACAGGTCAACCGTGTTGGTATTGTCGTTCAGCGCGTCCTTGGTCCAGACGAACAGGATATTGCCGTTATCCAGCACGGTGGTGACGGGCGGCGATTCATAGACCGTGGTGTCATTGCTTTGGATCAGCACGTTCTGCGTGACGATGAAGCCCGCGTTGCCCGGGGCGACCGTCGGGTTGATGATGCCGAACACCGGCTCATCCGTGCCGTCTGACGTGTTGCGCACGTAGCTGATGACGACATTGCCGTTGTTCAGCACGTCAAGGTCAAGGTTGTCCCAATCGTAGGCGTCCCAGCCATCGACCGCGACGAAGCTGTTGAGCGAGAATTGACCCGTCGCCGCCGTGCCGTCCGCGTTGAAGATGCGCCCCTGCACCTCCATGGAACTGCTGTTGTCCCAGGTCGCATTGTCGATCCAGATGTGCAGGATGCGCCCGTCGTTCAGGACCACCGTCTTCGGTGGCGACTGATCGCCTGCGGTGATCGTGTTGATCGGGTCCAGCGTGGTGCTTCCGGTACCGGTCATGGGCGCGTTCCTGTCATGGGGGCCGCGGAGGGGCGGCGGCCGAAGGTCACTTGGCAAACAAAACGGGAGAGACCCCGCGCGCCGGGCGCAGCGGGGCGACGGCCGCAAAGCCGGACACCCGCTTGCATCGGCAAGCGGGGTGGCATGGCGGTGATCAGGGTGGGGGTCCCAGCCCGCGACGGCCCCCCAGCGGGGCGGTCAGGTGGGAGGGAGGCGTTCACTCTGGACATCGGCGGCCCGGTCACTTGTCATGTTGCACAACAAGACCTGCCGCCCACCCGAAGGGATGGATCGTGAGTGGCTGGCAGGCCATACGAGGGTTCCGGACATCCGGACGTCAGCCCAGATCACGCTCCGCCCCCACGGTCGCCATCCAAGCTGGTGTGTCATCTGACCAAACGGATGGGGTCTGTGCAGCGCGTCATCTCGATAAACGGAACGAGACGCAATGCAGGAAAGACAGCGCAGCACCTCGGAGGCGGCTTGCTACAACCCCCGGTAAACGGGGGTCATTCCGGCGAACTTCATTGAGTGTTAATGTTTATTGGCCTCTGGACCACGCCACCCGACCACGACGGACCGGGTCATCCACCCTTTGGCTGTATTGGGTGGCCTTAAAGGCAGAAATCCATTGTTTCCGGAATTCGAAATAACGCGGCGTCATTTTCGCCGTCTGCGCCGCCTTGGCGGCACAGGCGCGTCGCCTCGGCCAGCCTGTCGGGCGAATCGGCGCTGTCCGATGGTGGCCGATTCGACAGGGTTGGCCCTCAGGTCTGGCCGTCGCCCTCGGTCGCGACGATTTCCGTCACCAGATCTCGCAGGGCATCGGCCCGGCTGCGCGAATAGCGCCACAATTCCACCCGCAGCGACACGCCCGGCCAGCCACGCCGCGCCAAGGCGGCGGACGAGCCGTCATCATGCCACACCACCCCCTGCTGTCGCAGACGACGGATGGTGCGCGCATGGTCGCCAGACGAGATCACCTGCCGCTCCTCGGCCCCTGCCCGTTCCATGAAGGCGGTCAGGTGGCGCACCAGATCGGCGGGCACCAGATGCAATTGCGCGGCAAGCGCGATGTCCTCATCCGTCAGCGACAGGGCCTGATCGGAGTAGCCCTGCTTGCGGGTCGTCTCGACCACCCGGAACTCGCCCCGCGCGGTGAACAGGCCCAGATCGACATGCACCGGCCCGCTGTCTGCCAGACGGGTGAAGACGGGCATCAGGGCCTCGACCTCGGGGCGGGAGACATGGGCATGGGCAAACAGGCCGGCGACGGGGGCGCAAAGCTCAAAGGCCTTGTCGCCGTGGCGCATCCGCACCCATCCCTTCTGGCGCAAGGCATCCAGCGCGCGCCAGACCGCGCCGCGCGGAATCTCCAGCCGCGCGACAAGATCAGCCAGCGTGACCGGCCCCAGACGGCACACGCCCTCCAGCACCTCCAGCAGGCGCAGCGCGGTGCTGTCCGGCGCCTCGGCGACCGGGGACGGGCGGGCCGAGACCGGCGTTTCGACTTTGCCTTGATGCGACACTCTTACCGGCACTCCGCGCGATCACCCCACCACAGCCCGCCCTGCCTGAGCGGCCGAGACCGTGGCAACCGTGTTGCAAAGCCGGGTGGCATGTCTATCTATACGCTGCGTGGCGCTTGTTTGCCCGCAGTTTTTTTGTGACCGACCGTTTGCCCTCGGCGATGCAGTGGACGAGGGATGTGAGCCAGATGCCGCAAGATACCCCCCCTTCAGCGCCCGGCTCCCACGCGGTCCTCGGGCTGGATGACCTGCGGTGTGATCCCGTGACCGGCGCATTGGCGACCCGTACGGATGTGGTGCAGGTCGGGCCAAGGGGCGCGCGGATTCTGGCGCGGCTGCTGGAACAGCGCGGCCAGACCGTGCCGAAAGCCGACCTGATGTCGGCGGGATGGGGCGGCTACATCGTGGACGATGGCACCCTGGCCGTTGAGATCGCGTCATTGCGTGGGGCCCTGACCCGGCTTCTCGGCGGGATGGGCTGGATCGTGGCCATCCCCCACCAGGGCTATCGCCTGTCGCCCACCAGCCATCCGACCGGTCGGAAGATGCCGGGGCGGTGGGAGATTCCGACCATCGGCGTTCTGGAGATGCAGACGGCATCGGACGAAATGACCGCCACGGCGGCGGAGGTGACCCGGACCGTGACCGCGACCTTGGCGCTGCACGCCGGCTTGTCGATCACGCCGGCCCACGTCGCCATGCTCGTCGCCGGACCCGAGGGGAACATGGCGGACCTTGGCCTGCGCTACCTGCTGCACAGCCATTTGCAGACGCAGGGCGGGCGGTGGCAGGTGTCGGTCGCGCTGCTGGAAACGGAGGGTCGCCAGCCGGTCTGGGCGCGGGAGTATGCGGGCCCCCTGCCCTTGACCCATGACCGGCAAGAGCGTCTGGCCGCCGAGGTGGTGCAGGCGCTGGACGTGCTCTTGGTGCGCGGGGATGAGGCGCGGATCGGCTATCCCCCCACCCGCAACCTGGTGGCATGGAGCCATTACATCCGGGGTCTGGGTCATGCCTATTGGCCGCGTCAGGACATGCTCTGGGGCCATGAGGTGACCCTCGCGCTGGCCGAATGGACCAAGGCGCTGGCGATGGACCCGGACAATCCAGCGCTGCTGGCGACGGTCGGCGCAGGCCATGCCGTGCTGGCCGCCTATCCGTCGGTCGTCAGCCCCGCGCAGTCAGCGGCGGAAGCGCAGCGCCATCTGCAGGCCGCACTGGACCGTGACCCGGATCATCCGGTGGCGCTGGCCTTCCATGCAATGATGCTCTCCGAACTCGACCGTTTCGAGGTCGCCGTGGAAGTGGCCCGCCGCGCGATTCGTCTGGCACCCCATGCCCCTGCGGTGACGGCGGTGGCGGCGGTCGCGCTCTGTGCCGCGGGTCTGCCGGAAGAGGCCATCCTTGCGATCGAGGGCACGTTGGCCGCAACACCCCATTTCCCGTCGATCTACAGCCCGCCCCTCGCGCGGGCCTGGCGCAGCGCGGGGCGGGTGGAGGACGCGATCCGTTTCCTCGAGGCGCTGAACCAGGAGCCGCACAAGTTTGACGGGCGCGAGCTGATCCTCGCCTATATGCAGGCCGGGCGTCATGAAGACGCGGTGAATGTGGCGACGCAGCTTTTGCTGTTGGAGCCGGGCTTCACCATTTCGGGCTGGCTGGCGACCCAGCACCGGGTGGATGCCGATGCCATCGCGCGCGATGCCGCTGCCCTGCGCGCCGTCGGTTTGCCGGAATGAGAGTCCCGCGCTGACCGCCCCGCCACAGGATCGGCGCGTCTGTCCGGTTGACCCCGTTCGGGATACACGGCGCATTTCTATCCCAATGAGATAACCTTAGGTCGGCGCGGCCCCTGTCGCGCAGCAGGTTTATGCCACCCACACCCATCCGATTGCGGGCGGGCAAGACCTCTGCCGAGGCGATTAAGCCTTTCCAGACAAAGCTATTTGCAGCGGCCTTCGGTAGCGAAGGGGCCTGTTGATCCCCTTTTGCCGCAAAGCTGAACCATGTCGCCCCAACGTCTCTTTCAAACCTTCATTCTGATTGTCTCGCTGATCCTGTCCCCTTTTCCCGGCGGCCGCGTTCACGCCCAGGGCCTTGGCGCCCTGATCATCCGAAATGATCTTGGCGGTCGGATTGACATCCGCGCGCAAGAAATCGCCCGTCTGCGCAGCGAGGGTCGCGCCGTGGAATTGCGGGGCGAGGCCTGTGTCTCTTCCTGCACGATGTATCTGGGTCTGGACAATGTCTGCGTCGATCCGCGCACGACCTTCGGCTTTCACGGGCCCAGCAGCTATGGCAAGCCGATGCCGCCGGAATACTTTGACTACTGGTCAAAGTTTCTGGCCAGCTATTACAAGAAGCCGCTCAGCGACTGGTTCCTGACAACAGCGCGCTTCGAATTGCACGACATCTACAATCTGCGTGGAAGCGAGTTGATCGAACTGGGCTACCGGCCCTGCCCGATCTAAGCAAGGTCTGGAAACGCAATTGGGCTGCCCGATATGGACAGCCCAAGAGGCGCAGTAGACGGATCTGGATCAGCGGGTGTTCACAACCGGCTTGCTAGGCGGGGTGACCGGAGGCACGACAACAGCAACGGTATTGTCGTCATCGCCCAGAACGAACGGCACTGCGAAAAAGCTCACGACAACCGGAACCAACGGGAAAAAGTTGGTCGGGATCATAGTCCCAATGGGCTGGGGCGTCCCTTGAGCGAACGCCACCGACGGCGACAAGCCAGCAGCGATCAAAAGCACTTTGGCGAATTTCATTTTGCACCTCTATAAAAGACCTGACCTCCGTATAGCACAAGCCATACTTCCGATCAATCTCTGACTTTAGGGTGGCTTCCGCCTGGATTGGGCCAGATCCCTGTCAGCGCGGCGCGCCGACAGGCACCTCGATCACCACATGGCCCGCGGCGGGGTCGATCCACTGGCGGCTCTTGACGACATCTGCCCCCGCCTGCGTCCAATAGTCGTTCACCATTGAGGTCGATCCGCTGGAGCATGCCTCTTGCCAATGGCTTGCCGTCGATGGCTTGCCCGCACGCGTGATCTGTTCCGCAGCAGGGCCTGACATGCGGCAGGAAAACACCGTTTCCCGAACTTGGTTCTCGCCGGTCAAATGCTTGTAAAGCTTTTGATATTCGCGTGCGCCCTGCCCTGTCAGCGCGGCGCGCGTGTGGGTCGCATCGGCAATCAGCAGCGTGCGCCCGTGCCCTGCCGTGCGCACCAAGACGCCGCGATCAAGGGAAAGGCCCACGCCGTCCGGCGATTGCCAGCTTTCGACACTGCCGTTCACACCCGCCTTGCCCAGAAGCCCGGCACTGCCTGCCGAAACGAATTCCGCGAACAGCAACGGTTGTTGTGCCTGCGAGAAATCCGTGGCCGCAAGCTGGGCCCGAATGGCCGCGACGTCCGGCCTTTGACAGCCAGCCACGGCAAGCAGCAGCAGGCCAGACATCAGCGCCTTTGTGACGGTGCCCATCATTGCCAGAATCTCCCCCAACCATCGAGGAGATCGGTGTTTTTCGCCCCGCGCACCTCTTCGTACAAACGTCCCGAGACAGACAGTTTCGCGCCACCGTCGCGCTGGATCGGACGCAGCGGCACGTAATTCTTGCGTTGGGTTGGACGGCCGGTGACAAAGTCCAAGGGAATTGCCAAGGTGATGCCTTTGTCAAACGACCCTTCGCCGAAGTCAGAGAACGGCACATCCGTCAACGTGGCGAAGGCCCCGACACGCCAGCCGTTCTCGAACTCGCGGTCGAGGGACAGCGTGGCACCATAGTCCCCCGCCAGATACCGGCCGACGTCCAATTGCAGGTGATAGTCCCTGGGCAATTCGTAATAGCCCGAGACATGTCCCGTCACGATGGAATAGTCGCGCAAGCCGAAGCCCTGATTGTAATCCCGCTGCACGGCATAGTTCACTTCCGCCCCAAGGGCGTAGCGTTTGCCATCCGGCTTCCACAACACCTCGGTCGAGACGCCCGCAAACATGGGTTCAAGGTAGCCGACCGTCACCCGTCCAAACACCTGCGGCGCGGGACGGAAGAAATAGGCGGCGGTCAATTCTGTCAGCGCCGTCTCGCCCTCGCGGTCATAAAGGCTGGAGTCGGTCCGCACGCGCGGCAGCACGGAATCCGACACGCGCTTGGATTCGCTCAGCGTGCCGATGAGCTTGCGCTCCACCCGCCCGGCGATGCGCAGACCCGGCATGGGTTCGTAGACGCCCCCCAAGGCGACGCCCAGATCCGCCCGCAACGGCGCGTCCGGGTCGAAATAGCTGGGCCGGAAATAGGGCTCCAACACGCCGCCCGTACGCGGATACCGATCCGGCAAGGGGGCGACGCTGGTCGTCGCATCGCGCAGGGTGGCGCGGGCAAGGGAAAACTCGGTCCCGTCGCGGTCGAATTCCAGTTCTTCCAGTTCGGCCCGCGAGAGCATGACCGAGGTGACCGGCATGCCGTTGCGGGCGAGGATGATCGTGAAACGCTCCACCGTGTCCGGCATCTCGCGGGTCAGGATGCGCGCGGTGCGGCCCACGGCCTGCGCGTCCAGCGAATAGCGGCTGTTGGCAATCTCGACCGTCGCGGCGGCGCCATCGACCTTCAGACCGTTCAAGGCGATCCCCTGGGTGGCAAGGGCCCGTGACAGTTGCCGGTCCAGCGGTTCTTCGGTCGGGGTCAGGGCCTGCTGGCCGCGCACCCGGACCGGCGGCGGCGCGGGATCAAAGCCTGGGCCATACTTCGGACGCTCTTTCGGGTTCATGGCGAAGGTCGCCTGCAACCCGAGTTCCGAGCCATACAGATAGCGCGCGTCCACCGTCCACTGCGGCGTGACAGCATAAGAGAGGCCAAAGTTGAACGGCGACGCCCGGTCCAAGGTCTTGCCGTTCTGGAAGGTATAGGCGTCCGACGAGTATTCCGCCGTCACGCGCAGGCGGTCATTGACCTGCCATTCGACCCCGCCGAAAAGTGCAGCATTACCGCGAAACCACTGGTTGCTTTCCAGATCGCCGCCCTGCCCCACGATGCGCTTGGGCCGGGTTTCCAACCCTTTGTCGATGGCCCCCAGCGGGTTGGTGAAGCCGTTATAGCTGCCAAGCCGCCCCCAGCCCATCCCGGCCGAGAAGCGCAGCGCAGGACCGACCGACTTTGTCGCCACGATATACTCGCCGCTGTAATGGCCAGTCCCAATGATGTCATTCAATCCCACCGCAAAGGCGGGAACATAGGTGCCCTCGTCCAGCAGGCGGTATTGCAGCGCGAAGCTGCGGTCATAGGTCAGGCCCGCCCCGATATAGCTGTACCGGAACGATCCCGTCAGACGCGGCGTGATCTGGAACGCCAGCGCCGTGCGGGATTCGACCTGAAACCGGCTGTGCGCGATCGACAGGTCGGCATCCGGAAAGCTGAGCGCGACAGGCATGTCGATCATGCCGGGCATGCCATAGGCGTTGCGCCCGACAGCGAAGGGTTCGGCCAGCGCCGTGGTGGTCATCAGGGCAAGCAGAACCGCCGTCGCCTTAAATCGTGTCAGGGGCACCATCACGCTCCATCCCGAGAATACTACTTTCGATACATTAGTTTGGAAAACGAATCACCACAATCGCCGCGTTACGAATCGAATCAAGAAGCGCAAGACTGCGGCAGCTTTGCACGGGTCGCAGGGTCCGGGCTTACTTCTCTTTGTAGCTGTAGCGCCGGTTGTAGTAATAATACTTGTTCCCGTAGGACATGGAGTCGGCCACAACGCCGTTCAACACGGCCCCGGCGATCCGCCCACCTGCGGTTTCAAAGGTGCGCATCACGGCCTCGACCTCGCCCACCGCGGTCTTGCGATGGCGTACGATCATGATGGTAGCACCGACACTGCGCCCCATGATGACAGGATCGGTGACGGCAAGGGTGGGCGGCGCGTCGATCAGGATCAGGTCGAAGTCCCGGTCCAGTTCGACCATCAGGTCACTGAAGGACTGTCGCATGATCAGTTCGGACGGGTTGGGCGGCAGCTTGCCCGTGGTGATCACCGACAGGCCCGCCACCGGACCATTGCGCAGCGCCTGCGACAGCGGCACGTCACCGGCCAGATAGTCGGCAAGGCCCGGCGCATTGCGCTCGATGTTGAAGTATTTCCGCAGATAGCCACGGCGCAGGTCGGCGTCGATCAAACAGACCCTTTGACCTGCCTGCGCGGAGACAACGGCAAGGTTCACGGCGGTAAAGCTTTTCCCCGCCTCCGGCGCGGCGGAGGTGATCAGAACCGACCGGGTCTTGGCGTCCAGCAAGCCGAAGTGCAACGAGGTCCGCAGCGAGCGCAGCGCCTCGACCGATAGATCGGTCGGATGGTCGATGGCGAGGATGGGCAACCGGTTCCGCCCATCAGCACCGACGGCATGTTCCGTTTCCCCAACGGTCGCAAAGACCGCCAGACCCAGTTTTTCGATGTCTTCGGCGCCCTCAACACCGACATGGAACAGCCGCCGCAGCAGGACAAGACCAACGCCAAGGACTAGACCCAGCACCCCCGCCATGGCAAGGATCAACGACTTGCGCGGCGCGATCGGCGCGGGCTGGGCAAAGGCCTGATCCAGCACCCGCACATTGCCGACAACCGAGGCCTGCACCACCTGCAATTCCTGCTGACGGCTGAGCAGCGACAGATAGACATTCTGCGCCACTTCAAGGTTGCGCGTCAGGTTGAACACTTCCTTTTGCGTCTCGGGCAGGTCCCCTGACTGGTTGCGCAACTCGTCCAATTGCTCCTGCAACTTGGCCCGGTTCTGCAACAGCGCCTGATAGGTCGGATGGTTGATGGTGAAGCGCTGCTTGTACTCTTCCTCTTGCAGGGCCAATTCGGCCAGTTTCTGCTCGATCTCGGTGACACGTCCCAGAAGGGCCTCGGTCTCGAATGTCAGATCGACAGATTGCTGCTGCTGGCGATAGGCGTTCAGCGCGTCCTGCGCCTCGGCCACGGCGGCCTGCGATTGCGGCAGTTGACTGTTGATGAACTCAAGGCTGCGGGCGGCTTCGGCAGAACCGCGCGTCACATTCTGCTGGACATAGGTCGACAGGATCGAATCCAGCGTCGCACTGACCTCGTCCCGGTTGCTGCCGCGCAATTCCAGCCGCAGCACCGACGATTGCCGCCCGGTTTCCGCCACGGTCAGCGCCGTGCGGAGGTTCACGACGGCTTCCTGACGGTCGGCCCGTTTCAGCGTGAATTCCCGGTCCGGATCGCCCACGAGCAGATCGACCCGCAGGGCAAGTCCCAGCGCACTGTCGGACAGACGTTCGCGCACCCGGCCTTCGCGCGTGCTGCCGTCGGGCAGCGTCAGGCGGTAACGTTCGTTCCCCAACGCGGTCAGGATGAACTCTTTTCCGATCCAGGCTTCGGGAACCTCGAATTCGGAGACATCGATGGCTTCGGTGGCCCAAGCGTAAGGCTTGAGGAAATCAAACCCCGGCTCGGGCAGGTTCAGCACCCGCAGAAGATAGCCGATGACCGGCAGTTCGCGCGGCGCGGCCACGATGTCGAGACCGAGCTGGTCAACCGTTTCCCCCAGCACCAGACGCGAGCGGATGATCTCGACCTCGGCCAGAACGCGGCTGTCGGCGCCCCCGGTCAGATCCAGCATCTCTTTGGGCAAGGCGAGACCCGAGGCCTTTGCCTCAAGTTCGATGGTGGCATCCGCCTTGTACGTCGGGGCCGTGCTCAGCGCGATGAAAAGGCCGATGGCAAGGCCCACGATCAGACAAAGCACGATGATCCAGCGCCCCGCGATCAATGTGCCAAGCAGGTCGCGCAGGTCGATCTCGTCGTCCTGCGAACCGATCCGCTCTGTCTTTGCCATCAACGCTTCCCTTTCAGTCGGTCCGCCCAAGCATCGGCGGCCGTAACAATTTCTTTTGCAACGGCTTTGTGCATATCCATGGACCGCTTGTACGGGTCATTTATCGCAGCGCCGCCAGACCATTGACTCATTAAAAATGTTTTTCCGGACAATTCGGGATGGGCCTGAACGATGGACCGTCGCTGCTCAGGCTCCATCACCAGGATCAGATCATGTGCCGCGCCGATCGCGCCCGTCCATTGCCGCGCGCGATGATTGTCGAGCGAAATGCCCAACTCCGCCGCCGCACGCGCCGCATCAGGATCGGCTTCCGAATCCACCAGCGCACCAAGTCCCGCCGAGGACACCGTCACCCCGTCCAACCGCGCGGCCAAGGCCCGCTCACCCAGAGGCGAGCGGCAGATGTTGCCAACGCACACGACAAGGACAGAGCTGATCCGCATCGGTTATTCACGGGCCGCGCGCGCCGCGGTCAGGGTGGTGGAGGTCGCCGACAGGGTCGGCAAGAGCGAGGTGATCAAGGCGTTCCACTTGCTGACCGGCGCGGTGGTCACATACACCACATCCTGCGGACGCAGCGGGAAGCGCGTGCCCAAGAGGAAGGCCAGCGGCGAGCCGACATCAAGTTGGAACACCTGCACCCCATCCGCGCTGTTGCGGAACACGAAAACGCCCCGGGCATCGGCCCGCTCTTCGACCAATCCGCCCACGCGGGTCAGCGCCTGGGTCAGGGTCACGTCATCAACCGACAGGTCGATGGTCGAGGGATCGACGATCTGGCCCAGCAGATAGGCCTCCTCCAACTGCCGCTTGGGGACGCTGACCACATCGCCGTCGATCAGCATCGGGTTGCCCCGCCCATCGCCGCGTTCCAGAAAATCCTGCAAGTCGACGCTGTACACCTGTCCCTGACGCCGCACGATCACACGGCCCGGATCGGCGTTTTCGGACAGGCCGCCGGAGGCATCGATGGCATCCAGCAGGGTCAGCGGCTGTTCGGTCAGGAACTGGCGGCTGGCGCTGCCCACCTCGCCGGTGACCGACACAGCCTGCGACGCGTAGGTGACGACGCGCACGACGATCTGCGGGTCCGGGATGAAGCGCGACAGTTGCGAGACCAGATCGGCCCGGATCTCCTCGGGGGTGCGGCCCGCGGCATCGACATGGCCGATGTAGGGGTAGAAGAAGCGACCGTCGCTCTGGACGCGCAACCCGCCCTCTTCCGGCGACCGGTTGATCCCGGCGGGAGAGGTCAGTTCCGGGTGATCCCAGACCACGATGTCCAGCACGTCCCCCGTGCCCACGCGATAGACCCAATCAGCACGGCCCGGCAGGCTGGTGCCGGGGCGCGACCGCGACGGCGGGGTGCTGTAGCGGTCGATGTTGCCCGCGGTGAGCAGGATCGCGGTGACCTTCTGATCCGACGCCAGCGCCTCGTCGCGCAGCTTGTCAAGTTCGACCGGGAAGTCGGTTCGGGTCGGAACGCTACACCCCAGCAGCGCGACATTCGCGACCACAGCGACAACAGCCTTGGCAAAGTGCATCAAACACGCTCCTGCATCCGGTCAGGGAGCCCCCGCCGATAACCTTTAGTATGACCTTCGTATCTGCCGATCCGCCACGGATCAAGCACGTCCGCCCAAGTTTTCCCCGATTGCGACAGGGGCGCATCAGGCGGCACGAGAAAAGCGCCACGCTCCGGGACAAAGTGCCATCACGAAAGCCGCGCGAAACTGTCCGGCAGCATTGTTTCGCATGGCGACACAATTGCCTTTTCCCAGGTCCCATGACCCTGCCGCATGACGCGGCGCATCGCCACAGCGGGCAGCCACACCTTCCCCGGCGGACAGGCCCGCCATGATGACTAAGCTATTGTATCAGGACATCAATTGGGCGTGGACCAGGGAAGGAAATGGTGCCAGTCAACCGACACCTGGGCCGCGTCTCTCGGTCAAAAGCTATCGGTTTGAGGACCAAACGATGTCAGGCACACATTCAAATTGACGTAAAAAGGCTCCATGGGTTATCTATCTGCATCAGGTAGGATTCTTTTCTGACGTTCACATTTGCGGGACAAAAACGTATAGGACTGTCTTCTAGAGTATTGTGGCTCTTATCTGCAGATTGCAGGGTGATTTATGGCTTCTTCGACGATCCTCCGCTTGTCACGTCGCAGTAAGCTGCTGACGTACTTCCTCATTGACCTCGCCCTGATCCCGCTCAGCTTCTACGCCGCCTTCGCGTTGCGGTATGGCAGCTTCCGGCCGAACCAGTTGATGCAGGATGAAGCGGTGCTGTTCGCGGCGCTCATGCTCTGTGGTGTGCTCGTTTTGTTGGGTTTCCGGCTGCCGTGGATCAAGCTGTCGGCGCTGGAAGGCCGGGCCGTCGTCCGCATTGCGGCGGGGGCAGGCACTCTGGCCGTCTGCGCGATGGTGCTCAGCAGTGTCTTCGGCTTTGTCGGTGCGCGCTCCGTCCCGATGATCTTTGGCGCGGTCTTCTTCGCCAGCGCCCTCGCGGTGCGCTTTGCCCTGCTCGTCTTTGTTGGCGTGTTGAAGGACATGACGACCCAGCGGCGCCCGGTGGTGATCTATGGCGCGGGTTCGGCGGGATTGCAGATGGCTGGCATCCTGCGCAGCTCTCCGGAAATGCGCCGCGTGGGCTTTGTCGATGACAATACCCATCTGCAAGGCGTTCTAATGGCGGGGATGCCGGTCTATTCTCCGCGCAAGCTGAAGAAACTTGCGCAACGCGCGAACAAGCCGATGGTGATCGTCGCCATGCCCTCCGTGCCGAAATCGCGGCAGAACGCGATTGTCGCTGACACGCGCGCGATGGGCTTTGACGTGCGCATCATGCCCTCCCACACCGAGATGATCTCGGCGCGCGGCGTGACGTCCGAATTGATGACCGTCTCCCCGGATGCCATCCTGGGGCGGGACCGCGTCCAGCTTGATATCCCGGAAATCGCCCGCGCCTATGCCGGCCGGGCCGTCATGGTGACCGGCGCTGGCGGCTCCATCGGGTCCGAACTCTGCCGCCAATTGCTGGAATGCCGCCCGGCCCGCATCATCCTGTTCGAACAAAGCGAATATGCGCTTTACCAGATCGACATGGAAATGCAGGCGCGCGGCATGGAACTGGGCATTCCCATCGTGGCCCGGCTCGGATCGGTGGCGGACCGCGCCCGGGTCGAGACGGTCATGCGCGAGCACAAGATCGAAATCGTCCTGCACGCCGCCGCCTACAAGCATGTGCCGCTGGTCGAAGAGAATGAACTGGAAGGCGCGCGCAACAATGTCGTCGGCACGCAGATCGTTGCCGAAGTCGCGCAGGCGCTGCGCGTGGAGCGCTTCATCCTCGTCTCCACCGACAAGGCCGTGCGCCCGACCAACATCATGGGCGCGACAAAGCGCATGGCCGAACTGGTGGTGCAGGATCTGGCCACACGCGCGCAAATGACGCGCTTTGCCATGGTGCGCTTTGGCAACGTACTGGGCTCGTCCGGGTCGGTCTTGCCGCTGTTCCAAAAGCAGATCGCGGCGGGCGGTCCCGTCACGGTCACCCATCCCGAGGTGACGCGCTTCTTCATGACCATCCCCGAGGCCGCGCGACTCGTCCTGCTCGCCGGGGCCTATTCCGAGGGTGGTGACGTCTTCGTTCTGGATATGGGCGAGCCGCGGAAGATCGTCGACATCGCACGTCAGATGATCACGCTGTCAGGACGGACGGTCCGCGATCCCCAAACCGGCCAGGGTGATATCGAGATCCGCATCACCGGACTGCGCCCCGGCGAGAAGCTGTATGAAGAACTGCTGATCGACGATGCCAGCCTCCGCGCGACGCCCCACCCGAAAATCCTGCGGGCGCAAGAGAAAAGCCTGAGCCAGATCGAGGTGGCGGCCATGCTGCGGGAGATTTCGGGATGTGTGAACTCGAATGACTCTGATCGGTTGCGTTTGGTCGTGGCCAAGGCCGTCGAGGGCTATACGCGTCCGGACGCGGACCGTGCGCCCCGCCGCATGCAACAGTCCAAGGGGGCAGCGGTTATGGATGGGTCCGTCCTGAAGCCGTGACCCTCGGCGCCGGTCAGTAAGGCGTCCGGTGAACCTTCCATCCGGTCTTTGGCAACGTGCTGCAACCGTCAGACTCCCGTCCCGCGTTTGTTAGCGTAGTTCACCGTCTTGGCCTTGGCCGTTGCACCCCGCCTCAGGCGACGCGACCCTGACTGGCATTCCGACCACTTATTGGATGTCGACCGGTGCCGACCTGAGCCGTTGCACGCCATCCAATGCTTTCGGAACACCGCCCCGTCCGTGCGACCACAAACTGAGAGAGGGCTCATCACGCCCGGCCCCACCTGCTGATCAAGCGGCAAGGGGGGCCATAAACGCATCCAGCTTAACCCGCATCGCCCATCGCATCAGTCACCGCGACCTTGTCGGGCAGATGGTTCTATTGATGGGACCTTGCCGTCAAAAACTGCTGCGCTTCAGCACCTTGAATGCGGTTTTCCAGAGGATCGTGAAGTAAAGCCCGACGGAGCGGTTGCGGTTCCACTCCGTCTCGTAGCAGCACCGTTCTGCGAGCGTCCCGTCACTCCCCATGGTGACCTGCGCCAAACCAGTGATCCCCGGCCGAAAGCGGTGCCGCTCGATCCAAAATGCAGGATCGTAATCCGCCTCTTGTGCCGGCGTGTCGGGACGAACTCCTACCAAGGACATATCCCCCTGCAACACATTGAAAAGTTGTGGCAATTCATCCAGATGCGTTTTGCGGATTACCCGCCCGACAGCCGTAATCCGCGGGTCGTTGCGGCTGGTGGTCTTGAACCGTGCCCGCGCCGCCGCCTTGTCTTCCAGGCTGGCCGCCTGATCGACATGTCCTTTGCCAATCCCTGAGGTGTCCACCAGCATGGAACGGAACTTCAACACCGTGAAGACGCGTCCCCCCTGCCCGACACGCGGTTGTCTGAAGATCACGGGTCCCCTGTCATTCAACCAAATCGCCCCTGCAATCACAGCCATGGGCAGCGCAGCAAAGACAAGGACAAGGGCGCAAAGCGTTACATCGATAAGTCTGAACACGGGTGAGGTTCCAATCGTGACTGCCGGGAAGAAAACGTCGCCACCAAAGGCGGCCAAAGCCCCTAAAAGCTGTTGATTTTGTTCAACATCTCTGGGGTCAGATCCATTGCGTCAAGATGCTCCAACAATCGGCGGTCCGTCTGCCCGTCGCCGTAGAGATTGACGAAGCGGCGTGGCATGGCCAGCGCCCGGGACAGGGTGGCACGGATCGAGGCGCTTGAAATCTCGGGGCAATCCAACGTGTTCGCATTGCGAAAGCGCCCGTTCTGTCGGCTTCCGATGTTGACACAAGGCACCTGAAAGGACGCGGACTCGATGATTCCCGAGGACGAGTTGCCGACCATAACATCACAGATTTGCAGCACATCCAGATAGTCATCCCGCGCAAGATGCGTGACGATCACGAGTCCCTCTTGCCCCTCAAGGCCGTCGATGACGGCATCGATGCTGCGCCCCCCCGCGTCAGAGTTTGGCCGGAACAGCACCGCCTGAAGGCCCAGCCCCTGGACCGACTCCATCACCGCTTCGAACTGTGATGCCGCGATTGCGGCTTCCTGGACGACCGGGTGAAAAACGACCAGCGCGATGGGCCGGTCTGGCGACAGGCCAAACCGCTGTGCCACCTGTACGCGGTCCGCGCGGGGACGGTCCGCGACTCCGACCAGACCGGGCGCGCCGATCACGAACACGGTCTCTGCCGCTTCTCCCATGCGCCGCAGGCGTTCGGCGGCGTCTTCTGTAGCCGGGAAATGAATATGGGCAAGTTTGCTGATGACATGCCGGAAGCTTTCATCCAGCGTGCCGGATCGTTCCCCGCCATGGATATGGGCGACATGCAGTCCCAGATGGACCGCGGCGAGGGCGGCAGCGACCATTTCCCCCCTGTCCCCGAGAAGCAGGACGAGATCCGGCCGGTCATTTTGCCACAAGGCGGTGAAGCCCCGCAGCATGTCCGCAAGCGCAAATGCCATTTCCGCCCCAGAGCCGCCATCCACCCGCGCCTCGATCCGGGCGACGACAGGCAGATCGCTGTCCACGATGTCCTGCACCGTTTTCCCGTGGCGTTGGGAAAGGTGCTGGCCCGTGACGACCACGCCGATGTCATGCCGTCCGCTTTGCCGGACTGTTTGAAGGCTCCGCCGCACCAGGCCGAAGTCGGCACGACTGCCGGACACGTAATGGATCTTCAATTTGGACATTCCCCCCTGAATACCGGTGGCGTGAGCACTCTATAGTGTATACGCACTGATAGGGCATAGCCAAAGTGGGTTTGCGAATGAAATCAGTGCTTGCCACGTCGGCATTCGTCGCGGCGCTCACCATGATCGGTCGGCTTTTGGGTTTCGGGCGGGAACTCCTCTTGGGGGCGTCGCTGGGCCCGACGGAAACTGCCGATGCCGCCATCGTCCTGCTCACGCTGCCCGATCTGTTCGTGACCTTGCTCCTTGCCGGGGGATTCAGTGCGGCGCTGATCCCTGCGCTGAAGCGTGCCGCTGTGCCGGCGCGGGTCGCCCTGACCCGTCGGGTCGGCTTTGCAACCTTTGTGTTCTTCGCCCTTCTGGCAGGCCTCCTTTCCGCCGTTCCGAGTGGGCTGGTGAACATGCTGGCGCCGGCGCTGGACATCACGCAGGTTCCGCGGTTCGGTCTGGCGTTTCTCCTTTCCGCGATCACGCTGCCGTTGGTGGCTCTGGCCGGGGTCGCTGGGGCCTATCTGAATGCCAAGGGCGTTTTCGGTGTGCCGACCCTTGGCGTGATCAGCTACAATCTGGTCCTGTGCCTCTATCTCGGCCTGATCGCATCGGCGAGCATGGGTCTGCTGGGTCTGGCTGTCGCCATCGTCATGGCGGTTCTGATCCGTCTTTCCATGCACCTGATTGCGGCGCGGGAGTTGATCGCGCCCGGACCGACGGAGGCGGTTCGCGCGGAAACGGACAGGACCATCATGGCCCGTTTTGCCATAGGTGTCGCGTCCTCTGGTCTGGTCTTCGCGGCCCCTTTGATCTTTCGCGCAATCTACGCTGCCGAAGGCGATGGTCTGCTGACGCTGTTCAACTTCGCGCAAAAGATGTTCGAGTTGCCGTCCGGCATCCTGATCGCGCCGCTTGTGCTTGTGATGCTGCCGAAACTGTCTGCTCTTGCCATCGCCGACAGCGACGCAGGCCGCGCCGAATTTGACCGCGCTTTCGTGTCGGCCATCGTTGCAGCGGTCAGCATCGCGACAAGTGCGGCCCTTGTGACCGTCATCTTTGCAGAGCCCCTTGCCGCCCTGCTGTTCCGACATGGCGTCATGACGCAGGCCAACACGGACGGGATCGCGGAACTGGTTGTCGTCTTCATCATCGGCCTGCCCTTTCTGGCCGCACAACAGATTGCGTCCGCCGCACTGAACGCGCAGGGGCGTCCCGGAACCGTCGCGCTGTCGGCAGCGATTGCACTGATCATGGCCTTGGCCCTGTGTGGCCTGCTCGCTTTGGTCGCGCCACAGCAGACCTTGCCCACGGTTTTGACCGGACCGGTCATCGGAGTCGTGCTGTTCCAGATTGTCATGGCGGTGCTGAACCTGCGCGCTCTGCCGACAGCCCGCGCACAGTTGGGCCCCATGTCGTTGAGCGTAGGACGGTCGTTGCTGCGCGCCTGCGTCGCCATCGCGCCCTTCGGCCTCTTGATGGCATACTTCGATGGACAGATCGGACGCTGGACCGGAACGGGGTTGGCGGGTGTGGCTTTCGGAACCCTCCTTCTGACGAATTTCTCAGACCTGCGTCCGATGCTTCGGATGCGGTCCGGCCAAGTCTGACGGCGAAAGGAGGGTGCGCAATGCCCAATCCCAATGACCAGAGCGACCCGAACAGAGGTTTGCCATCGCCCCCACAGGCGGGCCTTGTGATCGGTCAGGGCTCCATCGGCCAAAGGCACAGCAGGATTCTGGCCGAGCTTGGCCTTGCGACATGGGCCGTCAGTCGGCGGCCCTCGACCAACCCTCAGGTGCTGCCGTCCCTTTCCACGGCACTAGAGCAAGCGCGACCGAGCTATGTGGTGATCGCCAGCGCCACGGCAGAGCATCGGGGCGATCTGGCAGCGCTGGCCCACCTCGGATTTGCGGGACGTGTTCTGGTCGAAAAACCGCTGTTCAGCGCTCCGGCCCCCCTGCCCGACCATCATTTCGCAGCGCTGCATGTCGCCTATAACTTGCGCTACCATCCCTTGGTCCAGCGCTTGCGCGAGCTGTGCCTTGAGGACCGGGTTTGCTCGGCACAAGTCTATGTCGGGCAATATCTTCCGTCTTGGCGCCCGCACAGCGATTACCGCGCCAGTTATTCCGCCCATGCCGCACAGGGCGGCGGCGTCCTGCGCGACCTCAGCCATGAGTTGGATTACCTGATGTGGCTTGTCGGGGATTGGCGTGCCGTCACGGCGGCGGGCGGACAGGTCAGCGATCTGGACATCGACAGTGACGATGTCTTCACCCTGCTGATGCGGACAGAGCGTTGCCCCCTCGTCTCTGTCCAGATGAACTATCTGGACCGCGTCGGCCGGCGCGAGATCACGATCAACACGGCCAGCCGGACATTGCGGGCGGACCTTGTGGCCAATACCCTGTGGGTGGACGGGACCGAAACCCGCTTTCCCCCGCTTGACCGTGACCTGACATATCGGAACATGCACATCGACCTTCTGCAAGCCGGGGGGGCCGCCTTGGCCTGTAGCCTTGGCGAAGGGCAGTCGGTCATGGATTTGATCGCCGCGGCAGAGGCCGCTTCATTTGGAAAAGTCTGGGTAGAAAGATGATCAGGTTTTGTTCGATCTGCGCGCGTGGTGGATCAAAAGGGGTCAAAGGCAAGAACATCCGTCCGCTGCTCGGGGTGCCGCTGATCGTGCATTCCATCCGGCAAGCACGGGCCACCGGGCTGTTCGACGTCATTTCTGTCAGCAGCGACAATGACGCCATCCTCGAGGTGGCGCGGGCGGAAGGGGTGGACTTCGCCCACAAGCGCCCCGAAGCCCTGGCCACGGACACGGCGGCGAAAATCCCCGTGATCCGGCATTGCATGGAACGGACCGAGGCGGAGTCGGGCCTTCGGGCCGACATGGTGGTGGATCTGGACGCCACCTCTCCGCTGCGCGACGTGGCCGACATCACGGGCGTCGTGACCCTGATGGAGCAGAGCGGGGCAAGCAATGTCTTCACCGTCACCCCGTCGCGCCGGTCGCCCTATTTCAACATGGTCGAGATCGATGCAGAGGGTCGGCCGCGCACCTCAAAAACCCCGCCCGCGCAGGTGGTCCGTCGTCAGGATGCGCCGGCCAGCTATGACATGAACGCCTCGATCTACGCCTGGACGCGGGACACGCTTCTGGCTCAGGACAGCCTGTTCCTGCCGATGACGCGCTGCCTGATCATGCCGGAGGAGCGGTCCTTTGACATCGACAGCGAGGTGGATTTCCGCTTTGTCGAACTGCTGATGCGGGATCGCGGCACGTCGGAGGCTGAGGCATGACCCTGTCAGGATTTGACCTTCAGGACCGGCTGTTCTGCGTGACCGGGGGGGCGGGATTGCTGGGCAAGGTGTTTTGCACCGCCATCGCCGCCGCAGGGGGCCGGGTCATCGTGTCGGACCATGATGCCGACCGCGCCCAGGCGACGGCCGAGGCGATCAACGCGGCCCATCCCGGCCGCGCCATCGCCCGGGCGATGGACATCACCGACGAGACGAGCGTGACGGCCCTATTGTCCGATCTGCCGCGGGAGCATGGGCCGATCCATGGGCTGGTGAACAACGCCTATCCGCGCAATGCCCGCTATGGCCGCAAGCTGGAGGAGGTGACCTATGCCGATTTTTGCGAGAACATGGCGTTGCATGCGGGGGGCTATTTCCTGACCAGCCAGAAATTCGCGGCCTATCTGGCGGCGACGGGCGGCGGCAGCATCGTGAACCTGTCCTCGATCTATGGCGTCATCGCCCCCCGGTTCGAGGTCTATGAGGGCACGCCCATGACGATGCCGGTGGAATATGCCGCGATCAAGGCGGCCGTGCTGCACCTGACACGCTATTTCGCGCAATACTACCGCAAGGCGGGGGTGCGGGTGAATGCGATCAGTCCCGGTGGCATCTTCGACAACCAGCCCGAGCCCTTTGTCCGCGCCTATGGGGCGCAGGCCGGGCAGAAGGGGATGCTGGACAAGGAGGACCTCGCCGGGACACTGGTCTACCTCTTGTCCGACGCCGCCCGCCATATGACCGGCCAGAACCTGATCGTGGATGACGGCTTCACGCTTTGATGTAGCGGCGGAAGTTTGGAAGAGAGATAAGGACTAACACGGCGACCATCGACAAAACGCCAAGCCCTTCAAGGGCCAAGCCAGGCGCAGCACAGAATAGAACCCGCCGCCGCAACCGTGCGGCGGCTGTCTGGCGGAACAGGTTCCAAACCAACAGCACGGCTAAGACGATGGCGACGACGAGATAAAAGTAAAATCTGGATTGGCCTTCAGCATAGCTTACCAACAGCGTGCTTCGTTCCAAATAGTTTGCGACCACGTTACTGCTCGAACTTGATGAGACGTAACCTGCGAGGCCGCTCACAACACCCGCAATCTTGTCCTGAAGCGAAACCAGCAAGCAATAAGCAAGAAACACGCCGAGTGTCAGTTTTGCCGCAATTTGGCTACGGCTGCGAAATGCCAGAAGCATAAGCAAGGCTTGCAGCACCGACGCGCTGCTCAAAACAGCCAAAAAACCGCCAAACAAAAGAAAAAACGCGTTTGGGCGTAGCATCAGCGCGCATGTCAGATAGGTCATGCCAGCGCAAACCAAACAGGCGCGTAAACTGACGCCATAGGGCAAGACCAAGAAGATAAGTCCGACAATCCAAAAACCGCGGGCGGTCAGAAAATACACAAGCGGCGCAACGAGGAAGATATAGATTACATGATCTGTCAGAAAAAAAGGATTTTCTGAGTTGTTGGCCATGGGAAAGAACACCAACCACCTGAAAAAGTGCACATTGGACAAGGTGAAAGGGTCAAACGGCAAGTCCCAATAGCGAGTCTGGATGAAGACTAGCTGGTTGACGAAACCGTCTTCACCAGACACGTCTAGCAGCGAAAGAGGCTGGATCACGAAAACAAAGGAAAGTCCCAGCGCCAGCAAGAGCATTGAGATCGACAAGCCTGTCGAGACTGGAACCACCCACAGCGAGCGCTGAGGCTGTCGTCCGAGCGAAGGTGCAATGCTCATTCCTGCTTTTCCTTCCCACTCAGCGCACGGCGCACCCAACGCTGCAAAGGCATCTCAATCCAACGGTAGGTGAAATATGCCACAACGCAGGACACGACGAAGAAACAGGCGAACGTGACCCCCAACGGCAAAGCGAACTTGGTGCCGATGATTGTCACTCCCTGAAACACGAACCAGTGAACAAGGTAAACAGAATAGCTGATTTCACCAAGAAATCCACTGACTCGCCTGAGAGCCTTCGGAACATGCGCGTGATACATAACATAGACCACCGCGAAGGACACAGCCGTAAGAAAAAGATAGGCTGAGGTGGACTTCATGATGTCCACGGGAAAGATGAATGAAAAAAGGCCGACAACTCCCACAAGGACGATACCCAAGGGCAAGTTGTCACGACGTAGTGTCGGCGCATCTTTCTGAATCAGGAAACCAAAGGCAAAGAAAGGCGCAAAAACAAGCGGATTTGCGTAGAGATACCACGAGACCGGCTCAGCGAAATTTTCGGAAAGCGCAATGCCAGCATGCTGAATCGGGATCAGCGCCAAGGAGCAAACAAGGATCGTTATTTTTCGCGCATTCCCGACAAACAGCATGAGAATTGGGAACATCACATAAAACAAGATTTCAATGGCGAGCGACCAAGCCCCGACTGTATTGGACGACAGCGCCGCAGCATGAAGAGAAAAAAGGCCCGATGCAGTCAGAAGGAAGCGCGCAAAATCACTTCCATCAAAGGTGCCCGAGGAAATCACTCGCAAGACCTGCATGGCCAATGCCGTCAGAAAAAGCAGGGGCAGGATGCGCGCGATACGATTGACAAGAAAACCTTGAATGACCGTCAAATCAATCGTGCTCTTGAACGCCTTGCCATAGCAATGAGCCATGGTGAGCGACGACAAGATGAAGAAGATATAAACAGAGAAAGTTCCCATACTTTCTATGTGCGCGGTCCCGGTCCAAAGCAGGAAGTGATAAACGATTACGCAGAGCGCACACAGTCCACGGGTAAGATCAAGGGCATGAAGGCGAACAGGTCTTGGTCCACGGCTTGTCGCTGCCCCGCTCATCCAAGCCACCCCAACACGTCCTCCACAATCGCCTCTGTCGCGGTTTGGCGCAAGGGTGGTTCGGAGGGCCTTGTCCGGCGCTCTTGCAAGCGGGGCAACAGACGCTCCACCGCCGGGGCGATGTCGGGCAGGTCGGGGACAGGCACGCTCATCCCGAAGTCGCCATAGGGCGCGTCCTTGGCAAAGACCGACCGCTCCACGCTCAGCATCTGGGTGCCGGCCAGATAGGCCTGCAAGCCCACCGTCGAGGCGGTCACCACCACCAGATCCACCGCCTGCACCAAGGCGTTCACGTCATCGGCGCGCGGGCTGGCATGGATGCGCGGTCCGGTGGCGATCTCTTGATCCTCGCTCGGGTGGCGGCGGATCACCAGTTCCAGACGCGGATCGGCCGCCACCATCGCCACGAGGTGCCGCTCCAGCGCACGCGGCAGATCGGGATCAGCGGGCAATCCGGTGTAGGGATGCAGCTTCGGCTCCGGCGTGCTGGCATAGAGCAGCGTGGTGCGCCCCCCCTGCCCCCAACCCCGCGCCGCGCGCATCGCCGCCGCCGCCGCCTTGACCTGCGGGTCATGCAGGCTGTCAAAGGCCGGGTTGCCCGTGACGCGGATATCGGCTTCGGGCCGTCCATGGCGCAGGAACATCGCCTTCACGCTCTCATCCAGCACATAGATCCGGCGGGCAAAGTTCGGCTGGGCGATCCAGCGCACCGCGTGCAAGGCAAACAGGTCCACCAGACAGGCCGAGGCAATCCCCAACTCTCCCGCCGCCTCGATCGCCGCCTGTTCCGATCGGGGCGAGTTCGTCGTCAGCACAAAGCGCGGCGCAATCCGGCTGAGCACCGACCGCATCAGGCGACGCGGATGGAAGTGCTGCCGTCCGCCATGGGCCCATGCCTCCGCCGCCGCGGCGGGACCAAGGCTCTCTTCCAGATCGCGGTAATTCAGGCCCAGATAGGCCGCCGTCTCGGAGGCGGGCAGGACCCCGTTCTGTGGCATGTCCTGCATCAGGCGCGCGGCCACGGCCTGCGTTTCCGGCTCTGCCGCCTCGGGCAGATCGGCATAGGTGAAATAGGGCAGGTCCGTCGCCGCCAGAACCGCGATGGCCGTCGTCAAGGCGAGGACGCACACCCGGACACCCCGCGCCTGCAAGGCCTTGGCCACCGGCACCACCGCTTGAACATGCCCGCCCCCGTAGACCACGACCAGCACATCCACGGCCCCCGCCGCCGGAACCCCACGTTGTGCCATCACTCCGCCCCCCCCGACGCCAAGGCCTTGGCTGGCACGCCGACATAGGTGCCCGGCTGCGTGATGTCGCGGGTGACGACCGCCCCCGCCCCGATCACCGCACCAGAGGCGACCGAAATCCCCGGCAACACGGTGGCATTGGTGCCCAGAAACACCTGTTCACCCAAGTGCACGCCCCCCCCGATGACACTGCCCGGCGCGAGGTGGCAAAAGTCGCCCACCCTCGCATCATGCTCCACCACGGCCCGGCTGTTGATGATCACGCCACGCCCGATCAGGGCGCCCGTATTGACCAAAGCCCCGGCCAGCACCTGACTGCCCGGCCCCGGCGCGGTTTCGGCCATGTAGACTGTCGGCTCCATGACGATCGCCAACATCCGGGCACCCAACCCCTCGGCTTCTCTTTGCAGCGCGGCGCGACGGCCATTGTCGCCAACCGTAATCAAAAGAGGATACTGCACGACATCCGCGATGGCCTGTCCGACGACGGCCATCCCCGACACGGTCGTTCCGAGGTCCCGATTGGCATCGCCAAACAGGCAAGCTGTCTTGTGAAACCGCCAGAGTTGGGCAGCCACCACGCGCCCGTGACCGCCAGCACCGAAAAGGCACGCCACAGCCTCCATCGGTTCCGCGGGGCGAGGCTCAGACATCCGACTCGCGCACAAGGCTGTTGCCCTGCACATCTGCCTTCAACGCGCGGCCCACGACACGGTCCATGCCATCTGGCGGCAAACCAAGGCCCGGCCGCTTTGCGGTCAGGTCCCCAGCCTCCACCACATGCCCCTGCGGCAGATCGCGGCGATAGACGAGGCTTTTGCGCGCGACCGAACGCACGTCCTTTTCGACCGCGCGGGGGCGCTTGATGCCGTCGCCCAGCCCTGCCTCCACTTTTCGCAGTACCTCGACCATGTCGGCGAAATCGTCCGGCGTCACGGAGGCGCGGTGATCCGGGCCCTCCATCGTGCGATCCAGCGTGAAGTGTTTTTCCAGAACCGCCATCCCGAGGGCACGCGCGGCAATGGCGGCATAGGGGCCGATGGTGTGATCGGAGAAACCCACGGGACAACCAAAGGCGGATTGCATCATCGGAAGAACGCGCAGGTTCTGATCTTCAATGGCAGCCGGGTAATCGGACACGCATTGCAGCACGGCCAGCGGCACCTTGCCGCCCAACCAATCCACCGAACGGGCCACCTCGGCCAAAGAGCCCATTCCTGTCGACAACAGCATCGGCAGTCCGCTCGCGGCAGCCTGCATGAGCATCGGCTGGTTGGTCAGTTCACCCGACGCCCATTTCAGACAGACAGGTGCGAGCGAGATGACAAACTCCAGACTGGGCGCATCAAAAGCAGTCGAGATGAAGTCAATCCCACTCACCTGACAATGGCGTTGCAGTTCCGCAAAAGCGGCAAAGGGCAATTCGTAGCGGCGCAACATGTCGGTCTGCGAGGTCGCGGCACCAAGATTTCGGCTTTGATATGCGGCTTGCGCCGCATCCGGCAGGACCAGTTCCTCGGTCCGATAAGTCTGGAACTTCACCGCATCGGCACCGGCCGCAACCGCAGCGTCGATCAGACGATGGGCCAGCGCCATGTCCCCATTATGGTTCACACCGATTTCGGCGATGATGTAGCAGGGGTCCGCAGCCGATACTCTGCGTTGGCCGATGTGAATTGCGGGACTCGTCATTGGCTTGCCTTACGTAAACGGACCATCTCTGCGGCCTGGCGTATGTGATCATGCGTCGCAACGCGGTTCAATTCCAAGTCGTCGCTGGTCTGGGACTGGAACGCATCGAAGATCGCGCGCAGTTTCGCGACTTCCGACGCAAAATCCATGGAACCGCGCAATTCGTCCAAGGTCTGCGCATTGCGATGAAAGGTCTGGGACAGGATGGCGCAGGTCGAGCCGAGGCGCACATGTTCACCCAGCAGGATGTCCGGTGGAACGATGCCTTCCCCCGCGCGGGCGATGCCACCGATGCCGAATTCGACATCCGCCTCACGCAAGAACGCACATGGGGCTTCCAGGACGCCGTTTGCAAGCGGTTCGAACAAGAAATCGTTCTTGAGATCAAGGTGAAGGTCATTCATCCCGATATGCAAGCGACGCAGACCAACAGCAGGCACGATGTCTGGGATCGCGGCCACCGAAGCCGACGTTTCAAACAACGGCACAGGCTCGGCCCTGCCCGCGAGCAGGTCACAAAAGCGCTCAACGCTGGCACGGTCATGGAACATCGGCAGCATCACGCCATCCGCGCCTCGCGCCACCACCTCGTCGATTTCGCGCCGTGATCCGTCGTGCAGCGGATTGACACGGACCAAGACGTAACAATCGGCCAGTGCCTCGCGCATGCGGGACACATCGTCGATGGTCTGCTTGCTTTTCCACGTCGTCAGGTGCCCCTGACGCTCCGTCTTGCCCATGAATTCCAGATCGACGAAGGCATCAATGCCGCCCACCTGTGCGACATGGCGCGCAATCTCGGTGTCATTCGACACCAGCATGAACCGCAAGGAGGCCGTCATGTCAGCACCAGCGGCTGCTGGGAAATGGCCCGCAAGGCATCATCTTGATCGATGAACAGTCGGAACCAGAGTTCAAGCGAGATCAAGGCGCGCAATTGCCGGGTATAATTTGCGGTGCCGGACAGATGTGCAGCGAGCATCTCTGCCACAAAACCCGGATCGACAATGCCGCGCGCCCCAAGACGCCCATCAAGCAACATGTCGCGGCAATAGCCTGCCAGAGACGTCCGGAACCAGTCGCCCACCGGAACCGTGAACATCTGCTTCTTGCGGTACGTCAATTCCGACCCCAGCAGGGGCTGGACCGCCTTCTTGTAGATCGACTTCGTCTCGCCCCCGGTCAACTTGAGCGCACCCGGCATCTGGAATGCGAATTCCGCCATCCGGTAATCAAGGAAGGGTGACCGAACCTCTAGCGAATTGGCCATTGCCATCCGGTCCGGCTTGACCAGATTGTTCCCCGGCAACAGGACCGTGGTTTCGGCAAACAGCACGCGGTTGATGGGATCTTGCCCGTCGGCAAGGCGAACTTGACCCGCAAGCGCGCGATAGGGATCAAGGTCACCAAAGGCCGATTTGAGCGGACCGATCAGCAATCGTTGACCTTCGTCCGCCTGCAACAAGCCGGACGACCGCACAAAACGATCTTCCCAACCCGTCTCCAGATGGTCGACACGCCCCTCGCTGAAAAAGTCGGCATACTTTTCGTAGCCGGCGAACAGCTCATCGCCGCCGTCACCGGTCAGGACCATCTTCACATCGCGGGACGCCACCGCCGACACCTGATCCATCGGCATGAACGACACATCGCCATGCGGTTGGTCCACATGCCAGATGAACCTCGGCCACAAAGCGGCGAGGTCGGGTTCCATGTAGTTGACTTCGTGCAATGTGCCAAAGCGCTGCGAGGCAAGCCGCGCGAAGTAGGTTTCGTCATACCCGGAATTGCGAAATCCGATCGAGTAGGTGCGCACCGGGGTCTTCTGATACAAGCTCATGAAACCGACGACGGACGAACTGTCCAATCCGCCGGACAGGAACGCACCGAACTGCGCGTCCGAGCGCATCCGCAACCGCGTGGCGTCATCCAGCAGCGCCAGCAATCCGGCCTTGCCTTCGGCTTCCGTCATGTCCGGAACGGGCTTGACATCAGCCAGCGACCAATAGGCATGCAGGTCCAAGCCCGTCCGCGAAATCCTTGCGTAGTGTCCGGGCGGAAGATGCCGGATGCCAGCGAATGCCGTCGCAGGCTGAGGAATGTAGTTCAGGGCAAGGTATTGCGCGATGGCATCATAATCGGCCTCTGCCGGATGCCCCGCGGCCAGCAACGTCTTGATCTCGGACGCGAACCACAGGCGGCCGGTCTGGACCGATCCGCAATAATACAACGGCTTCACACCAAGCCTGTCACGATAGAGCCAGACTTCCTCGCTGTCTCGGACATGGATTGCGATGGCAAACATGCCATTCAGTCTGCCGACGAACTCGTGCCCCCAGGTCTCGAATGCCCGCAAGAGCACTTCCGTGTCGCCGCTCGTCGAGAAGCGGCACCCCAGCTGTCGCAACTCTGCACGCAGTTCGACAAAGTTGTAGATTTCACCGTTCTGGACCAGCGCGATATTGCCGTCATCCGAGAACAGGGGTTGGTTGCTTGCCTCGCTCAGGTCGAGGATGGACAGACGGGTGTTTCCAACCGCGGCGCGCGGCGTGGCGGCAAACCCCATGGCATCGGGCCCACGATGCCTGAGCGATGCACCCACGGCAGCCAGCGCATCATCCGAGACATTTCCAAGCGCAAAACAATAATTGCCAAAAATACCACACATGATCAGATGCCGCCTCTATGCAAGATCTCGGTCAAATTGCCGATCACCCGGTCCTGCTGGTCTTGCGACATGTTCGACCCTGACGGCAGGCAAAGGGCGCGCAGGAAGAGGTTCGAGGACACGGCTTCGGTCTGGGAATGCGGAACAAACTCCGCGCTGTGCAACAAGGGCTGCATATGCAGCGGCTTCCACGACGGACGGGTCTCGATCCCCCGCTGGCTGAGCGCGCGCATGACTTGATAAGGATGCAGCCGGATATGGTCAGGATCGAAGGTCAGCACCGTCAGCCAGCGGTTGCCTTTTGCTTCGGCCCAATCCTGCTGGAAACCGATCCCAGGGATGCCCGACAGGGCGTCAAGATATCTCGCGAAGATGGCCCGACGCTGGGCCACGCGATCATGCAGCACTTCCAGCTGACCAAGGCCAACGCTGGCCAAGACATTGGACATTCGATAGTTATAGGCAATCTCAGAATGTTGATAATGATCAAAGGGATCGCGGCCCTGGGTCGATAGGTAGCGCACACGCTCGGCGATCTTCGGATCGTCGGTCACAACCGCGCCACCGCCCGAGGTCGTGATGATCTTGTTTCCGTTGAACGAGAAGACAGAGATCAAACCATGGGCACCACTGGCCCGGTTGTCGTAGAGCGCACCAAGGCTTTCCGCTGCATCTTCGATGACCGGGATGCCAAATCTGCCCGCCAAGGCCATGATCCGGTTCATTTGGGCGCTTTGGCCGTAGAGATGCACGACGATGATGGCACCGGGCAGACTGTTTGCGGCGTGGTCTTGGATCAACTGCCGTTCAAGAGCGTCTGCGGAAAGATTCCAGCTGAGCGGTTCTGCATCGATGAGAACCGGGGTCATGCCTTCATAAAGAACGGGCTGCACCGACGCGACGAAGGTCTTGTCGGAAACGTAAATGCGCGCGTTTTTCGGCAGGTCGAGCGCCCGCAAGGCCAAATGCAGGCCCGCCGTCCCCGAAGAAACCGCCACCGCCTCACGACGGCCGCTCACTTCGGCAAGCCGACGCTCAAAGAGCGCCAGATTCGGCCCTGCTGGCGCAATCCAGTTGGTGTCGAAGGCCTGTTGAACGTAGCGCTCCTCGGCATCTCCGATGTGCGGAGACGATAGAAGCACGGGTGCGACAACCTGATCCACGCTGCAAATGTCCACAGGCCGACCCACCTCATCCAGCAAGATGATCGAAGACACGCGATGTTCGTCGAACATGAATTTGAGTTCAGCCGGGGACGTCGAACTTGGCGCACAGACCGGCTCTCTGCCGGGAAGGTCGGACAAGGCGCTTTCGAGCGTCAGCCCCGCAAGCAGGCCCCGCCGCACATCACCGTCGGTTACAGATCTGAGAAGTTTGCCATCCGCGTTCACGACGAGGCACATCTTCGGACGGCCGCTCTCGATTTTCACCAATGCGTCACGCACAAGGTCCGAAGGCTGGAGGCATCCAACGGCAGTTCCAAATCTTGGATTCCGCACCGTGTCGATCATAACATCTCCAAAACCAAAAATACGGTCGTCAAATTCTATGCCGCCATTGAGAAGAAACACACTATCAAGTCAAGACCTCGTGGTCCCGGCGCTTGCCGAAAGAGGTGACGGTGGGGCGGTCAGTGTATCGGTGACATGTCCCTTGGGACACGCTGCTTTCCACTGTCAGCGGGGCAAAACACCCAAGCTATGGGCTGCACTGCAATCGGTTCCATCTTGCGGACCGCCGCCCCCGGCGGCTTTCAAACAGACCCAAAGTGCCGCAGCCCGCCATTGCCGAAAAGGCCAAACAATGCTACCGCGCAGGCTACATCTTGGAATGACATAACGGAGTGGCGGCAGATGCCGAATGATTACATTGTGAAAGACATCGCGTTTGCGGAATTCGGCCGCAAGGAACTGACCATCGCCGAGACCGAGATGCCGGGTCTGATGGCCTGCCGCGAAGAATTCGGGACCGCCAAGCCCCTCAAGGGCGCGCGCATCGCAGGCTCGCTCCACATGACGATCCAGACCGGCGTGCTGATCGAGACGCTGGTGGCGCTGGGGGCCGATGTCCGCTGGGCCTCGTGCAACATCTTCTCGACGCAGGATCATGCGGCCGCCGCCATCGCGGCCTCGGGCACCCCGGTCTTTGCAATCAAGGGCGAAACGCTTGAGGAATACTGGGACTACACCGACCGCATCTTCCAGTTCGGCGGCGAAGGCGGCACCTGCAACATGATCCTCGACGATGGCGGGGATGCCACGCTCTACATCCTGCTCGGCGCGCGGGTTGAGGCGGGCGAGACCGACCTGATCGCCGTCCCGACCTCGGACGAGGAAGTGTGCCTGTTCAACCAGATCAAGAAGCGGCTTGCCGCCTCGCCCGGCTGGTTCACCAAGCAGCGCGCCGCGATCAAGGGCGTCTCTGAGGAAACCACCACGGGCGTGCATCGCCTGTACGAGCTGCACAAGAAGGGCCAACTGCCCTTCCCCGCGATCAACGTGAACGACTCCGTCACCAAGTCGAAGTTCGACAACAAATATGGCTGCAAGGAATCGCTGGTGGACGGCATCCGCCGCGCCACCGACACCATGATGGCGGGCAAAGTCGCCGTGGTCTGCGGTTACGGCGACGTGGGCAAAGGCTCTGCCGCCTCGTTGCAGGGCGCGGGTGCCCGCGTGAAGGTGACCGAGGTCGATCCGATCTGCGCGCTGCAAGCCGCGATGGACGGGTTCGAGGTCGTGCTGCTGGAGGATGTCGTCGCCTCCGCCGACATCTTCATCACGACCACCGGCAACAAGGACGTCATCCGCATCGAGCATATCCGCGAGATGAAGGACATGGCGATCGTCGGCAACATCGGCCACTTTGACAACGAGATTCAGGTCGCCGCGCTGAAGAACCACAAATGGACCAACATCAAGGATCAGGTGGACATGATCGAGATGCCGAATGGCAATCGCATCATCCTGCTGTCCGAAGGGCGTCTGTTGAACCTTGGCAACGCCACGGGGCATCCGTCTTTCGTGATGTCGGCCTCTTTCACCAACCAAGTGCTGGCGCAGATCGAGCTTTGGACCAAGGGCGCGGACTATGCGCCAGGCGTCTATATCCTGCCGAAGTCGCTGGATGAGAAAGTCGCCCGCCTGCATCTGAAGAAGATCGGCGTGAAGCTGACCGAGTTGCGCAAGGACCAGGCCGATTACATCGGCGTCAAGGTCGAAGGTCCGTTCAAGTCGGAACACTACCGCTACTGATCCCCGTTTGCGGGATGATGCCAAGGCCCGGTCGAAAGACCGGGCCTTTTGCTTTGCGCTTCAACTTGCTGAAATTATGGGCAACCTTCGCCTCAGGGATCGCCGAATCCCCTGCCCGAAGGACGACCATGACGATGTTCCCCAAGCTCTTCTCGCCCATGACCATCCGGGGCGTGACCCTGCGCAACCGCATCATGTCCACCGGACATGACACGGTGTTGCCGACCGATGGCACGGTGAATGCGGCGCTGATCGAATATCACCGCGCGCGGGCCAAGGGGGGGGCCGGGCTGATCGTCACACAGGTGGCGGGGGTGCATGAAACCGCGCGCTACACGGCGCATCTTCTGATGGCCACCGATGACGGCTGCATCCCCGGCTATCGCGCCTTGGCCGAGGCGATCCATGCCGAGGGTTGCGCGGTCTTCTCGCAACTCTTCCATCCGGGGCGCGAGATCATGGAAAGCGCGGATGGGCTGCTGGCGGTGGCCTATGCGCCCTCAAGCGTGCCGAACGAACGCTTCCACGTCATGCCGCGCGCCCTGCCCGAACCGTTGATCCAAGAGATCATCGCCGGTTACGCCGCCGCCGCCCGCCGGATGTGGCAGGCGGGCTTGGACGGGGTCGAAGTGGTGGCCAGCCACGGCTACCTGCCCGCGCAATTCCTGAACCCACGGGTGAACCTGCGGAGCGATGGGTGGGGCGGCGATGACACCCGCCGCCAAAGGTTTCTGTCCGAGGTGCTGACCGCCTGCCGCGCCGCCACGGATGAGTCCTTTGTCATCGGCCTGCGCCTCAGCGCCGGAGAGCGGGATGACGATGGCCTGACGATGGAAGAAGCGCTCACCGCCTGCCGCGCGCTGGAGCCGCTGATGGATTACATCAACCTCACCACCGGCACCTCGGCCACGGTGGGCGGTGCCGTGCATATCGCCCCGCCCATGGCCTTTGCCCCCGGTTACGTTGCGCCCGATGCCGGGACATTCAAGCGCGCGCTGCGGATTCCCGTCTTTGTCGCTGGCCGCATCAACCAACCGCAAGAGGCCGAGGCGATCCTGACCGCCGGTCGCGCCGATGTCTGTGGCATGACCCGCGCGATGATTGCCGACCCAGAGATGCCGAAAAAGGCGCAGGCGGGGCTGGTGGACGACATCCGCGCCTGCATCGGCTGCAATCAGGCCTGCATCGGGCATTTCCATCGCGGTCTGCCGGTGTCCTGCATCCAACATCCCGAGACGGGACGGGAATTGGTTTATGGCGTGGTCACGCCCACGGAACCCAAACGCGTGATGGTCATCGGCGGCGGTCCCGCCGGGATGAAAGCCGCCGTCGCCGCCGCCAAGCGCGGGCATGAGGTGACGCTGTGGGACGCCGCGCCCCAGTTGGGCGGACAGGCGCTTTTGGCGCAATTGCTGCCAGGGCGGGCGGAGTTTGGTGGGATCGTCACCAACCTGACACGGGAACTCGAACGCGCCCAAGTGCGGGTGCGGCGCGGCGTGGCGGTGACTGCCGAACTGGTCGCACAGGAAAAGCCCGATGCCGTGATCCTTGCCACCGGTGCCCTGCCCCGCGTGCCGGACCTTCCCACGGATGGCCAGATGCAGATCGCGACCGCGTGGGACCTGCTGCAGATCAAGGTCACGCCCGGCGCGCATGTGGTGGTGGCCGATTGGCGCTGCGACTGGATCGGCCCCGGCATCGCCCTGCGTCTGGCGCGGGACGGCCATCGCGTGACCTTGGCCGTCGCAGGCACCCATGCCGGTGAGGTCTTGCCCTTGTATGTCCGCGACACGCTGGCCGCCGAGATGCACAGCGCAGGCATCACCGTCCGGACCTATATGCGGCTGTACGGCACGGCGGGTGACACCGTGTTCCTGCAACACACCGCCAGCGGCGAAGCGGTCGAGGTGGAGGATGTGCAGTCCGTTGTCCTAGCCCTTGGGCACACGCCCCGGGATGAATTGTCCGAGACCATCGGCGCGATGGGCATCCCGGTAAGGATGGCGGGCGATTGCCTCGCCCCCCGCACGGCGGAAGAGGCGGTGTTTGAGGGGTTGAAGGCCGGTTGGGCGGTGTGAGCTCCTATTCCTAATTGGGCGGGAATGCCAATTCTTATTAAAGATCGGCACACGTCAGCCAAGGGGCGCGGCCGTCACGCCGGGGTGGCTGCACGTATACGTGCGGCCGCCCCGGGGGGGCGGGACGGCCGCGCCCCGATGCTTTGGGCATCGGGGCAATCCCTAGCGTTGCGCACCGAAAGGCCCATCACCGCCCGTAATACTCGCGATACCACGCCACGAACTCGGCCAACCCATCCCGGATGTCGGTGTGTGGCCGATACCCGGTCACGCGCTGCAACAGGCTGGCATCGGCCCAGGTCGCGGGCACATCGCCCATCTGCATGGGCATGTAATTGCGGATGGCCTTCTGCCCCACAGCCTCTTCGATCGCCTCAACGAAATCCAGCAGCTTCACCTTCTGCGAATTGCCGATATTGACCACCCGGTAAGGCGCGACCGGCGAGAGACTGTCGCCTTCCTCTACCACCCCATCCACCGGGCGCATCGGCACCGCGTCGATCAAGAGCCGGATCCCGCGCACCAGATCGCCGACATGGGTAAAATCGCGATACATCTCACCGTGGTTGTAGATGTCGATGGGCTGACCCTTCAGGATCGCATCGACAAACTTGAAATAGGCCAGATCGGGCCGCCCCCATGTGCCGTAGACCGTGAAGAAGCGGAACATGGTGGTGGGTAGTTTCCACAGATGGGCATAGACGTGACCCATGCTTTCCGTCGCCTTCTTCGTCGCGGCATAGATCGTCAGTTGCGTGTCGGCCTTGTGCGTTTCGGCATAGGGCATCTCGGTGTTCGCGCCGTAAATCGAACTGGTCGAGGCCATCAGCAGATGCCCGACCTGAAGCCGCCGCGCCGCCTCCATCACGTTGAAGGTGCCGATCACATTGCTGTCCAGATAGGCGCGCGGATTTTCAAGGCTGTAGCGCACCCCCGCTTGCGCAGCGAGGTGGATGATCACCTCTGGCGCGAAATCATCCGCCACCTGATCGAACAGCCGCTGATCCTCCAGCATGCCTTCCGTGGCCGAAAATCCCGGAGTTTGCAGCAACATCGCATGGCGGCGCTGTTTCAGCGTGACGTCATAGTAGTCCGTCATGCCGTCATAGCCATGCACGCGGAAGCCTTCGGCCAGCAAGAGGCGGGCGAGATGAAAACCGATGAATCCGGCCGTGCCGGTGATCAGAACCTTGCGAGTCATGCCGCAAACCGCCGTTTCAAAACGCCCAGGACCATGGCCAGCATCGCCCGCGCCTCGGCAGGTGCGTTGGCCTCCACATAAACCCGAAACTCCGGCGCGTTGCCCGAAGGGCGCAAATGCAGCACGCGGCCCGAGGCACAGGTGACGCGCAGACCATCGGTCAGGTCTTGCGCGGCAGGAACCTCCCCCACCTCGGCCAACAGGTCGGCCAAAGCGGCGGACTTTTCGACCAACCCCGCCAAGACAGCGGCAGAGCGGTCGGTCGGCACCTCCTCGATCCGGTCCGTCGCGGTAACGCGCAGTGGCTCTGCCGCCACCAAGGCGGCAAGGCCCGTCCCCCGCGCGGCGACCAAGGGGGCGAGGATCGGCAACAGGCTGTCGCGCGTCGCCAAAGGCGCCAGCGGCCCCGCGAGCATCGCCGGGAACCCCAAGAGGAACCCGCCGTTCGCCTCATAGCCCACCACCCGGCCCCCCACCGCCATCCCGGCAATGACGAAAGGCGAGCCGATCCGCGTGCGGATCACGCGGACGAAATGCCCTGACGCCTCAACCCCGGTGTTGGAACTGACCGGCGTCACCACGGTGTCCGCCCCCACCACCCGCGCGGTGATCTGGCCAAGGATATCGCCCGGCACCACGGCCCCGGTCGCATCCGCCACCAAGGGACGGTCGCCATCACCATCGGTCGAGACCAGCGCATCAAGTCCATGCGCGGCCACCCATCCGGCGATCTCGCTCCGCGCCCAATCCGGCACGGCCTCGGTATCCACGGGGATAAAGGCGTCGGACCGCCCGACCTCGACTACTGCCGCGCCGAGGCCCCGCAGCGCGTCGGCCAGCACGTCCCGACTGACGGCGGAATGGGACCAGACCCCGATCCGCAGCCCCGACAAGGCCCCTGCGCCAAAGGCCGTCCGATAGCGCGCCGCCCAATCCGCTCCGGCCGTGGTGTTGCGTGCCAAAGCCCCCTGCCCACCCCGCGCGGGACGTCCCAGCGCCGAGAGGATCGCCGCCTCATCCGCCTTGGTGATCTCTCCCCCCGGCAGGTAGAATTTCAACCCGTTGCGATCCGCCGGGATGTGGCTGCCGGTCACCATCACAGCCGCCGCCCCGGCGCCCATCGCGGCCAAGGCCAGCGCAGGGGTCGGCACTGCACCGCAATCGGTGACATCCACCCCTTCGCCCCGCGCCGCGGCGATCACAACATCGGCGAACATCGGAGACGACTCCCGCAGGTCGCGCCCGACGAACAGTCCCGTTCCCACCGGACAGGCATAAAGAAAGGCCCGGACATGATCCGCCACCAGATCAGGGGTCAATTCGACGACCAATCCCCGCAAACCGCTGGTCCCGAACTTCGGTGCCATACCCACTCCCCAGATGGACAAGGCTGATCCCCTTGGCCCTGCACATGGAATGCGTATAGCCTGTGGCTTGCGTGTTGGGCAATCAGTCAGGGCATCATGATTCATCCGGTTATTCTGTGTGGCGGGTCGGGCACCCGTCTTTGGCCTGTGTCCCGGCAAAGCTATCCCAAACAATTCACCAAACTCACGGGCGCGCGCAGCCTGTTCCAGACCTCGGCCCTGCGCTGCCGGGCGGAGGGCTTTGCCGCCCCCCTGATCATCACCGGAGATCCCTTCCGCTTCATCGTGATCGAACAATTGGCCGCCGTCGAAATCGCGCCGCAGGGCGTGATGATCGAACCGGCGCCGCGCAACACCGCGCCCGCAATCCTGGCCGCAGCACTGCATCTGGCGGCATGCGACCCGGATGCGGTGATGCTGGTGCTGCCATCGGACCATGTGATCCCGGATGCCGGGGCCTTCCGTCAAGCGGTGCAAAGCGCCCTGCCCCGCGCGCAGGCAGGCGACCTTGTCACCTTCGGCATCCAGCCGGACCGGGCGGAAACCGGCTATGGCTATCTGCGCCTGACCTCTGCGCTGCAGGGCACATCCGGGCCGCAGCCACTTGCCGCCTTTGTCGAAAAGCCGGATGCCATCCGCGCCGCCGCCATGCTGGCCGACGGGATGCATCTGTGGAACGCCGGGATCTTCCTCTTTTCCGCCCGCGCCATCCTTGACGCCTTTTCCACCCACGCGCCCGCGCTGATGCCAGCGGCCAGCGCGGCGGTCTTGGGCGCGAAGACCGATCTCGGCTTTACCCGTCTGGACCCGGCGCCTTGGGCCGATCTTCCCGACATTTCCGTCGATTACGCCATCATGGAAAAGGCCGCCAACCTTGCCGTCATGCCCTTCGCCGGGCGCTGGTCCGACCTCGGCGGGTGGGAGGCGGTCTGGCAAGAGCTTGGCCCCGACGCGGCGGGCAATGTCCTGTCCGACAGCGCCACCGCCATCGACTGCACCGACACCCTGCTGCGCTCCGAGGTGGAGGGGCTGCAACTCGTGGGAATCGGGCTTGAGAACATAATCGCCGTCGCCATGCCCGATGCCGTGCTGATCGCCCGCAAGGATCAATCCCAACGCGTCAAAGAGGCCGTCGCCGCGCTTAAGGCCAAGGGTGCCAAGCAGGCCACCGCCTTCGCCCGCGATTTCCGGCCCTGGGGCTGGTACGAAAGCCTCGCCCTTGGCCCGCGCTTTCAGGTCAAGCGCATCGTGGTCCATCCCGGCGCGGCCCTGTCGCTGCAATCGCATCACCACCGCTCTGAACATTGGGTCGTGGTCGAAGGCACCGCCAAGGTGACGGTGAACGACGAGGTGCGCCTGATCTCGGAAAACCAATCGGTGTACATCCCCTTGGGCGCGGTGCACCGGATGGAGAATCCGGGCAAACTGCCCATGGTGCTGATCGAGGTGCAGACCGGCAGCTATCTGGGCGAGGATGACATCGTGCGCTATCAGGACATCTACGCGCGCACCTGATGGACACAGCGTTCTTCTTCGCGTCCAAGATCATATGGGCCGCGCTGCGCCCCGACAGCCTGCTGATGCTGCTTCTGGCCGCCAGTTGGCTGGTCTGGCACAGGCGGCCTCGACTGGCGCGCGGCGTGTTGGGGGCCACGGTGATTGCCATGGCGGTGATCGCGGCGTGGCCGGTGCAATCGCTGCTGTTCACCCCGCTCGAGGACCGCTTTCCCCCACCCGCCGTGCCGGAGGCGGTGGCGGGCATCATCGTCCTCGGCGGGGCAGAGCTTGCCGACCTGACCGCCGCGCGTGATCAGGTGCAACTGAACGCGGGGGCCGAACGGATCACGGCGGCGATGGCCCTTGCGCTGCAACATCCCACCGCCACGGTGATCTTCAGCGGCGGCAGCGGCAATCTGCGCGGCGGGGCGGCGGGGGCGGATGTGGCGCGGCGGGTCTTCGCCGACCTCGGCCTGTCCCCTGACCGCCTGAGGCTGGAGGCCGCCTCGCGCAACACCGCCGAAAACGCCGCCATGACGCGGGCCCTGTTGACGCCCGAGGCGGGGCAGCGGTGGCTTCTGGTCACTTCGGCCTATCACATGCCGCGTGCGGTTGCCGCCTTCTGCGCGGCGGGTTGGACGGGCCTGATCCCCTACCCGGTGGATTACCGCAGCCCCGGCGATGGCGCCGGCTGGCGGTTTTCGGAAAACGCCGATGCCTTGGCGACAGCCCTGCGCGAATGGATCGGCCTTGCCGCCTACCGCTTCACCGGGCGCGCAACTGCCCCCAGCCAAGACTGTCTTTCACCGTAACAAAAAAAGCGCCTCAGCGCCCCCCTTCCCCGTTGCTTAAATATCCCACGGGGGTGCGGGGGTGTGAAACCCCCGCTCCTGTCCGGTCAACCCGCGCGCGGGGTCACTCGTCGTCGCGCGACATGCCGGCCAGCATGATCCGCTCTTTGCGCCGCCGCGAGATTTCGTACCAGATCGCAATCAGCAAGGTGATCGAGATCATGATCAGGGCCAGCGCGTTGATCGTGGGCGTGATGCCCGACCGCACCTTGGAAAACACATAGACCGTCAGCGTATCCACCCCGCCGCGCGTGAACTGCGTGACATTGAAGTTTTCGATGGACTGGAAGAACGCCACGGCCCCCCCGGCCCCGATGGCGGGGTAAAGATGCGGCAGCAAGATCCGGCGCATGACCTGCGCATGGCTTGCCCCAAGGTCCAGCGCCGCCTCTTCCAGTGCGTTGTCAAAGGTCTGCAACCGCGCCAGAACCAGCAGCATCACCATGGCGGCAATGTAGCTGACCTGCCCCAGCACCGACAGATGCAGCCCCGGCGGCACGCCCAGCTTGTTCCACATCAGCAGGGTGGAAATGCCGATAACAGCGCCGGGGATCAGGATGGTCGAGATCATCAACCCGTAGATCACCGTGCGAATCCGGCCCGAGATCGAGTTGATCAGGATCGCCGATGCCGTGCCGATGATGATCGAAATGACCGCCACCGCCAGCGCCACCACCATGGTGTTAAATAGTGCGACCCACATCCGCTCGTCCTGAAACAGGTCGTAGAACCAATGCAGGGTCCAACCGCGCCATGGCACGATGGAGGGCAGTTTGGAATCGTTGAACGCAGCCCCGGCCATGATCACCAAGGGGATGATCAGGTAGATCAGGAACGCGCCCATATAGAGGTGCGCCAGCGTCGTCCTCAGCTTGTGCATGGTCCCGCCCCCTTATTTCGCGATGTCTGACAGCTTCACGCGGAAAATCCACATGACCAAGCTGACAAAAGCGGTGCACAGGAACAACAGCAGGAAGGCATAGGCCGAGGCCGTGTTCCAATCCAGCGCGTCATTCATCCATTGCTGGATCGTCTGGGTGAACCATTGCGACGTGGTGGAGCCAAGGATCGACGGCACCAGAAGCGACCCCGCCGACAGCATGAACACCATGACCGCACCCGAGGCGATGCCCGGCTTGGAATGCGGCAAGACGATCCGCCAATGGATGCGCCAACGCGATGCACCCAGATCCTCGGCCGCCTCGATCTGGTTGGTGTCCAGCGACGAGATGGCATTATAGATCGGGAACAGCATGAACAGGATGTAGGTATAGACCAACCCGATCAGCACCGCGTCATAGTCGGTGATCCAGCGCACCGGCTTGTCAATCAGAGACAGCGAAAGCAGCAGCGAGTTGAGCGGCCCCTTCAGCGCAAGGATGATCCACCACGCAAAGGCGCGCAGCACCTCGGACACCCAGAGCGGCACGAAGAGCAGAAGCAGAAGCGTCGGCACCGATTTCGGGTTGGCGATCTTGGCCAGATAAAAGGCGACAGGATAAGCCAGCACGAAACAGGCCAAGGTCACGGTCACCGAATACCAGATCGTCAGGAAAAAGGTCCGGATATGCACCGGCACCATGAAGGTCATGCCGAGGATCGTCGTCTCGACCGACCCGTCAAACACCTTGAGGTAGTTGTTAGGGGAATAGACATCCTTCGGTCCGCCCATCTCGACCACCGGCAGATAGGGGCGAAAACTTGATTCAAACAGCGTTATGTTGGGGATGATGACCAGCATCAGCAGCCAGAAGGCCACCAGAAGCACCATCAACCCGGTCAGTCCAACCCCGTAACGTCGGATCAGGTCTTGCATCGCTTGCCCTCCTCAGCGCCGGGTTTCGGCGTCAGGCAGGATGGCGGCGCGGGCGGGATCAAAGGACATGAAGGCCGCCGAGCCGATGGCAGGCACCGTCGCCGCCCCGTCATTGCGGATTTCCGCAACCAGCGTCGTCCCCCCTGCGGCTTTGCCTTGGATCGAGATGAAGCTGCCCTCGAAGGACACTTCCGAAATCGTGACGGGGACAGAGTTTTCCGCCGCCGCCGTCAGGCTGATCGCGGTGTGTTCCGGGCGCACGAACAGCTTCACGCCCTTGCCCGTCGCCAGTGCGCCCAGACGCGCGCGGAAGGTGCCAAGCGCGGTCTCATAGCCCGCCATGCCATTGGCCGGATTGACCACGGTGCCGTCAAAAATGTTGTTCTCGCCCACGAAAGAGGCGACGAAACCGTTGACCGGGTTGTTATAGATCTCCCGCGGATCGGCCACTTGCTGGATGCGGCCTTGGCTCATCACGCCAACACGGTCGGACATCGCCAAGGCCTCGCCCTGGTCGTGGGTGATGTAGATGAAGGTCACGCCGGTGCGCTTCTGGATGGCGCGCAACTCCGCCCGCATGTGCTGGCGCAGCTTCAGGTCCAGCGCCGACAGGGGTTCGTCCAACAGCATCACCGCCGGTTCCACCGCCAGCGCGCGGGCGATCGCCACACGTTGCCGTTGGCCGCCGGAAAGCTGGCTGGGGTATTTGTCCGCCGCACCCGGCAGATCGACCAGACGCAGCAATTCATCGGCCCGCGCCCGGCGCTTGGCCTTGTCCACGCCCCGCACCTCCAGCCCGAAGGCGATGTTTTCCCACACCGTCATCAAGGGGAACAGCGCAAGGTTCTGGAAGATCAGCGCCGTGGGGCGCTGGTTCGGACGCTGCCCACGCACATCCTGCCCGCCGATGCGGATGATGCCTTGCGTGGGCTCGGTGAAGCCCGAGATCATCCGCAGGATCGTGGTCTTGCCGCAGCCCGAGGGGCCGAGGAAGGAAAAGAACTCTCCGGGCTTGATGGAGACGTTCACATGATCGACGGCACGGAAGTCGCCAAAGTCGCAGACTACGTTTTCAAGATCGATTCCGGCACTCATCGGCCCTGTTCCCCTGAGGTCTTTTGTTCTTTTGTTATCGTCGGCCAAAGCCGCACGCAGGTCTAGCAGGCCTGCATGTCACTGCAAAGAATAGCGCCAGTTCCCTGCCGGCGGTTGGTCCAGAAGCGACGCGATGCCCATGAAATGGACTCGCCGGGTCCGATGGACCCGGCGAGCGCAAAGTTTCGGCAGATCAGGCCGCTTTGTACTTGTCGGCATATTCCGCGCGCTTGGCGAGGAAGTCGGCCGACTGGTCCGGCCACCACCACAGATTGGCCAAGGCCGCATCGTTGAAGGTGCCGCTGTAGAAGGCCGACACTTCCGGGTCCATCAGCTCGGGTCCGCCCTTGCCGACCGGGTTCGCGCCGAACGCGGTCGCCCAGAGCGACGAACCTTCCGCCGTGGAAACCCACTTGGCGAATTCATGAGCCTGCTCGACGTTGGCGGCGTTGGCCATCAGGGTCAGACCCTGGTTCCAGGCGAAGGCGCCTTCTGCCGGGGCGACATAGCCGTAGTTGCCCTGCTTGCCCATGTTCATGCCGGTCGAATCCCAGCACAGGCCCAGCGTCGCGCCGTTGGCCAGGAAGCCAGCCTGCGCTTCGTTTTCGCCCGACCACCACTGGACCACGTTGCCCTTGGCCTTGATCGCCTCGGCCAGCGCAATGTCCCACAGTTCGGTCATCGCAGCCATGTCGGAGTAGCCATCCATCCACGGACGCGGCAGCTTGCCGGTCGCGTCCAGCCAACGGCCCATCGCGGCCAGCGCCGAGTGCGGACGCAGCACGACCTGGTTGGCCGGGTCGAACAGCGCACCCAGCGAGGGGGCCTCGCCCAGCGTGGCATTGTCCTTGTCCACGACCAGCGCTTCGGTGCCCCAGACGGACAGAACGATCAGGCGCTTGCCGTCAATCGTCGAACGCTCACCGATGGAGCCATCGGCCATGCCGGGCAGGTAGTTGTCGAGCGCCAGCTTGGAGGTGTCCCAGCCCTGAACCAGACCGTTGGAATTCCAAGCGGCGATGCGGTCCACGGTCGGTTCATAGATGTCCATGCCGCCGGTCGAGATCATCGCCTTGGCTTCGGCGAACATGTCGTCCTGGCTCGGCATCTCTTTGAAGTTCACCTTGATGCCGGTGGCCGCTTCAAACGCCGGGATGACCTTTTCAGCCATGCCCGGATAGCCGGCCCAGCCGGTGAAGTTCAGCTCGCCCGAAGAGGCCAGCGCCTTCTTCGAGATGATCGCCGGAGCGGCCAGCGCGCCGAGCATGAGGGCAGAGCCCTTGAGCACCGAGCGGCGGTTCATCAGAAGTTCTTTTTTCAAGTCAGTCTCCCGGTTTATTGCGCTTTCGGCGCTAAGTCTGCTGCGGTTCCATGACTGCCGTATGACACTGGCAATCGGAACGCTGGCGCGTTCTTTCGTGGCCAAACTCTATGCGGCAGGCGTTTGTGACGTCAAACGAATCTGATTGTCTGGTCAGACAAGAAAAGAACTTCTTCGTCGCGATGGGGGATAATGCCCGAAAACGCCCCTGCAGGGCGGCTGGAGCCTGCAAAAGAAACAGGCGGCACAATCCGTGATTGCGCCGCCCGGATCGACAAAAGATGGATCGCGGATCAGACGATTCCACCGCCCGCGCCGCTGGCCTTGGGCCGCACCGCCGCGACCTGCGCGCGGTAGCCCGACGCGCGATAGGTCGCCACGGGATCGATCGCACCGCCCGCCAGATAGCGCGCCATGGCCAGGATCGGCTCCACATCCGTGCGGAAGCCGCGTTTCAAAAGCGTCGTCGCCATCAGCGCGTCATTGCCGTCCTGTGCGCCATGCAGCGCGGCGCGGTCCACCAGCAAGGCCTGCGCGTAGGCGCGCTGTACCTCGGTGGCCGAGACCATCAGGCTTTCGATGGGATCGGTGACGTTGTGGCTTTGGTCCAGCATATGGGCCGGGGTGAAACCGGGTTTGCCCTCAGCCTCGACCAATTCGTTGAAGACGAGGAACAGCCGGTAGGGATCGATGCTGCCGGTATCCAGATCATCGTCGCCATATTTGCTGTCGTTGAAATGGAAGCCGCCCAGCTTGCCAAACTGAATCAGCCGGGCCACGATCATTTCGATATTCACATTCGGCGCATGATGGCCAAGGTCCACCAGACAGTAGGCTTTCGGCCCCAATTCCTGCGCGATCAGGTAGTTGGTGCCCCAATCCTGCACGACGGTCGAATAGAAGGCCGGTTCGTACATCTTGTGTTCGGTGAAGACGCGCCAATCGTCGGGTAGGCCCGCATAGACCTGACGCATCGCGTCAAGATAGCGCTCGAACTGCTTGGTAAAGTTGGATTGTCCGGGAAAGTTGGACCCATCGCCGATCCAGACCGTCAGCGCCTTGGACCCGATGCCTTGGCCGATCTCGATACATTCCAGATTGTGTTCCACCGCCTGCGCGCGGGTGGCGGGGTCGGTGTGGGACAGACTCCCGAACTTGTAGGAATGGGCCTGCCCGGGCTGGTCCTGGAAGGTGTTGGAATTCATGGCATCAAAGCCCAGGCCCACCTCTTCGGCCTTGGCCAGCAGGTCCGCCGCCGGGGCCTTGTCCCACGGAATGTGCAGGCTGACCGAGGGCGTCGCACGGGTGAGTTGCTGGGTCACGCCGCAATCGTCCAGCTTGTCGAAGATGTGGCGCGGCTCGCCCCCGCCCGGAAAGCGCGCAAAGCGCGTGCCGCCGGTGCCGACTCCCCAGCTCGGGACCGCCACACCGTAAGCGGCCACCTTGGCGCGGACAGTGTCGATGTTGATCCCCCGCCGGTCCAGATGTTCGCCCAAGGCATCAAAATCGGCCTGCAAGCCCTTGATGTGCTTTTCGTTTTCGGCGTCGATGATGTGTTTTTCGATCATGAGGCTCACCGTGTGAAGGCTTGGACGTTGCCCGCGTCCACGTTCAGGATATTCCCGGTGGATTTCGCCGACTGGTCAGAGGACAGGAAATAGGCGGCTTCGGCGATGTCTTCCGGCAAGACCGAGCGTTTCAGCATCGACCTTTGGCGATACATCTCTTCCAACCCTTCCTTGTCGGTCTTGTAGGTGCTGGCCCGTTGGTCCAGCCATTCGCCCGACCAGATCTTGGACCCGCGCAGGACGGCATCGGGGTTGACCACATTGACGCGGATGCCCGCCTCGGCCCCCTCCAGTGCCAGACAACGGGCGAGGTGAATCTCCGCCGCCTTGGCCGTGCAATAGGCGCTGGCGTTGGGGCTGGCGGCCAGACCGTTCTTGGACGCCACGAACACCACTGCCCCGCCGATCTTCTGCGCGCGGAAACACTTGAACGCCTCGCGGCTGACAAGGAAATAGCCGGTGGACAGGATGTCCATGTTCTTGTTCCACAGCGCCAGCGTCGTCTCTTCAATCGGCGCAGAGGATGCAATCCCGGCGTTAGACACCAGGATGTCCAAGCCCCCGAATTCCACTGCCGTTTGGGCAAAGGCGGCGATGACCTGCGATTCGTCGGTAACGTTCATGGAAACCGTCCGCACCACATCCTTGCCGTGGCGCTTGGTCAGATTCTCCGCCGTCGCGGCCAAAGCCACCGCATCGATATCGGCCAGCATCACGCAGGCCCCTTCGCGCAGGAAGCGTTCAGCTGTCGCCGATCCGATCCCCCCCGCACCCCCGGTGACCAAGGCCACACGACCGGCCAGCGACTTGGGTTTGGGCATGCGCTGAAGTTTCGCCTCTTCCAGCAGCCAATATTCGATGTCGAAGGCCTCTTGCTCCGGCAGGCCGCAATAGGTGCTGACGGTATCTGCGCCGCGCATCACGTTGATGGCGTTGACATAAAACTCACCCGACACCCGCGCCGTCGCCTTGTCCTTGGCGAAGGTCAGCATCCCCACGCCGGGAACCAGATAGACCACGGCATTGGGATCGCGCAGCGGCGGCGAGTTGGGATGCTTGCAGCGGTCGTAATAGGCGGCATAGCCCTTGCGATAGGCCTCAACCTGCCCGGCCAATGCGGCCAAGGTGGCATCGACATCCGGGGAAGCCGGATCAAACCCCACGACCAGCGGGCAAATCTTGGTGCGCAGGAAGTGGTCCGGGCAGGACGTGCCCAGAGCCGCCAAAGGTGCCAGCTTGGCCGAATTCACAAACTCCAGCACCGCCGGTTGATCATCAAAATGGCCGACCATGTGGTGATCGCCAGAGATCATCCCCCGGATCGCAGGCATCAGGCGGGCCGCCACCGCGCGGCGTTGATCGGCGGGCAGGCTGTCCTTGACCGCGCCGCCAAAGATCACCTTTCCGGCAGTTTCCGCCGCGAACCAATCCATCGCCTTCTGGATGATGGCGATGGTCAGTTCATAGCAGGTCTTCGCGTCGTCATCCCAGGTGAACAGGCCATGCGATTCCAGCACCACGCCCTTGGCCTTGGGGTTTTCCAGACAGAACTTTTCCAGCCACAGCCCAAGCTCATAGCCCGGCCGCTTCCACGGCAGCCAGCCGATGTCATCCCCGAAAATCCGCGACGTCAGTTCGCGCGAATTCTGCGATGCAGCGATGGCGATGATGGCGTCAGGGTGCATGTGATCGACGTGCTTTTTCGGCACATAGGCATGCAAAGGCGTGTCGATGCTGGCCGCGCGCGCGTTCAGGTTGAAAGTGCAATGGGGCAGATAGCCCACCATCGCATCCTCCATGTGCACGCCGGTGTAGACGCCCTTCAGCGCCCGCAGCTTGTCCATGTAAAGCGTGGCAAAGCCGTCCATCTTGATGGAGCCGACATCCCCGCCCGAGCCCTTGACCCAAAGCACTTCAACCTGTTCGCCGGTCAGGGGGTCGGTCTCCATCACCTTGGCGCTGGTGTTGCCGCCGCCGTAATTGGTGATCCGCTTGTCCGAGCCCAACAGGTTCGACCGATAGAGCAGCTTTTCAGCCTCGGTCATCGCGCCTGCGCGGGCATCATCCCAAAGGTTTGCAAGCCGGGCACCGGCGGTGGCTGTGGTCATGGCATCCTCCCTTGGCGCGGACACCTCCCGCGCTTTGGTCAAGGAATGTGACCACGACGCGCTAATGTCAATCAAAAACGATCATGTTCAATCATGCTGCAAGTGCAAAATGATTAATGTGATCGAAAATGATTGACACTGATTGGTTTCGGTGGAAGTTTTGCGACAGGGAGGACGCCATGCACGAAAGCGAACGGCACAGAATCATCCTGTCTGCGGTGCAGGACCGGCCCGTTGCAACGGTGGCCGACCTCGTGGCGCTGACGGGGGCGTCAGAGGCGACGATCCGGCGCGATATCGCCACGCTTCACGTGCAGAAAAAGCTGCGCCGGGTGCGCGGCGGGGCAGAATCCATCGCGCCGCCGCAGTTTGTCGGGCTGGCAGGGCGGCCGTTTTCGGTCAACGAAACGATCAACATCGCGCAGAAACGCGCAATCGCCCGCGCGGCGGTGGAGCTGTGCGAGGATGGCGAACCGATCATCATCAACGGCGGCACCACCACATTCCAGATGGTGCACCCCCTGTCCACGCGGCGCTGTCAGGTCTTCACCAACAGCTTCCCGATTGCCGAACACCTGCTGAAGCATTCCAAGAACACCGTGCTTCTGCCCGCAGGCGCGATCTACCGCGAACAGAACATCATCCTGTCGCCCTTCGACGAGGATGGCAGCCGCCACTTCTACGCCCGCCGCATCTTCATGGGCTGCCGGGGCATCGGCGCCTTGGGGCTGATGGAGGGGGACCCCTTGCTGGTGCAGGCCGAACAGAAGCTGATCGGTCAAGCAGATGAATTGGTGGTGCTGGCCGACAGTTCCAAATTCGCCCAACGCTCCAGCCTGATCCTGTGCGCGCTGAACCGCATCCATACCCTCATCACCGATGAACGGATTTCCGACCGCGACGCCGCCATGTGCGACGCGGCCGACATCAAACTGATCGTGGCGCAGGTCGGCGCTGCGGACAGAGGCCAAACCGCGCAGGAGGCTTGAAGGCGCGGTTCCGACTAAAAACGCTCAGGGAGGACAACAATGAGCATTCTTCGCAAGGCACTGACAACGGCGGCGATGACCGTCGCACTGATGGCGGCCACCGGCGCGCATGCTGAAACCAAGCGCATCGCGCTGGTGGTCAAGGCGCTGGGGATCGGCTTCTTCGAGGCCGCGAACAAGGGCGCCGAAGAGGCCGCCAAGGAACTGGGCGATGTGGAAATCATCTACACCGGCCCGACCGACACCACGGCCGAAGGCCAGATCGAGGTGATCAACAGCCTGATCGCGCAGGGTGTGGACGCCATCGCGATTTCTGCCAACGACCCTGACGCCGTCGCCCCCGCCCTGCAAAAGGCGATGGAACGCGACATCACTGTGATCTCATGGGACTCGGGCGTGGCCAAGGAAGGCCGCCAGATGCACCTGAACCCGTCGTCGTCCGCGCTGATCGGCAACACGATCATCAAACTGGCGGCTGACCATATGCCCGAAGGCGGCGATGTGGCGATCCTGTCGGCCACCTCGACCTCGACCAACCAGAACATCTGGATCGAAGAGGCCACCAAGGTTCTGCCGAACTATCCGGGCGTGAACCTTGTCGCTACCGTCTATGGTGACGACCTTGCCGACAAATCCTACCGCGAAGCCCAAGGCCTGATCGCCACCTACCCGAACCTGAAGGCGATCATCGCACCGACGACCGTGGGCATCCTTGCCGCGTCGCAGGCTGTCACCGACGCTGGCAAGATCGGCGCGATCAACGTGACCGGTCTGGGTCTGCCGTCGGAAATGGCCGGGGCCGTGGCTTCGGGCGCGACCAAGTCCTTCGCGATCTGGAACCCGATTGATCTGGGCTATGCCGCCACCATGCTGGCCTACAACATCTCGAACGGTGCCAAGGCTGAGCCGGGCGCATCGATCCCGATGGGCCGTATGGGCGCTGCCACGCTGGACGACAACAACGAAGCGGCCATGTCGGACCCCTTCACCTATGACGCGTCGAACATCGAACAGTTCAAGTCGATCTTCTGATTGACCGAACCGGGCCGCACCGCCTTGGTGCGGCCCACCCCTATTCCCCTTTCAGACGACCGGACACCGCCATGACCGTCGCCCAATCGCCCGCCCCGCAGCCCGTGCTGCGCCTGTCGGGCATTTCCAAATCCTTTCCCGGCGTGCGTGCGCTGTCGGATGTGCAACTTGAGTTGCACGCAGGCGAAGTCACCGCCCTGATCGGCGAAAACGGCGCAGGCAAATCCACCATCGTCAAGGTGTTGACCGGGATCTACCAGCCCGACGCGGGCGTGATCGAGGTGGCGGGACAAGCCACGACCTTTCCCACCGCCGACGCCGCCGCGCGAGCGGGTGTCACGGCGATCCATCAGGAAACCGTGCTGTTTGACGAATTGACCGTCGCCGAGAACATCTTTCTGGGCCATGCGCCGCGCACCCGCTTTGGCCTGATCGACTGGGCGGCGATGGAGGCGCAGTCGCGTGAGCTGTTGGCGCGCATCGGCGCGACGCTGAACCCCCGCGCCGTGCTGCGCGATCTGGGGATTGCGTCCAAGCATCTGGTGGCCATCGCCCGCGCCCTGTCCATCGACGCCCGCGTGGTGATCATGGACGAACCGACGGCTGCGCTGAGCCACAAGGAAATCCACGAGCTTTACGATCTGGTCGAACGGCTGAAGGCCGAGGGCAAGGCGATCCTCTTCATTTCCCACAAGTTCGATGAGATTTTCCAGATTGCCGACCGCTACACCGTGTTCCGCGATGGCCAGTTCATCGGCGCAGGCCGGATGGCGGATGTGACCGAAGGGCAGTTGGTGCAGATGATGGTGGGTCGGTCGGTCGATCAGATATTCCCCGCCCGCACGCGCAACATCGGTGCCCCGGTCCTGACGGTGTCCGGCTACAGCCACCCCACCGAATTCGCCGATATCGGCTTCACCCTGCACAAGGGCGAAATCCTTGGCTTTTACGGCCTCGTCGGCGCGGGCCGGTCCGAGGTGATGCAATCTCTCTTCGGCATCACCGCCCCGTCGAAAGGGGCGTGTCGCATCGGGGAACGTGTCATTGCCATCCGGTCCACCGCGCAAGCCATCGATGAGGGCATCGTCTATGTTCCTGAGGATCGCGGCAAACAGGGCGCGGTCAAGGGCCTGCCGATCTTTCAGAACATCACGCTGCCCAGCCTTGGGCGGATGAATACCTCTGGCTTTCTGAACATGGCGCGAGAGTTCAAATTGGCCCGCGACTACACCCAACGGCTGGACCTGCGGGCGGCGTCTCTGGATCAGGATGTGGGGCTGCTGTCGGGGGGAAATCAGCAAAAGGTGGTCATCGCCAAATGGTTGGCAACCAAACCTCGCGTGATCATCCTGGATGAGCCGACCAAGGGCATCGACATCGGATCGAAGGCCGCCGTGCATGAATTCATGGCCGAACTGGCTGCCGAAGGTCTGGCGGTCATCATGGTCTCCAGCGAAATCCCCGAAATCCTTGGCATGTCGGACCGCGTGATCGTCATGCGCGAAGGCCGCATTGCCGCAGAACTGACAGGCCCCGACATGACGCCCGAACGCCTTGTCCGCGCCGCCGCCGGCATCCCGGAGGCCGCATGACATCCTTTCTGAAATCGCGTGAGGCGCTGCTGGCGCTGGCCATCCTTGTGCTGCTGGCGATGATCGCCAGCCGTTTCCCGGCCTTTGTCGAACCGGCGAGCCTTGCCAATGTCTTCAACGACACGGCCCCCCTGATGATCCTCGCCTTGGGTCAGATGGTGGTGATCCTGACCAAATGCATCGACCTGTCGGTGGCGGCCAATCTGGCACTGTCGGGGATGGTCGCGGCTTTGCTCAATGGCATGGGCGTGCCGCTGCCCTTGATCCTGCTGATCGTGCTGGCGCTTGGCGCGGCCTTGGGGGCGGTGAATGGCCTTCTGGTGTGGAAAGTGGGCATCCCGTCCATCGTCGTCACCCTTGGCACCATGACCATCTTTCGCGGCATCATCTTCCTGATGACCGATGGCGCATGGGTGAATGCCCATCAGATGAGCGATGAATTCAAAGCCCTGCCGCGCCATGTGATCCTTGGCCTGCCCGTGATGGCATGGGTCGCCGTCGTCGTGATCGCGCTGTTCGCCGTGTTCCTGACTCGGACGCCGCTTGGCCGCAGCTTCTATGCCGTGGGCGGCAATCCCCATGCGGCGGTCTACACGGGCCTTGATGTCGGGCGCACGCAGGCGATTGCCTTTGTGATCTCTGGCACCTTGGCCGCGCTGACGGGGTATCTGTGGGTGGCACGCTACGCCGTGGCCTATGTCGATATCGCGGGCGGGTTTGAACTCGATGTGGTCGCCGCCTGCGTGATCGGCGGCATCGCCATCGCCGGGGGGGCGGGCACTGTGGGGGGCGCTGTCCTTGGGGCGCTGTTCCTGGGCGTCATCAAGAACGCGCTGCCGGTTGTTGGCATCTCGCCCTTCTGGCAACTGGCGATCTCTGGCTCTGCCATCATCCTTGCCGTGGCCTTCAACGCCCGCCAAGGCCGCAAGGCCGGACGCATCATCCTGAAATCGGCGGAGGCAGGCGCATGACCACCAAACCCACCCCCCGCGTGATCCCCGACCGCCTGACCAGCCCGCTGTCCCGTGCGCTGCGGTCATGGGAGGCGCTGCTGTTCGCCGTCGCCGTGGCGGTGTTCATCGCCAATTCCTTCGCCTCGCCCTATTTCCTGAATGCGTGGAACCTCAGCGACGCCACCTTCAACTTCACCGAAAAGGCGATGATCGCCTTTGCCATGGCACTGCTGATCATCGCGGGCGAGATTGACCTTTCGGTCGCCTCGATCATCGCCTTGGCCTCAACTGTCATGGGCCTTGTGATGACGGCGGGATTCGGCACGCCGGAAATCGTGCTGGCCGGTCTGGCCACAGGTCTGGCCTGCGGCGCGCTGAACGGGTTTTTCGTGGCGCGATTGGGCCTGCCCTCCATCGTCGTGACCATCGGCACCATGAGCCTGTTTCGCGGCATCAGCTATATCGTCTTGGGCGATCAGGCGTTCACCGGCTATCCCAAGGATTTCGCCTATTTCGGGCAGGGCTATGTCTGGTGGGTGTTCAGTTTTGAACTGGTCCTCTTTGCCGTGCTGGCAATCGGGTTCTACATCCTGTTGCATCGCACCAACTTTGGCCGCGCGGTCTATGCCATCGGCAACAACCCCACGGCGGCGCTGTTTTCGGGCATCCGGGTAGAACGGGTGCGCTTTATCCTGTTCCTTCTGACGGGTCTGATGTCGGGGATTGCGGCGGTCTGCCTGACCTCGCGCCTTGGCTCCACCCGCCCCTCCATCGCCACGGGGATGGAGCTGGAGGTGGTCACGATGGTCGTTCTTGGCGGGGTCAGTATCCTTGGCGGATCGGGCAGCATTCCCGGAGTCGTCCTCGCCGCGATCATCATGGGACTGGTCACATTCGGCTTTGGGCTGTTGAATGTCCCGGGGATCGTGATGTCGATCTTCCTTGGCCTTTTGCTGATCGGCACCATCGCCCTGCCGCGACTGGCCAAGGGATTGCGGAGGGGATGATGGAAAAATACGTCTTCAAGATGCAGCTCCATCCGGGGATGGAGGCGGAGTATAAGCGCCGCCACGATGAGATCTGGCCTGAGTTGGTCGTGCTGCTGAAAGAGGCAGGCATCAGCGATTATTCCATCCATCTGGACCCCGAGACGCTGATCCTGTTCGGCGTGCTGTGGAGGCGGGCGGATCACGGCATGGACGCCCTGCCCGCCCATCCGGTGATGCAGCGATGGTGGGCGCATATGGCCGACATCATGGCAACGAAGCCCGACAACGAACCCATCGCCACCCCACTTGTGCCGCTGTTCCATCTGCCATGACCGCGCCGCACCATATCGCCGTCATCGACATCGGCAAGACCAACGCAAAGCTCGCGCTGGTCGATCTTGCCGCGCGCACGGAGATTGCCGTGACGACGCGGCCCAACACCGTGCTGCCCGGCCCGCCCTATCCACATTTCGACACGGACGGCCATTGGGAGTTCCTGCTGGACGCCTTGGCGCGGTTTCAGGCAGAGTTCGGCATCGACGCCATTTCCATCACCACGCACGGGGCGAGTGGCACGCTGCTGGCGGCGGACGGATCGCTGGCCGCGCCCGTGATTGATTACGAATGCGACGGCCCAGAGACGGTTGCCGCAGAGTATGACGCCCTGCGACCCCCGTTTGCCGAGACGGGATCGCCCCGCCTGCCCGCAGGCCAGAATGTCGGCGCGCAAATCCATTGGCAGTTCCATATTGACCCCACGCTGTCGGATCGCGTGGCCTATCTGGTGACCTACCCGCAATACTGGGGGCATCGTCTGACAGGCCGCTTGGCGACGGATGTCACCTCCATCGGGTGTCACACCGATCTGTGGAACCCTTGGACGGGGCAGCCGTCCTCGCTCGTGGCGAAGCTGGGACTGACGGGCAAGATCGCGCCCACGCTGAAATCGGGCGATATCCTTGGCCCCATCCTGCCCGAGATTGCCGCGCGCTGTGGGCTGGACCCTGCCACCCCGGTCACTTGCGGCATCCATGACAGCAACGCCTCGCTCCTGCCGCATCTGATCGACCGGACGGGGGCGTTTTCGGTCGTCTCGACCGGCACATGGGTGGTGATGCTGGCGGTAGGCGGGGAGGCCGTCACGCTGGACCCAGACCGCGACACGCTGGTGAATGTGAATGCCTTTGGCCAACCCACCCCATCCGCCCGCTTCATGGGCGGGCGGGAGTATGAGGTGATCCGCCACGGCCGCGCGCCCGTTGCCACTCTGACCGATGAGCGCTTCGTTCTGGAAACCGGAACGATGATGCTTCCCGCCGTCCAGCACGGCAGCGGTCCTTTCCCGCATCGCTCGATGTCATGGCTTGGCCCCGACCGCAGCGATGCTTCTGAGGAGGTGGCGCTTGGCTTTTACCTCGCGCTGATGACGGCGGAGTCGCTTTCGATGATCGGCGCGCAAGGCCCGGTGATCGTCGAAGGCCCATTCGCGCAAAACCCGTTCTTCCGCCGCATGCTGCGCGCGGCGACGGGGCGGCAAGTGTTGGTGTCGCAAACCCGCACGGGCACGGCGATTGGCGCGGCGCTGCTTTACGCCGACAAGGCCCCCACCCCACCGAGCATGGCCGAAGAACCCGACCCCGGCCCTGCCCATGCCACCTATGCGGCGCAGTGGCGGGCGGCGGTGGGTTAACCTGCGGCCCCTTTGGGCAAAGTCACCTTGCCCAGATAATTGTGCTGCATGAAGTCGATGAAATTGTGCTGGAACTGGCGGGTATGGGCATGGGCCAGATGATCCGCCCGCTCCACATCACGCTGACGAATGGCGTCGAGCATCTCTTCATGCTCATCGGTCAGCAAAAGCCCTCCCTGCCCCTTTTCCAGAAACTCGAAATGCAGGTGCAGCATCCGCCGCCCCTGATTGAGCAGGCGGTCATAAAACGCCGACAGGTAAGGGTTCCGCCCCGCATGGGCGATGGCCATGTGAAAGGCGCGGTTCGCCTCGGACATGGCCAGATGGTTGCGGGTTTTCACCGCCGCCACAAAATCGCGCTGGCGTTTGGCGATGGTGGCCAGATCGGTTTCCGTCCGCAATTCAGCCGCAAGACGGGTGTTCATGCGTTGGGCAATGTCCAAGGCTTCGACGTATTTCGGGAAACTTTGGATATCGATCGGGGCCACGATGGTGGAGCGGTTGGCGAGTGTCACCACCAACTCCTCTCCCGCCAGTCGGATCAACGCCTCGCGCACCGGTGAGCGGGACATGCCAAAACGCTCCGCCAAGGTGGTTTCATCCAAGAGCGCGCCGGGGGCCAAGGCCAGCGACAAAATCTCATCCCGCAGCGAGTCATAGGCAAAGCGCACACCGCTGCCCTTGGCGCGTTTGGGTTCCACCTCGTCAGGGGGGGGGATGGTTGGCGGCATGGCGGTCTTTCCGGCTGGGCGGGTCAAGCCTAGCGGCGATGTGCTTTCATGTCGACACAGGATATTTTGCGATTGACCTGTCGGCTAGGTGTCGGCAAGGTCCGGGTCAAAGCCCCGCCGTCGCGGCGCATGCACAGGTGATCCCATGCTGAATCTTCAGGGCGTGATGCCCGCCCTTGTGACGCCCTTTGATGCCGCCGGGGCCATCGACTTTGCCGCGCTTGGCCGCCACATGACCGCCCTGCGCGCGGCGGGTGTGTCGGGCTGGGTGCCCTGCGGATCATCGGGCGAATACAACCTGATGAGCGATGCCGAACGCGACGCCGTCTTGGCCTTCGTCAAGGACTTCGCGCTGCCGGGGGAAACCCTGATCGCCGGGACCAACGCGCCCTCCACCGCGGGCGTCATCGCCAATACGGCGCGGGCCAAGGCGATGGGTTATCACGCGGTGCTGTTGGCCGTGCCCTTCTACACCAAGCCGACACAGGCCGAAATCATCCGCCATTTCAATGCGGTCACCGCGGCGACGGAGATGGATGTGGTGCTCTACTCCTATCCCGGCAAAGACGGGGTCGAGATCGGGTATGAGGCGTTGGATGCCCTCGCCGACAATCCGCGCATCATCGGGATCAAGGAATCCTCGGGCGTCATGCAGCGCGCGATTGGCATCTCCACCCGCTATGCGGGGCGGGTGCAACTGGTGTCAGGCTCGGACGATATCGCATGGGACTTCATGCACTGGGGCGCGGATAGCTGGATCTGTGGCCCGGCCAATTGCATGGCCAAGCCGGTGTGCGAGATGGACGCCGCCTTCCGCGCGGGGGATCATGCCCGCGCCAAGTCGATCATGACGGCGATCTGGCCCGCGATGAACGTGCTGGAGTCTGGCAAGTTCGTGCAGAAACTGAAATATGGCTGCGAATTGCAGGGCAATCCGGTGGGGGAGTGCCGCCTGCCCTTTGGCCCGCTGACCGATGCTGAAAAGGCCGAATTCGCCGCCGCGATGCAGCCAATTCTGAACTGGTCATGACGACGGTTGTCATCGGCGCAGGCATCATCGGCACGGCCATCGCGCATGATCTGCAAAAGCGCGGGCGGCAGGTGGTGCTGCTGGACCGGGACGCGCCGGGACGGGGGGCGTCATTCGGCAATATGGCCTCGATTGCCGTGACCGAATTCATGCCCGCCTCGCGCCCGGCGGTCTGGCGGCAAATCCCCGGCTGGATGCTGGACCCCGAAGGTCCGGTGCGGGTGCGCCCGTCCTATATGCCGCGCCTTGTGCCGTGGTTTTTGCGCTTCATCGCGGCCTCGCGTCCCGCCAAACTGCGGGAGCTAGAGGCGCAGGGGGCGGCGCTTTGCGCGCGGTCTTTGAGTGATACGCTGGATTTGCTGCGCGAGACGGGGCTGAGCGATCAGATCAGCGACGAAGGCTGTCTCTCGCTTTACACCGATGAGGCAGAGTTCAAGGCCGACCGCGTTCATATCGACATCCTTGAACGCTTCGGCGTCGCGCATGAGGTGATCGGGCGGCAGGCCATCAAGGCGTTGGAGCCGGAACTGTCCGACAAGATCGGTCTGGCCGTGCTATTCCCGAACAATCGGTCGATGAAAGACCCCTACCGGCTGGTGCTGGCCTTGGCCGACCGCTTCACCGCCTTGGGCGGGCGGATCGAACGCGGCGAGGCGGTGAGGTTTGTCAGGAATGACCGCATCCGCGAGGTCGTGCTGAAAGACGGTCGCCGTCTGGCGGCGGAGGAGGTGGTGATCTGCGCCGGGGCCTATAGCGGCACACTCGCCAAGGATTTGGGCGAGCCGATCCCGCTGGAGACCGAGCGCGGCTATCACACCCAGATCATGGCCCCCGGCCTGTCGATGAAGCATTCGATCATCTGGCCCGCCCGCGCCTTTATGGTCACCCCCACCGCTGGCGGCATCCGCGTTGGCGGCACGGTGGAGATGGCGGGATTGGACGCCGCCCCCGATTACCGCCGCAGCAAAGTTACGGTCAAGCGCGCCAAGGAAGCGCTGCCCAACCTGCAAGTTGAGCAGGCCACCGAATGGATGGGCCACCGCCCCGCCCTGCCCGATACGGTGCCGATCCTGTCGGCTTCTGCCCGCACGAAAGGGGTTTTCTATGCCACCGGTCATGGCCATCTTGGCCTGACCTATGCCGCCACCACGGCACGGCTGATGGGGGAGTTGGTGACCGGGGCAAAACCGTCCTTGAACCTGCACCCCTACCGCATCGACCGTTTCTGAAAGGACCGCCATGCGCTTTGCCCGCACCCTGCAAACCGTCGATGTCCATTGCGCGGGCGAGATCGGGCGCGTCATCACAGGGGGCGTCTTGAACATCCCCGGTGCGACGATGGCCGAGAAACTGCTGCACCTGAACACGGTGGATGACAGCTTGCGGCGGTGGTTGTGTTCGGAACCGCGCTCTGGCCCTGCCGGGTCGTTCTGCCTGCTGCTGCCCGCCTGCGATCCGGCGGCGGATGTCGGGCTGATCGTGCTGCAACCCGATCAGGCGCATGCGATGTCAGGCTCAAACGCCATGTGCGCGACGACGGCCCTGCTGGAAACCGGGATGATCCCGATGGTGGAACCCGTGAGCGTGGTGACTTTCGACACCGCTGCCGGGTTGGTGAAGGCGACGGCCACCTGTCAGGGCGGCAAGGTGGTCAAGGTCACGCTGGACATGCCGCCGTCTTTTGTCACGCGCCAAGATGCGGTGATTGAGACGCCAGAATGGGGCACGCTGCGCTATGACCTGTGCTTCGGCGGGGTGTTTTATGCGCTGGTGGATGTGGATCAGATCGGCCTGACGATCACGCCGGAGAATGCCCGCGCCTTGGCGATGACCGGGGTGGACCTGCGCAACCGCATCGCGGCGGTGGAGCCTGCCTTGCACCCCACGACGCCCGCGCTGCACGGTCTGGCATATGTCATGTTCCGTGCGCGCGAAGCGGATGGCAGCTTGCGGACCTGCACCACCTTGCGCCCCGGTCGGGTGGACCGCTCGCCTTGTGGGACGGGGTCGAATTCCAACATGGCCTCGGCCCATGCGCGCGGTCGCGTCAGGCCGGGGGATGTGGTGACCTCGCGTTCCATCATCGGGGGGGAGTTTGTGACGGAGTTTGTCGCGGAGACCACCGTTGGCCCCTATCCGGCCACGCAAAACCGCGTCTCGGGTCAGGCGTGGATATATGGGATCAGCCAGATCGGGCTGGACCCGAGCGATCCGTTCCCGCAGGGGTTCACGCTGTCGGACACTTGGGGAAGTTGATGCTTTACGGCCAGACCATCCTTGTGACCGGGGCCACCGGGGCGATTGGGCGGGCGATCTGCCTTGCCTTGGCGCAAGACGGGGCAAAAGTGCTGATCCATTACAGCCGCAACCGCGCGGCGGCAGAGGGTCTTCTGGCAGATATCAACGGCCAAGGCGCGATCCTCTGCGCCGACCTCTCTGACCCGGCCGCGCCCGAACAGCTTTGGGCCGAGGCCACGGCCCTTGGCCCCGTCACTGGCCTTGTCAACAACGCAGGCATCCGCTCTGAAGTCTCCATCGACGCCCCCATGCAAGATTGGCAATCCGTCTGGGCGCGGGAGTTTCGGGTGAATTTTCTGGCCGCCGCAGACCTGACCAAATGTGCGATCCAGAGCTTTCGCGCGCAAGGCGGCGGGCGGATCGTCAATATGGCCAGCCGTGCGGGGCAGCGGGGCTATACCTCAAGCTCCATGGCCTATGGTGCCTCAAAAGCCGCGCTGATCAACCTGACCAAATCCGTCGCACAAAGCCACGGGGCCGAGGGCATCACCGCCATCGCCATTGCACCGGGTTGGGTGCGGACCGAGATGGCGGAAAGCTACATCGCCCAGTATGGCGAGGCAGCGGCGCTGGCGGGCATCCCAATCGGGCGGATGGCGAGCCCACAGGAGATCGGGGAATTGACCGCCTTTCTGTTTCGTCCGACACAGATGTCGATGAACGGGGCGGTGCTGGATGTGAACGGCGGCAGCTATCTGCGCTAAGGGGGTGACTATGCGTTTCCAAGACAAGACAGTGATCGTGACAGGCGGCGCGGGCGGCATCGGAGCGGCGATTGCCAGCCGCTTTGCGTCCGAAGGCGCGCAGGTGATCGTCACCGACGTGAACGGCGACGGGGCGGAGACTGTCGCGGACGGCATTCGCGCCACCGGGGGCCGGGCGCGCGCCTTTGCCGCCGATATCTCGACCGCCGAAGGCTGCCAGTCGATCATCGCCGATGTGATGGCGACCGAAGCCCGGATCGACGTGCTGTGCAACAACGCGGGCCTGATGCGGCGTGGTAATATCCTGTCGATCACGGCAGAGGATTGGCGTCTGTCCTTTGCCGTCAACATCGATGCCATGTTCCACACCTGCGCCGCAGCGCTTCCGCATATGATCGCGGGCGGCGGCGGGGCGATTGTCAACACCGCCTCGCAATGGGGGCTGCATCCGGCACCCAACCACATCGCCTATAACGTGACCAAGGCAGCGGTGGCGAGTTTCACCCAGAACCTTGGCCGCGATTACGCGCCGCAGAAAATCCGCGTCAATGCCGTTTGCCCGGGCGAAATCCACACGCCCATGCTGGAATCGGGCGTCAAACGCTCGGGCCGCACGATGGCGGATCTGGACAAGCTGGTGCCCTATGGCCGCGTCGGCAGACCCGAAGAGGTGGCCGCCTTGGTGGCCTTCCTTGCCAGCGAGGAGGCCGCGTTCATGTGCGGATCGCTGGTGGAAATCACCGGGGCGCAGGCGGTGGCCTGACCCCATCGGCTGGGGGACCGATCACGCCGCTTGCGAAAGATCGGTCGACTCTGCCTCGATCCGGGCGCGGACGATGCCGTAGCGCCAGCGCTGGCCGGTGCTTTCGACGCGGCTTTGATAGAACAACGTCAGATCGGTTCCATCGACCACCACGGTCGAATGGCCATTTTCGCCCACACCGTCCGGCATCAAGACGGGGCCAAGGCTGTGATACGGCCCCTCGACCCGTTCGGCGGTGGCAAAGAAGACGCGCTGCCGCGTGCCGCGCTGGCCTTCGGGCAAGAAGCAGGTGGCGTTCAGCATCACCCGCCCGTCGGGCAGTTCCACGAGTTGCGGCCCCTCCAGCCCCCATTCGTAATCGGGCTGGTCCTTGGCATTGTGGTGGGGGATGTCCTCATGCCCCAGAATCCGTCCCATGCGCTGCCATGGGCCGAACCATGTGTTCGACAGGCTGCGGGCCAGAAACACCTCGGGCTGCGGGACGCGGTCGAATTCGGGCATGGCGGAATAGACGATGTATTTCTGCCCGCCAATCACCGCCGGGTGCGGGTCATAGATGCCATGCTCTTCGGTCCCTTCCAGCGCGGCAAAGGCCGAGGGCAGCGCCACCCATGTGAACCCGTCATTGGAGACCAGATGTTCGCACCGCCCGCCCGCACGCATGAATTCAGTCTGGATGTACATGTGGAACACCCCGCCTTCGAACACCACGCCCGGTGCTGCGACGCCCGATCCGCTGACCGGAAGCAGGATCAGCGGTTCCTGCTGCCAAGGCCCCTCAAGCGCCGGGGCGGTGGCGTGATAGACCAGCCATGTTTCCGAGGTCACCGTGCCGCCAGAGCCGAAGATGTGCCAGCGCGCGCCATCCCAGACCGGGCACGGGTCCTTCACATCATCCAGACCCTGCGGCTGGAACAGCGGAAAGCGGTTTTCAGCGAATGTCAGTCTCATGGCCCTGTCCCCGGGATACCCGGCCCCTCGGTTTGAGTGCGGCAATCGCGTTTTGCGCCGCTGCCTGACATGTGACACAACCCACGGGAGAATCTCAATGCTCCCTAGGGATGGGGCGGGCCATCATTCCGCAGGGGTGACCCGGAAGTCGCACTCCGGCCCATCATTCCCGCGACAAGGTCAGTCCGTCGAGAAATGCAACTCGACCTGCATGCCGCCCTCGGTCCGCCGCACCAGACGCCCGCCGATCTGTTCCACCAGCGCGTCGATGATCGCACTGCCCGAACGGCGCGAGACACCCTCGGTCAGACCGATCCCGTCATCACCGATCTTCAGCATCACGCCCCCCGCCTCGCGCTGCAAAAGCAGGTGGATCACCCCGCCCTGGCGCCCCGGAAAGGCGTGTTTGACGGCATTGGTGATCAACTCCGCCGCGATGACGGCCAAGGGGGTGATCCGGTCCGGCCCCAAGAGGATGCCCGGCTGCAGATCGCAGCGCACGGTGATGCCGCTTTCCTGCGGCACGACAGCCGGGCTTGCGGCGATGTCCGACAACATGGCGGCGAAATCGACATGGACCGCGTCCTTGGCTTGATGCATCAGGTCGTGCACATGGCTGATCGCCCCGATCCGCGCCTTGAGGGCGTCAGCGTCCAGCCCCTTGCCCCCGCGCAGTTGCAGATTGATGAGCGAGACGACCAGCGCCAGATTGTTCTTCACGCGGTGGTTCGTCTCGCGCATCAGGTGGATGCGCTGCTCGGCCAGACGCTCGGCGGATACGGCGCGCTCGCGAATCTTCTCGCGCGCGAAACGGTCGGCCAGCGAATGCCCGATCCGCTGGGCCGTGACCCAGAGAAATAACCCCATCAGGGCGAAGAGCGCCAGAATCGGCAGACCTTGCCGCGCGAATTCCCGCCAGACCAGCGCCTTCGGGACCCCGAAATTGGCAAAGAACGGCAAGGCCTTGCCCCAGCGAAAGCCATAGATGCGCGTGACGCGATCCGTCACCGCCGTCGCCTCGAAGGCGCCGGAGGGGCTGATCTGGGGATAGCGGCGACCGGGGACGTTCTCGGGCAGCAGCATCGGGGAGGCATCGAAATTCCGCAGCATCAGCATGCCGTCGCTGCGCGCAATCGAGGCGGCCTCGCCCTCGCGCACGGCGATGCCCTTGAGGAAACTCTGCACGAGGCCGGTGTCCAGCACCGACAGGGCGATCGCCTGCCCGCCGGGCACGTGGATCGGCGAAGAGATCAGGAACACATCCTTGCCGACCTGCCCGACCTGCCCCTCGGCCACCTCGCGACCGATCCACAGCGGTGCACCGGCAGACAGGGCATCGATGTGATCCTGCGGCAGGGCACTTGGCCCGTTCAGCGCGCTGTCGGACAGGACGGCCCCGGCGCTGGACAGCACCTGCACCCGCATCAGCGATTGCTGCGCGCCCACGAGCGCTGACAGAAAGCCCCGAAACTCGGGCGTGGAGGCAAAGCCCGGGGCCTCGGTCGCCAGTCGGGCCGCGATGGCGCGGTGCAGCACCCGCTGCGCCTCGATCAGGCTTTCGACATGCTGCGCGACCAGTTGCGATTGCACCAGCACATGCTGTGTCGTCGCATCAAGCGCCCGACGGTAAAGGAAAGCGCCCCAGACCAAGGCCGCGATGAGGGGAAAAACGAAACTGCCAAGGCGCAAAATCCGCAGCGCCTTGGACACGGTGCCGCCCGTTGCGTGCATGCCTTTTCCAAATCAAAGGGAAAGCCAAATCAGAGACGAAAATGCTTGTCACCAACACAGATCAGTTTCCGTGGACCCCGGCCACGATCAATTCCTCGCAGTCTAATCGGCAGTCCCCGAGCAGTTCAAGTCTCGTAGGGCCAAGGGGCCTGCGAGAAGACCCCGCCATCCACCCACAGCGTCTGTCCGGTCACGAAAGAGGCCGCTGGCGAGCAGAAAAACAGCACGACATCGGCAATGTCCTGTGGCGTGCCGACCCGGCGCAGGGGCGTGACCTTGGACCAGGTGCCCGCGTAATCCCCGGCCTCGGCCGCGGTGCGTTCGGTGGCGATGGCGCCGGGGGCCACGCAATTGACGCGGATGCCCATGGGCCCCAGTTCCGAAGCGGCGGATTTGGTGAATTGCTCGATCCCGCCCTTCGAGGCCGTGTAATCCACAAGGCGCGGGAACGCCAGTTTGTTGCAGCCAGAGCCAAGGTTGACGATGGACCCGCCCTGCCCTGCGGCGGCCATCAGGCGGCCTGCTGCCTGGGTGTTCAGGAAGGTGCCGCGCAGATTGGTGCGGATCACACGGTCCCAATCCTCGACCGCCAGATCCAAGAGGCCGGACCACGTCTGGATGCCCGCATTGTTGACCAGAACCGACGGCGCGGCCCCGGCCCACTCTGCCGCACGGGCGTGAAAGGCGGTGACTTGGTCGGCGTCGCCTGCGTCCACCTCGGCGGTCAGACAGCGGCGGCCCATGGCTTGCACCTGTCCCGACACCTCGGCGGCAAGGGCCTCGCTGCCGATATGGGTCAGCGCCACGTCATGCCCGGCCCCGGCCAGCGCGGTCACCAGATGCCGCCCAATAGCCGACGTGCCCGCCGTCACGATTGCCAAACCCATCACCGCCCCCGCCCTGTGCTGTCCTGCGCCCAAGGTTTAGGGCCGGCACGCGCCTTGTGCCAGCCCCAAGCGATGCAAAGCGGGTCAGACGATCCCGGTGGACAGCGCGATGATGGCGGCCTGCGTCCGGTTGCTGGCGCGCAGCTTGGCGCAGACGGCGCGGACATACATCTTCACCGTCACCTCGGTCAGCGACAGCGACTGGGCGATGTCCTTGTTGGTCGCCCCCTCGCAGATGCCGCGCAGCACCTGCCGTTCGCGCTGGGACAGTTGCGCGTCGATGCTGGTCCCTTCGCTGCGGGCGGTCGGCAACGCCATGGTCGAGGGGAAGTAGGTCTCGCCCGCCGCGACAAAGCGCAAGGCGGCGGCAAGGGATTTCGGCGACAGGGTCTTGGGCACATAGCCCGCCGCCCCCAGTTCCAGCGCCCGCATCGCAGCCTCTTGCCGGGCCTGTCCCGAGAACAGCACGACCCGACCCGGCGCATTGGCGTGCACGGCCCGTTCCAGACCGCCCAAGCCCCCCATTCCGGGCATGTCGAGGTCAAGCATCACCACATCGAAATGCCCCTTGTCGGCAATCGCCTGCAAGGCCGCATCCAGGGTATCGGCCCGTTCGACCGCAAAGCCGCCGTCATTGTGCAAGAACATCTGCACCGTTTCGGACAGCAGTTTATGGTCATCGGCAACGAGGATCGAAATGGGTTTCGACTGGTGATCTTCCATGGACGGACCTTGCTTTTCTCGGGCCGCCATCTGGGGCGGCCTACGCTTTGTTGTTGATTGGAAACCCATGCGCCACGGCCCGCATGCTCTGCGCGGTCCCATGATGCCAAACACATACAGCCCCATCGAACCGGTGGGTCGAACAGTGCGACACCCAAGGCGCTGGAGGCTCGCCTCGACCTTTGGCTATGGGCCCGGTTCCGGGCGCGCACGGCCTAAAGTCGTGGCGTCAGTGTCCGTATTTATTTCCTTTGGGCAAGCGCGAGGACATGTGGCGCGCACCATCAAAGGCACAAGGCCAAGCCGTTAGTATGGCGCCGCTTCGTCACTGGTGACCGGTCAATGACGACGGATGGTCTAGGGCCGTCCTTGGCGCTGTCAGGATTTTCCTGACGTCCGTCCGTAGTACAGACCGACGACATGCTCCGCCTCGGCGAAGAACAGCCAGCGCTGTGCCATGGCCCCGGCCAGATGCGACAGCCCGCCGAGGATCAGCGCGGGCAGAACCGGCAGGATCGCGGCGGCCAGCGCCGGAAGCCCCGCGGCAAGGATCAGCGTGAGGGTCCGCAGTTTGGCGGCATGGCGACGGCCGACGGTGAAGATCATCTCCCGCATCAGATAGTTGCCGCCGGTATGGGGCTGCTCGAACACCTGCGGCAGGCCAAGGCCCGACAGGCCGGTGGCCGAGGCAAGATCCACCCCCGCCCGCGCAAAGGCGCTGTCCCCCACGCGCCAGCCATAGGCCAGAAGCAGGCCCAGACCCAGCGCCGCCCCCGTGGCCCAAAGCCCGGTCCCGGCAAGGATCAGCCCACCGGTCAGGGCAAAGGCCAGATAGGTGGCGGGCACGGTCCAGTGGTGCCAGCGCGGCACGGTCTTGAGTTGGGCATAGATCATCGCAGTGCAGAGCACGGTTGCCGCACAACCGCCCGCGCCCAGGATGCCGAAGCCCTGCCCCCATCCCAGGCCCAGCCAATCCGACAGCGCCTGTGGCGCAAGGATCAGCAAGGTGGCGACCGCCGCCACGCCCTCACGGCTCAGCCAGCTTGAGCGCCATTGGCTGAAGGCCCGCCAGGCCCGTTCCGGATGGCCAAGGTGGAAGGTGGACGACAGCAGCCCCCCGACGGCCAAGGCATAGCCAAAGGCCCAATGGAAGAATGCAGGCCAACCTTGTGTTGCGATCAGCCCAAGGCCCAGCAGCGCCAGAAAGCCGAAGCCAAGCCCCGACAGGGTGGTGAACAGGATGACAGAGGGTGCAGGCTTCAATCCAGTTTCCCCAGCATGCGGTCCAGCCACCCCGCAAAGCCCGTGGCCTTGATGTCCAGCAGGGGGGCCAGAAGGCTGGCCTCCTCGGGCCGGTCCTTGGGGCGCGGCGGCAGGTAGCGGTTGACGGGCTTGGTGCCCAGTTGCGGCAAGAGCGGCACCCCGCCCCGGTCACGGGTCAGTTTGCTGACGGTGCTATCCGGGTCCGCGAAATCGCCGAAATGCCGCGCGCCCGTGGGACAGGTGCGCACGCAGGCGGGTTCGCGGTCTTCTTCGGGCAGGTTCTCGTTATAGATCCGGTCCACGCAGAGGGTGCATTTCTTCATCACCTGCGCCTCTTGGTCCATCTCGCGTGCGCCGTAAGGGCAGGCCCAGGCGCAAAGACCGCAGCCGATGCAGGCATCCTCATTCACCAGCACGATACCGTCTTCGCTGCGCTTGTAGCTGGCCCCGGTCGGGCAGACGGTGACGCAGGGCGCATCCTCGCAATGCAGGCAGGAGCGGGGGAAGTTGATGATCTTGGCCGTGCCGCCGTCGTGCGGAGTAACCTGATAGGAATGCACCCGGTTGAGGAAGGTGCCCGATGGGTCCGCGCCGTATGGGTCTTGATCCGAGAGCGCCGCGCCATAGCCCTGATCGTTCCAGCCCTTGCAGGCGGTCACGCAGGCTTGGCACCCGACACAGGTGTCAAGGTCGATGACGAGGCCGAGCCTTTTGTCGGTGTGGGCGGGAAGGCAGGTCATTGGCGTCTTCCTTTGGCGCAGCACAAGGGGCGCGGCGGTCCCGCCGGGGTGGCTGCACATATATGTGCGGCCGCCCCGGGGGGGCGGGACGGCCGCGCCCCGATGCTTTGGGCATCGGGGCAATCCCTGTCGTTGCGCCTCATCGAGAGAACGACCATCACCGCCCCTCCCCCTGCGGCACAACCCTTGGCAGGGTGTCGAATTGCGGCTGGGCCTTCTCTTGCGGCCCCACCCGTTCAATCCTGACCCGCAGGTCGAACCATGCCGCCTGCCCTGTCACCGGATCGGAATTGGACCAGCGCCGGCCATCGCCGCGCTCGGGCAAAAGCTCAGAGATCAGGTGGTTCAGCAGGAAGCCTTCCTTCGCCTCCGACGCCTCTTCATCCAGCGCCCAAGCGCCCTTGCGCTTGCCGATGGCGTTCCACGTCCAGACCGTATCGGGGTTCAGCGCCGCCATATGCGCGACCGGCACGGTGATCTCGCCATGCGGAGAGGTGACGCGGGCATAATCCCCGTCAACAAATCCCTCAGCCACCCAGATCTTCGTCGGCAGATACAGGAAATTCCGTCCCCGGATCTGCCGAAGCCAGGCGTTCTGCGACCCCCAGGAATGATACATGTCCATCGGGCGTTGAGTCAGGGCGTGAACGGGATAATCCTCGGCCCCCTCATCTCCGTAAGCCGGATACCACAGCGGCAACGGGTCCATCGCCACCTTCAACCGGTCGCGCAAGTGATCCGGCGGCTGGATGAATCCCTGCCCCTCGGCGGCAAGCTGAAAGCGCCTCATCGGTTCGGACCAGATATTGAAGAGATAGGGCTGCGGGGTTTCGTAAAACGAGGTCTCCACCGCCCAATCCTGGTAGGCGGCGTTCCACGGTTTCATGTAGCTGGCCCCCTCGGGCACATGGGCCTGATGGAAGCCGCCGTTTTCGATGTAGCGCGCCAGTTGGTCGGGGTTCGGATCGCCCCGCCCGGTCTTGGTGCCATCCCCCCGCCAGCCGATCAGCGGCCCCACACCGGGGCGACGCTGGTGGTTGACGATGTAATCGGCGTAATCCTTGAACTTCGGCGTGCCATCCGGGTTCACCATCCCCGGCAGACCAAGCCTCGCGCCAAGATCGAGCAAGACCGACTGGAAGCCGCGCACATCGCGATCCGCCTCCACCACCGGCCAGCGGATAGAATCCCCGGCGGCATCGGGTTCAGAGATCGGACGGTCCAAGAGGCTGATGCAATCATGCCGCTCAAGATAGGTCGTATCGGGCAGGATCAGATCAGCATAGGCCACCATCTCGGACGCATAGGCATCAGAATAGATGATGCGAGGGATGACGTATTCCCCATCCGGCCCCTTGTCGGTCAGCATCTCCATCACCTTGGCGGTATTCATGGAGGAATTCCACGCCATGTTCGCCATATAGAGAAACAGCGTGTCGATGCGGTAGGGATCGCCGGCATGGGCATTGGGGATCACCATATGCATCATGCCATGGGCGCTGAAGGGGTTCTCCCATGTAAACGCCTTGTCGATGCGCCAGGGCGTGCCATCCTCTTTCAGCGCAAGGTTTTCCGGCCCCCGCACATAGCCCAGATGGGGGCCTGACAGCGGCTTGCCGGGGGCGGCGACGAAATGCGGGGTCGGGTGCGCCTCCACCGGCTTTGGGTAGGGCGGCTTCAGTCGGTAGCCCCCCGGCACCTCCACCGAGCCCAGCACGATCTGCAACAGATGCAGCGCGCGGGCGGTCTGGAAGCCGTTGGAATGCGCCGAAATCCCCCGCATGGCGTGGAAGCTGACCGGGCGGCCCACCATGTGGTCATGCGTGTCGCCGCGGAAATCGGTCCATTTGATCGGCAGAGTGAAGGCTTGGTCAAAGGCTGCACGCGACAGTTCCGCCGCCAGCGCGCGGATGCGCGGCCCGGGGATGCCGCAGCGCTCAGCCACGGCCTCGGGTGCATACTCATCGGACAGATAGCGTTCCGCCATGTGCTGGAACACGGTGCGATGGCCCTGCCAGACCGCGCCCAAATCCGGCTCTACCCCCTGCCCGTCCCATGGCGCGGGCATGCCCGTCCGGCGGTCAATCACGAAGGGCTGGCTTTCGGCGTTTTTGAGGATCAGCCCCTTTTCCGGCCCCTCGGCCCCGTTCACCAGCAAAGGCGCATTGGTCCAACGGGCGAGGTAGTCGAGGTCCACCTTCCCCACCTCCAGCAGGCAATGGATCAGCGACAGGATCAGCAAGCCATCAGTGCCCGGCGTGATGCCATACCAATCATCGGCCACGGCGTTATAGCCGGTGCGGATCGGGTTGACCGAGACGACCTTGCCGCCCCGCGCCTTCAGCTTGCCGATGCCGATCTTGATGGGGTTGCTGTCGTGATCTTCGGCCACACCAAAGAGGACAAACAGGTTGGTATGCTTCCAATCCGGCTGGCCGAATTCCCAGAAGGCCCCGCCGATGGTGTAAATCCCCGCCGCCGCCATGTTGACCGAACAAAACCCGCCATGCGCGGCATAGTTCGGCGTCCCAAACGCCTGCGCCCACCAGCCGGTCAGCGATTGCGACTGATCCCGCCCGGTGAAGAAGGCCAACTTTTCGGGTGCCGTTTCGCGCAGCGGCTTCATCCATGACACGGCGAGGTCCAGCGCCTCATCCCAGCTTATCGGCTCGAACGCGCCGGACCCGCGCGGACCAACCCGGCGGAGGGGCGTTTGCAGACGGCTGGGTGCCGTGACCTGCATGATGCCAGAGGCGCCCTTGGCACACAGCACGCCCTTGTTCACCGGATGGTCGCGGTTGCCTTCAATGTAGGTGACCTTGCCGGAGGTCAGATGCACATTGATCCCGCAGCGGCAGGCACACATGTAGCAGGTGGTCTTGCGGATTTCGTCGGATACCTTGGGCGAGGTGTCGATCTTCGGCTGTCCCATGTCACTCCCCCGCCGCGATCAGGGCCATGGCCTCTGCCGCGATCTGCGCCTCTTCTTGTGCGGGCACGATCCACGCCGTCACGCGCGAGCCCTCCGCATGCAGCCGGGTGTCGCCCCGGTCGTTGGCAGCATGGTCCGGCGTCAGCCCCATGAAGTCCAGCCCTTGCAGGATGCGTCCCCGCACTTTGGAATCGTTTTCCCCGATCCCCCCGGTGAAACAGAGCGCATCCACCCCACCCATCGCCGCGATCAGTGATCCGGCATGGCGGATGGCCCAATAGCAGAAATGCTCCACCGCAAAGGCGGCCTCTGGCGTGCCCGCCTGATGCAAGCCGCGCATGTCAGATGCGCCGCCAAGGCCCAGCAGCCCGGACTCGCGGTTCAGGATGCGAGACGCCTCTGCGATGCCGAACACCTCGGCCAAGCGCAGCACAGCATTGCCGTCGATGCCCCCGGTGCGGGTGCCCATGGTCAGCCCTTCCAGCGGGGAATAGCCCATGCTGGTGGCGATGGATTTGCCCTGCCGGATGGCACAGATGGAGGCCCCGTTGCCCAGATGCAGGGCCAGCACACGCTCTGGCAATGGCCCGCCGATGATCCTCGGCAGGCGGGCGGTCAGGTTCACATAGCTGAGGCCGTGAAAGCCATAGCGTTTGATCCCCAAGCCCTCCGCCCGTGCGGGCAGGGCATAACGGCGGGCGACATCAGGGTTGGTCGCGTGAAATGCGGTGTCAAAGCTGGCGTATTGCGGCAGGGCGGGTGCAAGGGTTTCCAGCGCGCGGATGGCCGTCAGGTTCGCGGGATTGTGCAAGGGGGCCAGCGGGATACACGCGGCGATCCCCTGCGCCACCGCATCCGTCACACGGCAGGGGGCGGTCAGGGCATCCCCGCCATGCACCACCCGATGCGCCGCCGCCGTGAGGGCAGAGACGGGCATCGGCAAGGCGGCAAGGATCACCGCCATCGCCGCCGCCGGATCGGGGGCGCTCACAGATTGGGACAGGCCCATGCCCTGCAACCGCGCCGCACCGCCAATCTCGGTCACGCGCAGCGCGGCGATCTCGGTCAGGTCGGGGGCAAAGACCGCCGCCTTGATGCTGGACGATCCGGCATTGACCACCAGAACCGCCATCACAGCACCGCCTTCAGCAACCCCATCCCCGCCAGTCCCGCCAGCAGCACGATGGCAAAGCGGCGGAACTCTTGCGGGTCGGTCTTCAGGAAATGGCGGCTGCCCAGCCAGTTGCCAAGGAAGGTCAAGGGCAACAACAAGAGCGCCGCCCAAAGCGTGTCCCAGGACACCAGCCCATGCCAGTAATAAAGCGGCGCGGAATACAGGTCCAAAAGCGGGAAATAGGCGATCAGGGTCGCGCGGAACACATTGGCAGGGATCGGTTGCGCGGCAAAGAAGGCGGCAATCGGCAAGCCGCCCATCCCCGGCGCATTGGCAAGGCCGGAGATCAGGCCCATCCCGAAATTGGGAGCACCCCGCACCTCGGCCTTCAAGCGCCATCCGGCCAGCAGGATCAGGCACATCACCAGCACATAAGAGGATATCACCGCCCGCGCGGCATCCTCCGAGATGCCTGTCAGCGCCCACAATCCCAAAGGCAGGCCGATGGCGGCCCCGGCCATCAGCAGCCAGACCCGCCGCCAATCCACATCCTGCGCCACCCCGCGCGCCGCTTGCAGCGACATCGCGGTCTCAAGGATCACCACCACCGCCACGAAGTTGAGCGGGTTGGTCACAAGGCTGGAGGCCGCGATCAACAGCGCCGAATAGCCAAAGCCCGAGTATCCCCGGATGAGGGCGGCCACCATCACGGCGACCGCCATCCAGACCGTGCCCCAGAGGGACAGATCAAAGGGCATCAAACGACCTGCGGGCGCATGTCGGCAGCGTCGATCCCGGCCACGGCCACGGGCTTTTTCATCGCGTCACGGCGGAAGGGCTCGCCCAGTTCCTGATTGATCAGCGCCTCGATCAGCGTGGTCTTGCCATGGGTCATCTGGTCGTCGATGGCCTTGGCCAAGGCGTCACGGAGTTCCTCCATCGTGCGCGCTTGCACGCCTTGCAACCCGCAGGCCTTGGCGATGCCCGCGTAGCTGACATTGTCGTCAAGCTCTGTTCCCACGAAGTTGTCGTCGAACCATAGCGTCGAGTTGCGCTTTTCCGCGCCCCACTGGTAGTTGCGGAACACCACCATGGTGATGGCGGGCCATTCCGGGCGACCGATGGCGGTCAGTTCGGTGACCGCGATGCCAAAGGCCCCGTCACCCGCAAAGCCCACCACTGGCACATCCGGGCAGCCGATCTTGGCACCGACGATAGAGGGCAAACCATAGCCGCAGGGGCCGAACAGCCCGGGGGCGAGGTATTTGCGCCCTTGCTCGAACGTCGGATAGGCGTTGCCGATGGCGCAGTTATTGCCGATGTCGGAGGAGATGATCGCATCCTTTGGCAGCGCTGACTGGATCGCGCGCCACGCCATGCGCGGGCTCATCCATTCCGGTTTGGCCGCGCGGGCGCGTTCATTCCACGAGGTGCCCGGATCATCCTCTTCATGGTCCATCGAGGCCAATTGCTGCGCCCAGCGCGATTTCGTCTGCGCGATCAGCGCCTTGCGATCCGCGCGGGCGGTGTCCCCGGCGGTGGGCGACAACTTGGACAGGATGCCTTCGGCCACCTTTTTCGCATCGCCGACAATGCCAACGGCGACCTTCTTGGTCAGACCAATGCGGTCGGGGTTGATATCGACCTGAATGATCTTGGCCTCCTTCGGCCAGTAATCCAGCCCGTATCCCGGCAGGGTCGAGAACGGGTTCAGGCGGGTGCCGAGGGCCAAGACCACATCGGCCTGCTGGATCAACTCCATCCCGGCCTTGGACCCGTTATAGCCCAAGGGACCTGCAAACAGCGGGTGCGATCCGGGGAAGGCGTCGTTGTGCTGGTAGCCCACGCAGACCGGCGCATCCAGACGTTCCGCCAGTTTCATCGAGGCCGGGATCGCGCCGCCGATGACCACGCCTGCCCCGTTCAGGATCACCGGGAACTTGGCCGAGGACAACAGGGCCGCCGCATCGGCAATCGCGGACTCGCCGCCATTGGGGCGTTCAAAGTCGATGATCGGCGGCAATTCGATATCGACGACTTGGGTGAAGTAATCGCGCGGGAAGTTGATCTGGGCGGGCGCGGAGTTGCGGCGGGCCTGGGTGATGACGCGGTTCAGCACTTCGGCCACGCGGGAGGGATCGCGCACCTCTTCCTGATAGCAGACCATGTCCTTGAACAGGGCCATCTGTTCGACTTCCTGAAAGCCGCCCTGCCCAATGGTCTTGTTCGCCGCCTGCGGAGTGACCAGAAGCAGCGGCGTGTGGTTCCAATAGGCGGTTTTCACAGCCGTCACGAAGTTGGTGATGCCCGGGCCGTTCTGCGCGATCATCATGCACATCTTGCCGGACGCGCGGGTATAGCCATCGGCCATCATCCCGCCCGAGCCTTCATGCGCGCAATCCCAGAACTGGATGCCCGCCCGCGGGAAAAGGTCAGAGATCGGCATGAAGGCCGATCCGATGATGCCAAAAGCGTGCTGGATGCCGTGGCGTTGCAGCACTTTCACAAAGGCTTCTTCGGTGGTCATTTTCATGATGTCGTCTCCTGAACGGTCCTGTGGCGCAGTCTGCGCTTTTGCCCTTCATAAGGCCAGCAGCCCGTCCGGGCTTAGGGCCAGAGGATGGGGGCAGTTAAGGCCAGCGTGGCGCGGGTTGACCGGACAGAAGCGGGGGGCTTCACACCCCCCGCACCCCCCGTGGGATATTTGAACAACGGGGAAGGGTCAGGTGCGTTCCGATTTTTGGTAGGTGGCGCGGTTCAGCCAATTGGGGTTGATCTCGACGCCCCAACCGGGGGCGTCGGTCACGGTGGCGTGGCCGTCCTCGATGCCATAGGGGTCAGAGGTGAAAAGGCCCTCTTGCCACGGGTAGTAGTCGGGGCCTTCGATGGAGAACTCGAGGTATTTGCCGGCATTCGGGATCGCCCGCAAAAGATGCATGGTGCAGAGCGTGACCAGCGACAGGTTCGCGGCATGGGGGGTGACGGGCAGACCGTGGGCGGCGGCCATGCGGCAGACCTGCAAGGTGCGGTGCATGCCGCCCATATACATCACATCGGGTTGCGCGATATCCACGGCCTTGCGGTCAAACATCAACTGCCAGCTGGAATACTCGCAATCCTGCTCTCCGCCCGCCACGTCGATGGACAGGGCCGCGCGCACGGCGGCGGTATGGTCGGGTTCCCAATAGGGGCAGGGTTCCTCGAAATGGCCGATGCCATTGTCTTGCAGCATCTTGCCCACCTCGATCGCGCGGGCGGCGGAGTAGCAGGAATTGCCATCCACCAGCTTGTCTATGCCATCGCCCAAGGCGCGGGCGACGACGGGCACCACGGCCTCGGTCCGGCCGGGCCATTCGTCCTTGTCGCGGCCGCATTCGGCCCCCACGCGCCATTTGAAGGCGGTAAACCCGTAATCATCGCGCAGGCGGACAAAGCGCGCGGCCTCATCTTCCGGGGTGATGTCGCGCTTCATCGAACTGGCATAGGCGCGGATGCGGCCCGGGCTGCCTCCCAGCAGGGCGCAGACCGGCTTATCCTCATAGCGCCCGCGCAAATCCCACAGCGCGGTATCCAGCCCCGTCATCGCGCGGCGCAGATAGCTGCCGGGGTATTTGTGTTCCCGCTCACCGATCAGGGCCAGCGTATCGGCGAAATCCAGCGCGTCGGTGCCCAGCGCATGCGGCGCGATCTGGCGGTGGAAGATCTGACAGGTCAGGTCGGCGTTATAGGTCGAGACCTGCCCCCAGCCGTGATGCCCGGTGTCGGTGGTTACGCGGACGAAGCCCACGAATTCGGTGGTGAAGGTTTCCAGCCGGGTGATCTTCATCGCGCGCTCCTGCCCTTGACGGATGTGCGGTGATCTTGGCCGTCTCTCGCCCCGGCGGATTGCCCGAAGCCGCCGCGCCCCGCGTCGTTTTCAGCGCGCGGCGATGGCGGCGGCAATCAGGCCGATCCCGTCGGGGATCTTGCCGGGTTGGATCGAGGAATAGGCCAGCCGGTAGAAATTGCGCGGCGGGTCGGCGGGGTCAAAGAAAACGCGCCCCGGCTCGATCAACACCCCCTTGGGCCGCAGCCGCGCCGCTAGCTCTTCGGTGTCCACCGCATCGGGCGCGCGCATCCAGAAGGAGGACCCGCCAAAGCCGCCCTGCCCCGCCACCGTCAAGCCATGATCGCGGATCGCCTCTTCCATCACCTGACGGCGCTTGCGATAGGCCGATTTCATCCGGTTGATCAGCGCATCATAATGGCCCAGCGACAAGAACAGCGCCGCCGTGCGCTGGATATGCCCTGGCGGATGGCGCAGCACGGTGGAGCGCAGGGCGCGGGCCTCCCGGATGAACGGCTCGGGCGCCACCATGTAGCCCAAGCGCAAGCCCGGAAAGATCGACTTCGAGAAGGAGCCGACATGGATCACCCGCCCCCCCGCATCCAGCGATTTCAAGGAGGGCGAGACGGGTTTCAGGAACGACATCTCGAATTCATAATCATCCTCGACGATCAGGAAATTGTCCCGCTCCGCCGCCTGAAGCAGCGCCTCGCGCCGTTCGACGGGCAGGGTGGCGTTGGTCGGGCAATGGTGGCTGGCCGTGGTAAAGACCACATCCACCCCGGCGGGGATATGATCGGGCGGCAAGCCTTCGGCATCCACCGGCACGGCGGTGATCGCCGCCCCGGTCTGCGCCAGCACGGCGCGGATTCCGGAATAGCCCGGCGTTTCCACCACCGCATGCCCGCCGCGACCGAGCAGAACCTGCGCCGCCAGCCACAGCCCATTCTGCGCGCCTAGGGTCAACAATACCTCGGACGGGTGGGCATCAATCCCCCGACGCGGCAGGATGTTGCGCAGGATATACTCGATCAACATCGGATCATCGCGCTCATAGTGATCCGCCGTCAGCGAGGCGAATTCCTTGCGCCCCAAGGCCTGCACCGCACAAAGCCGCCAGTTCTGATGGTCAAAAAGCGAGGGGTCTGCCTGCCCATAAATGAAGGGATAGGGATAGGCCTGCCAATCCTGCGGCCGCTCCAGCCGTGGCAGGTTAGAATAGCGCCCCCCCGTCACATGGCCCCAATCCACCGTCCCCGCTTTGCGCGGCGCAGGTTTGAACCCCGGCGCGACAGGCACCCCGTCTGACACGAAATACCCTGACCGCCCCTTGGCCGTCAGGTAATCCGCCGCCACAAGCTCGGTATAGGACAGCGTCACGGTGATGCGACTGACGCCCAGATGATCGGCCAACCCGCGCGAGGAGGGCATCTTTTCCCCGGCGCGAAACCGACCCGAGAGGATGCCTTCGGACACCATCTGCCGGATACGCTGCTGCAAGGTGCCCGTGCCATGCCGGGGCAGGAAAAAGGATTCGACCGGGATCGCCAAGACTGGCCTCATGCGCGCAGGGAACTGGCGCTATGGGCGGGATAATCCGGCGGAAAGTCAAGGGCTTCGTCAGGGATCGGAGAGGCAGGCCAGAAGGGCGGCGGCCTCTGCCACCTCGGCCTGCAGATGCGAGGGCGCGCGGGCAGCAAGGTCCGCGTCGATGACATGGACCAGACGGAAGGTTTCGCACCACAGCCACATGTCGGGGGCGAAGGTTCCGGCGCGGCGAAAGTGATCCTCATGCGCCCTTTGCCAAAAGGCCAGCGAGCCGTCGCCTTCGCCCTCGGTCGCCGCAAAGACCGTGTCGATGTCGCAAAAGCGCCGCCGCCCCACCGTCTCGGTCTCGATCACCGCGACGGGGCGACCGCCCGCCGTCACCACCCAGCGCATCCCCGGCGCGGTGGGGTTCTCGTCCGCCCCGCCCCAGACCGTCGCCCGCTTGCGCCCCGCAATCACCAGCGCGGCCAGACGCTCTTCCAACTCCGGCCCGGACCCGAAGGCACAGGTCGGCAAATCCTGCCACTCCATCCCTCACCCTTGCCGCGCCAAAATCCCCATCACCCCGGCCAGCAGTTGCGCGGCAACCGTCGCGCCCTGCCCGTCGATGTCGCGGTCGGGCATGAATTCCACCATGTCAAACCCCACGATCCGCGCCTTTTCCGCCACCGCCCCCACCAGTTCCAGCACATGCCAGTAATCAAGGCCCCCCGTCGTGCGCCCGATCACGGCGGGCATAACCGACGGGTCGAGCGCGTCGAGGTCCAGACAGATCACCACCTCAGCACCTTCCGGGATCAGGTCCACCGCCCGCCAGACGCCCGCGCGGGCCACCTCGCCAGCGGGGATGAAGGCGACCCCCCAATCCAGTGCGTCCCTCAGGTCCCCCGGTCGGGCCGAGCCGATGCCGCGCTGGCCCACCTGCACAATGCCCGTGACATGCGCCATTTCGGAGGCGCGGCGCATGGTCGACGACAGGCCCCAGCGCTCGCCCCCCACCTCATCGCGCCAATCGATATGGGCGTCGATTTGCAGGATCACCACCTGCCGCCCCGCATCTCCCAGCGCCTGCAACATCGGAATCGGCAGGGAATCATCGCCCCCCAGCAGCAAGGGCACCGCCTCCTGATCCAGAATCGCCCCGATGGCCGCCCGGATCAGATCGCGGTTGCCTTCGGCATCGCCCATCCGCACCGCCAGATCGCCGCAATCGACGGCGCGCACCCCATCGGGCAGAACCGGACCGCCAAGGTCGAAATTCACATGCCCCAGATTGGCGGCATAACTCGCCGCCGCCGCCCGGATCGCCTGCGGCCCCCCGGCACAATAAAACCCCACCGAAGGATAGGGCGTGCAGCCATCCGCCCCGATCAGCGCCAGACGCGCGCCCTTCAGATCAAGATCCGGACAGGCGGGCAGACCCAGAAAGGTCTCCACCTCACGCGCCCCGAACATGCTGCCCAATGTGGCCATAACCGCCTCCCCACCCTCACACGCAGTCAGAATGACGCAAGACTGGCCAAGCACATAGGCCAAAAGCAAAAGGGCACCCGATGGGTGCCCTTTCAAACTCCGGCCTGTCCGCAGTGGATCAGGCGGCTTCCGAGATGAACTTGACCGCGTCGCCGAAGGTCTGGATGGTCTCGGCGGCGTCATCCGGGATTTCGATCCCGAATTCTTCTTCGAACGCCATCACCAGTTCCACGGTGTCGAGGCTGTCCGCGCCCAGATCGTCGATGAACGAGGCATTCTCGGTCACCTTGTCTTCTTCGACGCCCAGATGCTCGACCACGATCTTCTTCACGCGTGCGGCGATGTCGCTCATGTCCTTGTCCTCTTCTCGGTTGCGGGGGGAACCCCGGTCTTCGTCCCTGCCCCGCTTGTCACGGGACGACCGGGATGGCTCCCGATCCGTTCGCCGCGCCTATACCAAGGGCGCGGCCACATGGCAAACGCTTTCGTTTGGCCTGACGATGGGCCGGGTCCACCCCCGCCCCTGCGCACTCAGACCATGTCCATGCCGCCATTCACATGCAGCGTCGCGCCCGTGATGTAGGACGCCTCGACCGAGGCCAGGAACAGCACCGCCGCGGCGATCTCTGCCGGTTCGCCCATACGGCCCGCAGGAACCCCGTCGAGGATCACCTTCTTCTGCGCCTCGTTCAGCTTGTCGGTCATGGCGGTCGCGATGAACCCGGGGGCAAGGCAGTTGACCGTGATGCCCCGGCTGGCCACCTCTTCGGCGATGGATTTCGACATGGCGACCATCCCGGCCTTGGAGGCGGCATAGTTCGCCTGCCCCGCGTTCCCGGTGGTGCCCACGACCGAGGAGATGTTGATGATCCGCCCCCAGCGCGCCTTCATCATGCCGCGCACCGCCGCCCGGCACAGCCGGAAGGTCGAGGTCAGGTTCACGTCGATGACCGAGGTCCAGTCCTCATCCGACATCCGCATCGCCAGCCCGTCGCGGGTGATGCCCGCGTTGTTGACAAGGATATCGACCGATCCCATCGCCTCGATCCCGCGCTTGATCAGCCCTTCGACCTCTTCGGCACTGGACAGGTTGCAAGGCAGCACATGCGCCCGCCCGCCCAGTTCCGCCGCCAGCGCCTCCAGCGGCTCCAGCCGCGTGCCGGACAGCGCGACCGTCGCCCCCGCCGCATGCAGGACACGGGCGATCTCGGCCCCGATCCCGCCCGAAGCCCCGGTCACAAGCGCATTTTTTCCAGTCAAATCGAACACGGCAGACCCTCCCCGCAGAAAACCCACGGCTTCCTAACAGGAAGGCGCGCCCTGCGCCACCCTCGCGCCCAAAGGCTGCACGCCCCACTTCCCCGTTGCCCAAATATCCGCAGGGGGAGTCGCCGCCTGCGGCGACGGGGGCGGCACGCCCCCCGTGGCTCTGTCCCGCGCGGCGGCGCGGGGCAGAGCGCATCGCGTGCCTGTGGCCTTGGCCACAGGCGCAATCAGGTTCGCAAGACAACCGCTTCCAGCTTGCCCAGCGTCTGCTGGCCCAATTCCACCGCGCCGAAATTGCGGGCGTTCGTCGCCTCTTCGGCCGAGACCATGACCATGGACAAGGTCACTTTGGTGGCCCCGCCCTGATCTTCAAAGGTCGCTGTGGCGTCGGCGTGTTTGGGCCCGTCCTCCCCCCAAAGCAGCGTGTATTCGATGCGCGCCAAGGGCTCCACCGCGCCATAGCGGTGGTGGTTGGGATAGACCGTGCCATCGGGGCCGATCATGTCGAACACCCATTCCCCGCCCGCGCGCAGGTCGATGCGCTTGGTGCGGCAGGAAAATCCAGCAGGCCCCCACCATTTCGGCAGGCTGTCGGCGTTCATCCACGCCCCCCAGACCGCGGCCACAGGTGCGGCGATCACGCGTTCGATGGTCAAGGTGCGGGCGGTGATCTCCTCCGCGCTCATTTCATCAACCCTTGGGCATAGGCCTCCAGTTGCGTCACCACGGTGCCCCAGCCGTCCTGAAAGCCCATCGCATCATGCTGCTTTGCCGTTTCCGGGCTGCGGTGCCGCGCCACGGCGGTATAGCGGGTGCGCCCGCCGCCCAGATCCTCGAGCCAGAGGATCGCGGTCATGAAGGGCTCGGGCGCGGGTTTCCATCCGGCGGTGTAGCTGTCGGAAAACACCAGCTTTTCATTCGGGATCACTTCCAGATAGACGCCCTTGTTGTCCATCACCACGCCATCGACGTCGAAGGTGGTGTTGAAGGCCCCGCCGGGGCGGACGTCCAGTTCACAGGCGGTCACCTTGTGCGGCTTGGGCACGAAGAACTGCGGCAAATGCTCTGCAGAGGTCCAGCAGTCATACAGGATCTCGCGCGGGGCATTCACCTCGCGCTGCAGGAACAGGTCCAGCGTGGGGTCGAAGTCCGGAACAAGCCGGTGTGCGTCGGGGTGGGTCGTCATGGCATCCGTTCCTTCATCAGCCGTGTCACATAGTCGTCCAGACGGTCGAACCGCGCCTCCCATTGCGCGCGCTGGTCGTCCAGCCAGCCCCGCAGGGGGTCGAGTCCTGTCGGGTTCAGCGCGCAGGAGCGCACCCTGCCATCCTTGGCGCTGGTGATCAGACCCGCCGCCTCCAGCACCGACAGGTGCCTCAGGATGGTGGGCAGACGCAGGCCCGAAGGCCCCGCCAGTTCTGTCACCGCCGCCGGTCCCTGCGCCAGACGTTCCAGCATCGCGCGCCGCGTCGGATCGGCGAGCGCATGGAACAGCAGCGAAAGATCGGGGTCTTGCTTAGCCATGTCGCTAACTATCATCCCCCCGCGAGTCGGGGAAGCTGAAAACTTAGCCGATTGACGAAGTTTTCGATCCTTCGGGAATGCCGAAAACTGCTTATGCGGAATTGGGCGAAAATCGGCGGTCACGGCGGTTGCCGCCTTGACGGGTTCTACCTATCGTTGCCGCACAAATCTTGGCAGGAGGGCATCATGCGCCGCATCGACCGCAACGGGCTGAACGTGGACGCGCGGCTGGCCGAATTTGTGGAAACGCAGGCCCTTCCCGGCACCGGGCTGTTCCCCGACGCCTTCTGGGCGGGGTTCGCGCAGGCGGTGGCGGAATTCGCCCCGGTGAACCGCGCCCTTCTGGCCACGCGCGACCGGATGCAGGGGCAGATCGACGATTGGCACCGGGCGCGGCGCGGCCAAGGTTTCGACGCTGCGGCCTATCAGGCGTTCTTGCGCGAGATCGGTTATTTGCTGCCCGAAGGTCCGGATTTCACCATCCGCACCACCGGCGTGGACCCGGAGATGGCGCTTGTTCCCGGCCCGCAACTGGTGGTGCCGGTGATGAACGCGCGCTATGCGCTGAACGCGGCCAATGCGCGCTGGGGGTCGCTCTATGATGCGCTCTACGGCACCGATGCGCTTGGCGATGTGCCGCAGGGCAAGGCCTATGATCCGGCCCGCGGCGCGCGGGTGATTGCCTGGGCCAAGGCCTTCCTTGACGATGTCGCGCCTCTTGCCGGCGGCAGCCATGCCGATGTGACGGGCTATTCCGTCGCGGATGGCGCACTCGTCCCCGCGCTGCGCGATCCTGCGCAATTCGCCGGATACCGGGGCGAACCCGCGCAACCTTCGGCCATCCTTCTGCGCGTCAACGGGCTGCATCTGGTGCTCCGCGTCGATCCGGGCCATCAGATCGGGCGGGCGGACAAGGCGGGCGTTGCGGATATCCGTCTGGAATCCGCGCTGTCGGCGATCATGGATTGCGAAGATTCCGTTGCCGCCGTCGATGCCGAGGACAAGGTCGTGGCCTATGCCAACTGGCTGGGCCTGATGAAGGGCGATCTGGTGGAATTGGTGCCCAAGGGCGGGCAGGTGATCGAACGCCGCCTGCGCGACGACTATGCCTTCTCCTCCCCCGATGGCAGCCCGCGCAGCCTGAAGGGCCGCGCGCTGATGCTGGTGCGCAATGTGGGCCATCTGATGACCAACCCCGCCATCCTTGACGCAGATGGGCAGGAGATCGGCGAGGGCATCATGGATGCTTTCATCACCGTGCTTTGCGCGATGCACGACCTGCAAAAGACCGAAGGGCCGCGCAATTCGCTGCATGGCTCGGTCTATGTGGTCAAACCCAAGATGCACGGGCCCGAGGAAGTGGCCTTCGCCTGCACGGTCTTTGACCGCGTCGAACAGGTGCTCGGCCTGCCGCGTTTTACCGTGAAGCTGGGCATCATGGATGAGGAACGTCGCACCTCCGCCAACCTCAAGGAATGCATCCGCGCCGCCGCCGACCGGGTGGCCTTCATCAACACGGGCTTCCTTGACCGCACCGGGGATGAGATTCACACCAGCATGGAAGCCGGGCCCATGCTGCCCAAGGGCGAGATGAAATCGACCCCCTGGATCAAGAGCTATGAGGACAGGAACGTCGATATCGGTCTGGCCTGCGGGCTGAAAGGCCGGGCGCAGATCGGCAAGGGGATGTGGGCGATGCCCGACCTGATGGCCGCGATGCTGGAGCAGAAGATTGCCCACCCGCGTGCCGGGGCAACCTGCGCCTGGGTCCCCTCGCCCACCGCCGCCACTTTGCACGCGACGCATTACATGCGGGTGGATGTGCTGGCGCGCCAGGATGACATCGCCGCCGGTGGTCCGCGCGGGACTCTGGATGACCTCTTGACGATCCCGGTGGCAGACGGGCGCAACTGGGACGCGGCGCAGGTGCAGGCCGAGGTGGAGAACAACGCGCAGGGCATCCTTGGCTATGTGGTGCGCTGGGTGGATCAGGGCGTGGGCTGTTCCAAGGTGCCCGACATCCATGACGTGGGCCTGATGGAAGACCGCGCGACCTGCCGGATTTCGTCGCAGGCCTTGGCCAACTGGCTGCACCATGGCGTCGTGACCGAAGATCAGGTCAGGGCCGCCCTGCGCAAGATGGCGCTTGTGGTGGACCGCCAGAACGCCGCCGACCCGGCCTATCGGCCGATGGCGCCCGGATTTGACGGGCTGGCGTTTCAGGCGGCCTGCGATCTGGTCTTCCGGGGCCGGGAACAACCCTCCGGCTATACCGAACCCGTGCTGCACCGCCGCCGGTTGGAGTTGAAGCAGAATATCCCCACCTGAAGGGATAGGACCACGACTTTTCGCTATACTGGACCCTCCTGCTGCCGTTACCACCGGTGTCAGCCCGTGATCGGGTGTCACGGACAAATGTCCGATGTTCAGGATGGAATCGATGGTTTTGAACGGTAACTCTCTTCTCAAGTCCGCCTCGCTGGCGCTGGTCTTGTCGCTGGGCCTGCCTTTAGGTGGCCTGCTGGCCCCGGCCCCGGCACAGGCGGCGACGCTGCCCGCGCCCTATGTGTCGCGCGCGCTGGACGCGGTGCTAATCCCCGTGGATGCGGGCGTGACGCAGGCCTTTGGCCTTGCCGCTGGCACCACCGGCGTGCTGGTGCTGGCCACCCAACCCGGCGGTTTGGCCCATGCGGCGGGCATCCTGCCCGGCGATGTCATCGATTTCGTCAGCCAAAAGCCGGTCCGGTCGCCCATCGAACTGGACGAGATGGTCTACTACTGGCTGTTGCAGGGCGTCTTTGACTTTGACTTCCGCGGTCTGCGCGATGGGTCGGATGTGGTGACCACCACGCTCATCACGCTGGAAAGCTGGGAAGAGGTGATCGAAGTCACCGAAGTGACGACATGGTCCAGCTACAGCTATGAAAGTTTCAGCTACGAGGAATACTCGGTCGAATACTCCGAAGAGATCGTCTCAAGCTACGAGGAATCCTCGACCCTGATCGAGGAAACCGTGACCTCCGAGGAGTATTCGGCAGAGATGACCTCGGAAGAGGCGACCGAAGACATGACGACCGAGGAAAGCATCGACGACACCGCGACGGACGAGCAAGCGACGGACGAGGTCGCAGCCGACGAAGCCGCCGACGAAGCCGCGCCCGAAGAAGATGCCATTGACTGCCCCGATGGCGACGTGATCGACGGCCAATGTGTGGCCGCCGAAGAACCCCAAGAGGACGTTGTCGAGGAAGAACCCGTCGAGGAACCCGCCGAAGAGGACTCCTACGAAGAGCCGGTGGATGACGGCAGCGACGAAGGTGGCGAAGAGATCATCGAAGAATGATCCTGCGTCCTTGACCGGCACAGCGACGGGTCGGCCATGGCCGCCCCGTTTGCCTTTGCGCCGTCACCCGATATCCAGTGCCAGCGCATGCACCCGCGTGTTGATGTCGCCCAAGGCGCGCTGCACGGCGCGGTGACGCTCCACCCGCCCCAGACCGGCCAAGGCCGTTGCCCGGATCGTCACCTTGAAATGGCTTTCGCCCGTGCCGTCATCGCCCGAATGCCCGGCGTGACGGTGGCTTTCGTTCACCACCTCCAGCAGGCTGGGCTGGAAAGCAGCGGTCAACCGTTCGGCAATCTCGTCAGCCACAGACATTTTCCGTCTCCCCCTCTTCAATCCGGCGCGAGAAGCCCTAAACTCTTGCCTCCGAGTCGGAAAGGCCACCTGCGACCATGACACCACGTCCGCCATTTGAGTTTGATATCCGTGTTTCCTCGGACAAGAAGCGTCGCAAGACCGGGCGTCGGGGCATGTCGGGGGCGTTCGAAACCTCGCAAAAGCAGTGCGAATATGCCGGTTGCGCCGAACCGGGGGCCTATCGCGCCCCCAAGTCGCCCGACCATCTGGATGAATTCCTGTGGTTCTGCAAAGACCACGTGCGGGAATACAATCTGAAATGGAATTTCTTCAACGGCACCACGGATGAGGATTTCCAGAAATTCCTCGACAAGGACCGGGTCTGGGGGCGCGAGACCAAGCCCTTCGGCAACAAACCCGATGAGGGCCGGGCCTGGCAGCGGCTGGGCATTGACGACCCGATGGCCATCCTGGGCGAAAAGGCCACGCTGAACCCGGCAAAGCCCACCAGCAACGCGACGCGCAAGCTGCCGACCACCGAGCGCAAGGCGCTGGACATCCTCGATGCCCGCGACACCTGGACGCGCACGGAAATCCGCAAGCAATACAAGAGTCTGGTGAAGGATCTTCACCCCGACATGAACGGCGGCGACCGCAGCGACGAGGAACGCCTGCAAGAGGTGGTCTGGGCTTGGGACCAGATCAAGGACAGCCGCTACTTCCGCGACTGATGCCTATCCCCGGCGGCTGGACCGGGGCCGCGCCTGACGCCATGCCAAAAGCTGCGTCAGGGCGTAGGCCGCCGCCAGCGATCCCAAGGCCAAGGGTTGGGTCAGTCCCGCCAGCAGCGCCGCGCGATTGCCCAGAACAGCGCCGGTGACCAGCAACGCCACAGCCGCCGCCGCCAAAACGGCCAGCGCCGCCAGCGCCAGATCGACCGGACGCGAAGACCCAAAGCGCCCCGACCCGAACCACGCCACCAGCGCCGCAGGCAAAAGCGCCACGCCGAAGGCCGGGGTAAAGACCACCGATGCCTCGGTATCCGCGCCAAGTTCGGCACGGCCAAGGGTGGCGGCAATCAGCGCGGCAATCAGGGCGGTGCGGATCAATCGGTCAAGCATGTGGCAGGACTAGCGCAGATCTCTGCACCTTTCTAGCGATCCGTCAGGGTTTTCAGGAAGGCGACAATCTGCGCCTCCTCGGCCTCGGTCAGTTTCAGATTGCCCAATTCGTCGCGATTCATCGTGGCCTCCACTTCCGGGGCGGGCCAGCAGCGGGCGGCCATCGCCTCGGCCTCGGTCATCCAATCACTGGCACAGCGCGGCCAGACATCGCGGGTGTTGTAGAAGCGGACCACGCCCTCCAGCGTCTGGAACCAGCCATTGTGCATGTAGGCGCGGGGCTGGCCCGTCCAGACATTGCGCAACGTGGGCACCTTGACCGCCCCCTCCAGCCCCGGCGCGGCGCTGGCATAGACCGGATCGGCCTCCAGCGTGGCGGCAAGTCCCCGGTCCACCCAGTCCCGCCCCTTGCCATTGACCGTGGCGCGATACCACGGGTTTTCCGGGTTTCTGGGCACCCCAAGGTTGTCATAGGTGAAATCCGTCAGCACCGCCCCCTGCCCGTCCGATGCGGTCAGCACATGGCAGGCGGAGCATTGGGCCTTGCCGTCAAAGAGCCGCAGCCCCGCCGCTTCCTCCGCCGTCAGATCGGCTTGCCCCGCGATGTAGTCGTCATAACGCGAGGAAAACCGCATCACCTGCGGCGAGGCCTCGAACGTGGCCAAGGCGCGTTGCACCAGATCGACTGTTGCCAGCGTTTCGGGCAAGGGCTCCGCCGGTTCCGCCGCCGCGCAGGTGGTCACGACATCCAAGGGCATGGCGCAGACACCGGGGCGTGCCGCCTCCATCGCGTCGGACTGGCTGTCGCAGGCGCGGGCGGCTAGGCAGGCGGTGTGGGTCAAACCCATCTCATCCGGGTTCAGGATCGGCAACAGCGCCTGGTCGGCGGCAGGATCACCCAAAGCCCCACCCCGCGCGCGCCCGTCGGCCATGTTGCCGCCCAGAAACAGCGCCTCGCCGTCCTCGATCCGGTGATGGAGCACAGGCGACACCGCCTGATAGGCAAGGCTCGGCGGCTTGCGCTGGCCGAAATGGCCCGGCACCGCGCCTTCGGGGAAAGCCGTGGCCGAGGCGAAACCGTTCGCCGGATCATGGCAGGACGCGCAGGATTGCGTGCCGATCCCCGAGAGCGCGGTTTCAAAGAACAGCGCCTGTCCCAGACGCTCCAGAGGCGTCATCCGCTCTGCCGCACCGGCGGGGGCAGCAAGCAACAGGCACAGAACAGCGGCACGGGCGCGGGGCATGGCGATTCCTTAGTGTTTCACTTGGTATTTATCATCCCCTATATTTTCCGATCATTTCTGTCAACTTTCCAAACAGGCAAGAATGTCGCCCAGCGATCTTTGCCTGCCGCCCTTCCCCTTGCGGGTCCCTGCGATATGTTCCACACATCCTTGAACGGCGGCCCAAGGGCGGGCGGCGCTGGCGAATTGATGGCGGACGGTATGCTGGACACTGTGATGAAACCCACCGAAGAAATCTCTGTGCGGGATGTCTTCGGCATCGACACCGACATGAAGGTCAAGGGCTTCGCCGACCGCACCGACCGCGTGCCGGAGATCGACCCGACCTACAAGTTTGACCCTGACACCACGTTGGCCATCCTTGCGGGTTTTGCCTACAACCGCCGCGTGATGATCCAAGGCTATCACGGCACGGGCAAATCCACCCATATCGAACAGGTGGCGGCACGGCTGAACTGGCCCTGCGTGCGGGTGAACCTTGACTCGCATATCTCGCGCATCGACCTGATCGGCAAGGACGCCATCAAGCTGCGCGACGGCAAGCAGGTGACCGAATTCCACGAAGGCATCCTGCCCTGGGCGCTGCGCAACGCGGTCGCCATCGTGTTCGACGAATATGACGCGGGCCGGGCGGATGTGATGTTCGTGATCCAGCGCGTGCTGGAGCATGACGGCAAGCTGACCCTGCTGGATCAGAATGAGATCATCACCCCCCACCCGTCCTTCCGCCTGTTTGCCACGGCGAACACCGTGGGTTTGGGCGATACCACGGGGCTTTACCACGGCACGCAGCAGATCAACCAGGCGCAGATGGACCGCTGGTCCTTGGTCGCGACGCTGAACTATCTGTCCCATGACGCCGAGGCCGCAATCGTGCTGGCCAAGAACGCACATTACAACACCGACAAGGGGCGCAAGGTCATCAACCAGATGGTGACCGTGGCCGACCTGACGCGGACGGCCTTCATGAACGGCGATCTCTCGACCGTCATGTCGCCGCGCACCGTGCTGAACTGGGCCCAGAATGCCGAGATCTTCCGCAATGTGGGCTATGCCTTCCGGCTGTCCTTCCTGAACAAATGCGATGAGTTGGAGCGTCAGACAGTCGCCGAATTCTACCAGCGCTGCTTTGGCGAGGAATTGCCGGAAAGCGCCGCCAGCATGGCGATGAAGTAAGCCTTTTCGGTCAAGACGAATGGAACGCGCGGGGGAAACCCCGCGCGTTTTGCTTTTCTTACCGTCGATTGCAGTCGCGCGGGGCAAGCGACCCGCGCGTCTCGCACCATGGGCCGAATTCCCGCCCGTGCTGCCCCAGCACGGGCCGCGCCCGCCCGCCCCTTGGCGGGCGCGATAAATCGCCCCCGCCCGGTCGTGCGCGCCCCGTGCCCCACACTTCGAGAATGCTGAACACCCCTTGCGGCTTCGTTGCCTCAGCCGCAATCGGACCGGCGGGAATGTCCACAGGACATTCCCGCGTCGGCCCTCCATGCCCATCCATTGCGCTATATAAAGTTTCCAAAACGCCCGATTGATCGGCGTATATTCCGCTGTCAAGCTGCTTTCATGTGCGGTTTGAAAACCATATCCCGCGCCTTGGCGCTGATGCTCGCCCTCTCGCCCCCTCCGGCGGCTTGGGCAGAAAGCCATGCGGCCAAAGATCAGCTCCAGTTCTTCGCCACCTGCACCGGGCGGTTGTCCGCGCTGATGGAGCATCAGTGGATGTTCGACGGCCCGGCCTCGGACCTCACCAAGGATCGCCGTGATGCGATGTTCTCGCTGGTTGAGGCGGTGGCATTGCCGGACGACACACGCCGTGTGCTCTTGTGGCGGGTGGAGGCGAAACACGCCCAAGCAGCGCTGTTGCAACAGGCGGCCTTCGGCGCGGGCACCGCCGCTCAAAACGCACAGCGCATCGCGGACCGGCTGATGCAAGATTGCACGGCCGTGCTGTCCTGACATGAAAAAAGGGGCGGCCCGAGGCCACCCCTTTCCACGACCGACAGGGAGATGCCGATCAGCCGCGCGCGGCTTTGGTGGCATTCGCCCACCACACCAGATCGTCCAGCGATGCGGTGGCGGCAGGCAGCAAGTTGGCTTCGACGTCGGCGATGTTGCCCGACCCGCCCATGCCCGGATGGACGCGGAAGAAGTCGCCCATGCCCAGATGCACGGCGTTGCGGGTGGGGACCATTTGCAGCTCCACAGCGATATTGCGCAGATGCTCCAGCGCGCGGGTGCCGCCGACCGAGCCATAAGCCATCGCCGTCATCGGCTTTTTCGCCCATTCGACATAGGCCTGATCCAGCGCGTTCTTCAGCGCCCCGGTGATCGAGCGGTTGTATTCGGCGACCACGAAGATGTAGCCGTCAAACTCACCGATTTTCTTCTGCCATGCCACGGCGGCTGCCGATTGCGACGGCGCCCAGGCGTTCGAGGCCACTTCGTTGAACAGCGGCAGGTCGAAGTCCTTCAGGTCAACCAGTTCCACATCCATGTCGGTGCGGGCTTGGGCTTGCTTGAGCATCCACTGCGCCGGGATATCGGCAAAGCGGCTGTCGCGGGTCGAACCGATGATCAGGGCGATTTTGGGTTTGGACATCGTGGTCTCCATCCGGGTTGGCCATCCGGTCTGGACGGCGAATTCTGTGCGGCCACCATCGGCCAACTGGTGCCTTGGCGCAATTCGCCGCCGATGCAACGGGTCTGTGCGCTGATGCACCAAACCCGTTGCAAATCTCTGCCGCAGCCGGGCGATTCCGCGTCGTTCCCGCCCTTGCCCCCGCGCCCGCGCGGTGCAAATGTGAGGCATGTCAAAACCGACCGACAACCCCGCCGATCCGTTCAAGAAAGCCTTGGCCGAGGCCACGAAAGTGCTGGCCGATGACCCGGAGATGACCGTCTCTTATTCGGTCGACCCGCCCGGCATGAACGCCGAAGGTGTGCGCCTGCCGCAAGTCAGCCGCCGCATGACCCGCGATGAGGTGCTGCTCGCCCGTGGCACGGCGGATGCGTTTGCCATGAAGCGCAAGTATCACGACGCCAAGGTCTCGGCCCGCTATTCCCCCACCGGCAATCTGGCGCGCGAGATTTTCGACGCGATGGAAACCGCGCGCTGTGAGGCTGTTGGTGCCCGCGCCATGCCCGGCACGGCCACCAACATCGACGCCAAGATCGCGCATGAGGCCGACCGCAAGGGCTACAGCCAGATCACCAGCGCGCAGGATGCGCCCTTGCCGGTGGCGGCGGGATACCTCGTGCGGCATCTCGCGACGGGGCGGGATTTGCCCAAAGGGGCGGGCAACGTCATGGACCTGTGGCGCGGGTTCATCGAGGATCAGGCCGGCGGCACGCTGGAAAACCTTGACCATGTGCTGGCCGATCAATCCGCCTTTGCCCGTCTGGCGCGCAAGGTGATTTCCGATCTGGGCTATGGCGACCAGTTGGGCGACGATCCCGATCAGGAAGACCCGACCGACAATCAGGACGACGCACAGGAAGATCAGGAAAACCCGGACAGCACCGGCGAAGAGCAGCAGCAGGAAGAGGATGCCGACGCCTCGCCCGAGCGGTCGCAGGAAGAACAGCAAGACCAGTCCCAAGCGCAAGTCACGATGGAAGACAGCGCCGACATGGAACAGGGCGACGAGGCCGAATTGCCCGAAGGCGAGGCCCCGCTGGAACCGCCGCCGCCCGCGCCCTATTCCGACGCCGACCCGAACTACGCCGTCTATACCACGGACTTTGACGAGGAAATCCGGGCCGAGGATCTGGCCGAACCCGCCGAATTGGAACGGTTGCGCGCCTATCTGGACCAGCAGCTGGAACCCTTGAAGGGGGCGGTCAGCCGTCTGGCCAACAAGCTGCAACGCCGCTTGCAGGCGCAGCAGAATCGCTCATGGCTGTTTGACCTTGAGGAAGGCACGCTGGACGCCGGACGTCTGGCGCGCGTGGTGGCGAACCCGACCACACCCCTGTCCTTCAAGCAGGAAAAAGACACCGAATTCCGCGACACCTGCGTGACGCTGCTTCTGGACAACTCCGGCTCGATGCGCGGCCGTCCGATCAGCATCGCGGCCATCTGCGCCGATGTCTTGGCGCGGACGTTGGAGCGGTGCAGCGTCAAGGTGGAAATCCTTGGCTTCACCACCCGCGCGTGGAAGGGCGGGCAAAGCCGCGAACGCTGGCTGGCGCAAGGCCGACCGCAAGGCCCCGGCCGTCTGAACGATCTGCGCCACATCATCTACAAGGGCGCCGACGCGCCATGGCGGCGGGCGCGGCCCAACCTTGGGCTGATGATGAAAGAGGGGCTCTTGAAGGAAAACATCGACGGGGAGGCACTGGAATGGGCCAACCGCCGTCTGATGAACCGGCCAGAGGCGCGGAAAATCCTGATGGTGATCTCGGACGGGGCACCGGTGGACGATTCCTCGCTGTCGGTGAACCCGGCGAATTTTCTGGAAAAACACCTGCGCGACGTGATCGCGATGGTGGAGCGCAAACGGCAAGTGGAGTTGATCGCCATCGGCATCGGCCATGACGTGACGCGCTATTATCAGCGGGCCGTGACCATCACCGATGTGGAACAACTGGCAGGCGCGATGACGGAACAACTGGCCGGGTTGTTTGAAAGTGACCCGAAGAAACGGGCACGGTCGCTGATGCGGAAAGCGGGGTAAGGGGGCGCTCGCGCCCCCTCGCCCGTGCCGGGCTCACCCCCTGAGGATATTTGAACAGAGAAGACGGGCGCAGTATGTTCCAGAGCTTTGAGACCACCGCTGATCCGACGGCTGGGCCGGGACGGCTGGCGCGGCTGCGCGATCATCTGCGGGCCGAGGGGCTGGCGGGATTCATCGTGCCGCGCGCCGATGTGCATCAGGGCGAATATGTCGCCGCGCGGGATGAGCGGTTGGGTTGGCTGACGGGCTTCACCGGATCGGCAGGTTTTGCCGTGGTGCTGCCCGAGGTGGCGGGGGTTTTCATTGACGGGCGCTACCGCGTGCAGGTCAAGCAGCAGGTGGACCTGTCGGCCTATACCCCGGTGCCGTGGCCCGAGGTGAAGCCGGGGGATTGGCTGCGGGCGAATTTGGCTGAAGGCGTGGTGGGGTTTGACCCTTGGCTGCACACCGCTGATGAGATTGCCAAGCTGCAAGAGGCCCTTGCGGGGTCAGAGGTCACGTTGCGCGGGGTCGCCAATGCGGTGGACGCGATCTGGCCGGATCAGCCTGCCGCCCCCTGTGGCGCGGCTTTTGTGCATCCTTTGGAATTTGCGGGGGAATCGTCAGAGGCCAAGCGTGCGCGTCTGGCCGAAGGCTTGCGGGCGGCGGGGCAGGATGTGGCGGTGATCACGCTGCCGGACAGCTTGTGCTGGCTGCTCAACCTGCGGGGCGCGGATGTGCCGCGCAATCCGATCCTGCATGGCTTTACGCTGCTGCGCGCCGATGCCTCGGTCGATCTTTACGTCGATCCGGCGAAGATGCGGGATGTGGTGTTGGATGACGCCGTGCGCCTGCATCCGGCCGATGCTTTCGCCGCCGCCCTGCCCGCCCTGTCCGGCGTGGCGCGTGTGGACAAGGGCACCGCGCCTTTGGCCGTGTCGCAGGCCATCACCGGGGCGCGGGTGGTTTGGGGCGATGATCCCTGCCGCCTGCCCAAAGCCCGCAAAAACCCGGTCGAGGTCGAGGGGATGCGCCAAGCCCATCTGCGCGACGGCGCGGCGGTGGTGGAATTCCTTGCGTGGTTGGACGATGCCACGCCCAAGGGCGGGTTGACCGAGATTGACGTGGTGACTGCCTTGGAAGGTTATCGCCGCGCCACCAATGCGCTGCATGACATCAGCTTTGACACCATCTGCGGGGCCGGGCCGAATGGCGCGATCATGCATTACCGTGTGACGGCGGAGTCGAACCGCGCCGTGGGACAGGATGAATTGCTGCTGGTGGATTCGGGCGCGCAGTTCAAGGACGGCACCACCGACATCACCCGTACCGTGGCCGTCGGCGATCCGGGGGCCGAAGCGCGGGCCTGTTACACCCGCGTGCTGCAGGGGATGATTGCGATCTCGCGCGTGCGCTGGCCGCGCGGCATCGCGGGGCGCGATCTGGATGCGCTGGCGCGGTTCAACCTGTGGACGGCGGGGCAGGATTTCGACCACGGCACCGGGCATGGCGTCGGGGCCTTCCTGTCGGTGCATGAAGGGCCGCAGCGCCTGTCACGCGTGTCCGAGGTGCCGCTGGAGCCGGGGATGATCCTGTCCAATGAGCCGGGCTATTACCGCGAGGGCGCTTTCGGCATCCGGCTGGAGAACCTGATTGTGGTCGAGGAGGCCCCCGCCCTGCCCGGCGGCGATGCCCATCGCGCGCAACTGGGGTTTGAGACGCTGACCTTTGTACCGCTGGATCGGCGCTTGATCCTTGTGGATCGGCTGTCCCCGGATGAGCGGGATTGGCTGAACGCCTATCACGCCGAGGTTCTGGCCAAGCTGGGACCCCGCGTTTCGGCCTTTGCGCTAGCGTGGTTGCAAGCCGCCTGCGCGCCGCTTTAGGCGGCCTCTGCCGCCACTTTGCGGATGCGTTCCACCATGCTTTTCAGCCCGTTGGAGCGTTGTGAGGACAAATGATCCGTGAGCCCCAGCCGGGCCAGTTCGGCGGGGGCATCGACGGCGTCAACGTCGGCCACCGGCAACCCGGCATAAAGCGCATGCAGGACGGCGATCAGCCCCTTGACGATCATGGCATCGCTGTCGCCCTGAAAATCAAAACGCCCGCCCTCGATCATCGGCTGAATCCAGACTTGGGACGCGCAGCCCTGCACCTTGGTGGCTGGGACCTTCAGCGCCTCTTCCATCGGGGGGAAGGCTTTGCCCAACTCGATCACATGGCGGTAGCGGTCTTCCCAATCGTCAAGGAAGTCGAAGGTTTCGGCGATCTCTTCGAATGCGGGGCTGGCCATCTGTCTCTCCGGGGTCTTGCTGCGGCAGAGGTAAGCCGATGGGGCGCAAAGGTCCACCCCATGGGCGAACCGGCCGCACCATGGCGGCGCTTTTCAAGTGGGCGCGGATCGGCTACCCAAGGGCAAAGCTATTGGGAAGGCATACGGCATGAAACGCACACTTCTGGTCGCCCTCTGCGCGGTTCTGGTGGTGACGGGCTGCGCCCGGGTGTCCGAGTCGCGGCTGAACCCGTTCAACTGGTTTGGTGGGGCACGGGCAGAGAAGCGCTTTGAACTGCCCGCAGAGGCGGCGGATGACCGCGCGCTTGCCCCGCAAGTGCTGGATCTGTCGGTGGAACCCTATTCGGGGGGCGCGCTGGTCAAGGCCATCGCCCAGACGCCGGATCAGGGCTGGTGGGAGGCCGAACTGGTGGCACGGCCTTTGGATGCGGATGGCGTGCTGGTCTATGATCTGCGGATGTTCCCGCCGGTGACGGAAACGCCTGTCGGGCCGAACACCTCGCGCCAGATCACGGTTGCGGCGGCAATCAGCAGCGTGACGCTGGACCGGGTGACCAAGATCGTGGTGCAGGGCGAAGGCAACGCGCTGTCGTCGGGGCGCTGAAGGTGGTCCGGCTTACAGCCGGATCACCCGCACTTCGGTACCCTTGGCGGTCAGGGCGATTTCGCCTTTGCACAGGCGCAGGGCGTCATCGCCAAAGGCCTCGAACCGCCAGCCCTTGAGCGCCTCGACATCCCGCTCACCCGCTGCGATGGCATCCAGATCGGCCGCCGAGGCGATCAGCTTGGATGCGACGCCCAGCGATTCCGACTTGGCTTTCAGCAGCACGCGCAACAGGTCGGCCAGCGCGGGATTGACCTGCAACTGTTCGCGCCCGGCATCGACACGCGGCATGTCTTCGGGCTTCATCTCGGTCGCAGATTTGATCGCAGCGAGGATGCCTTCGGCGATCTCGGGCTTGCGGCCTTCGCGTAGGAGAAGGCGCGAGCGTCCCAATTCCTCATGGTTGGTGGGGCGGGTCGAGGCCAGTTCCAACAGCGCATCATCCTTCATCACGCGTGAGCGCGGGACGTTGTTTTTCTGCGCATATTCCTCGCGGAAGCGGGCGAGTTCCTTGACCATGGCGAGGAAGCGGCCAGAGGTGGTCCGGGTTTTGATCCGCTGCCAGGCCTCATCCGGATGCACGGTATAGGTGGCGGGATCGGTCAGGACGCGGAGTTCTTCTTGCACCCATTTGGTGCGGTCGGATTTGGCGATCTGGGCCGAGAGGAATTCGTAGATCACGCGAAGATGGGTGACATCGGCCAGCGCATATTCCGCCTGCGCCGTGGTCAGGGGGCGGCGCGACCAATCGGTGAAGCGTGAGGTCTTGTCGAGGTTTTCCTTGGCGATCTTCTTGACCAAGGTCTCATAGCCCACCTGTTCGCCAAAGCCGCAGACCATCGCGGCCACTTGCGTGTCAAACAGGGGATCGGGGAAGGCATTGCCTTCGACAAAGAAAATCTCAAGGTCTTGCCGGGCGGCATGGAACACCTTGACCGTCGCGGTATGGCGGAACAGGTCATAGAGTGGTTCCAGCGACATCTCGGTGCCAAGGATCGGATCGACCAGAACCGCGTCACCATCCTTGCCCGGCAGCGCCATCTGGATCAGGCAGAGCTTGGACCAATAGGTGCGTTCACGCAGGAATTCGGTGTCGATGGTGACATAGGGCTGCGATTTGGCGGCGGTGCAGAAGGCGGCGAGGTCTTCGGTCGTGGTGATGGTACGCATGGGGGCCTTCTGCCAGTGGACGGGGCACGGGGGTATCCCGCCCATCCCCTATAGGCGGGGCGTGCTGAAATGGGAAGCGGTCTATCCTTATGCCACAGGGATCAAGCGGACTGCGCGCCAGCGCGCAGCGGTTTGGCAGCCCGGTTCCGCGCAAAGCGCGCAACCGGGCGCGGCGGGGGTGCTTCGCCCCCCGCACCCCCAGAGGATATTTGGGCAACGGGGAAGGAGGTCAGAGGAAGATCGGTGCGCGGTCTCCTGCCGCAAAGCGGCGCAAGACGGCGGGGTACAGGCGGTGCTCTTGGGTCAGTACGCGGGCGGCGAGACTGTCTGCCGTGTCGCCGGGCAGGATCGGGACACGGGCCTGCCCGAGGATCGGGCCGTCATCGAGGATCGGCGTCACTTCATGCACAGTGCAGCCGGCCTGCGCGTCGCCCGCGTCGAGGGCGCGCTGGTGGGTGTGCAGGCCGGGGTAAAGCGGCAGGAGCGAGGGGTGGATGTTCAGCATCCGTCCGGTAAAGCGGTTCACAAACGCCGGGGTCAGCACGCGCATGAAGCCCGCAAGGCACAGGATATCAGGCTGGGTGGCGAGGATATGGGTCAGGAGCGCCGCTTCGAACGCGGCGCGGTCGCGGCCAAAGGGGCGGTGATCGACGGCGGCGGTTGGGACACCTGCGGCGGCGGCCTTGGTCAGCCCCGTGGCCGTGGGATCGTTGGACGCCACGAGCACGGGTTCCGCCGGGTGGTCCCCCGTCGCCATGTCGCGCAACAGGGCGAGCATGTTGGAGCCGCCACCGGAAATCAGGATGGCGACGCGTTTTTTCACAGGAGCGAACCCTTGTAGATCACGCCTTCGCCTTCGACGACGCGGCCAAGGGGGATGACGGTCTCACCCGCCGCGGCCAGCAGGGTGGTCAGCGCCTCGGCCCGGTCTGCGGCGACGACAAGGATCATGCCGATACCGCAGTTGAAGGTCTTCAGGAGTTCAGGTTGCGCCATGTTCGCCTGCGTGGCCATCCAGCGGAACACGGGCGGGAGTTGCCAGGACGACAGGTCAATCTCGCAGGCCAGCCCTTCGGGCAGGACACGGGGCGGGTTTTCGGTCAGGCCGCCGCCGGTGATATGGGCCAGCGCATGCACGCCGCCCGCGCGGATCGCGGCGAGGGCTTGCTTGACGTAAAGGCGCGTGGGGGCAAGCAGCGCCTCGCCCAAGGTGCCTTCGGCAAAGGGGCAAGCGGCGTCCCAGCCGAGGCCGGAGAGTTCGACCACCTTGCGCACGAAGCTGAAGCCGTTGGAATGCACGCCGTTGGAGGCGAGGCCCAGAAGGACATCCCCCGCCGCGACGCCTGCGGGCAGGTCCGCGCCCCGCTCCATCGCGCCGACGGCAAAACCGGCGAGGTCGAAGTCGCCCTTGTGATACATGCCCGGCATCTCCGCCGTCTCGCCGCCGATCAGGGCGCAGCCGGATTGTTCGCAGCCCGTGGCGATGCCTTCGATGATGCGGGCGGCTTGATCGACGTCGAGCTTGCCGGTGGCGAAATAGTCCAAAAACAGCAGGGGCTCGGCCCCTTGGCAGACCAGATCATTGACGCACATGGCGACAAGGTCGATGCCGATCGTGTCCACATTCCCGGTGTCGATGGCGATGCGCAGCTTGGTCCCGACGCCATCGGTCGCGGCGACGAGGATCGGGTCTGTGTAGCCCGCGGCCTTGAGGTCAAACAGCGCGCCGAAGCCGCCGAGGCCCGACATGGACCCGGCTCGCGTGGTGCGCTTGGCGGCGGGCTTGATCCGTTCGACCAGCGCGTTGCCCGCGTCGATGTCCACGCCTGCCTGCGCATAGGTAAGGCCGTTCGTCATGGGAAAAGCTCCGCCGCTGGGTCTGGTTTGCGCGCGGCATATACCAGCCCCGCCCGTATCGCAACGGCGCAGGTAGCGCAGGGGTGCGGCCTGTGGCAAAAGCGGTTGACGCCTCCGCCCCTGCCGCTTAGGCAAAAGGCGGGGGGCTGTAGCTCAATGGTTAGAGCCGGGCGCTCATAACGCCTTGGTTGGGGGTTCGAGTCCCTCCGGCCCTACCACCGTCCGAGCGGGTGTAGTGTTGAAATACAATAAGCGTGCTCGATCTGGCCGTTTTTTGTGCTCACCCGAGTCAAGAGGGTTTCTGTGACGGCGTGAAAAACCCTGTGGATAATCGAGTATCACGTTGATTAATTTTGGATTTCAGAGGCGCTGAACCAACCGAAACCGCACCACACGGCCATTTGGACCGCGCGCGACGGGTTTCACGTCTTCCGCGGTTTTGCAGGCCCCAAGGCGGCCTCGACCTCTTCCCGCAGGAACAGGCGGCCGAAATCCTGCCCTTCCGGCGCGAATACAGCCACCCCTGCCCGCTTCAAGTCCGCCCGAAGTTCCGGAATCGGTCGCCCTGTTTCGGTCGAGAGTGTGCGCACGGTCACGAACTGCCGATGAAAATCCGCAATATCTGCCGCCGTCACGACTGTGTTTTCGATCCCGGTTTTGGGATGTCGCCTCACGGTAGCGCAGATCTGCCCGGCGTCGATCAACGCGCGGAAGCGACCCTTGTCCTTGATGCCGACAGAAATGCCGAAGGCGGTCGCGGTCATCGGCGTTTCCATGTCTGGACCGTCTGACGGACGGGCAAGCCGATCCACCTCCGCGGCACGAAGGCGCAGGTCCGAGAATCCATCACCAACGGCGCCGATCACAAGCTTCCCGTTACGAACCGTGTCCAACAGCGCGGCGACCGGTTGGCGGCACCGACGGCTTGCCGTCAAAAGAGGTTCCCACCCCGCATCCGTGCCCAAAATCTGCTGGGCCCTCGCCATCAGACCGGCCAAGAGGTCCATCGCTTGGAGCAGGCTCCAGCGCAGATGGACCGCCGCGTTCTGCACACGCGGCGTCAGAATCCCCTCGGACACAAGCCTTGCGAGTTCTGTTCGGCTCGCTCCGATCTCCCGCTGCAGGGTCTTCAAGCTGACCAAGGTGGGGATCTCGGCCAGCAAAGCGGCGTGGTCTTTGGCACTGAAGACCCGACGATTGGAAAACCGGGGATCGCCGTCGGTCAAAGCCCCAGCCTCGATCAGGAAGGGTTCCAGCAGTTCCTCGGTGACGCCGATGTCTCTTGCGGCGCTGTAGTGGGAATGCAGCCGGCGTTCGGGTTGCACCTCCCCCAAAACGGTCTCGCCCGCAGCCACTGGCCAGACCGACAGAATGCAGTCGCGCAAGAGGTGCCGGAAAGGATCGAAGGCAGGATCATGGACGTAATCGGTCCGAAGTTTTGTGTGAAGATGCCCGAAGACCGCTTTCGGCACTTCGCGCTTTTTGCACGAAGCCTCGACCAAAGCCATGAACGCCGCTGAAATCGCGGCTTCGCCCTGGCGGGCAACGGCAAACCCTGCCTGCTGCGCTGCCCGCAGCCTGTGGATGTCGTCCTGCCCCGGATCAGCCTGAAGGCGCAGGAGTTCCATCCCGAGCAAGCGGCAAAAGGCTGTTGCCGGATAAAGCCCGTGATTTGCTAACCAAGTGTGATCCTCCCCGTCCTCCAGCCGACGATCCAGCCACAGGTCATATTCTGTGGGATCTCAAGCGGGGCGATCCATGGTTCCTGCCAGAAGATCTGGCTCGATTTCCTTGAAACGAGCCGCAAAGTCGTATCGTGCGTATCGATTGTCCGCGGTCCAGAGTGGCACAAGAAGGTGCCGGTGCTTCAGGCAAAGCGTCACCTCACGCAACTGCCAATCGCCCCGCATTGCCATGGCTTCCACGGAAACTCCGGAATGCGCCGAAGCGTCCTCGCGAAGACAAGTCGGGCAGCCCCGAAGAGTCGGATTGCGCAGGGCACGCGAAATGAAGACCTCGTCCCGAAGGCGCATCCTGGCATCACCGATGGGCTCTCCCGACCAGGATTGCAGCACCTCGATCCCCGCTGAGGTCAAGCCGGCCCAATGGGCAAGACTGTCAAGAGCTTCCGGGTCGCCATCCAGAAGACGCCGAAACGAAAACCCCATGTTCTGCGCGAACTCCACCACCGGGGTCAGGCGCATCGCCGCAAACCGCGACAGAAAAGACGGCACCGTCTCGCGTGGCACTGGCTCTGGTCGGAGCGGAAACCTTGGGTTCAAAGGACTGAAGCTTCCTTGCAGCATCGATGGTTGGGACAACGGTCAACACAAGGAATGTACCGCGCAAGGAACACTGTCCAGATCGCAAGAGCGCTTGTCGGGAGGGCCGGAGACGCGCTCGGCCCTAACAGGGTGCTGAAGAAGTCGCTTTTGCGGAACAGTTTTCTTTCGGCGCAACCTGCTGGGTTTGGTTTCGGCTCCATCGACGCTGGCGATCTACATGCCTGGCGCGGTTTCCCAGCATCAG
>JAIXPH010000060.1 GCA_027486345.1 Paracoccaceae bacterium
GGTGAGGGGGGCCGCATGGCCCCCCTGCCCTGTCAGAAGCGGTAGGACAGCTTGAGTTGCAGCGTGCCGAAGTCGAAATCGCCATCCGACCCCATGGCATTTGTGCTGGGGGCGGCGGCGCTGAACGGTCCGTTGCGCAGGTTGGCGGTGTAATCGTTGCCGCCAAGGTTCACATAGCTGTACTCAAGGCCGATGCTGACACGCTCGGTCACTCGGTTTTCCACACCAAAGCCGACGGCATAGCCGACCTCACTGTCCTGCCCGCCGCTGGTGGTGGTGGCCGCCCCCGATCCGGGTTGGGAATAAGCGAAATCAACCTGACCCATGGCCAGCCCCGCCGTCCCGTAGATCAGCGTTGCGGGCTGCACCAGATAGCCCAGACGCCCGCCAAGGGTGGCATAGGTGTCCAGACTGCGTTCGATGGTATAGACCGCCGGGGTGCGGGATTTGCCCTGCTGTTTGTCGCTGATGTCGGTGCTGAACAGGCTGGCCACCGCGCCGTAGACCATGCTGCCGTTTTGCCAGTCATAGCCGTAATGCAGACCGGCGATATTGCCGCTGGCGGCTTCGCCAAAAAACCCGGCATCCGGCACGGCGGGTGAGGGCGAGAAGGCCGTGGCCAAGGCCCCGCCGGCGGGAAAGGGCGACAGGCTGAAGATGCCCTCATCGCTGGTGACGACGGTGCCGAATTGCACACCGGCATAGCTGCCGGTCCAATCCTGCGCCATGACCGGGGCGGTCACGGTGAAAAGCGCGCCGAAACCGGCGAGGATCTGGGAAAATCTGGTCATGGGATGCGTCCTGTAAAGCCAAGCAACCTTGGCGATACGGGGCCGGTCCCCCGAAGGTTTCAGACCTCACGCGTCCGTGATCGCTACCCCGCCACCACCACCTGCACGCCCCAATCGCGGCATTTGCGGTCAAGCTCTTCGGGCAGGGGGAGGTCGGTGAAAAAGCAGGTCAGTTCCGACAGGGACGCCAGCCGTGCGGGGGCGGAGCGGTCGATCTTGGAATGGTCGCAGACGAGGAAGGTTTTGCGCGCGCGGCGGATGATGGTTTTGGACACCCGCACTTCGGCAAGGTCAAAGTCCAGAAGATCCCCGTCGCGGTCCAGCGCAGAGGCCCCGATCACGGCGTAATCCACCTTGAACTGTTCAAAGAACTGCGTCGTCAACTCCCCCACCAGCCCGCCATCGGATCGGCGCAGGGCACCTCCGGCCACCATCACCTCACACCCCGGATTGGCGGTCAGGATGTTGGCGACGTTCATATTGTTGGTCACAACGGTGATGTTGCGGTGGTGGATCAACTCCCGCGCCACAGCCTCGGTCGTGGTGCCGAGGTTGAGGATGAGCGAGCAGTTTTCCGGGATCGCCGCAGCGCAGGCCCGCGCGATGGCGGCCTTGGCCCCATCGTTCATGTGGCGGCGCTGTTCATAAGCGAGGTTGACCACCCCCGTGCGCAGCACCGCCCCGCCATGCACGCGGTCCAGATGGCCCATGTCGGAAAGCTCGGTCAAATCACGGCGGATGGTTTGCAGCGTGACGTCAAAGCGTTGGGCCAAATCCTCAACGACCACACGGCCCTCGGTCCGTGCGATGTCGAGAATTTCGTTCTGCCGGAAGCTTAGCGCCATTGGGTTGGTTTCCTGTGCCGTTTCGACGGAAATTGCCGCGAACCAAAGGCTTGGCGCAAGGTCGAAAGCACGCTGCACCCGCAAAGCCCCCATGCCGCGTTGCAGCGCGTTTCTGCGCGATCTTGTCGATTTCCCCTTGGATCGCAACTTATTGGCGTATATTTCCGCCATGGATGTTCGCTTTTGTAACAACCGAACACAACCGAACAATTTTCTTTGACCAACGCGCCCTGCATGGGCTACGCATTGAGTCGCGGACGGGAGGCCGAAGCTATGGGCGCGCAAGCGGAAGGGGTCGATCTCTTCATCATCGGGGGCGGCATCAATGGATGCGGCATCGCCCGTGACGCGGTGGGCCGTGGCCTGACTGTGGCCTTGGCCGAACAGGGCGATCTGGCGCAGGCGACATCTTCAGCCTCGACCAAGCTGTTCCACGGGGGCTTGCGCTATCTGGAGTATTTCGAATTCCGTCTGGTGCGTGAGGCGCTGGAGGAACGCGAAACCCTGCTGGTCGCGATGCCGCATATCAGTTGGCCGATGCGCTTTGTGCTGCCATGGCACCCCGAGATGCGCTTTGAAAGCGACACGCCGACCAGTCGGCTGCTGTCCAAGGTGATGCCGTGGATGAAGGGGCGGCGTCCGGCGTGGCTGATCCGGCTGGGGCTGTTCCTGTATGACACGCTGGGTGGTCGGAAAATCCTGCCCGCGACGCGGACCTTGGACCTGACGCGCGACACGGCGGGCACACCGCTGCAAAAGCGGTTCCAGCATGCCTATGAGTATTCAGACTGCTGGGTGGAGGATGCCAAGCTCGTCTCCCTGAACGCCCGCGATGCGGCAGAGCATGGCGCCCGGGTGATGACGCGGAGCCGTGTGGTCAGTGCGGCGCGGGTGGATGGGCTGTGGCAGGTGACGGTGGACGGCCCGGACGGCCAGCACACCCACCGCGCGCGGGCGCTGGTCAATGCGGGCGGGCCTTGGGTTGGGGATGTGATCGCGAATGTGGCGCGGATCAATTCCACCGAAGGCGTCCGTCTGGTGCGCGGATCGCATATCGTGACGCGCAAGCTTTACGATCACGACCGCTGCTATTTCTTCCAAGGCACCGATGGGCGGATCATCTTTGCCATCCCCTATGAGCAGGATTTCACCCTGATCGGCACCACCGACAAGGACCATCAGGCCGCGCCCGACGATGTGCGCTGCACGGATGAGGAACGCGATTATCTGCTGAATTTTGCCAGCCAGTATTTCGCGCGTCCTGTGACCAAGGATGATGTGGTCTGGACCTATGCCGGGGTGCGGCCACTGTATAATGACGGCGCGAAATCGGCCACGGCGGCAACGCGGGATTATGTGCTGTCCTTGGACACCACGGGGGGTGCGCCGCTGCTGAATGTGTTCGGCGGCAAGATCACCACCTATCGCCGTCTGGCGGAATCGGCGCTGGAAAAGCTGTCGCCCTTCTTTCCGCAGGCCAAGGGGCAATGGACCGCCCGCGCGCCCCTGCCGGGTGGAAACTTCCCGCATGATGGCGTGGCGGCGCTGGTGGCCAAGGTGCTGGCGGATCATCCGTTCCTGACGCCCGCTTGGGCCGCGCGTCTGGTGCGGGCCTATGGGTCAGAGGCCCCTGCCCTGCTGGCGGGCGCCAAGACCGCCGCCGATCTGGGTCGCGACTTTGGCGCCACCCTGACCGAGGCTGAGGTGCGCTGGCTGATGCGCCACGAATTCGCGCGCCGGGCGGCGGATGTGATCTGGCGGCGCACGAAACTGGGCCTGCGGCTGACGGCGGAACAAATTGCGGCACTGGATGGCTTCATGACCGATGCGGACAACAGGGCGCTTAGCCCGGCGGCAGAGTGAGGGGGGACGATGGCGCTGGAGCTTCAGTCGGTCAGTCGGGTGGTCAAAGGGCAGGTGCATATCCAGCCCACGACTTTGACGCTGGAAAAGGGCACGATGAACGTGCTGCTTGGCCCCACGCTTTCGGGGAAAACCTCGCTGATGCGGGTGATGGCGGGATTGGATGTGCCGACCACGGGCCGCGTGATGTGGCACGGGCAGGACGTGACTGGCCAGCGCGTGCAGGATCGCAAGGTCGCGATGGTCTATCAGCAATTCATCAACTACCCGGCGATGACGGTCTATGACAACATCGCCTCGCCCTTGCGGCTGATGGGCAAAAGTGCCTCCGAGATTGACCGCGCGGTGAAATCCACCGCCGAGATGCTGAAACTGACGCCGATGCTGGGGCGCAAACCGCTGGAGCTTTCGGGCGGCCAGCAACAGCGCTGCGCTTTGGCCCGCGCTTTGGTGAAAGAGGCGGGGTTGGTACTGTTGGATGAACCGCTGGCGAACCTTGACTACAAACTGCGCGAGGAATTGCGCGCCGAAATCCCACGCATCTTTGAAGCCTCGGGCGCGATCTTTGTCTATGCCACGACCGAACCCGAAGAGGCGCTTTTGCTGGGTGGCAATACCGCCACGCTGTGGGAGGGTCGCGTGACGCAATTCGGCCCGACGCCGCAGGTCTATCGCCAGCCCGCCGATGCCACCACGGCGCGGGTGTTCAGCGATCCGCCGATGAACTTCCTCGACTGCCAGAAGGTGGGTGCACGGATCAGCTTTGGCGATGTCGCCGCCCCGGCCACGGGCGTGTTGGCTGGCCTGCCGGACGGCCAGTATCGCGCCGGGTTCCGCGCCAACCACCTGCATCTGAACGCGCATTCGGGAACCGCGCTGGAACTGACCTGCACCCTTGGCGTGACGGAAATCACCGGCTCTGAAACCTTCCTACACTTGACGCATGGCGGGCAACGCTGGGTTGGGCTGGTGCATGGCGTGCATGACCTGACGCCGGGCGCAACCATCAGCGTCTGGCTTGATCCCGCGCATGTCTATCTCTTTGATCCCGCCGGGCAGCTTGTCGCCCCCGCGCCCTATGCCGAGGCCGCCTGATGGCCCAGATCACGCTGAAAAACCTTGCCCACAGCTACCTCGCCCAACCCAAGGCTGAGGCGGACTATGCGCTGAAGGAAATGGACCATGTCTGGCAGAACGGCGGGGCCTATGCGCTGCTGGGATCGTCGGGCTGCGGCAAGACCACGCTTCTGAACATCATCTCTGGCCTGTTGCGCCCATCGCAAGGGCGGGTGCTGTTTGGCGATCAGGATGTGACCGAGGCGGAGACGACCGCGCGCAACATCGCGCAGGTGTTCCAGTTCCCGGTGGTCTATGACACGATGACCGTGCGCGAGAATCTGGCGTTCCCCTTGCGGAACCGGGGGATGGATGCCGCCTATATCAAGGCGCGCGTCGGCCAGATTGCCGCAATGATCGGGATGGAGGCGACGCTGGACCGCAAGGCGCGCGGTCTGACGGCGGATGCCAAGCAAAAGATCAGCCTTGGCCGCGGCATGGTGCGCGAGGATGTGAACGCCATCCTGTTTGACGAACCGCTGACGGTGATCGACCCTCATATGAAGTGGGAGTTGCGGACGCAGTTGAAGCAACTGCACCGCGAATTCGGCCACACCATGATCTACGTCACCCATGACCAGACCGAGGCGCTGACCTTCGCCGACAAGGTGGTGGTGATGTATGACGGGCGCGTGGTGCAGATGGGCACGCCCGAGGAATTGTTCGAAACCCCGGCGCATACCTTTGTGGGCTATTTCATCGGCTCGCCGGGGATGAACCTGCTGCCTGCCAGCGTGCAGGGCAATCGCGCCGTGGTGGCGGGGACGGAAATCACGCTCGGGGCCAGCTATGCGCCGCCCAAGGGCCGGGTGCAGATCGGCGTCCGCCCGGAATATGCCACCCTGACCAACGGCGTGGGCCTGCCCTTCACCCTGCGCCGGGTGGAAGACGTCGGCCGCCATCGCATCATCCGGGGCGAGGTGGCCGGACAGACCGTCAACGTCATCGCGCCCGAGGGCATGCCGGTGGGGGCCGAGCTAACCCACGTCAGCTTCGCGCCGGACCGGACCTGTGTCTATGCCGATGACTGGCGCGTCACGGGGGGGCCGATCTGATGGACAAGACCCAGAACAACAAGGCGTGGTTTCTGGTGCTGCCGGTCTTGGTGGTGGTGGCGTTTTCGGCCATCCTGCCCCTGATGACGGTGGTGAACTATTCGGTCAATGACACCTTCGGGAACAACGAATTCTTCTGGGCCGGGCTGGAATGGTTCGAGGAAATGGTCACCTCTGACCGCCTGCATGAGGCCTTGGGGCGGCAAATCCTGTTTTCGGCCATCATTCTGGCGATCGAGGTGCCGCTAGGCATCTATATCGCGCTGAACATGCCGAAATCGGGGGCTTGGGCGTCGCTCTGCCTTGTGCTGATGGCGCTGCCCCTGCTGATCCCGTTCAACGTCGTGGGCACGATCTGGCAGATTTTCGGGCGGGTGGATATCGGCCTTCTGGGCCATTATCTGGCCGAGTTGGGGATCGACTACAATTACACCAACGACCCCGTGGATGCCTGGATCACGGTTGTCGTGATGGATGTCTGGCACTGGACATCGCTGATCGCGCTTCTGTGCTATGCGGGTCTGCAATCCATCCCCAACGCCTATTATCAGGCGGCGCGGGTGGATCAGGCCAGCCGCTGGGCGGTGTTCCGCTACATCGAATTGCCTAAGATGCAGGGCGTGCTGCTGATCGCGGTTCTGCTGCGCTTCATGGACAGTTTCATGATCTATACCGAGCCTTTCGTCGTGACCGGCGGCGGTCCGGGCAATTCGACAACCTTCCTGTCGATTGACCTTGTGAAGATGGCCATCGGACAGTTCGACCTTGGCCCGGCGGCGGCCTTCTCGATCATGTATTTCCTGGTGATCCTGCTGGTGTCTTGGGTGTTCTACACCGTCATGACCAATCTGGACAAAGAGGAGGGACGCTGAGATGCGGCTGCGCGGTTCCGCCCTTGTGATGACGATCTACATCCTGTTCCTGCTGATCCCGATCTACTGGCTTTTGAACATGAGCCTGAAGACCAATCAGGAGATCACCTCGACCTTCACGCTCTTTCCCGCCGATCTGACGTTCCAGAACTATGTGACGATCCTGACTGACCCAAGCTGGTACATGGGGTATGTCAACTCGATCATTTACGTCACGATGAACGTGGTGATTTCGCTGACCGTGGCGCTGCCTGCGGCCTATGCCTTCAGCCGCTACAGCTTCATGGGGGACAAGCATCTGTTCTTCTGGCTGTTGACGAACCGGATGGCCCCGCCTGCGGTCTTTGCACTGCCCTTCTTTCAACTGTATTCATCGGTCGGGCTGTTTGACACGCATATCGCGGTGGCTTTGGCGCATTGCCTGTTCAACGTGCCCTTGGCGGTCTGGATCCTTGAAGGCTTCATGCGCGGCGTGCCCAAGGAAATCGACGAGACCGCCTATCTGGACGGCTACAGCTTTGGCCGGTTCTTCGTGAAGATCTTCATGCCCCTGATTGCGTCGGGCATCGGCGTCGCGGCGTTTTTCTGCTTCATGTTCTCATGGGTGGAACTGCTGCTGTCGCGCACGCTGACATCGGTCAACGCCAAGCCCATCGCCGCCACCATGACCCGCACCGTTTCAGCCTCGGGGATGGATTGGGGCGTGCTGGCGGCGGCTGGGGTGTTGACCATCATCCCCGGCGCCTTGGTGATCTACTTCGTCCGCAACTACATCGCCAAGGGCTTCGCCCTGGGGAGGGTGTGATGACCGCAACCCGCTGGACCACCGTCTATCTGGTCACCGGGGGCATCCTCGCCGCCGTGCTGGCCGGGTTGGTCGCCATCACCCCGCGGACCGAGGATGGGATCGACTGGTTCGGCCCGCTGAGCCAAGGCGGCTGGATGGCCTGGACCTTTCCGGTGGCGCTGTTCTTCTATGTCATCGCCTGTCTGCTGATCCTGATGACGCTGCTGGCGATCCGCTATCCCGAAACCCCGCGCAAAGGTGTCTTGCGGATTGAGACCACGCGCGGGGATCGGCTGTTCATTTCGCTCTTGGGTTCGGCCTTCCTCTGTGTCGGCTGGCTCTTCTTCTTCGGTGCGCCGCTCTGGGGCGCGCTGATCTGCTGTCTTGTCCATGCCGCAGCGGTGTTTCGCTGGGTCTAGGCACGGACGGATCACGACGGACGGGGCGGTCGAGGAGGGTCGCCCCGGACCAGAACGACAAGACTGACAATCTGGGAGGAGATAGAATGAAATTGCGTTCCACCTCTACCGCCGTCGCCTTGGCCTTGATGGCCCTTGGCGCTCCGGCTTGGGCGGATATGGAGGCGGCGAAAGCCTTCCTCGATGCCGAGATCGGTGATCTGTCCACGCTGTCGCGCGCGGATCAGGAAGCCGAAATGCAGTGGTTCGTCGATGCGGCAGCACCCTTTGCCGGCATGGAGATCAAGGTGGTGTCGGAAACCATCACCACGCATGAGTATGAATCCAAGGTTCTGGCCCCGGCCTTCACCGCCATCACCGGCATCAAGGTCACCCATGACCTGATCGGCGAAGGCGATGTGGTCGAAAAGCTGCAAACGCAGATGCAGTCGGGCGAGAACATCTATGACGCCTATATAAACGACTCGGACCTGATCGGCACCCACTGGCGCTATCAGCAAGCCCGCATCCTGACCGACTGGATGGAAGGCGAAGGCAAGGCCGTCACCAACCCCGGTCTGGACGTGGCCGACTTCATCGGCACCAAGTTCACGACCGCGCCGGATGGCAAGCTGTACCAGCTTCCCGACCAGCAGTTCGCGAACCTTTACTGGTTCCGCTACGACTGGTTCAACGATCAGAAAACCAAGGACGATTTCAAAGCCAAATATGGCTATGACCTTGGCGTTCCGCTGAACTGGTCGGCCTATGAGGACATCGCCGAGTTCTTCACCGGACGCGACATGTCCTATGCGGGTGGTCCGGCCACCGGTGTCTATGGCAACATGGACTACGGCAAGAAAGACCCGTCGCTGGGCTGGCGCTACACCGACGCGTGGATGTCGATGGCCGGTATGGGCGACGTGGGCGAACCCAACGGCCTGCCGGTTGACGAATGGGGCATCCGCGTTGACGAAAACTCGCGTCCCGTGGGCTCTTGCGTCACGCGCGGTGGGGCAACCAACGATGCGGCGGCGGTCTATGCCGTCACCAAGGCCATCGACTGGCTGCAGAAATACACCCCGCCGGAAGCGCAGGGCATGACCTTCGGCGAAGCGGGCCCCGTCCCGGCGCAAGGGTCCATCGCCCAGCAGATGTTCTGGTACACCGCCTTTACCGCCGACATGGTCAAGGAAGGTCTGCCCGTGATGAACGAGGATGGCACGCCCAAGTGGCGCATGGCTCCCTCGCCGCATGGCGCCTACTGGCAGGACGGCATGAAGGTCGGCTATCAGGACGCCGGTTCCTGGACGCTGCTGAAATCCACCCCGGTGGATCGCGCGCAGGCGGCCTGGCTTTATGCGCAGTTCGTGACCTCGAAAACCGTGGACGTGAAGAAGTCCCATGTGGGTCTGACCTTCATCCGCGAATCCACCATCCAGCACCAGTCCTTCACCGATCGCGCCCCGAAACTGGGCGGTCTGATCGAATTCTACCGCTCGCCCGCCCGCGTTCAGTGGTCGCCCACCGGCACCAACGTTCCGGATTATCCGAAGCTGGCGCAGCTGTGGTGGCAGAACATCGGCGACGCCATGTCGGGTGCCAAGACCCCGCAAGAAGCGCTGGATGCCCTGTGTGAAGAGCAGGAAAAGGTGCTGGAGCGTCTGGAGCGTGCAGGCGTCCAGGGCGACATCGGCCCGAAGATGAACGAAGTGCAGGACGCCCAGTACTGGATCGACCAGCCCGGTTCGCCGGTCGGCCCGCTGGAGAACGAAAAGCCCGCAGGCGAGACCATCTCGTATGACGAGCTGATCAAGTCCTGGCAAAACGGCTGATCCGATAGGATCGCACCTGGGGGCGGCGCGTGACCCGCGCCGTCCCTTTTTCTCTCTCGCACAAAGACTTACAGGTATTTGAACGGGGGGCTTGCCCACCTGCCCTGTCAAAGTCCAGTCTTTGTGCCAGACAGAAAACCGCCCGGGGGGACGGAATGAACCATATCCTTGCCATCGACCAAGGCACCACCTCTTCGCGCAGCATCATCTTTGATGCGGGCTTGCGGGTCGTGGCCTCGGCACAGGAAGAATTCCCGCAGCATTACCCGCAATCGGGCTGGGTAGAGCATGATCCGTCCGACCTCTGGGCCACGGTCGCTGGAACCGCCCGCGCCGCGATTGAAAAGGCGGGCATCAGTGCAGACAGCATCGCCGCCATCGGGATCACCAACCAGCGCGAAACCGTGCTGATCTGGGACCGCGCGACGGGCGAGCCGATCCACCGCGCCATCGTCTGGCAAGACCGCCGCACCGCCGACACCTGCGACGCGTTGCGCGCGGCAGGCCATGAGCCGATGATTACCGCACGAACGGGGCTGCTGCTGGACCCCTACTTCTCGGGCACCAAGATCAAATGGCTGCTGGATCACATCCCCGGTGCGCGGGACCGCGCGGCCAAGGGGGAGTTGGCCTTTGGCACCGTCGATACCTTCCTTATCTGGAAGCTGACCGGCGGCCGCGTCCATGCGACCGACGCCACCAACGCCGCGCGGACGCTGATCTACAACATCGCCAAGAACGAATGGGACGCCGAGATTTGCGCCCTTCTGGACATCCCAATGGCGCTGCTGCCTGAGGTCAAGGATTGCGCCGCCAATTACGGTGTGACCCGGCCGGACCTGTTTGGTCGCGCGATTCCAATTCTGGGCGTGGCGGGCGACCAACAGGCGGCGACGGTGGGCCAAGCCTGCTTTGCGCCCGGGATGATGAAATCCACCTATGGCACCGGGTGCTTTGCGCTGCTGAACACTGGCACGGATATGGTGCCGTCGAAAAACCGTCTGCTGACCACCATCGCCTACCGTTTGAACGGCCAAACCACCTATGCGCTGGAAGGGTCGATCTTCATCGCGGGCGCGGTGGTGCAATGGCTGCGCGACGGGCTGAAGATCATCCGTGAGGCGAAAGAGACTCAGCCCTTGGCCGATCAGGCCGATCCGACGCAGGACGTGGTCCTTGTGCCCGCCTTTACCGGCCTTGGTGCGCCCTATTGGCGGCCGGAGTGTCGGGGGGCGGTGTTTGGCCTGACCCGCAACTCTGGCCCGGCGGAACTGGCGAAAGCGGCACTGGAAAGCGTGGGCTACCAGACCCGCGATTTGCTGGAGGCGATGCGCTCAGATTGGGGCGCGGCCGCCGATGGCGTGTTGCGCGTTGATGGCGGCATGACGGCCAGCGATTGGGCGATGCAGTTCCTGTCCGATATCCTCGGCGCGCCGGTGGATCGCCCGGTGGTGACGGAAACCACGGCTTTGGGGGCGGCTTATCTGGCCGGGTTGCAGGCGGGTCTTTGCCCTGCCCCGGCAGAGTTTGCCAAGCAATGGGCGCTTCAGCACCGCTTTACCCCCGCGATGGATGAGGCCACCCGTCAGGCGAAATACGCCCGCTGGCAACGCGCGGTGCAGGCCACCATGTCGGCATGAGACAGGCCATCACCCTTGGCGCGTTGCTGCTGCCCGCGCTGGGGGTGATGGGCTTTGTCGCGGTGCTGCCCCTGCTGGCGGTGTTCAACTATTCCTTCCATGACATCTTCAGTCTGGATCAGGCGTTCTGGATTGGGCTGGACTGGTATCAGGAGATCGTCACTTCTGACCGCTTTCTGTCCAGTCTGGTGCGTAGCCTGTTGTTTTCAGGCGTAATTCTGGCAATCCAAATCCCGTTGGGCATCGCTTTTGCGCTGGTTTTGGTGCGTTTGCACCCCGTTTTGCGGACTTTGGGGCTGATGTTGGTCGCGCTGCCGCTTGTGGTGCCGTGGAACATGATCCCGATGATCTGGCTGGCACTGGTGAACCCGGATACGGGCCTTGCCGGGCGGGCGATGGCGGGGATGGGCTGGGCCTTTGATTACAAATTCACCGCGCTGCACACATGGGCGCTGATCGTGGTGATGGACACCTGGCATTGGATCGGGCTGGTGGTGATCCTTGCCTGTGCCAGCCTATCGGCCATCCCTGCCCCGCTCTATCGCGCCGCAGCCATTGACGGCGCGTCGCGGTTGGCGGTGTTTCGGCATATCGAACTGCCGCGTCTGGCGGGCGGCTTGGCCATCGTGCTGCTCTTGCGCTTTGTCGACAGTTTCATGATCTATACCGAGGCTTTCGCCATCAACGCCGGTGGCCCCAATGGCGCGACGACATTCCTGTCTTTGGACCTGGGCGAGGATATCAAGGCCTATAGCTATGGGTCCTCCGCCGCGCGGGCGATGCTGTCCTTTCTTGTGGTGGTCACTGTGGTCTGGGCCTTTGTGAAGATCACCACGCGGAGGAGCGAGGGATGAGAGGCTTTCACCCTGCTCGCCTGCTGGTCCTGTTGGCGCTTTCGTTGTTCATCCTTTTGCCACTGGTGCAGACGGTGGTGCTGAGCTTTCTGAACACCCTGCCCCGTGACGGTCTGGCCGAGGGCACGCCAAGCCTGATCAATTATCGCAACATCTTTGCCAGCGACGATCTGCGCGCCTCTTTGGTCAATTCGGGCGTCTATGTGCTGCTGAACGTGGCGCTGTGTCTGGGGGCCGGATTGCCCGCAGCCTATGCCTTTTCGCGCTATCGCTTCACCGGGGATCGGCATCTGCTGCTGGCGCTGTTGGTGTTTCGCATGACGCCGCCGGTGGTGCTGTCCTTGCCGATCTTCATCCTGTTCGCGCAGGTGGGTCTGGTGAATTCCCCCGTCGGGATTGCGCTGGTGCATTGCCTGTTCAACCTGCCGATTGCGATCTGGATCTTGGAAAGTTTCATCTCTGCCGTGCCGCGCGAACTGGACGAGACCGCTTTCATCGACGGCCATTCCCTGCCCTCGTTCTTTCTGCGCCATCTGATCCCTGCCATCGCGCCGGGCATCGGGGTCGCGGCCTTCTTCTGTTTCATCTTCTCGTGGGTCGAGGTGGTCTTTGCCCGCATCCTGACGGTGACTGGTGGCAAGCCCATCACCATGGCGATCAATGCGCTGTTCACCTTCCAGACGGATATCGGCTTGGTGATGGCGATGACGGTCATCTCCCTGATCCCCGGTGTGGCGATGATCTGGTTTGTTCGCAACCATGTCGCTAAAGGCTTCACCATCCGCGCCTAAGGTCATGCCGGGTTTCCGGCCGGAAACCGCGCCCATCCGGTGAGGGATCGGAACATGCGCGCCAGATCAATCCGGCGTTGCGCCAATAGCGCCGCCAGATAGCGTGCCGGGGCCTTGATGCGGGGATAGGCCTCGACCAGCCCAATGATGGCCATGCTTGCGCCCTCCGCCCCCAAACGTGCCTTTGCCTGATGCCAAAGCGTCAGATCAATCCCGATGGCCGGAGCAAGGCTGTGCGCGAGTTTCTCGGCTTCTGGCCATGTCTGTGGGCGGTTGGCGCTGAAGGCAGCCGCATTCGGCGCTGCTTCCAGGCAGGTGTGAAGATCAGGGCCGGCAGTGTTTGAAGCGCTCTGCGCCTTTTTTTCATGATTTTCTTTTTTTGAACTCTGAATGTGTCGGACAGTTTGTCTGTCGCTGTCGGTCATGGGTTCGGTATTTTCCACGGTTGTATGGCGGTTTCCGGCGGGCAACCCGTCCAGCGCGGTGGTCAACTCCGCCTCTGACGCTTTGCGCCGCAGCAGGCGCAGCATCGCGGCCATCGTCTCCGCATCCAAGGCCGCATGGTGGATGGCATCGCGCAACAACGCCTTCAGCGCGCGCAGCCGGAGGGCCAAAGCCCGTTCATGCGCGGCCATGTCCTGCATTTGCGCCAAGCACTGCCGCAGGGGCATCAGGCAAAAGCCATAGGCCAGCACCGTGGTCCCATCCTCATCCCGCACGACATATCGTTTGCGGTTCGGGCTTTGGTGGCGGGTGATCAGGCCGATCTGGCACAGATGCGCAAGGCGACGGCGCAGGGTGCGTTCCTCCATCCCGTCGCAGCGCTCTTGCAGCGTGCGGTTGGCGGCATGAACCATCAGCGGTCCATCCCAACGGTCAGCGGGAATGAAGCTGAGCAAACCGCGCAAGACGGTGATGTCACGATCCGTCAGGCGCAGCGTTTTGCGGGCGGCCTTCACCGCCTCAAGCGCAAACCAACGCGGGTCCGACGCGGCGGGTTTGGCCGGTCGGGCAGGGGGGGCGTATTGGGTTTGGTGCATCTGATTTCCACGCAAGGGAAAGCATTGGCCCCAAAGACCGGACGGCAGAGTGCAGGCCATGACGGAATTGCGCGATGTGCGACAACCGCATGGGCCGAAATTCGACATGACATAGCCATTCACCGCGAATGCGATGTTGCAGTCGAATCAGCCCTGAGCTAGAATTTCGCTATACGGACAGCGACGAAAGGGTTGGCGCCCTTTCTAGCACAGGGCCTCTCGGGATCCGTCTCGAGGGGCCTTTTCTTTTCCGGGTCGTGCTCCTGTTGTTAGGGTTGCTCTGATTTCTGTTGCGCGTCGCGCAGCGCTTGCAGCGCGGCGTCAGGGTGATCGCTGACCCAACGGTGCAGATCGGCGGCGTCCTTTTTGGTGATCGTGATCGTGGCACTGCGGGCACTGACGGCCACACTGCCAAGGGCGGTGTCCACGCGCGACGCTTTGGCCGGGGCAGGGGCCTTGCCCGGGACAGGGCGGCGCAGCAGTGATTCAAACAGGGTGAACCGGTCATCGCTGGCCATGCCACGCGCGGCGGCGGCGGCAATCTCGGTGGTCAGGGCAGATTGGTTTCCGGGCGGAAACCCTTTCTTTTCAAGCGTTTGGGATGCCTCATACCAGCGATCCCGCCCCACTTTTGGCGCAGCACCGATGGCATCGATCAGCTCGGGCGCAAAGCGGGCCGCCACCTGCCGCATCCGCGACAGGCCGGTCAGTTTCTCGCCCGCCTTGCGCGCCTTCTGGTCAATGTTCAGCGCGTCGCAGACCAGCTCATCCGATTTCCCGGCCTCAAGCAGTTGCTTGGCGAAGGTGGCCTTTTCGATCCAGCTCAGGTCCTTGCGATAGGTGTTTTCCTGACCTTGGGCGATGATCGCCTGATCCTCATCCAGATCGCGCACCAGCGCCTTGGCGGGCAGGCCCAGATGGCGCAGCGCCGCCAGACGGCGACGGCCATAGACGATGCGGAACCGCCCCGAGGGCAGGGGGCTGACAAGGATCGGGATCAACTGCCCCTGCGCGCGGATGCTGTCGGCCAGATCGAAGATTTCCTCTGCATCCGGATCAATCCGGTCCTTGAAGGCGGAGTCGTCGATCAGTCGCGTCTCAATCTCACGGATCGACGCGGCGGCGGCGGCTTGCAGCGATTTCGCCATCCCCGACAAGGACGGCGCGCGTGAGGGTGCCGGCGCAGGGGCCACGACCTCGGGTGTCTTGGCCTCTTCGCTGACATCGAACTGGATCTTGCGTGCCATCTCAGACGTCCTTCCGGCCCCAGGCCTGCTGGATCAGCCCCTCAAGCTCTGTCACTACGCCGTTGATTGACTCGATGGCGCGGTCATAAGTGTTGCGGGTGAAATCGGAACGGTTCACCTCAAACAAAGTCTGCTGCGTTAATCCGGCATCCGACACGGCAGAGGATTTCAGGAACGTCCGCGTCAGCACATCCTCGCCGAACATCGTGCGCAGAAAGGCGGCCATCTGGGTTTGCGGCCCATCATTCGGCTCAAACCGGGTGATCAGGAATTTCATGAAATCCCAATGCGGCGTCGCCCCCACCTCGGCGATCGTGGCCATAAGGCTTGAGGCCAGTTGCAGGAACTGCGCCATCGACGCCACGTCCAGCATGCTGGGCACCACTGTCACGATGGTCCCGGTGGAGGCCACAAGTGCGGACAGCGTGATAAACCCCAGTTGCGGCGGGCAGTCGATCACCACCACATCATAACGCGCCTCAACCTCAGCGATGCAGAGCGCAAGCCGTTGATAGAAGGGCGGCTGCACATTGTTGTGCAGGGCATGCGCGGTTTCGGTTTCAAACTCTGACAGCATCAACCCCGCAGGGGCGAGGTCGAGGTTGTGGAAATAGGTTTTGCGCACAATCTCGGCGAAGGGCACCGGATCGTCGTAGCGGATGGCGTCATAGACGGTGCCGGTTTCGGCAAATTCGATCTCGGGGCGCAGTCCGAACATCGTGGTCAGGCTGCCCTGCGGGTCAAGGTCGATGGCCAACACGCGATACCCATCCAGCGCCAGCTTTTGCGCGATGTGAATGGCGGATGTCGTCTTGCCCGCGCCGCCCTTGAAGTTGGCGACCGACAGGATTTGCAGCTTGTCGCCCTCGCGCCGTCCGGGGACGAGGTATTGGAACTTCTTCGCCCGGCTGTCCTGCGCGATGGCGTGGCGGGCCAGATCAACCTGCGCCGCCGTGTACCAGCGCCGCCCGCGGCTGTCGGTTTCCACCTCGAGGTCGATCTTGTCGTTGAAGAACTGTTTGCGCAGATGGTCCTGCGAGACGCCGATCAACTCTGCCGCCTCTGCCGCGTTGAAGCGGCGCAGGTCTTTCATGTTGTCGGGCAGAAAGGATTTGCGCATGTTGGAGTCCAAAGACCGGCTCAGGCGCGTGGCCATTGCCTGAATCTTCTGGTCAATCCGAATGACTTGGTCGTCCATACGCCTGCTCCGCCCGGTTTAGGGTCTTGTGCTTGTAAGAACGCTAAAGACGGATTTCACCGGGTTTCGCGTTCCTAGTCGAAAATGACAGGAACGGTGCCTTGAGACAAGAAATTTCTCTGACGGCCATTCCGGGACGATCATGACAGGTCCCGCGTTCATGCGTGCCAAGCGGAGTCCAGTTATCGTCGGCAGAATGATCGATGTATTTCAATCGGTTGCGCTGCGGCTTGGCAGCCTTCCCAGCGGATGTTCCCCACTCCATCCGGCGCTGTGCAGCGCCGGTCCAGCCGAATCGTGAAAGGCCGCCGCGTCAGAACACGCCATAGATCGCCGACCGGCGCAGCCCTTCGGCGCTGTAATCCACCCCCAGATCAAAGCGGTAGGGCGTCAGGCGTGGCAGATCACGGGTCAAGATGTCGGTCAGGCCGGGGTGAAACCCGGTCTCAAGGGCAAAGCGCAACGTGGCCGCCACGTCCGCACGCGAGAAATAGACCGCCGAGGAATGCGACTTGCGTGAGATGACGAACACCTCTTCGTCATAGCGTCCCGGCGCCAAGGGGGCGGGCAGGGGTGGCAGGTCAGTCAGATCACGCAGCACCTGCGCCCGGTCTGGGCCGCTGCGGTAAAAGCGGTAATCGTTCTTCGGTGTGCGGGTCTTGCCATCCCAAACCTCGGACAGACCCGCGCTGATCGTGCCGCCTTCGCCCTCAAAATACAGATCGACCGAGGGAATCCCGCGCCCTGCCACCGTCTCGGCGTCGAGTTCGACCGAGAACATGAACCACGGCCAAGCATCCGCCGCCGCAAGGTTGGGCGCGCAGAGACCCGGAAGACACTCTGCCAGCGCCGCTATGCCGGTGCGGCGGTCCTCGCGGTCGTAGTCGTAAAAATACAGCTCCCATGACAGGCCGGTGGGGGCGGATTTGATGCCCCAGACGGTGTGGAACGCCCCCCAGCGCTGGCGGATACGGCCAAAGGCTTCGGCGACGGCCGCGCCATGTGGGACCATGTCCAGCGACGCGGCAAGGAACGCCGATTGGCGCAGCGTGTCGGGCTGCGGGGCCGTGACGGGATCATAATCCCACAGGCAGAAATCGCGGAATTTGTCATCCGGGGCAAAGGCTTCGCGCGTCAGGGTCATGGGTCCTCCGGCCAGCCGTAAAGGGTGACGAAAACGCCGCCGTGGCGGTCCCGGCCAAGCGCCACATGCGACGGCAGCGCCTGTGGGGCCGGGGCGTCCGGTCGGATGGCGGCGGCCAGATGCGCCACGACGGGCAGGACATCGTCCGCCCCGTCGAGATCGGCCAGACCGATGTCCAGCGACAGCCGCGCAGAGCCGGGTTCGGCCACGCGCAGCAGGTCGCCAGACCGCCGCGCCAACCATTCCGTCGGTTCCGCCAGCGCCGGAGGCAGGTCCAGCGCCGCGAGCACGGGTCCGGCCTCAGCGACGCGGTCATAGCGGTGCAACGCCTGCCGCCCGCCTCCGCATTTCAGCGCCAGATAGGCAAGGTCAGGCTCTGGTGCCGCATCGGGCGCGAATTCGAGGTAGAGCTTGCGCACCGCGCCCCCCGTTTCGGCCTCGTCCAGCCCAAGATGCAGCACCTCTGCCGTCGCCCAATGCGCCGCCATGGGCGCGGGCAGTTCCCCGCCCACCAGCGCCAGCAGCGGGGCCGGATCATCCGGGGCCAGCAGGGCCGCACGCGGAAAGGTCAGCAGGACGCGCCGATCCGACGCGCCCGCCGCCGACAGCTTGCGCGACCGGGCGGTCAGCGGGTCGTGCCGCAGCACCGCCCGCAGACCTTGCCACAAGGGCAAATCCCGCGCCGCGCCCGCCACGGTGTCAGACCGGCGTGACGCTGACCGCGCCGTCATATTGCGCCGCCCGGCCCAGTTTCAGGATGTTCTGCAAGGAATGCAGATGCGCGTAGCACAGCGCCAGTTCATCCGACCGGAACATGTGCAGCATCCGCTCTGTCGGGATGCGCTTCAGTTTTTCGCGGTTGATGACGGAAAAGCCGCCCATGCTGCCCTCGGCCCCTTTGGCGTCGCGATAGCGCGCCTGCGCCTCTTCCAGCACGTTCAGCGATTCCAGACGGCGGCAGAAATCCTGCGTCTGGCGGAACTGGTTCTGGAATTCCACGGCAAAGGCGAGGGCGGCTTTCAACGTCTCGCTCTGGCTGCCATCGGCTTCGAACAGCCGGTCCCCGCGGCCTTCGCGGTTCACGCGCGGGCTGCCCTCGTCGATGCAGAGGGTATAGGTGCCCTCTGTGTCATCCTCGGGGCGGGAGAATACGAAAGGATGGCGCCGCAAAAAGGCGGGAAGGTAGCCGCCCTGCCACGATCCGTCGAAATCGACGTGATCATTTACCTCTGCGCGCAGGCCCAAAAGGGCCGCGGGAAAGATCGCCTCGCTGTTGCGGGCAAAGACGATGGGGTGGTCCGGCGCGGCGGCGATGAACTCAACCCCCAGCAAAGGCACGGAATTTACCGTTTTCGCAAAGCTGTAGCTGGTGGCCGGTTCGATGCACACATCGGCATGCGCGTCGGTGGCGATGGGGGTCACGCGATCATAGATCAACATCTGTCGGGTCAAGATAAATCCTCAATCTGCGACACGCAGGGTTGTATCACGCGTCGGTTCTTCCTTGACCGATGCTACTGCAAGTCGCGTTCCCAAGGCAGCGTTAAAAGCCGTGGATGACAGATACAAACGGATGAAAAACAACAGACAAAAGTCAGATGTTTATCCCAAAGGATCGTCGAACAAAATTGAACAAAACTAAACATTTACAGGCAAATATTTCCCGTGAGGCGCGCGGCGGCGGCCCCGCGTCAATCAGAGCGGGCGAAAACTATCTTTCGAGAGTGCAACTGACTTCTGGACATGGGATTGAAACGCCCGACGACCGGATTTGAATTGCAAAGCAGGTTAAAGACCTTCTTTATCAAAACAGGGTTCCTGACCATCAGTCGCGGTGGGCGGGACGCATTCCATTGAAGTAGGCAACCATGTCAGCACCTTTCGGAACTCGCAAATTCGGCATGTCTCTGTCGCGCGCTATGCGCCGGGCACGCAATCGGGCGACGCGGCGCGGCTTGGCCGAGACGACGCGGTTCGAAGCGCAAGACAACGCCTACCGGATCGAGACGCTCGAACCGCGCATCCTGATGAGCGCGGACATTGCCCTTGCTGCCCTGCCCGGAGCGACGACCGGTGTGGCGGCCGAGGTGAAGTTCCTTGAAACCGGCGGTCGCCGGATCGAGGTCTATCTTGATGGCACGCTGAAGAGCACGGTTTCGGATCTGAGCGGGGGGGTGAACATTACCGGCACCTCCGGCAACGATTCGATCATCGTGAGCTTCGAAGAAGGCTTTGACGACAACGCGCTGGCGATCAGCGTGACGGGCGGCGACGGTGTGGACAGCGTGACCCTGTCCAGCGACGACACGGGTGGCGCGACCGATCTGGGCTCGGTCACCGTCACGGCGGAACAGATCACGCTGGAGTCGGCGGTCGGCGGTGTGGCCGGGCTTGAGGTGACGGACACCATCACCCTGACGGCGGCGTCTTCCGTCACCGGGGGATCAGCCTCGATCCTGATCAAACAGAACATGAATGCCTATGGCGCGCTGGTGCTGTCGGCTTCGGCCGTGCATGAATCGGATTCGGGCAGCGCCTCGTCGGCGACGGTGACGGTTCAGGGCGATCTGAGCTCCGCCTCGGTCGATATCTCGGCCACCGTGTCGCGCAACTATGCCGATGGCAGCCTTGGTCTGGCCGATTATGACTTCGGCGATGCCACCGCGACGCTGACCGTGGCCGATGGGGCCGACATCACCGGGGGCGATGTCAACCTGTCCGCGACGGTGGATGGCGTGGTCCGGATGGGTGCGGACATGCCGTTCCAGGGCAATATCGCCGCCGCCACGGCATCGTTCAAATTCGTGGTCATCACCGCCAAGGACGTGGCTGCCATCAGCCTGGGCGATGGCATGGTGACCGCGGGCAACGCGGTGGACATCGCTGCCGGGGTTGAGACCGCGTATTCCGGCGCCGGTATCTATGTGTCGCAAAAGATCGAGGGCTCGGCCACGGTCACGGCGACTGGTACGGACATCACTGCCGGCGATGGTGGCGTCTCTGTCACCGCCGATGTTGCCCAACAGCTCAAGGCGGTGGGACCGGCCTTCGTGGCGGAAACCACGCCGCCCACCTTCCCGATGGCGCTGCTGGCCATGGCCTTCAACGAATCGAACGTGACCAGCAAGGTCACGCTGGAGTCGGTGACCATCGACACCACCGGTGACAGCACCGTTGCCGCGCGCAACACGTCCAACGTGACCGCCATCATGGCCGGACAGGCGCAATCCGCGGGCGACAGCTTCTCGATCCTGTCCAGCCTGCCGCAATTCGCCGTCGCCGGGATGTTCGCCGCCAACGAGGTGCTGTCGGACGTTCAGGTCTCCTTGACCAACAGCTCCGTCACGGCGGGCGGCGATGCGTCGGTCGTCGCGCTGAACGACATGTCGATCACCGCCTCGATGGATGGCGGCGCGACGACCAGCAAGGACAACCCGTCGCTTGCCATCGGTGTGTCGCTTGCCTTCAACAGCATCGGCTGGGAACCCGGCAGCCTGTTCGCCAGCACGATTGACGTCTTCCTTGGCGATGACGCGCTGTCCACTCCCGATCCGATGATCACCCGCGTGACCTTGAACAACTCGACCGTGCAGGGCGATGGCGCGGTGGAAATTTCGGCCACCGCCATTCCGGTGATCACCGCCACCGTTGCGAACAAGGCCGAGGTCGACAGCGACTCTCTCGCGCTTGGTTTCGTCGTGGCCGGCAACCGCATCCAGTCGGATGTCGATGTCATCATCGGCAACGTCGCGGATGGGGCGACGGTCTCTGGCGGATCGGTCGCCATCATCGGCTCTGACGCAGCGACCATCGAAGCCGAGGCTTCGGTGTCTTCGGCCAGCAAGGGCGGACCCTCGCTCAGCGGCATTCTGGCGCGCAACGCGGTGCAAAGCGCGGTGGACGTGGCCCTGACCGCCGCCACCATCACGGCGACGGATGGCGACCTGTCCGCCCGCGCCGACACCACGGCGACGATCACCGCCGCCGTCAGCGGCCTGCAACCCGCGCCGGAAGAAGAAGAAGAGGGCGCATCCTTCGCGCTGAACGCCGTCATCGCCACCAACCTGATCCTGGCCGATGCCGATCTGGTGATCACGGGCGGTACGTTGACCTCGACCGGCGATCTGTCGATCACGGCGGCCAACGCGGGCACCATCACCGCCACCAACCAGGCCGAAGCCACCGGCACGGGCACCGCCGTGGGCGTGAGCCTTGCCTTCAACACCATCGGCTGGGAAGCGCAGAACTTCCTGTTCAGCACTGTGGATGCCATCATCGGCACGGATATCGCCGATGCCGATCCGGCAGACGCACGGGTGATCCTCACCGACGTCGGCATCAGCGCGGGCGGCAACATCGCCATCACCGCCGAAAACACGCAGAACATCACCGCCCGTTTGGCAGCCGCCGCGACGGCGGGGAATGAGGCTGCGGGCGCGGGCATCATGATCGCGCTGAACAAGGTCACCAGCGTGACCAAAGTGGCTATCACGGGCGGCTATCTGAACGGCACCGGGCTGGCCAGCGACGTCGCCATCCGTGTCGTCGATGCCTCGGGCATCGATGCCGAAATCGGGTTGAAGGCGGGCGGCGGCACCGCCGCGGCAGGCGGTCTGGTCGGGCGCAACGACGTGCGCAGCGATGTGGACCTGACGCTGACGGATATGCAGATCCATACCACCGGGTCCATCGACGCGTCGGCGCGCAGTGTCGCGGGCGTCAAGGCCAAGCTGGATGGCACCTTCGAGATCGTGGACGATGAGGCCAAGGACGGTCTGGCCTTTGGCGGTGTGATCGCCTCGAACCTGATCCTTGTGGATGTGGCCACGACCCTGACCGGAACGCTTCTGGAAGCGGATGGCGATGTGTCCCTGCTGGCGCGCAACGCAGGCAGCATCACGGCGGAGAACACCGTCTCGGTCAAGGGCACGGGCACCGCAGTGGGCGTGATGCTGGCCTTCAACACCGTGGGCTGGCAGGCGCAGAACATCCTCTATGCCGCCGTGGACGCGCTGATCGGCACCAGCATCGGCACCGAGCAGGTGGCGCAGGCCGTCCTGTCGGTGACGGGGGGCGGCATCACCGCGGGTGGCAGCATCGCCTTTGCGGCCGAGAATGAGCAGCAGATCGCGGCGACGATCAACATGGTCGCCACCTCTGCCGCCGCAGCCGGGGCGGGCGTGGTTCTGGCATCGAACCGGGTGAATGCCCGCAGCCGGGCCTTGGTGGATTACGCCTTTGGCTCCTCCGGCATCAGCGCGGGCGGAGACCTGACCATCGGCGCGACCGATACGGCGGGGATCACGTCGGAAATCACGATGGAGGCCGCCGGGGCAACCACCGGCGTCGGCCTGATCTTCGTGCGCAACGATGTCCGTGGCGGCGTCAGCGCGGAAGTCAACGCAGTCGCCCTCACCGCCGATGGCAACATCGGCCTTTCGGCCATCGGGGCCGCATCGATCGAGGCAAAGGCCTCGGGCGACGTCAAGATCGCCGCGCAAGAGGAAGACGCCCCCGAGGAAGAAAAGGCCAGCGGCAGCGCCGTGGCCGGCCTGATCGCGTCGAACATGGTCTTGGGTGGGGCAACGGCCCAGATCCAGAACACCACCGTCACCGCAGGCGGTGGCATCGACGTTCTGGCCGACATGCTGACCCTGGTGCGCGCCGAAAACACCATGAAGGCCGAAGCGAGCGGGACCGCCGTCGGTCTGACGCTGGCCTTCAACAGCGTCGGCTGGGATTCGTCGAACATCTTCCAGCAAATGGCGGATGCACTGCTGGCCACGTCCATCGGCTCCAGCCCGGGGATCAACACTGTCGCCCGGCTGTGGAATGTCGCCTTCTCGGCAGGCGGCGCCGTCCGCGTGCTGGCGGGCGGCACCGATGTCGAGGCGGAACGTCGCGGCGCGTTGATCGACGCCGCCATTGACGCCTCTGCCTCCACCTCCGGCTCTTCGGCGGGCGTCGGCATCGTGCTGACCAGCAACCGTGTCAAGACCTCGGCCACGGCAGAGATCGATACCGATCAGGTCAACCGTGACCGCGATGTGGTGGGCAGCCTTGAAGTGGCCGCACGGGATACGGCCGCGATCAGCGGCAAGACCACGATGGCCGCGGGCAGCGGCGGCGGCGCGGCGGTCGGTCTGACGATTGTCCTGAACGATGTTCAGGGCGGGGTCTCGGCCCTGATCGACGACATGGACCTGCAGACGCAGAATGACCTGACCATCGCGGCGGATCAGCAAAGCTCGATCAATGCGGAACTCTCCGGCAGCGTGACCTCCGCCCCGTCCGAGGACGCGGAGGATTCCAACACCCTGTCCTTCGGCGGCGTCATCGCCACCAACGTGGTGCGCAGCAAGGCCAGCGCGCAATTGCTGGATTCCGACGTCGTGGTCGGCGGCAACATGGCGGTGACGGCGGCAAACAATGCCGAGATCATCGCCGTCAACGCCGCGCTGCAATCGGCGGGGGGCCCGGGCACAGCGGTCGGCATCACGCTGGCCTTCAACACCGTGGGCTGGGAACCGCAGGACCTGTTCCGCAAGTCGGTCGATGCGCTGCTGGGCACCAGCATCGGTGTGCAGGACAACGCGACGGCGACGGCCTATGTCAACAACACGGCCTTGGTGGTTGGCGGGGATCTGACGATCTCGGCCGATATGACGTCCAAGATCTATGCGACGGTGAAGAGCGAATCCCGCGCCGGTGCCGCAGGCACGGCGGCGGCGATCATTCTGGCGACCAACCTGATCGCGTCGGATGCGACGGCGCAACTGGTGCAGCCGGTGGGCGATGTGCTGGCCGGTGGCGTGCTGTCGGTCGTGGCCAATGACGCGCCCGACATCCTGGCCAAAGGCACCGTCATCGCGGTCGCCAAGGATGCGGACGAGGCGGGCAAGGAATACATCAAGGTCGATCACTACAGCGACCAGGGCGAAACCGACATCGAGTTCGGCGATCAGGTCTTCATCAAGGACGGCCACGAGGCGGGTGGCACCATCGGCCATATCTACCGTTTCCTGGGGGTGGACGCGACCGTTGACCTGTCGGCCACCGATTTCGACGACAAGCGCTACTGGTGGGAAATCCCGCCGCCCGTGGGCTTCATGGGTGAGATCCTCGGCTTCCTGTACAAGGAAATGCCGGTGGAGACCAAAGAGTTCACGCTGGCCAAGCTGCCCATCGGCGACCAGACCCACACCTTCGGCCTGAAGGTTCAGGCGGGCTGGGAAGACATGACCGTGCTGGACTTCTTGTCCAAGCAAGGCGTGGTCGAACCCGGATTCAACATGGATCTGGCCAACGTCCTGACCAAGGCGACCGCGACTGCCGACCACAAGTCGGACCAGACTGCGGTCACGCTGAAGAAGGATGAGACGGTCGAATACGTCAAGACCGGGCCTCTGGCGGGCAAGGTCTTCAAATATCTGGGCGAGGACAAGGTCGGCACCTTCAACCTGTCCACCGTGACCGATGACGACTTCAAGGATACGGATGTCTGGGAAAAGGTCGAACTGGACGGATTCTCCTTTGGCCTTGGCGCTTTGCCGGGCCTTGGGCTGGCCTTCCCGTCGCTGAAGTTCCAGCTGGTCCTGCCGAAACTTGACCTGCCGAAGTATGAATTCAAGCAGGTGATCGGCAAGGTCGAACACAACGGCGAGATGGTCGATTACGGCTTCAAGGCCAAGTTCGGCTGGGATGACCCGAGCTTTGGCGAATTCATCCTCGCCCTGACGCAGGGTGAGGCGGGCAAGGACGTGTTCTTGCCGCATCTGGACTGGGGCTTCTACATCGACGCGCCGGATGCCGAAGATGTGGTGATGCGCGACAAGCTGCCCAACACCTTCGTGCTGACCAATGACGGCGGCAACGGCCTCGACATCAATTTCAGTATCTTCGGCCAGCCGGTCACGCTGCGCTATCCGCCGATGATCATCAACTTTGACGACCTTGGCGCGGATACCTCTGCCTTGGTCGATCCGGCGCTCAATCCCACCATCATCAACCTGAACGCCTCTGCTCTGGGTGAGGGCACGTCCTATCTGGTGGACCCGACGCTGGAGGCGGTGACGATCAAGCTGCCCAAGATCGACGTCGATGCGCTGATCTGGGACGCCGAGGATATCGCGGAACGTCCGTCCACCTATTGGGACGACGCGATCATTCTGGACATCAGCACGCCCGAGAACTTTGCCAACAGCCTGCTGGATGCGATCAAGATCATCCCGGCCAAGCTGGACATCACCGACCCGACGCTGAACTTCTCTCTGCTGGGCTACAACCTGTCCGAGAAACTGCCGGTCAGCACCTTGCTGAACCAGTTCGGCTCGTCCTTGCTGACGCCCGGTGACACCAACCACACCATCATCGACCTGCAAGCGATCTACGACGCGGTTCTGCCTGATTTCTTCAGCTACCTCGTCGATCCCGACAAGACGGTCAAATACACGATCCCGAAAATCGACCTTGGCGACATCACGCCTGAGGACATGAAAGGCGCGCAGAACGAGATGATCTTCGACACCGCGATCACGGTGCTGAAGGACGTTGGTCTGAACATCCCGCTGACCAAGAAGAAGGGCGAAGACACCACCAAGGCGACTGAACCCGAAGGCACCAACCAGACCGAAGGCGAAGAGCCCGGCACCTCGGCCGAGCAGCAGATCGACCTGACGATCACCAAGTCGGAGTTCACCGACGACCCGGCCCGCACCTTCACGCTGGAGTACGGCGACAAGAAGGTCGAAGGCGTCAAGATGCTGGACATCGGCGCGCAAGAGACCGAGGTGCAGCGCATCCTGTTCCTGCGCCGCGAAGCCGATCTGGGCACCGAATTCAAGCTGTCGCTCAAGACCGGCGACGTGCTGAAGGAATCCGCCGCCATCGAATTGGCGGATACGGATGACGATGCCGCCGACATCATCACCACCACCGCACGCCTTCAGGCCGCCGTGGACGAGGTGCTGGGTGCGAACAAGGCGACGGTCAGCTTCAACAAGAAGGATTCGTCGGCCGGTTGGGCCTTTGACATCACCTATGCCGAGGCCGGGGTCGACAAGGACCAGTTGAAGGCCAAGGTCAGCAATCAGCTTGGCTTCCTGCTGGTGCGCGCCAGCACTGTGACCGAAGGTGGCACCGTCACCGTTGAGGATCAGGCCGCTGAAATCCAGAAGGCGCTGGACGAATTGCTCGGCGAGGGCAATGCCGTCGTCACCGCAATTCCGGAGCCTGCGCCGGAACCGGATCCTGCGCCCGAACCGGCCCCCGAACCTGCGCCAGAGCCGGCCCCTGAACCGGCACCCGAGCCCGCGCCAGAGCCCGCGCCAGAGCCCGCGCCAGAGCCGGAGCCGGAGCCCGATCCGACCGTTCCCGTGGCCTACAAGTTCAAGATCGTCTTCGCGGGCGAGCTGAAGGAACAGGCCGTCGAAGAGATCAAGGCCACCGTGACCGAAAAGGTCACCGGCCTGGCTGTCGAGGCCAAGGTCGTCAAGCTGGGCTATGATCCGAAGGGTCCGAGCTTCGACGTCGTGGTTCCGCCCAAGGAAACCTACACCCTGTCCGTGGTTGTGGACGGGGTGAAATATGTGGCCGAAGGGATCGCCAAGGCCGCGACCCCCGAAGATGTGGAAATCGCGCTGTCCAAGGCGGAATCCACCACCGACCACAAATCGACGGACAAGGAAGCCGCGCTCAAGAAGAACGACACCGTCCAATACGCCGGGACCGGCGATCTGGCGGGCAAGGTCTTCATCTATCTGGGCGACGACAAGGCCGATCCCTTTGACCTGACCACCGTGACCGATGCGGACTTCATCGATCCGGCGAAATGGGAAGAGGTCACGTACAAGATCAGCACCGACCACAAGTCGGATGAGACCGAGGCCACGCTGAAAAAGGACGACACCGTCCTGATCATGTCGGGCGATCTTGAAGGCAAGGTTTTCAAATACATCGGCGAGGACAAGTTCACCAAGGGCGAGCCTGCGGTGGGCGAGACGCCCGCCGTCGATCCGGCGCCGATTCCCTTTGATCTGTCCACCGCCGATTTCACGGATGCGACAGAGTGGGACGAGGTCACGGTCACCACAAAATCGACCCGCACGCTGAAAGACATTGGCTTTGAGGCGAAAGTGACCTCGGGCAAGAAGGCGGGCTCGTATTCGGTGAACTTCTCGGGGCCGCTGGACAAGAGCGTCGTCGAAAGCTGCGACATCGAAGGCACCGGCGGCGACCTGCCGGACGAGGAAGAACCCGCGCAGGGCGGGGCGGCGATCGGTGCGCTGATCATTCGCAACGACGTGCGCAGCACCGCCTTGGCCAAGATCCAGACCGCGACCATCGTGGCGGGATCGGTCAATGTGGCCGTGCTGGAAGCGGCCCGCATCCATGCGCTTCTGGCGGGCAAGGCCCAGGCCACCGGCGATGGCGAGGCGCAGAGCGTCGCGGCAGGCGGCATCATCGCCACCAACCTGATCCTCAATCAGGCCGAAGCGCTGATCAACAGCAGCACCATCACCACGACCGACGACGTGTCGGTCACGGCGGAAAACAACGCCGACATTCTGGCGCGCAACAACAGCTCCATCTCGTCGGATGGCACCTCGGTCAACGTCACGCTGGCCTTCAACACCATCGGCTATGACGCCAAGGCGATCTGGAACGACATCGCCAACGCGCTGGTCGGCACCAATCTCGGCACCGAAAACCGGGCCGAGGCTGTGGCTCGTGTGGACGACTCCGTGATCGACGCGGGTGGCAACGTCACCGTCTCGTCGGTCTCGCATGCCCAGATCCTGTCGATCATCACCAATGATACCGAATCCGAACTGGGCGAAGATGCCGGTGACGATGCCTCTGCCGTCGCGGCGGGGATCATCATCGCGTCGAACATGACGTCCAGTGCCGCGATTGCGGAAATCATCGACTCCAACGTCGGGAACGGCACGGATACCGCAGTGACCGTGGGGGGTGATCTGGGGGTCACCGCGCTCGACAACGCCACGATTCTGTCCAACGTCTCGCTGTCGGCCAAGACGGGCGGCGATGGCAAGCTCGCCAAGGCCATTCAGGCCTTTGCCGACTTCTTCCGCGTGACCTACACCGACTATTCCGGCACCCGCGACATCACGCTGGGTGACCGCATCCAGATCGGCGACAGCGGCATGGGCGTGCTGGATCGCCCCGAAACCCTGTCGGCCGGCGACCGCATCCGTCTGGAATGGGACATCTGCGGCGGGACCGCGGGAACCGTCTACGAATACATCGGCGAAGAGCCGCTCGAAGACCCGCATCTGGATCAGCAGGATTACAGCGACACTGAACTGTGGCGCGAAATCAAGGGTGACCCGGACAAGATCTATATCGCCAAGACCGCCCGCACCGGGATCGATCTGGCAACCGAAGACTTCACCAATTCGGAACACTGGCTGGAAGTCGACCTCGACACGCTGGTCGATGCGGCGAAGATCCTTGCCAATGCCATCGAAGGCAGCGATGCCGAGGGCACCGGCTTCGGCGGCCTCTTCGCGCGCAACGACCTGCGGACCAGCGTGCAGGCCACCATCCGTGGCGCGGATGTGGATGCCGGCGGCAATGTGACCGTCGATGCCGCCCAGACCGCCCTCGTCATCGCCGATGACGTCAGCGTGGTGCGTGCCGACACCGATGCCATCAACGTGGTCATCGCCAACAACACCATTCTGGGTGGCAATGCCGCAACCATCGACAATGCCTCCATTGTCTCCGGTGGCGATCTCGCGGTGCAGGCGCATACCGAAGCCTCGATCCTTGCCAATGTGGCAAGCGAGGTTCAGGCCTCGACCTCGGTCGGGATCGTGCTGGCCTTCAACACCATCGGTTACGCCCCGGCGGACCTGTGGCACGCCACCGTTGACGCGATTGCCGGCAATTCGGACGCGGACAGTTCCTATGTCGCCTCCAAGGCGATCCTCCAGAACACCGCGCTGGATATCACCGGCGACCTGACGGTCACCTCGGATTGGGCCGGTTCGGTCATCGCCGTGATCGAAAGCGCCGCGCTGGCGCTGAAGGTCAACGTCGGCAACAGCAACGATGACGCCACATCGGTCACCGTGGCGCCGATCATCGCGCTGAACAAGATCTCGGCCCGCACCGAAGCGCGCATCCTTGAGCTGTCCGATGCCGGTGCCAACATCGTCGGCGGTGACGTGACGGTGCATGCCGTCGGCTCGACCCAGATTCTGGCCACGCTGGAATCCTCGGCCATCAGCGTCGCGGCAGGCGTCAGCGGTAGCCAAAAGTCCATCGCCATCGGCGTGGCCATGGGCCGCAACGTCATCAACAGCCATTCCACCGCCGAAGTGGCGGGCATCGGGGCCACGCTAGAAGCGGGCGGTAAGATGTCCGTTCTGGCCGTGGATGACAGCCTGATCCATGCCGAGCTTTACGCAACCGCCGTCGCGATCGGCGCGGGCACGCAAGACGTCAAGGCCATCGCCATGGCCGCGGCCGTTGCACGCAACGACATCGTCTCGTCGGTGACGGCGTCGATCCATGACCTCGCCACGCTGAATGCCGCAGGCGCGATCCGCGTCGAAGGCAAGCGTCTGGCCCGTATCGAGGCGATCGGACGCGCCACGGCGGTGTCGGTTGCCCTGACCCTCGGCTCAAGCGATACTCCCGCCGTTTCGGGCGCAGGCACGATCTCGCTGAACTACATTTCGGGCGGTCTGATTTCGGAAATCCGCAACGTCGCGAACATCATCGCCGGAATGGACCTTCTCGGGAATGGTGTGACGGTGATCGGCCTGAACGAGGCGCACATCACCTCGGAAATCCTTGCCATCGCGGTCGCGGTTAGCGCGTCCATGGGGCAATCCACCGCGGTGGCCATCGGCATCGCGGCGGCGGAGAACATCATCGGCTTTGTCGATGCCGCCATTCCGGACGTCGATATCGACCACACGTCGGACAGCGATCCGGCGCTGCTGACGAAATACGACACCGTGCGCATCGTCGGCGGGCACCCGCTGGCGGGTCACGTCTACCGCTACCTTGGCAATGACCGCAGTGAACTGACCTATTTCGACATCGAGGATTACTCGGTCGAAGATCTGTGGCAGCGCATCGACCTTGCCGAAGCACCGCAGCCTGCGACGGCACAGATCGTCAACGCGAACCTCTTGACCACGGGCGGCAATCTGACCGTCAGCGCGGCCTCGGCCCAGACCATCGCGGCCTCGGCCATCGTGGTGTCCTTGGCTGTCGCGGCTTCGGCCAAGGGCGGCACCTCGCTGGCGGGGGCGGGTTCTGGCGCGCGCAACCGCATTCGCGGGGGCAGCCTTGCCTTGCTGAGCGGGATCGACGGACTCGGGGCGGGCGATGTGTCGGTTCTGTCCGAAGACCGGGCCGAGATTCGCAGCGTCGTCATCGGCGCGGGCGTCGCGGCGGCGATTGGCGGCTCGCAGGGGGCCACGGCCATCGCTCTGGGCATCGCGGTCTCGCTCAACGATGTGGACACGCTCTCGCTGGCCAAGATGGACGATGTCCACACCGGTCAGGATGAAAACAACGAAGACCGCACTGTCGGCAACATCATCGTGCGCGGCTTTGTGGCCCCGCCGAACAGTTTCCTGATCGACGGGACAGGTCTGTCCACCACCAAGCTGGATTCGGCCACCCAACTCGCCGTGCGCGAGCGCGAAATCAACGGCGAGAAGGAGATCGAGATCGATCCCGAAGCATGGGCGGAATCCGTCCAGACCTGGGGCACGCTGGTCGATGCGGTCAACGCGCAATTCGCCGATCCGGCGGATCACGTCGCGGATTACAATCCCATCGCCGATATCGCCCTTCTGGATGCGGGCACGCATCCGGCCTCGGGCCAGTCGACCACCTGGCCTGCGCTGCTGCGGCTGTTGTCGCGCGGGGCGGAAGACCTGATGGGCGAAGACCCGACCGATCAGGAAATCGGTCAGGCCAATGTCGATTTCGCCGAAGTGGCCGATCGTCTGGCCGCCGTGTTCGAAGATGCCGGGATCACCTTCGAGGGTGTGCTGTCGGTGGCCCAGCAGATGGACGGCTCGGCGGGCGACCCCTTCGATGCCTTCCGCGTCACCGACGAGGTCGGCCATCGCTGGATGGTCTACGAAGAGGCGAACGGCAAATACGGCGTCTACAACGACAACATGCGGCTGTCGAAAGCCCAATCCAGCGAAGGCTGGGTGTTCGTCGACGACCGGTCGCGCTCTTTTGCGATCCGCTTTGAAGACGCGGGCCAGATCGGCGTGCGTCAGGACACCATCGTGGCTGTCGGTGCGGCGGCGGCGCTCAGCGTCGCGGTCAGCGGCGGCACCTCGCTTGCCATTTCGGGCGCGGGCGTGGGCGTTCGCAACGCCATTCGCGGCGGGGCTTCGGCGCTGATCAACGACTCCGTGCTGATCAAGACCGGCGACGTGACCGTGCGCTCCACCGGCGAGGCGGGCATCAACGCCGTCGTCATCGCGGCAGCGGCGGCGCTTGGCTTTGGCCAATCGGGCGTCGGTGTGGCCGTGGGCGCATCGGTGGCGATGAACGACATCGGTGGCGAGAACGATCCTTTCGCCATCACCGCCGACATCACCAATTCGTCCCTGCTGTCGCCCGGCGAAGCCGGAGATCTGGACAAATCCGTCGACCAGAGCGTGGTCGTCAATGCCAACAACCGCACGCAGGCGCTTGTCACCGTCATCGCGGGCTCTGCCGCCGTCGCGGGCGGTCAGAAGGGCGTGGCCGTGTCCGGATCGGGCGCGGTGGGTCTGAACAACATCTTCATCGAAACCCGTGCCGCGATCACTGGCGAGGGCACCGACCCGGCCGATCAGGATGCGATCGAGGCGGAAAGCCTTGCCGTCACGGCGGTGAACAACAGCCGCATCCGCGCCTTTGTCGGCGCGGCCTCGCTGTCGGTGGCTGTGGGCCAACAGGGCATCGCGATTGCCCTTGGCGCCAGCGTTTCGGAAAACCGCATCAACAGCACCACCAGCGCCACCGTGACCGACATGGCGGGCGGCATCCTGTTGTCGGGTGTTGCAAGTGACCAGCGTGCCGCAGGCACGCAGGCTGATGGCCGTGCGGTCGATGTCTGGGCGCTGGACGCGGCGATGATCAACGCCACCGTGATGGCGGCAGCCATCGCCGCTGGCTTTGGCCAGACGGGCGTTGCCGTCGCCGGGGCCGGGGCCTTCTCGCGCAACCGCATCGGCGGTGGCGGCGTGGTTGCCGAAATCATCGGCTCTGACATCACCAGCGGCGAGGGCCACATGTCGGTCAAGGCCGACTCCTCGGCGCAAATCCGCAGCATGGTGATCGCGGCCTCTGCCGCGGTCGCGGCGGGTCAGACCGGCGTCGGGGCCTCCATCGGGATGGCCATCGCGGAAAACCAGATCGGCTTTGTGCAGCGGTCCGAACAGGACATCGCCCCGACCTTCGTGGCCGGGCGCGATACGCCGAAGTACATCCACACCGGCAACATCATCTACATCCCCGTCGGCGGTCGCGCGGGCGAGGCCTATCAGTACATCGGTCTGGAAACTCTGACGGCGGGCAACTGGCCGACCTTCACCAACAAGGCCGGGGTCGAGCGTGACACGGCGGTGACGGGCGGCGACGTGGTCTATGATGACGCCACGGGCGCCTTCTATACCTATCTGGGCGAAACCGACATTCCGACCACCACCGCGCTGTCGTCCTTCGATTACAGCAACGAGTCGCTGTGGGCGAAAGGGTCGGTTCTGAACCAGCTCGACTATGGCAACGCCGACATGTTCAAGCGCGTTGACCTTGAGCGCCAAGGGGCTGCGGTCCGGGCGCAAATCCAGAGCTCCGACGTCGAGATGACGGGCGGCAATGTCACCGTCACCGCGCTGAACACGGCGGAAATCAACGCCATCACCATCGCGGGTTCTGTCGCCATCGCGGGCGGCCAGACGGCCATCGGCATCGCGGGCAGCGGCGTGGGCGTCACCAACCGCATCGCCACGGACGTGACCGCGCGTGTCGCGGGCGGGTCTGTCATCGCCAACAAGCTGGCGGTCAGCGCCCGGGATGACAGCACCATCACGGCGGTCGCGGCGGCGGCCTCCATCGCGGCGGCCTTCGGTCAGACCGGTGTCGCCATCTCGATTGGCGTGTCCATCGCGCGCAACGCCGTGGACAATGACGTAAAGGCCGAAGTGGCCAACGTCACCCTCGTGTCGCTGGACGACGAGGCCGATCCGCTGGTCATCGAGGCCAAGACGGGTGCGGGCAACCTGCCGTCCAATATCGCCACAGGGGGGAATCTCACTTTCGACCGGCTGGATGCCGCCTCGACGGCGGATGATCCCCAGTCGGATCCGGATGCCGCGGCCATGGATGCCGCAACGCTGCTGGCCCTGAAGCGCGCCTTGGAGGATTCCGGCGCCGTGGTGGATGCCGATGAGGCGAACCTGCTGGCCACCTTGCGGATTTCGGCCCTGACCGAAGGACAAAGCTGGTCCATCGTGGACCGGTCGGGCCGTCAATGGACCCTGACGCGCGATGGCAACAGCCTGTCCAGCAAGCGCAGCACGATCTCGGCCATCAGCGCCGCTGCGGCGATGTCGATTGCCGTGGGTCAGGTCGGCGTGGCCGTGGCCGGTGCCGGGGCGTCGTCGATCAACGCCATCACCTCGAACACGCTGGCCCTGCTGACCGATGTGCGCGTTGAATCCTCGAACGCGGGCCGGATCTCCGTCCATGCCGATGACGTGTCGTCCATCGACGCGACGGTGATCGCGGCCTCGGTCGCGGTTGCGGTGGGTCAGGTCGGTGTCGGTGCCTCGGTCGGTGTGGCGATTGCCAAGAACTACATCGGCTTTGATCTGGATGGCGCAGCACGCTCCGACCGTGGCGCTGTGCGCGCCGCCGTGACGGACCTGCGCCTGTTGGGCGAAGGCGGCATCGGTGCGGGCAGCGAGTTGGACATCGCGGCCAACAGCACCCGCAAGATCAACGCGGTTGTCTTTGCAGGCTCCGTCGGGATCGCGGCCGGTATGGTCGGCGTTGCCATCGCCGGGGCCGGGGTGGGTGCGGTGAACCGCATCGCCGGGTCCACGGTCGCCGGAATCTTCGGTGACAACACCAACATCTCTGGCGCGGCGATTTCGGTCCATGCCAGCAACTCCAGCCGCATCGATGCGGTGGCGGCCGCTGTGGCCATCACGGCTGCCTTCGGCGCGGTGGGTGTCGCGGTTTCCATCGCGGCGACCGAAGCGTTCAACGAAATCACCAGCACCGTCGAGGCGCGTATCGCGCGCCTGGCGAATGACAGCGGCATGGGCAGCGTGACCTCGACCGGGACGATCACCGTCCTGGCCGAAGATCGTGCCGAAATCCGTGCCATCGGCGCGGCGGCGGCAGTGGCCCTGAGCGGCGGGGCAGCGGCAATCTCTGTCGCAGGCGCCGGTGTCGGTGCGCGCAACGCCATCGGCACGCAGGTCATCGCCGATGTTGACGGCATGTCGGTCGGGGCTTTGGGCGACATCTCGGTTCGTGCCAGCAGCACGGGCCTCATCGACTCCATGGTCATCGCGGCGGCGCTGGCCGCGGCGGGTGGCGGTGTCGGCGTCAGCGGCGCGGTGGGTGTGTCCATCGCCCGCAACGAGATCGGCTACACCGAATCCGGTCGCGCGGTGAACTACTATACCAACGCGATTGCACCGACGCAGATCCTTGCGGGCAATGTGGTGATGATCACCGAGGGCGCGCGCAAGGGACAGAAGTTCGAATACGTCGGGCCGAACACCATCCACGGATCGGGCGTCACCGGGCGTGTCGACCTGTCGCGCATGGATTATGCCAACTCCACCCTCTGGCGTGAGGTGGGCCGCACCCGCAACGCGGCGAGCGTCACCACCCGGATCAACGACGCGGACGTCATCAGTACGAATGGTGACGTGGTTGTCCGCGCGACGTCGGAACAGAAGATCCTGTCGATGGTGCAGGCCGTGACGGCGGCGCTGTCGGGCGGCGGTATCGGCGTGGGCGTGGCGGGCTCGGGCGCTTCGGCGACCAACCGTCTGGCCACGGATGTGCAGGCGCTGGTCCAATCCAGCACCGTGACCGCTGGCGATGAAGTGTCCCTTCTTGCCACCGACAATTCCACCATTGACGCCGTGACTGGCGCCTCGGCCCTTTCCGCCAGCTTTGCCGCCATCGGCGCGGGCATGGCCATCGGCGTGGCGGATGCGACGAACCTTGTCGAAAACCGTGTACGGGCGGAATCCGTCTCGTCGGATCTCGTGGCGCATGGCGCGGGCGGCGATGACCACAATGCCATCACCATCGAGGCCTATACCGGCGTCACGCCGGAGCAGGCGGGCATCAGCAACTCGCTGACGGCCGCAGAGCTGACGGACCTGTCGGGCACCGCGATGGACGACAACGGCGATCCGCTGGCCTCGGACATCTCTGACGATGATGCGCTGCGCGCCCGGCTTTATTCTGACCTCAAGACCGCAGGCGTCGGCCTGCGCGGCACCGCGGCCGATCTGCGTGTGTCCGAAGTGACGGAAGGCACCCGCTGGGCGGTTGTGGACGTCGCCTCGGGCCGTCAGTGGATTCTGGACAAGGGTCAGGGCACCAACCTGACCGCGACCCGCGTCACCATCAACGCCCTGTCGCAGGCGGCGGCGCTTGCCCTGGCGTCGGGCGGTCTGGCGGGTGTGGCGCTGGCCGGAGCGGGGGCCAATGCGGTCAACGTCGTGAACACCGACACCGTGGCCCGTCTGACGGGCAACAAGACCTCGGACGGCACGCAGGCCACGGCGGCGGGCATCCGCGTCGAGGCGGCCTCCGACAGCAAGATCCAATCCACCGTTCTGGCCACGTCGCTGGCGGCGGCGGGTGGCATGGGCGCGGCGGGTGTGGCCATCGGGGCCGCCCTGTCCACCAACTACATCGGCTACAACCTGTCCGGTGCCACAGGCACGACCAATGCCAATGACACCAACACCGCCGTAGCCGGGCGGACATGGGCCGTGATCGAAGATGCCAAGGTCACCGCGAATGGCGGGGACTCGCAGGTCCTGTCGCGCGCGGGCCAGACCATCAACGCGCTGGTCATCGCGGGTGCGGGCGCTGTCGCTGTCGGCGGGGTCGGCATGGCCGCCGCCGGGGCAGGGGTGGGTGCACGCAACTGGATCAACGCTGATACCGCCGCCCGCCTGACGGGCTCGGCATTGGATGTGACCGTTGACGCGCTGACCGTGCGCGCCAGCAACGCCGCGCGGATCGAAGCCGTGGCCGGCGCCATCGCCTTCTCGGTTGGTGGTGGTTTTGCGGGCCTTGCGATTTCCATCGCGGCCTCCGAGGCGGACAACCGCATCACCTCGACCACCACGGCCGAGATCGTGAACGGTGGCAACACCGGCATCCTGCGCGCCAAGGTGGGCGGCGTGACGGTGGACGCACAGGACACCGCGCATATCGCGGCCCTCGGTGCGGCTGTCGCCATCAGCATCGCGGTCGGCGTGGTCGGTATCGCAATCGCCGGGGCCGGTGTGGGGGTGGTCAACACCATCTCGACCCGGACCGAGGCTGAAATCGGTCAGATCACCGTCGGCACCGCCACGGATGTCTCTGTGACGGCCAAGGGATCGGACACGATCTCGGCCAATGTGATCTCGGCTGCCGTGTCGATCGGCGGCGGTCTGGGCGCGGGCGCGGCTTCTGTCGGGGCTTCCGTGTCGCAGAACCTGATCGGGTCGTTCGGACGGCCGGATGGCAAACGCGCAGGGGCCTTCGCCCTTGTGTCCGAGGGTGCCAATATCTCGACCGCAGCCGAAGCGGAAAAACTGGATGCGGGCAGCGTGACCGTCTCGAACGGCACCTTCGCCAAGTCGCGCGATGGCAAGCTTTATCAATACCTTGGTGCGGCCGATAAGGTCGTGTCGCTGGCGGCGGTCGATTTCGACACCGACACCGACTGGTTCCAGGTGGGTCGCCCGGTCGCGGGGGTTGGCATCGTTCTGCCGACCACGGCGGACCTGACCCAGCTGCTGGAAGGCACCATCGTCACGGCAAATGGCAAATTCTATCGCTACTTCAAGCCCAAGGCCGAAGAGTCCATCGCCTCGAACCCCGAGCAATGGTACGTCGTCCTGTCGCAAACCGAACGCTCTGCCGCAAAGACCGTTGTCACGGACCTCGTGACCAATGACGTCTATACCAGCGGTGGCGATTACTTCGTCTGGTTGGGCGCAGGCAGCCCGGCTTCGGGCACGACGCCGGAATTCAACAGTGGCGACTGGTTGCGCGCCCGGGTGCTGGACAACGCGACGCTGTTCACCGACCTGAGCGTTCCGCAGGACGTCACCACGGGCGATTTCATCCGCACGGCGGACGGCGCCTATCGCTACACGGGGTACACCGCCTCGGGCCTGAACTGGATTTCGGGCGGCGCGGACGAAAGCTCGTTGACGGGCGGCTATACCGACAGCTTGCCGGATCGTGTGGTGACCCTCTCTGTCCCCACGACCGGGACCAATGCCAGCGTCACGCGTCAGGATGTGGCGACCTATTCGGATGGCGGCTTCGATCCGGACTCCGCGCTCAAGATCAGCGGCACCCATACCGGGACCGAGGAAACCACCGTGCGTGCCACCTTCGCGGCGGGCAGCGGTGACGAATACCGTGCCGGGGCAAAGGACCTGTTCTTCCGCATCAACGGCTTCGATCTTGCCGATGCCGACAAGGTCAAGATTCTGGCCAAAGACAAGAACGGCAACGCCCTGACGGTCACCGTGACCAAGGATGACGGCGCGTCCCATACCGACGTGGCCGGCACCGGCGCGGATGCCGGGGCCCGCATCCTGACGGCAGGCGCGCGCAGCGGCACCGCCGATGACGCCGCCCGCGAGGGATCGGTCCTGATCAACATCTCGGGCGTCGTGGCGACGCTGGAGATCAGCTACATGGGTCAGGGCGACATCGAACTGACCGACCTGCAGTTCGTGCTCGATCCGCGCACCTCGGCGGATTACTTCGCGGGGGTTGCCGACGGGCAGCAAATGCTGACCTCTGACACCTCGATCTTCCCGCTGTGGAAGGAAGAGACCCAGCTTGTCATCATCACGGCCTCGAACCACATCGATGCGACCGTGCCGCTGACGGCCGATTATGCGACGGTCCAAGGCAGCGTGATGGCGATCACCGAAGACGGTGAGACCCGCTACTACCAGCGCGTCAGCAGCAAGGCGCTGACCGTCAATCAGGACTATCTGACCGCAACCACCGCGCAGCAGGGCGGTGGGACGGAACTGACCTACAAGGTGTCGGGCGATTGGGCCGACATCACCGAACAGGCCGTTCAGGATTCCGACATCAAGTCGTCGGGCTCTGTCGCGTCGGGTGATGTGCTGCGCGTGGTGTTCAACGGCGCGGAACGCTTCTTCCGGCTGAAGGGCGACACCGCGATCACGGTGGATGCCGACTATGCGCGGGGCGTTGTGGACGGCAAGGACCAGTGGTCGCCGGTGGGCGATGCGAGCGTCAACCGGACATGGACCGACCGGACCGTTGTCATGGATGCCGACAAGCGGATGCGGGTGCACATCGCACCGCAGACCGTTGACACCAGCGTCACCGACGCTGGCTGGGAAGAGATGACCGAAGCGCCGCTGGACGCGAACTTCGACGACCTGCGCAACTATGTGGTGATGGGCAAGAAGCTCTACACCCTGCGCCCGGCGATGCTTGTCCAGAACACCGATGGCCAGATGTACCAGTACAAGCGCACGGCGCCGGTTCTGGTCGATCAGGATCTCTTCGCGATCAACTACGCCACCGATCCGAACTGGGTGAACCTCGCCAGCGGCGCGGCGACCGGGGCGAACATCACGGTCAAGGCCGAGATGTCGTCCAACATCACCGCCTTCGTGGGTGCCTTTGCCGTGGCCGTGGCCGCAGGTGGGTACGGCCAGTCCGGCGCCGGTTCGGGCGCACAGGGCGTGAACATCATCGATTATGACACTGTCGCCGATGTGTATGGCGCAGAGCTGACGGCGGCGCTGGGGACGATCACGGTCGCGGCGCAGGATACCAGCAGCATCATTGCCGATGTCAAATCCGCGTCGATCGCCGCCACTCTTGCTGCGGCTGGCTCGGCCATTTCCATTGGCGTGTCGCTGGCGGATGCCACCATCGGCGGCAACGTGCGTGCGGCGATGCGCGACAGCAGCGTGGTCGCAGCCAAGGGTCTGGACATTCTGACCACCGACAACCGCTACATCAGCGTCGTGTCCGAAGCGTCGTCGATTTCTGCCTCGACCGGCTTTGGCGGGGCGATGTCGGGTGGCGGGGCCAATGCCACCATCACCGACCGCGGCACGCGCGAAGCGCTTCTGACCGGCAACGGGACCCAGAGCGTCAATCTGATCGGCGCAGCGCGGGTGCTGTTGACCTCGGAAAGCCGGCTTGAGGCGAATATCTCCTCGATGTCCATCGCGGCGGGGATGTTTGCGGTTGCGGCCTCGGGGGCTGTGGCCATCGTCAATGCGGCGGGCCAGTTCTATGCCCGCGCCGAAGGTGTGGATGTCACGGCCTCGTCGCTGACCGTCAACGCCACCCGTCTGATGTCGTCCCAAGCCATGGTGCGCGGTCTGAGCGTCGCCACCACGATGGGTGTGGGCGCGTCGGTCGCCACCGTGCAGATCAGCTCTGACGTCCGCGCCTTTGCGGGCGGGGCGGGGGCGACCTTCACGCTGGGCTCCCTGTCGGTTGCGGCACGGTTGGCCGCGTCTTCGGGTCGCGACCTGTCGGATGTGCAGGCCTATGCCTCGGGCGGTGGTCTGCTGTTGGGCGTGCAATCGACCAACGCCACCTCGATCAACCGCGCGACGGTCCTGTCCGGGCTGAGCGGCGGCACCTTCTCGGTCACCGGAGCGCTGGCGGTCACGTCGGATGCCACCGGGCGTCAATATGCGCGGTCGCGCGGCATCGCGGGCGGTCTGATCGGGATCGGTGCGACCGATGGCACGCTGTCGTCGCTGTCCACCGTGAACAGCACGGTGTCGGCCAACACGACCGTGTCTTACGCGGGGTCCATGCAATTGGCCGCTGCGGCGGTCGATGAAAACTATCTGGACATCGAGGCGGGGGCTTACGGCCTCGCCTCCGGCGCGGCGGCCAAGGGCACGACCAACGCCAACAGCTCTGTCTTCACGGGCTTCCTTGATGGCACCTCGATCAGCAACCGCGCACTTGTGCGGGTTGCGGGCACGCTGACCATCGCGGCCACCTATCGCGCGATGCCCACCGGCATCCTGACCACGAGCGCCTTTGGCGCCATCGCGGGTTCGGGCGCGGACATCACCCACAATGTGGGCGGACGCACGCAGGGCCGGTTCGGCAACTATTCCGACGTCATGGCCGGGGCCATCGACGGGATCGTTGCCAACGCGCTGAACGGCAGCAGCTTTGTCGACGCAAAGACGGGCGGTCTGGCCTCGGGCGCAAGCTCGACCACCAACACCAACATCAACTTCACGGCCGAGTTCATCATCGGCCAGAATGCCAAGCTGGAAACCACGCTGGATGCGGGCAACCTGAAGCTGAAGACCGAAAACTCGCTCAGGCATGCGGACCGGGTGAAACTGGTCACGGGCGGCGCGATCTCGGGGGCGGGCGCTTACGGCAACCTGACCGCCAATGATCTGGTCTCGCAGATCATCGTGTCCGAGAACGCGCGCATCTATGCCGCGGGCACGCTGGAACTGGAAGCCACGCATGTTGGCAACACCAACCTGCAATCCTATTCGGAAACCTTCGGTGCGGCGACGGTGGCCATCGGCACCGCCACGACCATCGTGACGCCGATCCAGCAGATCCTGTTCAAGGCCGGGTCCATCACGCAGGCCGAAGGCAACATCTACGCCTCGGCCGGGTCCAACAAGGATCTGGTCCTGCCCGATCAAAGCTACAGCTCGCGCGTGGACAACTTCGCCGGTTCGGCGATCCCGATCAGCGATCTGAAGACCATCGCGCTTTATGAAGCCGACAACCGCGTCCACATCCAATCCGGCGCGCGGCTGGAAGGCTTTGCCAACATCGACCTGAACGCCGATGGCTGGGGCGATGTCGGGGTGACCGGCGTGGCCAAGGCCACCAACTGGACCTCTGCCGTGGCCAGCGCCTTGGGCGGCGGCAACGTGGGCTCCGGCAACGGCAAGCGTCGCGCCGAGTCCTTCGGCGAAGTGATCAACGACGGGACCGTGGTCACAGGCCAGCGCCGCAACCGCATCCTGTTCACCAAGGTGGACACACTGACGGGTCTGACGGTCGTGGACATGTCCAAGACCGTGAACATCAACAACGTGGCGACCGGCACCACGGTGGACGAATTCGGAAATCCGACGATCCGCTTCACCTCGGCGCGGGCGGGTCTGCAGGCCCCGCAATTCATCGAAATCGAAAAGGCCAAGGCCAACCTGGCGATCTATTCGGCCTCGACCAACCAGACGATGAAGAACTTCTACATCCAGCAGATCGCGCGGCTTGAGGAAGAGCTGCTCTTGCTGGGTCTGGCGGAGCGGCGCGGCAGCGCCGTCATCCCGACCGCTCCGGTGGTCGAGGTTGTGACCGTCGCCCCGGTGAACGCGCAGGCGGGCCGGGTGCGGGTGCTGTCGGACTACTTCTATGGTTCGGGCACCTTCGACGTGCCAAAGAGCGCGCGGATCGAAATCCATCACAATTCGCCGGCGCAACTCGTGATCGAAGCGCTGTCGATCCCGATGTTCAACGGCGGCATCTACTACAACGGCAAGGACATCACCGTCGGGTCCGCAACCTCGGCGCAAGTGCAGGCCAAGGCCAAGGCCGAGAACGACTTCAACGTCGGGATGAACAACCAGACCTATAACGGCGACGACAATCTGGGCCGCTATTCCAGCGCGTTCAACGCGCCCAGCTTCACGCTGTCGGCGGCCTCGTTGTCGGCGGGTTCGACGGATCCGGAAATCATCATCGACGTGGGCAATATCGCGCTTTACGCCGATCCGCGGACCGGGGCCGTTCCGCCCGCGCAGACGATCACCATCAAGGGCAACGTCAATGCCCCGACCGCCAAGCTGACGGTCAAGAACCCGTCCAACGGCGGCTCGATCATCGTCACCGGCGAAGTGATGGTGAAGTCGCTGGTGCTGGAATCGAAATCCTCGGTCAGCATCTCCGGCGTGCAGCAGGCCCATATCGGCGGCGATCCCATCGGGAACTTCGTCCCGCTATACTATCAGGGCGTCTATAACCCCGAAGTGGCGCTCAATCGCCAGATCGGTCGCAGCGACTATTCGACCAACAACGGCATCACCAACATCAAGGCCGAGCGGGTCACTGTCGATGCCGAATGGCTGAACCTGAACGGCACGATCCAGGCTGGCAGCAAGGTGTTCAACCTGACGCTTGACCAAAGCATTGCCAACCAGATCCTTGCCGCACAGCGCGGCGGGGCGAACTACACCACGATCGAAGTCCCCAATGCCCCCGACTTCACGCTGATCTACGACCGTCAGTCGGCCCAACTGATCGTCAAGGCCCTGCGGCCGGGCGGCGGTGTGGTCGATCTGTCGGGCCGCGTCGTGAACACCGGCTATGGCCGCGTGATCGCAAATGGCGGTTACCCGGAAATCACGATCACCAACAACATCAACATGGCGCAGTTCAGCACGCAGTGGGATCTGGTGGTCGAGGATCTCGACACCGACCGCCGCGGCCTCGGCCAGATCAAGATCACGGACAAGCAAACCGGCTGGTTCACCCTCTACACGGTGAACGAGAACAGCACCGTCAAGGTCGAGCGTGACCGCGTCATGGGCGGCTCGTACAGCGTGACCAACTACGGCAGCGCCGGTGGCGGCGAGGCGTGGATGGAGGCCAACCTGCCGGATTACGCGCCGCAGGCGGGCATGCGCTATGCATGGGTCATCGGTCAGGAAACCCGGACGCGGGAAACCGCGCGTTGGGAAGAATCCAACTGGCTGGGGATCTTCAACCTCGGGTCGCGCGGGATTCCGGTTCCGCCGGTCACCCAGACGCTGTCCTCGGCGCTGGTGCCGGACTCCAACTACTTCTATTCGGCACCGTGGCAAGCCAACGATGCCTATGTCTACGCCTATGACGAGGTCGTGACCTCGGCCACGGAATGGAAGCAGACCTATTACAACGTCCGCTCCAGCTGGTACGGCAAGAAGACCTACACCTATCAATACAACCGCAACGTGGGTAAGTTCCTGACCCACAGCCACTCGGTGAAGGCCGACTACGCCATCGACATCGACTTCCTGTGGAACGATCAGGGCAAGGTCGATATCGACGCCAAGGGCGCGGACCTGGTCATTGACGGTCGCATCACCAACACGCTGGGCGCGGTCACGCTGGCCTCGCAACGCGACGTGACGGCGAAATCCTCGGTCGATCCGGAATCGCCGACGGGTGGTGGCCAGCCCAAGGCCAACATCATGGGCCGCCAGATCACCATCACGGCGGGCGGGCGCATCGGCACCGACAGCACGGCGCTGCCGATCACGATCAGCACCCCGAAGAATGGGGCCTCGGCGGTCGGATACCGGCTGGATGCGACGGCCGTCACCGGCATCAACATCCGCCAATACACCGGCACGCTGCGGGTCGGCACGGTCTCGGCCGCGTCGGGCGATACCCGTGCGGCGGTCATCCTGTCCAACGACGGTTCCTACAACCCGTCCAACAGCAATGATCTTGGCGGGATCGTGCGTGCCGCGGGCGGCAGCCACCTGATCAGGGGCGGCGCGATCACCCTCAACAGCACCAAGGGCGGAGTCGGTCTTGCGGGCAGCGGCAACGACATCCTGCTCGATACCGGCGTCACCTCGGACGACGTGCTGACGGTCCTGTCGGCGGATGACGTCTACCTGCGTGAGATCAACGACGGCAATTCGGGCCGCTCGGATGATCTGCGGGTCAAGGAAATCAGCGCCGCCGGGATGGCGGTCTGGATCAACGTCGACAACGGCAGCCTCGTGGACGGCAACGGCAAGGAGGTGGTCGACGAACGCGCCGTCTCCGAACTGATGGGCACGGTCTGGACCGACATGCAACTGACCGCCGACACCGGCGGCAACCAGAAGGTCGAGGACGCCAAGACCCAGCTGCGCGCCACCAAGACGCGCGAATATTCGACCTACTGGACATGGCGCGCGGCGCAAGAAGCGGCCTATGACACCTATTGGACCACGCGCGGCACGCAGGAAGAGGCGGGCGTCCTGTCCGACGTTCTGGCGGGCGATGCCGAAATCGTCTTCAGCGATGCGCGTGAAGCCGAACTGCTGGCGGATTACCGCGCCAAGATCCTGACCAATCTGGAACCGCAGTGGGGTCTGGTCACCGGCACGGCTGCCGTGAACGCGAGCATCTCCGTGACCTGGGGCCGCACCACCCGCACCGTGATCACGGCGGCGAATGGCACCTGGAGCGCGTCCTTCTCGAAGGCCGACCTCGAGGGCGTCGATGAGGCGACGGCACCGACCGTCACGGGCACCTATGGCAACCTTGTCACGCAGCGCGGGGCCTCCGATGCGGCGGTCACCACGGCGGCGGAGAAGCTGCTCGCAGCCTATCGCACGCGGGCCACGGCCGAATTCCGTCTGCTCGATGGGGTCTTCGGTCTGGCGACCTATGGCGCGGTGACCGGCACGGCGTCGGCCGGGGCCACGGTCAGCGTCACATGGGGCGCGGCCACCGTCTCGACCAAGGCCGATGTCTTCGGGCGCTGGTCTGCGGCCTTTGCCTATGACGACGTCCATGCCCTGTCAGAGTCTGTCGCCCCGACGGCGACCGGCGGCACCGTCGCCAACTACACGCGCGGCATGAACAATGCCGACTTCGACTCGGCGGCCTATCTTGACCTCGTGCTGGCCGATGACGGTCTGCATGACCTGCTGCTGGCGTCGGGCGACACGGTCTCGCTGCTGCGCGTCTATGCCGAAGAGGCGTTGAAGTCCGGCTCGGCCACGGCAACGCTGGCACGGGCCACGACCGCCCAGCTTGACAGCGCCACGGCGACGGCGGCGACCTCACTGACGACGCTGGTGAATTCGCGGTCCGAACAGTTCCGCATCCTGTCCACCTATTATGCCGAAACCACCTATGCCACCTTGGCAGGGACCGGGACGGCGGGCGCGACGGTCACTGTGTCGTGGAACGGTGTGACCCGGACGGGCAAGGTCTATGGCGATGGCCGCTGGGCCGTGGCCTTTACCGAAGCCCATATCGGCACGCAGGCGACCGAAACTTCGGTCACGGCCTCGACCGGCAGCGCCACGATCACCAAGCGTGTCATCGGTGCGCTGAACACCGATTACATCGTGCCGCTGACCACCAACGAAGAAAACACCATCTCGGGGTCGATCAAGGTCTGGTCGTCAGACGAGTTGATCTATGGCTTCGGCGGCGGTCTGCTCAAGCCCGTCACCGATACCAACACGGCCATCGAAGATGACAACATCATCGCCGGGTCGTTCAACTTCACCGTCGCGGGCAACGTCGGCCTGACCGAAGGGCAGGAACTGATCGACCTGAACTCCACCCTGACCGGGCCGCAGCGCCTGCTTCTTGCGGCGGCGGAACGGTCGGACGTCAACTTCCTGTTGACCGACCGCATCGCGGCAACGGTGAACTTCTCGGTCACCGGCAACCGTCTGGACCGGCGGTCTGGCACCACCGGCACGGCCTTCAACACGATCTTCAAGGCCGGAGACGTCCTGCAGATCGAAGGGCGCACCGCCAACGCGACCGAGACCCGCTTCTTCACCATCGCTTCGGTGACGGCGGACCGGATCACCTTCACCTCCACGGGCCGCGTCGTCGGCGCGATGGAAAACAACATCGACGTCTACCTGTCCTCGGTCAGCCTCAACCCGATGGGCAATGACGCGACGGCCCTGGCCACCATCGACGCGTCTGACCTGCGCAAGGTCATCAGCGTTGACGGGCAGAAGTTCACCGGCTTCGCGGTCGGCGACGAGATCGTTCTGACCAACTTCTCGGGCTCTGCCGCAGGGATCACGGCGGCCAGCAAGCGGCCGTCGGCCAACGTGAACACGGCGTTGACGCCCTATGTCATCACGTCGATCGCGTCGGACGGATCGTGGGTCAAGTTCGACCGCGACCTGACAGCGGAAGCCAACATCGCCATCAACCTGCGCCAGAACATCATCCTGAAATGGGTGCAGGTGCAGCTGCGCGATGACCTGAACATCAGCGTCAGCGGCACCGTCAAGGGCTCTGCGGGCGGTGATACCTTCCTGTCCTCGGAAGGCGACATCCGTCTGGACCTCGTCACCGCCGGCGCTTCGGCGCGCATCAAGGCGGGCGACAGCCTGATCAGCGTGCTTTCGGGCACGACCGACAACGTCCGCGCCGTCAAGAGCATCGTGTTCGAGGCAGGCCAGGGCAACATCGGCTCGTCCACCAACCGGCTGTGGTATGACATCACCGGCGGCACGGTCTACAACATGACCGCCCGCGCAGCGGGCGACGTCTGGCTGGGCGAGACCCAGGGCGATGCGATGATCGGCTCCATCTTCTCGAAGGCGGGGAATGTCGATTTCTACGCCGCCGGGGTGGATGCCAACATCGTCGACGCGGCAAACAACGCCTTCGTCAAGATCGAGGCCAACGACATCCGCCTGCGCGCCAATGGCAGCATCGGCAGTGCATCGAACCCGTTCGAGATCGAGGCCCGCGGCGCGGGCAACGTGGCGGGCACGGGTTGGGTCACGCTGATGGCGGGCACCGATGGCGATGACGACATCGTGGTCCATGCGCCGAACGGCAACATGATCCTGCGCAACGTCTATGCCGGTGGCGACGTGACGCTGGAAGCGCTGCTCAGCATCACCGATGGTGTCGACCTGATCGACCCCACCGACATCTACAGTGCCGAAGACACCACGACCGGGCTCGTGCGCGCCGACATCACGGCGAACTCGATCACCCTGACGGCGTGGAACGGCGCCATCGGGGCGGCGGGCAACGAGCTTGACATCGACATGTCGCAAAGCCGCGATGGTCTTCTGACCACGTGGTCGGGCCTCGACACCTATGTCAACGAAGCCCAAGGCAAGGGGGATGTCCGGCTGAACACCGTCGGCACGGCACCCATCGCGCAACTGACCACGATCAACCTGACCGGCACCTATGCCGTGGGTGACATGGTCCAGGTGGCCATCGAAGGTGACAGCGTCACCTACACGGTCAGCGAATATGACCTGACCGAAGACGGTGTGGGCGGCGATTCCGTCACCGGATCGTCCTTGGCGGCCCTGAGCAACATCGCCGCCAAGATCGTGGCGCTGCTCAATGCGGCTTCGGCCATCTCTGCCCGGCTTGTGGCCGCGGCACAGGCCGCCAGCATCACGCTGTCGGGCCGCATCGCGGGCGAAGCCTTCGGCGTCGTGGTCCAGCGAAATGGCGCATCCAGCGGGTTCTCGGTCAACGAGACCATCGCAGCGGCACCGGGGCACTCGGCCTTCATCACCGCGGTCAGCGGGTCGATCTTCAACGCGGCTCCGACCGGCACCTCCAACGTGTCGGGCGGCAAGGCCTTCCTCTTCGCCGCCAATGACATCGGCGAGGTGGACAATCCGATCCAGACCGTCGTGGGCACGCTGCAAGGCGAGTCGACCACGGGCGACACCTATCTGGTCAACACCGGTGACCTGACCATCCGTGCCTTCAGCGGCGGTGCAGACAGCACCGGCATGAAGGCCGGCGGCCAGATCCAAGTGACAGCCAAGAGCCCGATCACCATCTCGTCGGATGTCTATGCGGCGGGCAATATCATCTACATCGCGACGGACAGCCCGTCCGACAACCGCGACAACCTGACGATCGAAGGCGGCGTCACCGTGCGCTCCTACAGCGGAGAGATCATGCTCTTCGCGGGGGACAACCTCTCGATCGCGGCCTCCGCGACGGTCAGCGGCGAACATGGCCTGTCGCTGAACACGGATGTCGGCGGCGGTGTGGACGGCGGCGGCGGCAACGTCACCATCGCCGGCAAACTGGCGACCGGCTCGGGCAAGCTGTTCATCGGCACGTCGGACGCGTCCGACACGGTGACCATCGCGGCAACGGCCGAGTTCGACCTTGGCAACGCGCCCGTCGAAGGGGTGATGAGCGATTTCGTCCTCGCCACAGGCGGGGGGGCGGACTCCATCTTCATCCGGGGTGCGATTTCGGCCGATCACATCGTGATCACCACCGGAACCGGCAATGACAGCCTGACCACCACGGCCGACCTGACCGCCATCGGCGTGTTGGGCGCGCAGAATGCCCGGATCGGTGGCGATATCCGCATCGACATGGGCAATGACAGCGACGCCTCCGACAGCATCAGCCTTGGCGGAGACCTGACGGCGGCGCGCGATGTCGTCGTGACCAAACTGCCGACCACGGAACACAGCGTGGTCATCGGCATCGACAAGGATGCCGACCCGCTGAAGCCCGCCGTGGGCCAGGTGGGCGAGGTCACCGTGTCCACCGCCCAGATGGCCAACGAGATCGAGGTCACCTTCGATGCGGCCATCGTCAACCCGGTCATTGCCCTGACCGGCCATGCGGCCAACGCCCCCTACACCCTGCGTGTGACCAGCTACACCAACACCGGGTTCAAGTTCCGGGTTGAAAACTGGCTGGGCAATGCCGCCTCCTTGTCGGCAAACCTGAAGGTCAACTGGCTGGCCGTCGCCGAGGGCTCGCATCTGCTGGCCGACGGCCGCGCGGTCGAGGCCAAGCGCGTCAGCGCCAGCAGCACGGCTGCGACGGTCACGTTCGACACGGCCTTCACCCAGTTGCCGGTGGTTCTGACCTCGGTCATGTCCGGCATGGGCACCGAGGCCGCCACCGCCGATGCCTATGACATCGGCCAAGGCAGCATGACCCTGCGCCTGAAGGCACGCGATGCCGACAGCAACGGGGTTGCGGCGCAAACGGTGGGCTACATCGCCTTGTCGGCGGCGACGACGACCCTGTCGGGGACTGTCGTTCTCAAGCCCAATGCCTTGACCATGTCGAACGGGTCTGTGGACTATGGCCAGACCTTCGCCGATGCGGTGGTCTTCGGCCAACGCCAGACGCTGGTCGATGGCGATGCCGGCACGACCGTCATCGTGACGGAAGGCGCGACCTCTGCCACCCTGCGCTTTGAGGAAGAAAGCACCGACGGCACGCATGGGGCCGAAACCCTGGGCTTTGTCGCCTTGGCCAAGGGGGTCTTCCCGACCTCCGGACGCAATCCCGTCACGGCGGCGGCGGTGCAGACCGGCGAGCGCGTGACCGTGGAACGCGATGGCAGCGTGGCTATCTATGCCTATCTGGGCAGCAACGCGACCATCGACCTCGCGACGGCGGATTACAGCAACACCACGCTGTGGGCGCTGGAAACGAACAACGCGTCCGACACGGGCATCCTGACGATGACCGCCAGCTCTGGCGGCAGCGTGACGGCGGGCCGTGACGTGTTGATCCGGACCGGCGGCGGCGCGGATGTGCTGACGCTGAACGGAACGGTCGAGTCGGGCCGCGACATCCTGATCCAGACGGATCAGGGCGCGGACAGCCTGACCACCAGCGCCGCCTTCACGGCCGAGCGTCACCTGACCATCGAGGCAGGCGGCGGAACGGACACGCTGGTGATCGGCGCGGCCATGACGACCAACACCGGCGCCCTGACCGTCAATCTGATGCTGGGCGACGAATCCGGGACGGCTGCGGTGCCGAACCGTCAGGTGTTCCGCATGTCGGGCGCCCTGTCGGCGGCGACGCATCTGCAAGTGCTCGCCTCGGGCACCGTGGGCAACGATATCACGGTGACGGGCGTCTCCACCGCCGGGGATGACATCCTGTTCCGCACCGACAAGGGCGCGGACGTGATCACCATCAACGGCAACGTCCAGGCCGACAACGTGACCATGAGCCTTGGGGCCAACGATGACCGCCTGGCGATCACCGGCACGGTGAAGTCGGTCGGGGGCACGGACTCCACGGTTGACACGCAGACCACCTATGGCGACATCACCTTCGACTTCGGGACCGATGCCGACACGCTGGACAGTCTGGTCCTTGTCGGATCGTTGGACGCCGAGCGCGATGCCCGCATCCTGAAACTGCCCAAGACCGAATACGAGGCGACCATCGGTCAGGTGCAAAGCCAGAAGGTCGAAAAGGGCGAACGCGTCACGGTCCGCGACGGTGCGGCGGTGATCTACGAGTTCATCGGCTTTGCCGCAAAGACCTATGATCTGGGCGATGCGTCGATCTACACGAACAAGGCCTTCTGGAAAGTGGTCAGCAACTTCTCGGAGAACACCGGGAAACTGACCGCCAGCCTGAGCGCCAAGGGCGAAGTCAAGGCTGGTCGTGACCTGATCGTCTGGACCGGTGGCGGCGATGACGTCTGGACGACCGTCGGTCTGATGGACGTGACGCGCAACGTGCTGTTCCGCATGGACCGGGGCCTTGACCGCGTGGTCGCGGCCGAGGACATCACCACCGAAACCGGGGTGATCGCCTTTGAAATGGGCGACAGCCCGGCCACCGACCGCGGTCCGTTCGCCGACAAGAACGCCCGTCCGCAGGAAGTGGTGTTCGACAAGGGCGCCATCATCACGGCCGGGACCGATCTGATCGTGACGTCGAATGACGCAGGCGACTTCCGTCTGCTGGCAACCGCCGACGTGGTCGCCGGACGCGACATCCTGATCACTACCGAAGGCGGGCGCGACCTGTTCGACTTCGACACCACGATCACCGCCACGCGCAACATCATCGTGCAGAGCGGCGTCGAAACCGACGTCATGATCGTGGCCGAAGGGATCGAGGCGACCGAGGGCGCGATCTACATCGACCTCGACATCGGCAACGAGCGGGATCTGTCCCTGCGCCAGCAACTGGAACTGACGGAAGGTCCGCTGGTCGCGGGCACCAGTCTGACGGTTCTGGCCTCGGGCAAGGCGGGGACAGATGTGACCACGACGGGCACATGGGAAACCGGCACCTTCGCGCGTCTGTCGCTGGGCACCGGCAATGACACCATCACGCATGTCGGTTCCATCGACGTGGGCACCTACCTGTCGGCCTCTCTGGCCGCGGGGACGGATTCCGTCCTGATCGACGGGGCCGTGACCACGGGCGAACTGGTGTCGATCGACCTTGGCGCCGGTCCGGCCTCCTCGGCCACCGGCAGCAAGGCGACGGGCCCGGAAACGCTGCAAGTCACGGGCGACCTGATCGCGGGCACCTCGATCAGCCTGCTGAAATCGGGCACCGATGCCGCGACCGTCACGATGGACAGCAAACTGTCCGCCGCGACCTTCATCCTGACCCGCATGGGCAGCGGTGATGACACGCTCCTGTTCAGCGACACCGTCACGGCGGGAACCGACCTGACGCTCAGCACGGGCGGCGGGGTGGATACCGTCACCTTCGCCAAGGCCGTGCGCGCCACGGCGGGCAGCGCTCTGCTGGACTTCGGCGCGGTGCGCGCCGACCGCAGCCGGCTGACCCTGTCCGACACGTTGCGGGCAGGCGTGGACATCACCCTTGTCAACACCGGCACGGGCGGTCTCACCACCACCATCGCGGCCGCCGTCACGGCGGGACGCAACATCGTCCTGGATACCGGCGACGGTTATGACGTCATCGACTCCAAGGCGGTGATCACCGCAGGTCGCAACATCACCGTGACCATGGATGGCGGCGGCGACACCCTCACCCTGTCGGCGGCAGCGGGTCTGTCCGCCAAGGGCGACGTCTCGGTCAACATGGGCGACTTCGACGGCATCGCCGACGAAGCCAAGGCGCTTGGCAAGATCGACGCGGGCGGCGGGCTGGTCATCAGCAACCGCGGCGCGGGTCCGTCGAACCTGGACCTGACCGGCGGCGAGATCGTCGCGGGCAAGGGCGGCTTCACGCTGCAAACCGGCGATGGCGCGGATACCGTGGGCATGACCGGGCTGGTCATCACCTCGGCCGGTGCGATCACGCTGGACTTCGGCGGCGGCGATGACGTCGTCACCGGGCAGGGCGGCCAGCTTGCGGCGACGGACACCCTGACCCTGCGTTTCGGCGCGGGCAATGACCGCGCGGGCTTTACCGGCATGGACCTGTCGGGCGACAAGGTGATCTTCGATCAGGGCGACGGCAATGACCTGCTGATCCTGACCGATCTGACCAACCTTGGCGGCACCTCCAGCATCCTGGGCGGCCTTGGCAATGACGAGGTCCAGATCATCCGGCTTCCGGCGCAGAAGTCAGGCGATACCCTGACCATCGACGGCGGCGACGGCGCGGACACGACCCGCATCCAGATGTATGGCGGCCAAACCGGCGAAGGCATCTCCTATGACATCGCCGTCCGCGATACGGGCAATGCCAAATCCGGCGCCGACCTTCTGGACGTGCGCGGCACCGACGAGGAAGACCTCTTCCTCGTCCGCGACGGGGTGCTTGCCCTGCGCCACGGGACCTATGCAGAACTGGAATCCGGCAATCTGCCGGGCAGCCAGGAACGCATCCTCTACGACTCGTCGCAGGACGGCGGGCTGTGGCTGCGGACGGCGGGTGGCGCCGACTTCGTCGCGCTGGACGACACCTCGACGGGGACCGTCGTCGATACCGGCACGGGCAATGACCGTGTCCGCGTCGGGCAGGTCTATGAGAACAGGCCCGACGTGACCCGCTCGCAGTCCGGCGTCACCGAAAGCGGCACCGTGACCCGTGCGGTCACCGGCGGCTGGCTATCGGACGGCGTGTCCAACATGGCGCTGATCAAGGCGGGCGAAGGCGACGACCGGATCGAGGTGAACTCGAACCTTGGCGCGCTGCGGGTCGACGCGGATGCAGGCAATGATGCCGTCATCGTCCGCAGCTTCGCGGCGGCGGATGGGTCGGCGGCGCTGGTCAACGGCAACCTCGTCGTGGCCGCAGGGGCAGGCGTGGATGAGGTGTCGGTCATCGGCACCGCCATCGCCGACACCTATCTGATGGAACTGGACCGCATCCGTGGCGCGGGCCGCAGCATCGTGCTGTCGGCAGCGACCGAGGTGCTGCGTCTGAACGGCGGGGCCGGCGATGACCGCGTGGGCATCCACGCGACCCGCACCGGCACCTACACCGAAGTGTCCGGCGGCCTTGGCTCTGACCTGCTGAACATCGGTGGGGCTGTGACCGGGCTCAGCGCCTCGTCCTCGGCCCTTCCGGGCGCGATCACGGCAGAAAGCGCGGATGCGATGTCCTGGCTGATCTCCAGCCGCACGTCGGCGCAGGTGACCACCATCGCGGCGACCTCGCTGACCGTGGCGGGCGTGCTGAAACTGGACGGCATCGCGGGCGCCCTGCGTCTGGACGGTGCGGGCCAGCTTGGCGAAAACTATGGCCGCTCCCTCGTGACGGTGGAGGATGGCGCCCCGCGCGCCGTCTCGACCACGGCGGCGGATGACGCTGCGGCGGTGGACCGTCTGACGGTGCGCACCGACGGGGCCAGCGCCCAGACCGGCGCGATGGCCACGGCCGTGATCGGCGGACGGACGTTCCAGCAGATCACCGGGATGAACCAGGGCGACAACGCCGTGACCATCTCGGCGGCCTCTGGCCCCGTGGCCTCTAACCCTGTGTCGCAGGTCAAGGGCATCCACGCCACCGCGATGGAAGTCACCGAGATCCTGATGGGCAGCGGGTCGGACAAGTTCAGCTTCACCGATCTTGCCAGCGTGGCGGACAACCAGACCGTGACGGCACTGGTGATCCTGCAAGCGGGCGGCGGCATCGACTCCATCACCGCGCAATCGGTGCTGGGCCAGCAGGCACTGGTTCTGTTTGGCGATGCCGAACGGGGCGAGACCGCCTATGGCACCACGGCACCGACCGGGGCCGACACGATCAACGTGTCGGGCCAGAAATCGGGCGTGATCCTGATCGACGGCGGCAATGATGCCGACACCATCACCGGTGGTGCGGGCAGCGTGCTCATGCTAGGTGGCGCGGCCGGGGATACCCTGAACGCGGGTGCGGGCAGCACGATGATGGTGGGCGACAGCACCTTGCTGATCGACCGCAGCACGGGCTTTGCCCGCATCGACGCGGCGACGCTGTCGGCCGGCGCGGACCGTCTGAACGGTGGCGCTGCGACCGAGATCATGGTCGGCGACAACCTCACCAGCGACTCCTTCGACGTGCGGAACTTCCGCCCGACGACGCTGACCGCGACCGGGGCAGGCCTTCAGGATGTGATCGTCGCCACCAACACCGGCGCGGTCATCATCGGGGGTGCCGGGGCAGATACGATCACGGCACCGGGCGCGCGGCTTGTCATGGGCGATACCGGGGTGGTCACCCTGACGGCGGCGGGCGTTCTGCTCCGTGCGGTCAGCGACACGGCGACGACCGGCGGCGCGGATGCCATCCGCCTGCAATCGGGCGGCGGCGTGGTGATTGGCGGCATCGGCGCGGACACGATCAGCGCGGTCGGCGGGGATGATTTCATCCTTGGCGACAACGGGGACGTGACCTTCGCCAATGGCTTCATCGACCGCATCGAATCGCTGTTCATCGCCGGGTCCGGCAATGACCAGATCAGCGGCGGCACCGGGCGCGATGTGCTGATCGGCGGCGGCGGGGCCGATGTCTTGACCACCGGCGAGGGCGAGAACATCGCCATCGGCGACCACGCCATCCTGTCGGGTCTGGCGGCCAGCCTTGCGGCGGGCATCCTCATCCCGCGTCAGGGCGGCAGCCTCGTGATCCTTGCCACCGCGACCGAGGATGCCTCGGGCGGGGCGGACCGGATCACCGGCGGCGGCGGGCGTGACCTGCTGGTCGGCGGCCAGGGTGCCGATACGATCATGGGCGGCACCGGGGATGATGACATCATCGGTGGCCATTTCGTCGACGTGGCACGTCAGACCGTTTCTGCCTTGGCCTTGGCCGACGGAGCGAACCTGATCGATGCCGGTGCGGGTGATGACGTGGTTCTGGCGGCCAACGGCCTGATCCAGAGCGCGCAGAACAATGTGGACGCACGCCTGTCCAACGGCAGCTCGGCCTCGGCCGATCCGCTGGGCCGTCTGGCGCGCACCATCATCGCCTATACCGACCCGTCGCATACGACGACGCGATTTGGCGCGAACATCGTCACGGGCGGTGCGGGCAATGACATGCTGTTCGGCGGGCAGGGCAATGACCTGTTGCTGGGCGACATGGCGCTGACCATGACCGCGACCAACACGCTGGATACGCGTGTCGGTGCCAACCCGTCGGTCCTGACCGGGACAGAGGCCTATACCTATCTGGTGGCGACGCGGACGACGGCCTGGACCGCGGTTCGCAGCGCGACGGCAACCGGCGCGGCGTCCCTGATGCAGCGCAATGTGGCGGCGGGCACCGAATGGATGCTTGCCACCGCTGCGGCGGCTGATGCCGGCGCGGGGGAACTCGTGATCGTGCGTCCGGGCATTGGTGCGCTTCCGGCGACGGCGGGCGACGACTACATCGAAGGCGGCGCGGGCAACGACGTGCTGATCGGCGGCGTGGGAGCGTCCGACCTGATCGGTGGCAGCTCGCGCACCTTTGGCGGATTGATCGGAAACAGCACGTCGGCCACTGCGGCGGCACGGCAGGCCGGGGCGGATGTGATCCTGTCCGGCAATGCCAGCCTGACCGCGGCCCCGGCTGCCGGTTCGGCGATGCTGTCGGGCAACGGCGACATCTGGAAGATCGTCAACGGCAACCAGTTCGCCACGGCGGGTTCGGTGGATGGTGTGACACGCGCCATCATCAAACGTGCCATCGAACTGGCCGAGACAGAGCCTGATCCGACCTTGATCTCGCGGCTGTTCAGCGCCTCGAAGGCTGATTATGTCGTGGCTCAGCAAGTCGCGGACCGGACCTATGGCGACCAATCCTCGGGTCGTCCCGGTCTGAACGGTTCGGGTCAAAGCACGGTCACGGCACGGCGCGAAGTCGAACTGGCACCGCTGGTCAATGTGATCGAACGCTCGGGTCCGCAGATCAGCGCGGTGGGCTTCACCACGGCAGCCGTGGCGGTCACGCCGTCGGCGGCCAAGGCGGCCACGGCGACCGCGTTGGGTCAACTGTACCTGTACGATGCCGCCTCCGGTGGCTTCACGGCGCAGGCGCCCAGCCGTCGTCCGACCTCGACCGGGGCATCGGGCGTCACGGATGTGGCCAATGCCGCAGGCACGGGCTTCTTCTATGTGGACGACCGGGGCGGTGTGTACTTCTACAACAACGGCTCGTCCTCGGGCGGTGGCACGGGTGGCGGAACGGGTGGTGGCACCACGCCGCCCCCGACCGCTGACCTGCGCGACATTGGCCGGTCCGGCAGCTTCACCCTTGCCCCCAGCAATGTGGGCAAACCGGTGCGCGTCGACTTTGGCGTGAAGATCACCAATGCCGTGATCGCCCTGACCGGCACGGATGTTGACGGAGAGCCCTACACCCTGCGGGTGACCGCACGGGACGAGGACGGCTTCTGGGTCCAACTGGACGAGTGGGAGTATCAGGACAACAAGCGCGCCTCGGCCGAAACGATCAACTGGCTGGCCATCGAGGCGGGGGTTCATCAACTCTCCGACGGGCGTCTTGTCGAAGCGGGCACCATCATCGCCGATGCGTCCACTGGCACTGCGGCCTTTGCGGCCAAGTTCAGCGGAACACCGGTGGTGCTGACCAGCATCATGTCGCGCTTCACCCCGGAATCGGCGGACAGCAAGCCGACATCCGTCACCGCGACGGGCGCGGAAATCCGTCTGCAATCCGAAGAGGCCCGGGCAGGCAAGGCCGGCAAGGAACTGGTGGGCTACATCGCCATCCAGACCGGCACCGGCGTGCAGCGCATCACGGACGGCGTGGACAGCACCCGCCGCACGTTCTCGCTGTCGGGAAGCTTCAACAACCTGATCGTGCTGGCCGAGGAGCAATCCGCGAAGCAGCCCGACACCGGGTCGGTGCAGATCGGTGCCTCGGCAGGTGGAACGGTGACGCTGTTCTTTGATGAAGAGCAGTCCGCTGACATGGAAACGTCGCATGGCAAGGAAGACCTTGGCATCGTCGGGATCGAGCTTGGAACCGTGCGCGGCAAGCGCCAGGGGGATGCGGCCTATGTGCCCCGCTCCGTGCTGGACCAACTGGCGGCCGCAACGCCGCAAGAAGCCCCGGTTCTGGGCGCGACGGGGACCGTTACGGTCGCCACCACGCAGATCGCCAAACCCGTGCGCGTCGAATTCGGCGACCGGATCGACAATGCGGTCGTGGTGCTGACCGGCATGCTGGAAGTGTCGGGCGATCCCTACACGCTGCGCGTTCTAAGCCGCGATGCGACCGGCTTCACCTTCATGGTGGATGAGTGGGAGTATCAGGACAACATCCGCAGCAGCGCGGTCATCGTCCATTGGGTTGCGGTGCAGGCAGGGGTCCACACCCTGTCGGATGGCCGTGTGGTCGAAGCCGGGACGATGCTGGCGGATGACACCAGTGGGTCGGTGAACTTCAAGTCCACCTTCACGGATGCGCCGGTTGTGATCACCTCGGTCATGTCGTCGATTGACGGCAGCGCCGTGGACAGCAGCCCGATCCGGGTCACGCGGACCGGCTTCGATGCCCGCCTGCAAGAAGAGCAGGCGCGCGGCGACTTCGTCCGCGCCAAGGAACTGGTCGGCTACATCGCCTTCGGTCTGGGCACCAACGTCGAGGTTCTGACCACGGCCAGCCACTTCGGCACCGCGGTGTCCTTCGACAGCTCGATCGGGTCTCCGGTCGTGGTGGCCGATACCCAGACGCTGAAGGATACCGATCCGCAATCGGCGATGCTCTGGAGCGTCGGTCCCAAGGCCGTGAGCGTCTTCATCTCTGAAGAGCAGTCGCTCGACAGTGACCGTCGCCGCACGCCGCTGGACACCCTGGGTCTGGTCGGCTTCTCGGCTGGCTTGCTGCGCGGCACCCGGACCGGCGACTCTGTCACCGTGACGGCCCAGCAGATGGCCGATGCCACGACTGCCGGGGCGGCGCTGGTTGCCAGCCAGACCGCCGTGCTGGGCGCGTCGGGCAAGCTGACGCTGTCGACCTCGCAGGTCGGCAAGTCGGTGCGGGTGAACTTCGGGGCCAGCATCACCAATGCGGTGGTGGTCCTGACCGGCACGTCGACGACCACCTCCGATCCGTTCACGCTGCGGGTTCTGACCCGTGACGCGACCGGCTTCACCTTCATGCTGGACGAGTGGGAGTATCAGGACAACAAGCGCAGCACCTCGGTGGTGGTGAACTGGGTGGCGGTCGCGGCAGGCGTTCATCGCATGGCCGATGGTCGCCTCGTCGAGGCGGGCACTGTCCTGGCCAATGGCCAGAGCGGTGGCGCGACCTTCACCGCCGGGTTCACGGCAGGGCCTGCAGTCATCACCTCTGTCATGTCCTCGCATGATCCGGCAGCGGTGGACTCCAGCGCACGGGATGTCACGGCGACGGGCTTCCAGGCGCGGCTGCAATCCGAAGACGCCCGGGGTGGTATCCCGCGTCCGCAGGAACTGGTCGGCTACATCGCCTTCGGCATCGGCGGCAGCGCCGCGCGGACTGTCGCTGCCGGTGGGACGGCCCTCGTGACCTCGTACGGGCGGACGTTCACCAATGCGGTGGTGGTGGCCGATACCCAGACGGCCAACGATCTGGATCCGCAAACGGTGATGCTGTCGGCGCAGTCCAACACCTCTGCCAGCGTGCTGGTGGTTGAAGAAAGCTCTGTCAGCGCCGATACCAGCCGGTCCACCACCGATACCGTCGCCATGGCGGTGTTCAATGCGGGCATGCTGCGCGGGCAACGTCTGGGCAATGCTGCGCTGGTGACGGCACAGCAGCTTGCCGCAGCCGCCACTGCGCCCAGCTATCAGATGGTGGGTCAGTCGGGGGCGGTCACGGTCACGGCAGCACAGGCGAAATCGCCGATCCGGGTGGACTATACCGGCACGGTCGACAACGCGGTGATCATGCTGACGGGTTCGCACCAGTCTGGCGATCCCTATACGCTGCGGGTCGTGTCGCGTGATGCGACGGGCTTCTCCTTTGTCATCGAAGAGTGGGAGTATCAGGACAAGAACCGCGCCAAGACCGAGACGATCCAGTGGATCGCCATCGCGGCGGGCAAGTACGAACTCGCCGATGGCCGCAAGGTCGAGGTGGGGACCGTGTCGGCGGACATGACGGCCAAGTCGGTGAACTTCACCGCAGGCTTCACGACGCCGCCGGTGGTGGTGACGTCCTTGATGTCGAACAACGACACCAAGACGGCCAACGCCTCGCCCTTCTCGGTGACGAAGTCGGGCTTCTCGGTCAACCTGCAGGTGGAAAAGGCGCAAGCCCAGACCCACGCGGCAGAGACCGTGGGCTACATCGCGATGTCGGCCGGCGGCACCGCCGCGGCGGGCGTGGCGGCGACGGTGACGACGGGCGGCACGGCGGCCACATGGACGCCTCCGGCGGGCTTCAGCTCGATGGTGGCGGTGGCAGGCACCCAGACGCGCAACAACGCGGAACCGGTGTCGGTCAAGACTCAGGCCGTGGCCGGGTCCGGCGTGAAGCTGCTGCTGGAAAAAGAGGCCTCGAAGGGCCCGGTCCTGAGCATCCCGACCGAGACGATCGGCATCATCGCCTTCCTGCGGGGCGCGATCTACGGGCGCAAGCTCTGACCAAACAGCCCGACCGGACCAGACTTTCGGTCGGGCAATGGAATACGGCAAGGACCCGGACTGACCAAAGGTCTGGGTCTATAGCCCTTTGTCCCGTTGCAGCCGTCCGACACCTTCGGACAAGCAATGGGAGAAATGCAGGCGGAGTAAGCACATGGAAGCGGCGCCCGAAGCTCGGCAGCCGGGACAGTCCTTTTGGGACCTGACGCAGCCGATGGTTGCGTCAGACCGTTTGGCCGATTGGCTGGACGGTCTGTTCCATGCCCTCAGCCTGGGACGCGCGGTTCCGCTGCGCCTGTCGCTGGAGGCCGGTTCGGCCGCGGCGCTGGTTCATCCGGCGGGCCGGGTGGCGCTGGACGCAACCCTGCGCGCCGGGGCAGAGGCGCAGCGGCAGGGGCGGCTGGCCTTGGCCGGGCATCTGCCGGGCAGCGGTGCCGGACCCGGGACCACCTCTTTTGCGGTGCCGATGACGATTCCCGGCCACGGGGCCGCGTTGCTGACGGTCGAGGCGGACATCCCCGACAGCGCCGCGATGGACAGCGTGCTGACCACGGTGGCGCTGGCCATGGGCTGGATTCATGCCACCTTGATGCATGCGACCGCCGAGGCGGCAAAGGCCGAAGACTCCGCAGCGCAATCGGCCTTGCAGTCGATCGTCGCCTTCATCACCCACGGCCGCTTTTCCGAGGCGTCGCGCGCGCTGATGACCGATTTCGCCGGGCGCTACCGCTGTGACCGCGTGGCGCTGGGTCTGGCGCGCGGATCTCGGGTGCGGGTGGTGGCGATTTCCAACACCGGCAGTTTCTCGCGCTCGTTGGGGCTGGCGCGCAAATTGCGCGCGGCGATGGAAGAAGCCTATGATCAGGAACGGGTGCTGCTGTGGCCCGTGCCCGAAGGGATGGTTCCCGAAGGTGGCGCGCCGGACATGATCCTGGACCGGCAGGCCGAACTGGCCACGGGGGATACCGGGCGCTCCGTTCTGTCGGTGCCGCTGTTCGACGGACGGCGGCATCAGGGCGTGATCCTGTTCGAACGCGGCGGCGGGGTGGGCTTTGCCGCCGAGGAGACGCAGCGCATCGTGGCGCTTTGCGCGCTGTTGACGCCGATCATCCTTGAAAAACGTGACAACAACCGATGGCTGGTCGTCCGGGCCGCCGTGGCGCTGGGGGATTTGTTGCGGCGCACGCTGGGGCGCAGCCATCTGGTGCTGAAGGCGTCAATTCTGGCGGGGCTGGTGACGCTCGGGGCGTTGTTCGTCATCGAGGCCGACCGGGATGTGATCGCCGAGGCCGTGGTGCAGGGCACCGAGGTCCGCACCCTTGCCGCGCCCTTTGCCGGTTTTGTCGCCGAAGCGCCCAAGCGCGAGGGGGACCACATCCAAAAGGGCGATGTCCTCGTGCGGCTGGATGACCGGGAACTGACGCTGGAACTGACCCGCCTGATCGCGCTGCGCGCGCAGACCGAACTGGAACTGGACAAGGTCATGTCCGAACGCAACCGGGCCGAGGCGGCGCTGACCACCTCGCGCCTGCGCCAGATCGATGCCCAGATCGCCTTGGCCCAGCAGCAGATCGACCGCAGCCGGATCGTGGCCCCCTTCGACGGGCTGGTGACGGCGGGCGACCTGACGCGCAGCATCGGCAAATCGGTGGAGCAGGGCGAGCCGTTGTTGGTCATCGCGCCCCTGACCGAATACCGAGTCGATCTTTACGTGCCCGAAGATCAGATCGACCTGATCCGCAACGGCCAGACGGCGGCGCTGAAGGTCACGCCCTTGCCCGAGCGGTCCTATGCCGTGACGCTGCGCGACACCATGCCGGTGGCCCGCTACGAAAACGGCGGCACCCGTTATCAGGTGGAGGCGCGGTTTACCGGCCCAACCGACGGGCTGGTGCCGGGCATGACCGGGGCGGTGCGGGTGGCCGTGGACCGTCAATCCTTGGCGCAGCTGTGGTTCGGTCCGTTGGTGGACCGGGCGCGGTTGTGGCTGTGGCGCAATATGGCGCTGTAAGATGGCAACCGCGTTCCTGTCCTCTGACTGGTATCGCGTCGCCGACCTGAAACTCAGGCGGCACAGCCATGTCCAGCTTGCCCGCCACGTCTATCGCGGCGAGGTCTGGCATGTGCTGCAAGACCCGCAAAGCGGCAAGATGCACCGCTTGACCGAGGCCGCGCATGCCTTTTTCGCGCGGCTGGACGGGCAGCGCAGCGTGCAGGACCTGTGGCTGCGCCTGTGCGAGGTGTTTCCCGACCGTCCCCCCTCGCAGACCGAGATCCTGCAACTTCTGGCGCAACTGCACTCCAGCGACCTGATCCTTGGCGACCGTCTGCCCAACCTGATCGAGGTGGACCGCCGCGCCCGCGAAGAGCAGCGCAAGACCCTGTGGGGCTATGTCAAGAACCCGCTCTCCCTGCGCGTGCCGCTGTTTGATCCCGAACCCTTTCTGCGCTGGTCCGAACCCGTGGCGCGGGCGGCGTTCTCGCCGGTGGCCGGGGTGCTGTGGCTGGCGCTGATGCTGTCCGCGCTGGCGGCGGCCTTCGTCAACTGGCAGGCGCTGGCGCTGCCGCAGTTCGAACAGGTGGCGACGGCGTCGAACATCGCCTACCTCGCCATCGCCTATATCGTGGTGAAGGCGCTGCACGAACTTGGCCACGGCTTTGCCGTCAAGCGCTGGGGCGGCGAGGTGCGGGAATGCGGCGTGATGATGCTGGTGTTCTTTCCGGTGCCTTATGTCGATGCCTCGCAGGCCACGTTCTTTCCGTCGAAATGGCAGCGCATGGTGGTCAGCGCGGCGGGCATCGCGGTGGAACTGGCGGTCGCGGCGCTGGCCTTCTTCGTCTTTCTGGCCGCCGATCCGGGGCCGCTGCGGACCCTGGCCTATAACCTGATGCTGATCGGCGGGATCTCGACGCTGTTGTTCAACGGCAATCCCTTGCTGCGCTTTGACGGTTACTTCGTCTTTGCCGACCTGATGGAAAGCCCCAATCTGGGCCAGCGCAGCACGCAGTATTTCTGGCATGCCGTCCGCCGCATCATCCTGCGCGACCGCGATGCCGTGCCGCCGCTTTGTGCCCCACGCGAGGGGCGGTTCCTGTTCGCTTACGCCGTGGCGGCCTTTGCCTATCGGATGTCGGTGCTGTTCTTCATCTCGATCTATCTGGCGGTCACGCTGCCGGTGATCGGCACCGCGCTGGTGCTGTGGAGCCTGTTCACCGTCTTTGTCCTGCCGTTGGGAAAGGGGCTGCGTTATCTGGCCACCGATCCGTCCATTGATCTGATCCGGGGGAGGGTGATCTTGCGCACTGTGCTGATCCTGCTGGCGCTGCTGGGCGGGCTGTTCCTGCTGCCCGTGCCGCATGTCACCGTCGCCGATGCGGTGCTGGACCCGACCGAGGACAGCCTGTTGCGCGTTCAGGGCCAAGGTTTCGTGGACCGGGTTCTGGTGTCGGACGGGCAGGAGTTGCGGCCCGGTGATCCGGTGCTGGTGCTGTCCGATCCCCTGCTGTCGCTGGAACGGCTCTTGGCCGAGGCCGAGCGGCAGGATGCCCAAGGCAGGCTTGAGGCGCTGCCCCTTTCGGATCGCAACGGGCGGCAGTTGTGGGAAACGCAGGTCGGCTATGCCGAGGCCAAGTTGCAGGATCTGCGCCAGCGCGAGGCACGCCTGACCGTGCGCGCCGGGGCGACGGGGCGGGTGTATATCCCCGATGCCAGCAGCCTGCCCGGACGCTTCGTGCAACAGGGCACGGTGATCGCCACCGTTCTGGCGCCCGGACCGTCGCAGTGGCGGCTGGCCATTCCCGCCACCGACGCCTTGCCCATCGACGCGGGCAACCGCCGGATCGAGGTCCAGCCCCGGCTGGGCCATGACATCACCCTGCCCGCCAAGATCATGCAACGCGCGCCCGAGGTGACGACCTCCTTGCCCTCCTTCGGTGTCACCACCAAGGGGGGCGGGTCGCTGCTCACCGACCCGAATTCGGAAAACCCGGTCAGTCTGGTGCCCGTCGTCAATTACGTGCTGGCGGTGGACCGTGACGCCGGGGTCTTGCTGCCCGGCGGCGCGCGGGCAAGGGTGCGCTTCGTGCATGATCCCTCGCCCATCGGGCCGCGGATCTGGCGGGCGGCGGAACAGACCTTCCTGCGCTATTTCGGGCGGTAAGCGATGCAGACGCTGTTGCCAGAGATCGAGGAATATCCGGAACGGGAGGCGTTGGGCATCACCGACTGGGATGCGCGCATCCTGCGGGTGTTGTCGCAGTTGGACCCGCGCCATCTGTTCCGCCGCGCCTGGGGCGGCACCCATCCCTTTGCCGCGAAGGTGCGGGCCGAGTTGGCCACGCTGGACGGCCAGCCCTTCGTTCCCGAACGCCTGCGCGACAAGTCCTTGCGACTGCGCCGCGCGGTCCGGCGGGGCCGGGTGGCGGATGCCGTTCTGGTTCCCGTTCTGGCCGAGGTCTGCGCCGCATCGGCCCGCGCCTTGGGCAAGATGCCGTTTGACGTGCAGATCGTCGTCATCCGCAGCTTGTTCAACGGCGAGATCGCCGAAATGGGCACGGGGGAGGGCAAGAGCCTGACCGCCGCCATCGGGGCGGCCACCATCGCGCTCTCGGGGCGGCGGGTGCATGTGATGACGGTGAACGATTATCTCGCCGCGCGGGATGGCGAGACCTTTGGCCCCCTGTTCGCCGAGCTGGGGCTGACGGTGTCCTTCATCGACGAAAAGACGCCACCCAATGGCCGTCATGGCATCTACCGCGCCGATGTGGTGTTTTCTGCCGCCAAGAATATCCTCTTTGATTATCTGCGCGACCAGACCGGCCCCACGGCAGGCGACCTGCGCGGCCTTGGGCGCAAGCTCTTGTCCCTGCGCGGCGGGGCGGGGGGACAGCCGGCCTCGATCCTGCAGGGGCTGGATGCGGTGATCGTGGACGAGGCGGATTCGGTCCTGATCGATCAGGCCGCGACCCCCTTTATCCTGTCGGCCGGGGAAGCGGTGCTGGGCGGGTTGGACACCCCGACCCTGCGCCAGATGCTGGACATGGCCAAGACCCTGCGCGAAACCCGCGATTTCATGAAATCCGAAGCGCTGCGCCGCGTGGTCTTGACCGATGAGGGCAAGGATCGGCTGGCGGCACTCGCCGTGGGCGGGCAGGGGCTGGTGGCGGTGGGGCCGGTGCGCAACCATCTGGCGGCACAGGCCCTCGTGGCCTTGCACATGCTGGAACGCGACCGCGACTACATGCTGACCGAAAAGGGTCTGGCGATCATCGACGAAAGCACGGGCCGCCTGATGCCGGATCGGCAATGGTCCGAAGGGCTGCACCAGTTTGTCGAGTTGAAAGAGGGGCTAGAGCCGTCCGAAATCCGCACCACCCTTGGCCGGATCACCTTTCAGCGCTTCTTCCCGCGCTATCGCCACATCTGCGGCATGACCGGCACCGCCCGCGCCGCCGCGCGCGAGCTGTCCGAGATTTACGGCCTGTCCGTCCGCCGCATCCTGCCGCGCCGCCCGGACCAGAAACGCTGGGAGCCTGTGCGCGTCCTGCCCGACATCGACGCCAAATGGCAGGTCGTGGCCGATCTTGCCGCCGAGTTGCAGGCCAAGGGGGCACCTGTACTGATCGGCACGCGCACGCTGGCGGCCTCGCAGGCCTGTTCGGCGGCGTTGCAGGCGCGGGGGCTGGCGCACGAGTTGCTGACGGCGGAACACGTGGAAGAAGAGGCTGCCATCGTGGCGCGGGCGGGCGACTCGGGGCGGATCACCGTTGCCACCAATATGGCCGGGCGGGGGACGGATATCCTCTTGTCCGATGCCGCGCGCGCGGCGGGCGGCTTGCAGGTGATCCTGACCGAACTCCACGGCAACAGCCGCATCGACCGCCAGCTCTGCGGGCGCTGCGGGCGGCAGGGCGATCCGGGGACGGTGCATCGCATCCTCAGCCTCGGGGATGATCTCTTGCTGACCGAAGGGCCGCTGTCGGCCTTTCTGCTGCGGCTGACGCTTCGGGCGGGGATGCCCGCGCTCTGCCATCAGGGCATGCGGCTGTTGCAGGGCCGCCAGACCCGGCGGGCCGAGCGCGGGCGGGCGCAACTGGCCAAGCAGGAACGCTCGCGCGAGCGGCAACTCGCCCTGTCGGGGCGGCTCGAATGAAAAGGGGACGCGGGATGCGGACATGGCAGGGTGTCGCCTTTGGTGTGGCGCTGGTGTTGGGGGGGCAGGCAGGGGCACAGGCCTTGCCGAGCCATTCCGTGGCCTTTGATCCCGTCGCCGGGCGGTGCCGCATCGTGCTGGAACCGGCGGGCACCACCGGGGATGCGCCCCCGCGGCTGTTCCTGACGTCGGATCTTCTGAAGCCCGGTTTCGCCTTTGGTCTTGATGGCAAGGATATCGCCGAGGCGGTGGTGATCCGCGATGGCACGCGCACACCGTTCCTTGGGCGGCAGGGGCTGGATGGGGCGGCCTTACAGGCCGATCCGTTCTGGTCGGGACTGGTGGACAAGCCCGAGGGCAAGGACAGCCTTTACCTGACCATCAAGGATGCCAAGGGCAGCTATTCCAGCGCCCGCTATGACGGCTTGCGCGGGGCGGATGTCTGGCGTCTGGCCGCGCTGGCCTGTCGCGCCACGGGGCTTGAGGTTGCGCCGCAAACCCCGGTGGAATACGCCGCCGCCGAAGCGGCCCTGGTCCTGTCCGACGCCGACCGTCTGCGCCTGCGTCAGGTGCTGGCGGCGAAATACGGTGAGCCGGGCACCGATGTCGGCACCGATCCCGCGTTGACCGTGACCGACCGGCGCTTCATCGCGCAATACAACACCGAAACCGGCCAGCCCTCGGGCGATTACCTGAGCGCAGGGGCGGTCAAGGACCTGCTGGCCACCGCCCTGCCCAAGGCCGCCGCTGCGCCCGTGGGCGGCGAGGTTGTGGTCGCCTCCTTTGGCGATTGGGTGCAGGTGCGTAGCGCCGATGGGGCCACCTGCCGCATCGCCACGACCGCGACCGATGTGGCCGGGGCCGATCCCGCCACCCGCATGGAATTCGCCGTGGGCCGGGGGGATACGGGCGGGCGCATGGCGATCGACCTTGCCAAGCCCAACCCGTTCAACGGCGCGGCAGCGATCGTGGCAAAGGTGGATGAAGACGCGTTCAACCTGACGGTCGAACCCGACTCTGCCGCGCTGATCCCGCAACCGCTGGCGGATGGATCGATGTCGAATGCGATGATGGTGGCGATCCGGCGCGGGGCGCAGGTGATCATTCAGGGCAGCGGCACCGGCGGCGCGCCCACGGGTGTGGCCTTCAGCGCCCAGGGATTTTCAGCGGCCTTCGCGGCCATGGCCAAAGACTGCAATCGCCCCGGGGTGATGGGATGGATCGAATGAAACAACTGCTTGCCGCCCTGTTCTGCGGTCTGTTCCTGACCTCTGCCGCGCAGGCCGAGGTGGCCTTGCCCCGTCTCAGCCCGCTGGACGTGGTGGACGATGGCGGCGTCGCAACAGGCGCGCGTGTCGCGGTGCCCTTCGGCCAGCCGCTGGAGGTGCTGGACCGCAGCGGCACCGGCGGGGCCGTGGTGACGGTGCAGGATGTCACGGGCGCGCGCTTTGCCGTCAGTGCGGCGGACCTGATCACGCCCGTCTCCGGACTGGTTGCGATGGCCGATCCCGCCCGCGACAGCGGCGAAAGGCCCGACCTGCCCCTGTGGGACAGCGCGGCGCGGGGGCGGCTTTATCTTCAGGGCGGCGGGGCGGACAGTCTGCGCCCGGCGCTGACCGAACAGCCGGGCGGGGTGTTTCCCGCCACTGGCCTTCCGGTCTTTGCCGTCGAGACCGCGCCCACCACCATCGGCCATCCGGTGCTGATGGCGGGCGCGTGGATGCCCGTGATGCCCGAGGCGCTGGACCCCAGCGGCCGGGCGGCGCCGAGGCAGGTGGTGCTGCATGTGCTGGTGGATGGCAGTGACTATGCCCGCGATTTCACGCTGGACTCGTTGCAGCAATTGTCCCGGTCCCTGTCCGAAAGCGGCAAGATCTCGGCGTTTTCGCGCCAGGTGATCTATGACAACGGCGCTGTGCGGGACGAGGGGCAGGTCCCCGCCGCCGGTCTGCGCGCCGAATGGCCCGAAGCCGCCCCGGGTGAGGGTACGCTGACGGGCGCCTTGGCGGACGCCCTGAACGGCTTGGCGGACGGGATCGCGGCGGACGATGACGCGGCGCATGTCGTGCTGGTGCTGGTGGGGCCAAGCCTGTCGACCGACCCCGAGGCCGTGGCGCGGGTGACGGCGGCGGGACAGCGTCTGGCGGGACTGCGCGGCGTGGTGCTGGTGCAGGGCACGCCAGAGCCGAACCCAGCCAATGACGTGATCCTTTCCCAGATGTCCGGCGGGGCGGTGACCCGCTTTCTGGATTTTGGCGGCGATGTGATGGGGGCCGTTGACGGCGTCCTCTCTGCGGCACCCGCAGGCGATGCCACGGCGGTCGCGGCGCGGCGCGCGGCGATTTGCGCCTTGGCGGCCGAACGGGCGCTGCCCTGCGTCATCGCCGCGCCGGGCGTCTTGCCCCCGGTGGCGGCGGCGGACTGGGTGGCCTTGCCCCTGTGGTTCGTGATCGACGGAACGGCGCTGGATCTGGTGCCCGCCGGCATGTCGGCCAAAGAGGCGCGGGGCATGCAGGAAGGTATCCGGGCCTGCCATGCCGCCGGACAGGTCTGGGATGCCGCTCTGGCAGCCTGTGCGGCCACGTCCGCGCCGGTCTCGGCCGATGACGCGGCGCTGCGCGCGGAACTCATCGCTGTGCAGGGGGATCTTTCGACGCGGTCAGAGGAACGGGATGCCGCGCTGGACGAGCTGTCGCGCCTGACGGCAGAATTCGAGGATCAGCGCGGGGCCCTGCGCGCCGAAGCCGACGAGGCCGCCGCCAACCTTGCCGCCGCGCAGGTGGAATTGGACATCCGCGCCGAAACCATCGCCACCCAAGAGCGGCAATTGGCCGATCAGGCGGTGACCATCGCTGACCTGACCGACCGCACCGATACGCTGGCCACCTCGGTCTCTGATCTCTCGGCCGATCTGGACACGGCCCAAGCCGAAGCGTCGCGGCTGGCGGAAGAGCTGGACAGCCGCGACGCCGCGCTGTTGGCAGCCACGGACGAGGTGGCGGACCTGACCGCCGCGCGGGACGAGGCCATGGCCGAACTGGCGCGCACGCAAGAGGCGCTCTCGGGCGCGCAGGCAGAGGCGGACCGTCTGGCCAGCGCGCTGGACGCGGCCCAAACCGCACAGGCGGAGGCGGAGGCCGCCCTGCAACAGGCGCGTGCCGATTGGCAGGCCGAGGCAGAAGCCGCCGCGCAGGCGCTTTCGGCCATGACGGCAGCGCGGGACCAGTCGGCGGCGCAGGTGGCCGACCTGACAGGGCAGGTGGCCGATCTGACCGCCGCCCGCACCGCCGCCGAGGCAGCCCTTGCCGAGGCGCAGGCCACAGCCGTGACCGCAGCGGCAGAGGCTGAGACGGCGGCCAAGAAGGCAGCGGCGCAGCTTCTGGCCGCACAGGCGGATTACGCCGCGCTTGAGACCGAGCGGGCGGATCTGGTGGCACGCCTTGCCGCCCAGACCGCGCGCGCCGATGACCTTGAGGCGATCCAATCCGACCTGTCGCTGGCCGAAGGCGATATCCGCGCAGACCATGCCAAGGTCTCCCGGCAATTGGCCGAAGCACAGGCCAAGCTGGCCGAAGTTGACGCCGCCCGCGCAACGGCGGCGGCAGAGTCGCAGGCAGCCGTCACCGCCCTCTCTGCGGCTCAGGCCGAGGCGCGCGCCACCGCCGACCGCATGGCCGCGCTGCAAACAGAGCGGGATGCGCTGGCCGCGCAGGTGACGACGGTGCAAAGCGACGCGACCGCAGCGGTGCAAGGGCTGACCGACCGTCTGGCCATGGCCGAAGCCGAAGTGGCGCGGCTGACCGCCGCGCAGGCGGCCGTCCCGATGACCGAAGACATGACCGCGCCGCAGGACGGCGACGTGGTGCTGGCGGTCAATCCCGCGCTCAAGCCCAAGGCGCGACCGGCTGCGACTGTGGCCGTGGCGGCCTCCGCACCGGCGAAAGCGGCCAAGGCCCCTGCCAAAGCGGCGGCCAAGGCCGCGCCGAAAGCGCCGACGAAGGTGGCTGCCGCCGCACCGGCCCCGCAACCCGCGCCGTCGCGCCGCGTGGCCCCGGCGACCGCCGCGCCGCAGTTGAAGGGGTGCCAGTTCCAATGGGCTGGCAAGGAAGGGCGTCTGGTCTGCCCATAAGCCATCTTGGCGGGGCGGCGGTTCCGGCCGCCCCGTCCCTGATCCGGCTTAGCCCCGCAGTTTCTTAGCCCCCCAGCGTCAGCGTGCAGCGCTGCCCGCCGATGATGGCATTGTCGGCATTCGGCAGCGCCACGCGGATGCCGAAGGTGCGCGAGGCCGCGTCAAACAGCGGATCAACCGACAGGATCTTGCCCGAAAGGTTGGTCCCCGCCGGAAGCTCGGGCTGGATCGTCACGGTAAGCCCCGCACTCACCTTGGGAAAATCCTCGGCCGGGAGGAAGGCATCGACATGGATCGGGTCTGTCTGCGCCAGCACCGCCACATGGCGGTCGGCGGTGGCATATTCCCCGGCGGACAGGCTGACCTCTGTGATCACACCGGCCACGGGCGCGCGGATGTTGGTGTTTTCGATGGCGATCTGGGCGCGGGCGGCTTCGGCCAGGGCGGAGTCACGATCCGCCTCTGCCTGCCGGAGCTGCGAGGTGGCCAGAGCGACCTCATATTGCAATTCCTCGACCTTCACGACGCTTTGGGCGTTCTGCTTGGCCAGTTGCTCGGCCCGCTCCAGCTGCGCCTTGCCAAAGGCCAGACGGGCGGTCTGCTGGTCGATGGTCGCCGTACTTGCGGCGCGGGTTTCCAGAATCTTCAGCGCCGCGCGTTCCATCGATCCATCGGTGCGGGCGATGACCTCTCCCTTGGCGACGCGCTGGCCCTTGGTCACCAACACCTCTTCCAGCACCCCCGGCGTGCGGGCAGAGAGCGAGATGATCCGCGCGGCATCCATCACGCATTCATAGGACTGCGCCTGCGCCGGACAGGCCAGAAGGGCGGGCAGCGCGGCAGAGACCAGAAGGCGGCGAAGGGAGAGGGACATCAGTAAAGCTCCATCGGGAAAAGGAACGGCCAGGCTCCGGTCAGACCGGGCCGGGGGCCGTGGCAAAAGGGGTCAACCTGTCACGCTCATCGCCAAAGCGGCGGACATAGGCCGTGGTCAGGCCCAGACATTCGGTCGAGGCACAGACCGTGCGATGCGGGCAGGAGTGAAAGCCGTTGCGGTCAAAGCCGGTCCAGAAATCGGGATCGATCACCAGCATGGGCTGGGTGTTGACCAAGGCGCCGCGGTCCTCGCCCAGCAGGCATTCGGGGACGTTCTTCACCTCGACCAGACGCCCCAAGGCGCGGGCATCGGCGATGGCCTGGCGCAGGGGCGGCATCAGATCGGCCAACGGCACGCACAGGGATTTGTGGTCCACCGGGTCCATCGGAAAGAAGTTCCAGAACTCGTGCTGCACCACGCAGGTGTAGCCCGCAAGGGCGGCCACCATGCCGGGCAGCGCATCCACGCTTTCGGCGGTGATCACGGTGTTGGTGATGACCGCCACGCCGGGGTGATGCGCCTCGATCAGGTCCATTCCGGCGCGCATCTTGTCCCATGAACCCGCGACCTTGGTGATGGCGTCGTGACGTTCGGCGCAATCGGCGGTGACCGAGATGAAGAACTCATCCGCCCCCGCCGCCACCAGACGGTCGAGATAGTCGCGCCGGTGCAATTGCATGCCATGGGTCTGGATGCGGATATGCGCAAACCCCGCCGCCTTGGCCTGTGCCACGATCTCGGGCAGGTCGCGGCGCAGGGTGACTTCGGCCCCGGTCAGGACCAGTCCTTCCCAAGGGCGGCTTTCGCGCTGGCGGTCCAGCACGGCGTCAAAATCCGCGCCCTCGGTCGGGGTCAGGCGGGACATGGTGCCTTCGATCATGCAATGCGTGCAGGCGAGGTTGCAGCGGAACTCCATCGTCACCGACACCCAGCGGTCATGGTCGCGCAGGGCAAAGCGTTTTTGCCCCCCGCCCAAGGGCGAGGTCGTTCCCACGCGGAACCGGGAGAGCGGATCTTCGGGCGTCGTCATGGCTGTCCGGTCAGTGCAGCACAGGGTTGCACCGCTGTGCCAAGCCATGGCGCGATTGACCGTTCGGGAAAAGGCTTTCAATCGACGGGGGGACTCGCTTTCGACAAGGGGGCATCGCCCTGTCGCGGCTCAACCCAGCGCTATGGATGGGCCAACATCCCTTTGTCAGATTGCGAAAGACGTCGCACCGGGGCCTTGCTGGCGGAGATCTGCCCCGATGCATCCCTTGCAGCGGGTCCCTGTTCCAGTCGAGGATTTCAGCATGTTTGGGCGTCTTTGCGCGACAGTCTTTGGTGCGGTTGCGGGGCTTGGGCTCGTGGCGGCTGGGGCCGTGACCTTGCCCGAACGCGTGGCCGCTGTCGCCGCGGGACTAGAACGCTCTGGCTATACCGATGTGCGGGTGACCGAGCGCATTTTCGGCGGCTTCGCCATTCAGGGCAAGAAGGGCACGGACTTTGCCATCATCGCGCTGGATGCGGATGGCAAGATGCTGAACCATGCCGAGCTTTTTCGCGATGTGGATGGCGACGGCGTGTTCGAATCCACCGAGACGCTGGGGATGCCGGGCCGCGCGACTTTGCGTAACCTGATCATGGACGCCTTGGACGAGCCGCCGTCCAACGCTGACCGCGATCTGGCCTATGGCGATGCCAATGCCGCGGGGTTCCAGCAAAACATGGATTCCCTTTTTGCCCCCGGCGGACTGAAGCTGGATGCGGGTGAGCGGTTGGGCAGCGGCGGCATCGCGACCAAGGATGAGGTGTCCTTGCTCAATGCCGATGGCAACGGCATGCAGCGGCGCGGCGAGCGGCGCGAACAACAGCAATCCATGGTGCGGCAGGGCGTTCTGTCCTTGTCCGCGACGGCGACCAACCTCGGCGGTGTGACGGGCAGTTTTGCGCCCCTTGCCATCGATGTGGGCAGCGCGGCCGCGGCGGAAGAGATTCGCAACAGTGTCAGTGCCAACGCACCGGACCAGGCCGCCTTGCAGAGCGCGATCACCGCAGCCTCACCCTCGGCGGCAGAGTTGACGCAACAGATTCTGTCGGCCACGCCCACGGCCGAGTCCATCCGCGCCGGGATCACCGCCCCGACGGCGCCGTGACCTCGTGCGGCGCGACCCAAAGGGCGGCGGCTGCCCGCCAACCTTTGGGATGGAAAGACCCCGTAACCCATCCAAAGGTATGGTATTTCATGCAATCTTCTGCGCGGACCATGCCTTAGACAGGTGCCCGCATTCTTGCCAACAGGGCATGATCCATGGCCTGCAATGGCGCAATACCGCCGGTCGGACGCTTTGACCGTGCGGAGTACTTCCGACCCTCGCCCCGCCCCGAAAACCGGGCGGCAGCGCGGGCCGGACCAAGAACCAGGACACAGGAGGTCCGAATTGTCCAAACAGCTTTTGATCTATGAGCGGGTGGTTCCCCTGTCTTCCGAGGCGCATCGTGACGTCTCGGTCAAGGCAATCGAATCCTTTGACTTCGCGCGTGACCTGAACTCGGTTCCGCTTCTGGCTGCCGAATTCACCAGCGCCGTGCCCGATCATCCGATCGTGTTCGCCGGCCAGGGCGAGGCGATCTTCCCGGCTGTCCTCCTCGGCCTGCAAGACAGCCAGAACCTGTGCATCGACGCGGCAGGCACCTGGACGGGCGGCTATGTGCCGGCCTTCCTGCGGCGCTACCCCTTCGTCTTCTCGCAGGACGGCGGCAACTTCACGCTCTGCGTCGATGAAACCTATCCGGGCCTGAACCGCGAAAACCGCGGCGAGCGTCTGTTTGACGCCGACGGCAACCGCACCCAGTACCTGCAAACCATGCTGACCTTCGTGCAGCAGTATCAGGCGCAGTTCGAACGCACCCGCCTGTTCTGCCAGCGTCTGGTGGCTCTGGACCTGCTGGAACCGGCACAGGCGCGCTTCACCACCGCCGATGGCCGCGCCGGCACGCTGAACGGCTTCACCACCATCAACCGTGAGCGTCTGAAGGCGATCCCGGAAGCGGCGCTGAAGGAAATGTTCGCGACGGATGAGCTGGAGCTGTGCTTCGTGCATCTGCACTCGCTGCAAAACATCACCCGTCTGGCCGACAAAGCCCCGGCTGCGGGGGCCCCGGCTGCGGCGGCTCCGGCCCCGGCAGCCGAAGAGGCCCCGGCACCCTCCAAATCCAAGGCCAAGGCGGCAGCCGCCCCGGCCGAGGCCGAGTGAGCGGACAGCAAAGCATCGGCTGGGCAGAGGTTCTGCCCGGCCACATTCCCGGCGTGCAGGTTCTGGATCGTTTGCTGGCCACGGGCTGGCCGGGACGGGACTCCGCCGGGCGTCTTTCTATGCCCGATCTTAGCGCTGACTCGGGCCTGATGGCCGAAGCGAGACTGTTCCTGCCGCATCTGACGGGTGCCGACGCAGGGGCAGGGCGGGCCTTTCTGGCGACCGAGCTTGCCGAGGATGGCGACGGTGTCCGCGCGCGTCTGGCCTTCCTGCGCTCTGCGATCCGCGATGTGGCGCTGCACGGCGATCTGATCCTGTCGGACCCTGAGGCCTTCATGGACCGGGCCGAAACCTTCACGCTATTTGATTATTCCCAAGCGCGCGACACCTCTGCCGCGGCGCTGGCGGCGACGAAGCCGTGGGTGGATTACGTCTCCACCCTGACCCGCGCCGAAGCGCCCGCCCTTGTGCCGCTGATCGACAGTCCGGCGGGGGCCTTGGTGCTGGAACCCGGTGGCAATTCCGGTGCCTTCGCCCGCGCCTTGATCCCGGTGGTCCGTCCTGCCCGGCATGTGGTGTTTGACCTGCCCGCCGTCTGTGCCTTGGGTGAGGCGCGGGGAACCGCGCCGGGCCTGACCTTCGCCCCCGGCGACATGCGGCGCGATGACTGGCGCGCTGTCGCGGGCGGTGCCCCCGATGTGGTGCTGTTCAAATCCGTGCTGCACGATTGGCCGCTGGAGGATGCCGCCGACCTGCTGGCACGGGCGCGGGCGGCACTGGCCCCCGGTGGCCGGATCATCATCGCAGAGCGCCGCAAGTTTCAGGGCATGACCTCTGGCACCGCGATGGATTACGCCAATCTGGTCTTTGCGCCGTTCTACCGCGATCCGCAGACCTATATCGACATGTTGGCAGGCTTTGACCTGATGATCACGGTGACGGAAACCCGCATCGACTGCGGCTGGTTCGTCCTGACGGCGAGGGCCGTGGCATGAGACGCCATCCCGTCATCGCGATCAGCGGCGTGCCGGGGGCGGGGAAATCCCGCGCCTCAGCCGTGCTCGCGCGGCGCTTGGGGGCGGTGCATCTGCCGTTTGACGATTTTGAGACGCTGACCCAGCTTGATCCCGCCACGGTGCAGCAGTGGCTGGCCCAAGGCGCGCCGGTCGCGGCGATGTATCACCCCGACCTTGACCGCGTGCTGGACGACCTGTCGCGCCAAGGTCCGGTGGTGTTTGAAACCCCGATGGGCCGGATGCCCCCCACACACGATGCGCTGATCACCCTGGCCCTCTGGCTTGAAGTGGACCGCGACGTGGCGCTCTGCCGCAAACTGGATGCGGCCTTGCACGCGGATCATTGGTCCGGGGCCGAGGAAATGGCCGGATGGATCGGCGGCTTCCTGCAAGGCTATCAAGCGCTTGTGCGCCCCTGCCTTGACCTGCAAGCGGCGAATGTCCGGGCGCGGGCGGATCATGTGATTGACGGCATGCTGCCCCCGGTGGCGGTGGACAGCGACGTGGCGCGGATCGTGCAAACCGCGCTCGCACATCAGGCGGCGACCCAAGGATTTACGGCGGAGAGATGACGGTGAAGATCAAGACAACTTCCGCACTCGGGGCGCTTTGCCTTGGCATGATGGCGCAGGCAGGCTTTGCCTGCACCGCCGACCAGATGGCGAAGACCGAGGATGGGTTCTTCCGCAAGGTGGTGGCCGGGTCCGACCGCATCACCGCGACTGCCGAGGCGGGCGGGACCGAGACGGTCTTCACGCTGGAATTGATGAAGCCCTATTACGTCATCTGCGAAGACGGCGATGCCCTGCGCGTCACCGACCTTGCCGCCCAGTCGGTGGCAGAGGCCGAGACGGGCCTGACCGGCTATGTCCGCCGCGATCAGATCTATGAATGGCCCACGGCGGAGGGGTTGTCCTTCTCCGACCTCGCCTTCCTTGGCGAGCGGCCCGAGATCGCGGCATGGGACAGCCGTGATGCACTGTTGAAATTCATGGAAACCGGGGATGACAAGGCCAACCCCCCGACCTTCCGCGAGAATATCGACGCCACCCTGCGCCGGGAAAAGGGCGCGCGTCCCTATCCGGTGCTGGCCTCCGATGAAGGCAAGTTGCTTGGGCGCACCGAGCGGCGCTATTTTGACGTGCTGCTGCCCGCTGCGATCCGCTCCACCGATGCGGTCGTGCTGAAGGATGGCGCAGTGGATGCGGCGGCGCGGGCGCTGACATCGGCCACCATCGTCATCGCCTTTGACGCGACAGGCTCGATGGAGGGGTTCGCCAAGGCCGTGGCCATCAGTCTGGCCGACGCCATCGACACCCTGCCGCCCGAAACCATTCAGGCCCTGCGGATCGGCTTCGTGTTCTACCGCGATGCGGGCGATCCCGTGCCGCTAGAGGCGGTGCCCGCCGTGCCGCTGGCCGAAGCCTCTGCCGCGCTGGAAAAGGCCGCCGTGTCGATGTCGGGCGGCGGCGATGATGCCGAACCCGTGCTGGACGCCGTGCAATATGCGGCGCAGCTTTACGATTGGCCCGCCGATGCCGGGAAAAAGATCGTCGTGGCCGTGCTGAACGATGACGCCAAACCCGCCACCACCAGCGCACTGGACGACCGCATCCCCGCCGGCATCGACGCCATCGGTGTGGCGCGCGGGCTGTTTGAGGAAGGCGTGCCGGTCATTTCCGTGCAGGCGGGGCCGAAAGCCGGGCAGATGCTGACGCAGGTGCTGTCGGCGCTGGCCAACGAAACATCAGGTGAATTTGTGCCGTGGAATGAGGGCGTGGATTCCACCGCCGTCGCGGGCGCACTCTCTGCCGTGCTTCAAGAACGCACCGTCAAGGAGATCGACGCAGGGCGCGAGGTTGTGGGCAAGATCTATGACTTCGAAGGCGCCGCCGCCATCCCGCTGGAGGTGATCGACGGCGAGAAACTGGAACGCCTGCGCGAGGCCGGGATCGCCTTCAACATCGCCAAGGGCGAGGATGGTATCCTCGTGCAGCCCGGATTCATGATCGAAACCCCGGACCTGATGGAGCCGCATGTCCAGATCAGCAAGGACACGCTGCTGGAGCTCATCAACCTGATGTCCGTCCTCTCCGTCACCGGGGTGGATTCGGAATCGCTGCATCGGTCGGTCGCGCAATCGCTGGCGGCCATCGCGGGCGAAGAGGTGGACCCTGCGGAAACCATCGCCGAAACGCTGCAACGGCAGTTGGGGGTGAAGTTCAAGTCGGGGCTTCTGGAGTTCAACCTCGAATACCTCGACGCGCTGACTCCCGGCGAACGCGCCAGCTTTGCCAAGCGGTTGCAGGACGGGGCGGCGGGACTGGATGCCTTCCTGAACGCGCATCTCGCGGAATTCGACTCCGGCGAGGCGGTCTGGATGCCTGTCACGGCCCTGCCATAAGCGAGGTCGGACCGTTGGAAAACCTGATCGACCTGCGCGGCCTTGGCCGCCGTTTTGCCGGGCCACAGGGCGTGGTGTCGGTGCTGGATGGCATCGACCTGACCATCCCGCGCGGCACCTTCACCGTGATCCGGGGGCAAAGCGGGGCGGGCAAGACCACGCTTTTGCGTATCCTTGGGCTGCTCGACGCGGGCCACGACGGCAGCTTTCGTATGGCGGGCACCGATGTTGCGGCGCTTTCCGATGCGGATCGTGACGAATGGCGGATGGCGGGGATCGGCTTTGTCTTTCAGGACGGGCGGTTGCTGCCGCATCTGAGCTTGGGCGAAAACATCGCGCTGCCTTTGGTCTTTGCCCGGATGGACCGCCGCGAAGCCGAGGCGCGCAAGGCCGACGCCGTGGCCTTTGCCTTCCGCTCCGAAGAGATCGCCGCCGGGGTGCTGGACCTGCCCCCCGCTGCGGCATCCGGTGGCCAGCGTCAAAGGGCGGCTTTGGCGCGGGCGATGATCCGCCAACCGGCATTGATCCTGGCCGATGAGCCGACGGCGAGTCTGGACGAGGCGTCAAAACAACAGGTCGTGGCGCGGTTGCAGGCGCTGCAGCAGGCCGGGGCGACGGTTGTTGTTGTCAGCCATGACGATGTGTTCTTCGACATCGGGCGGCAATTCCTGTTGAAAGACGGGCGCTTGCAGGATTTGGGCGGGGATGGGGCGCAACATGCCGCACCCGTGCAACCCAAGCCCGAACCGGCGAAGATGGGCGGCTGGTGGCCGCGCCTTGGCGCGCGGCGGCTGGTGCTGGGCGCGTGGCGCGATCTGATGCGGCGGCCGCTGTTTGCGCTTTTGACGCTGATCGCGCTGGTGGCGGGAACGGCGCAGGTGGCCATCTTCACCTCGCTGGTTGCAGGGCTGGACGCCTTCACCGAGCAGACCATCGCCGATGGGTCGCGCCTGACGCGCCTGACGCTGAAACCGCGCAAGGCGGATATGGCCAAGGACGACCGCTTCCCCTTGCAGGCCGAACTGGCGCAAGCGCCGGATGTATCAGCCGTGACCGCGCGGCGGGCGACGACGTTGTCGATTCTGGGCGAGGAGGGCACGGTCGAGGCGAAGGGCCGCCCCTTCCCGACGCTGGGCCTGCATGCCGACGACCCGGAACTGGGCCTGTTCCGCTTTGTCGCGGGGCAGGGGTTCGGGACCGGCGAGTCGACGCTGGAAATGATCGCCACCACGGATTTTCTGGTGGATGTGTTCGGTCTGCCCGATGCGGGCGACGGCACCGATTGGCAGGGCTTTGTCGGCAAACGCCTTGCCGCCGCCGTGCCGCGCTTTGGCCGGACGGGCAAGCAGGTGGGATCGGAGCCGTTGGTACTGACCATCACCGGGGTCATCCTGAAGGGCGAGGGGGATCGCCAATTCTACCTGCCGAACCAACTCTTGGTTGCACTGGACGCGATCAAGCGCGACCGGACCGGCAAGCTGGCCCTGCCGCTGACGCCTGATCATGCGGCGTGGGAACCGGGGGCGGATCTGACCGCGCTGACCGATTGGCCGTGGCAGGACATGCTGCATATCTACCTGCGTGATATCGATAGCGTCGTGCCGCGCATCGCCGACCTGTCGCGCCAGGGCTTCCGGCCCGAGGCGGAAATCTGGAAATACCTCTGGGTGCTGGACCTGAAATCCGCTGCTTTCGGCATCGTCGCGCCCTTGCTGGCGCTGGTGTCGGGTGTGGTGGCGCTGGTCCTGTTCACCAACATCGTCATTTCCGCGCGTTTGCGAGAGGGCGAATTGGCCCTGTCGCGCGTGCTTGGCATGCGGCGCGGCGATGTGCTGGCGACAGAGGTGATCGGAATCCTGACCCTGACCGTCGCCGGAATGCTGGCCGGCTTTGCGCTGGCGGATCGGTTGACCACGGCGCTGATGGCCCATCTGACGGAAAGCGCGCGGGTGGCTGCCGACCTGTCGGGCGAGGCTGCGAATCAACGGATCGAGCTGCTGTTCCAGCCGGTTTGGACCCATGCGCCCGTGATTGCCGCCGCGACATTGCTGGTCGTCCTGATCGCCGTCCTGTGGCCCACCTTGCGCATTGCCCGGACCGACCCGGCCCGCGTCTTTTCGCGCGGCTGAGGCCGGGCGCTGGCGTTGCGCCCCCGGCCGCGATTCGCAGAATCATCGCGCGGAACCATCTCCCAGACCTTTCGGGACCACCACCTTGTCCTTTGGTGGGGGGTTATACGGACCGAAACGCAATTTGCTGTGGCGGCCGGGGCCAAACGAATTAATTGTGGTATCTGCTTTATAAAAAATACCACGCAAAACCGCCATCAACTTTCGATACCTCCGTTCGCCACAACCATACTTTCGTCAGCATAAATCTGGCGAAAGTTATTTTTCGTCAGACGTATGCAATAACTTTCCTTTTCGATACTGACATCATTTTTCTACGAGTGTTATCAAAGCCTTGCAAACGGCTCCTTACGCCGAAACCCCAAGAACGCGCGCCTTTAACAGTCTGACGACGCACAGGAATCTTCTAGTCACTTGACAGGTGGGACCGGTGCAAAGCATGTGGAGAAGGTGGGATTAAGAATTGTTAATTCTTTCATCCCGTCTCACGCAAACGAGGTAAGAAATGAATATTAGGCACTCCACCAGCCTCATCGCTATGGCCGCTCTCCTGGGCGCCACCGGCTTTGCAATGGCTGAAACCAGCACCAGCACCTTCGACGCTTCGGTTTCCGTTCTGTCCCCCGATGAAACCGGCTTCCTGATCGGCGGCCAGGTTTCGGTCGGCGGCGTCGGCTCGGGCGCTCTGACCCTGTCGCGTTCGGCGGCTGCAATGTCCCTGAACGGCGGCGCGTCCTCGCAACTGGATCCGTCGGGCTTCAACGACATTCTTGACGGCGTGACCTCGACCGCTGACGTCACCTCGTCGCTGAGCTTCGATCGTCAGATCACCACCTCGGGCGCCCTCGTGGGTCTGGGTTCGGTCATCTCGCGCGGTGAAGCGATTGCCGCTCTGGGTTCGGCCGGTGCTGCTTCGGCAAACACCACCACCGCTGGCACCCGCGCCAACGGCTTCTACGGCAACGCTGACGAAGGCGGCGAAGGTTCGGCAACGGCTGAAGCTTCCGCCCAGGGTTCGCTGAACGGCTCGCTGTCGACCAGCAACAACCTGCAACTGCTCGGCACCTCGGGCCTGTTCGCTGGTTCGAACGGCCTGACCGTCGGCGAAAACAACACCGCGCTGGCCTATGGCTCGGCGAACATCCTTGCTGATGGCAACACCGGCATCGACCTGAACACCGCAGCCGTCAACGGCGGCGGCCTGTCGGGCACCGGCAACGGTGGCTTGTTCAACATCACGTCGGATCTGACCGGCGCCAACAACTCGATCGCGATGTCCGTGTCGAACGCGGGTAACGGCACGATCTCGATCTCGACCTCGACCGGGGGCTTCTTCACCGGTGGTGGCGCGGCTGCTGGTTCGTCGTCGCTGGCCGACTCGGCAAGCTACTTCGACGTCCCGTAATAGCGGCGACTTCGCAGAAATCATCTGGGCAGGCCTTTTGGCCTGCCCAACCTTCGCTCTCTCGTGGCATGGTGGACGGCCAAATGAAATCTAAGTACATTAAAGCCGCAGCCGCGTTTATGTTGGCTATGGGCGTGATGTCTGGTGCAGCCCTTGCCCAGACCAGCACGTTGGACGGCAGCGCGACCAACTCTGCCTCGAATGCCCAGGTTTCGGGGATCACCGCGTCGAACAGCGTGGGCAACGATGCCCAATCCATGTCGGGCGGCAACGTTTTTGACTTTTCCAACAAATCGCAGTCGATGGGGAACGCTCCCTCGCTGCCAAGCTTTGCCGGCGGGGCCTGTATGGGTGTCTCGGGCGGCGTCTCCGCATCACTTCCCGGCTTCGGGATCGGCGGCGGCCGGTCCTTTGATGACGAATCCTGCCAACGCCGCAACTGGGTTCAGACCCTGATCGGCGCAGCGGAGCACATGCCGCAGGTCGAAGCGAACGAACTCAAGCGCGTCGCCATCGTGGTGATGATGCAGGACAAGATCCTCGCCCCCGCCTTCAGCGAGTTGGGCTACAACGTTTCCGCACCGGGGACGGAGGTCAGTTCTGCCCATCCGCGCGCCAACGGCGCCCGCATGTCCACCAGTGCGAATTCGAACACAGACCGTCGCGTCGACGCATCGCTCGGCGCAATGACGGCAAATTGCACCGTTGTCGTTCCCAAGAACGCCTCTGCCAAGTTTGAGGCGATGGTCGCGAAGCGCGGTTGCACCATCACCCGGAGGTAATGAAATGCGCGCCGTCTCTTTTGGGCGTTCCTGTCTTTTTGTCATCGTGTCGGGCCTGTCGCCCGCCTTGGCAGAAGACATTGCTGAGGTTCCGGTCCCGACCGCCCATGTGACGGCGGCGCCGTCGTCTGTGCCAGAGGCATTTGTCGCCGCGACGGCCGCGCAGACCTTGCAGGCCATCGCGGACATGCGCGCGCAATTGGCGCAACTGGTCCCGATGGCGCCGCGCACCGACTCCATCGCGCAAGCCGCTTCGGAATTCACCGCGCATTGGGGGTCGGTCATCGATTCCTATGCCGAGACCCGACTGCAGGCCATGGACGCCATGATCCTTGACCTGAACGAACACCATCAGGCGCAGATCAACGACTTCATGACGCAGGACCCGATGGTCTCGCACGTGTCGTTGTTTGACGATCCTGACTTTTTGAACCTGATCGACATGCCCACCAATTTCACGGATTTGCCCTCCACAGACGCGGGATTCTTCGGGTCCTGACCCGTCGACCGTCGTGACTGGCCAGACCGCATCCAAGCCTGGAGTGACCATGACCTTGAAACCCGTCCTTTCCGCCCTGCTTTTTGCGGGTCTTGTTGCTGGCTGCGTGAACGAGCAAGCCTCGGCTCCGCTGTCCACCTCGGGGGCGGCACCCGCCGCATCCGGGCCAGTGCTGATCATCGCCGACGGGCGCAGCGTTCCGGCAGGCACGCTGTGTGAGCACCTTATCGAGCGCGCCGTGAACAAGGTTGCAGGCTGTGAAGGCTATGTGAAGCTGTCCGGCCTGACCCCGCGCGAGGCTGCCGAGATCGCCAGCCTGAATTCGCGCTTTGCGGCCGAAAACGCGCCGATCGTGAACTTCGAATTCGACAAGGCCGATCTGACCCCTGCCGGTGCCGCGGTGCTTGACACCCAGGCGGCATGGATGCTGCGCTTCGTGAACCTGCGCTTCTCGGTCTTTGGGCATACCGATCTGGTGGGCAGCGAAGGGTATAACTTCGATCTGGCCAAGCGCCGGGCCGAAACCGTGGTCGCCTATCTGGCGGGCAAGGGCGTGCCGTCCGACCAGCTGGAAGCCCTTGTCAGCTATGGCGAGACCAAGCCGATCATCCCGTTGGACAAGCGTGAGGCGCTGAACCGCCGGACCGTGACCGAAGTGACCGGTTATGTCACCGTGCCGCGCCTGCGGACCAAGGTCGCCGTTGCTTGTGGCATGGTCAAGCCGGGCTATCTTGCCAGCTACCCGACCTGCCTGACGGAACCCAGACCGGCGCCGGCACCGGTGGATCCGGTCGAATATCCGGTCATCCGCCAGAACGGAAATGTCACAGAAGCAAACACGTCGCAAGAAACTGCCACCTGGGCGGGAATTTATGACGACGGCACCACCGTTACGACGCATACTGCCGGACGTGCGGGGGACTGGTCCGTCACGACGGACGCAAAATCTGTCGCCACTGACGATAAACTGGTCCGCGAATTGAAGGTGAATGGCGAGGTCGTCATGACCGTGGTCTCTGGCCCCAATGGCGAGAATCCGGTCGCAACGTTCCCTCAGGCCCAGAACTGAGGCATTACGCGTACAGCGGGTATTGTGACGAGGACAGAGAAGAATGAACACCCTTAGACGCTGCATGGTGCTGGGCCTTGCCCTTGCACTCGCCGGATGTGTCGGCACGCCCAATGTGAAGGGAAAGCCTGTTCCCACGGCCTTCTTTGTGTTCTTTGAAAAGGACAGCGCGACGCCGGACGAGGATGCAAAAGCTGTCTTCGACGAGGCGGCCGCCTATCTGATCCAATATGACAACACCGCGGTGCGGATCGTTGGCCATATCTCCAAGGACGAGAACGTCGCCGAACTGGATCAGCAGCGCGCCAGCCGCGCCGCCGAGGAACTGGCCAAGCGCGGCGCACAGCCGGTGCGGATGCAGCTTCTGGGCATGGGCAGTCAGGAAAACATCTCCAACGATCCGTCGGTCGGTGATCCGTCGGTGGATCGCCGCGTGGAGATCCTGTTCAGCACGATGTGACCGTTGATCGGCCCGGCAGGCCGGCACTCTCAAACGGATAGCGGGCGCCCAATCGGCGCCCGTTTTCGCAGGTGCGACCCTCAGGCCATATCGCTTTGGCCAGAGGCGTGTTAGGGCGATGTGGGACATAGGGGCGTAAGGGTGCTTTCGGCATGATTTCGACGGAACAGGACACGGCGCAAACGACAGGGCGGCAGGCCAAGGATTGGGTGGCAATCCTCGCCCGTTACCGCGAGCCGTCGGTTCGGCGCAGTGTGTGGGAACTGGCGGCGACGCTGATTCCCTTTTTTGCACTTTGGGCGCTGGCTTGGGCCGCGATGTCGGTCAGCCTCTGGCTTACGTTGGCGATTTCAACGGTCAATGCGCTGTTTCTGGTCCGGCTGTTCTGCATCCAGCATGATTGTGGCCATGCCTCGTTCTTTCCCAACCGCACCGCGCAGGATTGGGTGGGGCGCTTTCTGGGCGTGCTGACCCTGACGCCCTATGACGTCTGGCGGCGCACCCATGCGATCCACCATGCCCAGCATGGGAATCTGGATCAGCGCGGCATCGGGGATGTCATGACGTTGACCGTGGCCGAATACCGGGCGCGCGGCTGGTTGGGGCGGCTGATGTATCGCGCCTACCGGCATCCGTTCACGCTGTTCGTTCTGGGGCCCAGCTATCTGTTCCTGCTGCAAAACCGCTTGCCGGTTGGCCTGATGCGCTCTGGCTGGCGGTTCTGGGGGTCGGCTTGGGGCACCAATGCCGCGCTGGCGCTGGTGTTGGGCGCGATCATCTGGTTCGGCGGTGTGATGCCGTTCCTGCTGATCTTTCTTCCCACATCGATCATCGCGGGGTCCATCGGGGTCTGGCTGTTCTACGTCCAGCACCAGTTCGAGGACACCCATTGGTCCAAGGGCGAAGAGTGGCAATTGCATGAGGCCGCCCTGGCTGGATCGTCGCATTACGTCCTGCCGCAACCCTTGCGCTGGCTGTCGGCCAATATCGGCATCCACCATGTGCACCACCTGTATAGCCGCATCCCGTTCTACCGCCTGCCGCAGATCCTGCGCGATCATGCGGAACTGGCGCAGATGAAGCGCCTGACGCTGTGGGACAGCCTGCGGTCGGTGAACCTGCATCTCTGGGACGAAGGCTCGCGTCGGTTGGTGTCCTTCCGCGAGGCACGGCGTCTGGCCTCTTGACCTTGGCGGCGGTTTCACGTCGCCTTGGGCAAATCGCCAATGGGGGGACCGATGACCGTTTGCTTCACCACTGACCGGATGCTGAACTTCGGCGACTGCGACATTTCGGGGACGGCCTATTACCCGGCCTACCTGAACATCCTCAACGGCGTGGTCGAGGAATTCTGGGCCCATATCGGTTATCCATGGCATGAGATCATCTGGAAGGAACGCTGGGGCACGCCCACCGTTCACCTGTCCTGCGACTTTTCCAAACCGTCGTTCTTTGGCGACAAGCTGACCTTTCGGCTGACGATCCTGAAGGTCGGCAAATCCTCGGTCCGGCTGAACCACACCATCCATTGCGGCGAGGAACACCGCTGGTCAGTGGAACAGGTCTTGGCGGCAAGCTGGCTGGACAGCCACACGTCCATGCCTTGGCCCGAGGAGGTGAAGGCCAAGCTGGAAAGCCTGATGAACCCCGTGGAACCGGAGCGCCGACCCGTCTCTGCCCCAGCCTCGGCGTCTTAGGCCCAGGCCTGAGCAGGGTCGGGCAGGGGAATCGCGTCCAGCAATTCCCGCGTATAGGCGGCCTGCGGATCGGCAAAAAGGTCGGCCGTGGGCCGATCCTCAACAATCTCACCGCGATACAGCACGATGGTTCGCTGGCACAGACGGCGGATCACGCTCAGGTCATGACTGATAAAGGCCAGCGTCAGGCCAAGCTCCGCCACCAACCGCTCCAACAAGTTCAGTACCTGCGCTTGGCTAGAGACATCCAAGCCAGACACAATCTCATCCGCCAGAATGAAATCCGGCTCCAACGCGATGGCGCGGGCGATGCCGACGCGCTGGCGCTGCCCGCCGGACAGTTCATGCGGATAGCGCGCGGCAAAGGACTGCGGCAAGCCGACATGATCCAAGGCCCTCGCCACACGGTCAGGAATGGCGTCAAACCCATGCAGCCGCAGGGGTTCAGCGATGATCGTCCCTACCCGATGGCGCGGGTTCAGCGAACTCATCGGGTCTTGAAAGATCATCTGCATCCGCCGCCTGAGGGGGCGCAGCGCGGGTTCCGGCAGATGGGTGATATCTGTCCCGTCAAAGCGGATCGCCCCGCCCGACGGCTCCAACAGCCGCACCAAGGCCCGGCCGAGGGTGGATTTGCCCGACCCTGACCCGCCGACAATGCCCACCACGGCGCCTTTGGGGATGGTGAAGCTCAGCCCTTTCAGAATCTCAAGCCGGGGGGCCGCCCCGAACAACGGCTTGGCCGTCATATCTGCCAGCGACAGGCGCAAATCCTCTATCTGGTAAAGATCAGCCATGCGCCGCCCCCCGGTCAAACGCCACCACTTCCGCCCGCACCTGCGCGATGACAGCATCCGGCACCGGCTGCAATCCCGCCGCCGGATCGGTGTATTTCGGCGTCGCGGCCAGCAAGGCCGCCGAATAGGCATGGCGGGGGGCGGCAAAGAAGTCAGCCACGCTCGTATCCTCGACCACCATCCCGGCATAAAGCACGCTCAGCCGCTGACAAACCTTGGACACCACCCCAAGGTCATGCGTCACGAACAAAAGCGCCGTCCCGTGCCGCGCCTGCATCCCGGCGATCAGCTTCAGGATCTGCTTTTGCACCGTCACATCCAGCGCCGTCGTCGGCTCATCCGCCACGATCAGTTTCGGCTCGGCGGCAAAGGCGGATGCGATCAGGATGCGCTGCCGCATGCCACCCGACAGTTCGTGCGGATAGGAGCGCATCACGCGGTCCGGATCGGGGATCTGCACCTCGGCCAGCAGTTCCAGCGCGCGGCGGTTGGCGTCGGCCCGGCTCCATCCCAGAATATCCACCAAGCGGTCGGTGATCTGCGGCCCGATGCGGTGGCTGGGGTTCAGCGCGGTCAAGGGGTCTTGCGGGATCAAGGCCGCTGTCGCCCCAATCCGCCGCCGTCGTTCGGCCAAGGGCAGGGACAGCAGGTCTACCCCATCCAGCCAAATCTCACCCCCCGTCACTTCGACCGAGGGCGGCAGGATACCCAGAACCGCCTTGCCGATCATCGACTTTCCGGCCCCGGATTCCCCCACCAGCCCATGCACATCGCCCGCTGCCACCTGCAATGACACCCGCCGCAGCAGGGGCGGGCCCTTCTTCAGCCGCACCGACAGGTTGTTGACGCGCAGAAAGCTCATCTCAGCACCGGATCGAAGCGGTCTTTCAACCCTTCGCCCAATTGGGAAAACGACAGGACCGTCAGGAACAGCGTGATCAGCGGGAAGACCAGCACCCACCACGCCTGATGCACCGAGGCGCGGCCTTCGGAAATCATCCCGCCCCATGTCGGCTGATCGGTCGAGATGGAGAGGTTCACAAAGCTCAGGATCGCCTCAACGATCACCGCGATGCCCATTTCCAAGGTCAGCAGGACCACGATCGTCGGCAGCACATTCGGCAAAATCTCCCTTAGCATGGTCCCCAGCCGCCCCCGCCCTGCCACGCGAGCCGAAGCGACGTAATCCATCGCCCCCTGCGCCATCGCCTCGGCGCGCACCACGCGGGCAAAACGGGTCCAGTCGATCACCACGATGGCGATGATGATGGACCACAACCCCGGCCCAAGCACGGCAATCAGCAGGATCGAAAACAGCACCGGCGGAAAGGCCATCCAGATATCAATCAGGCGCGAGATCACCAGATCGACCCAGCCGCGCAAAAACCCCGCCAGCAGCCCCAAGGTCGCGCCGATCACACAGGTGATCGTCCCCGCGATCAGCGCCACCATCAAGGCGATCCGCGCGCCATGGATGATCCGGCTCAGGACATCGCGGCCCAAGGAATCCGTCCCCAACCAATAGCCCGGCTCCGCCCCCATTACCCAGACCGGCGGCATCCGGCCCAGAAACAGGTCCTGTGCCAAGGGGTCCTTCGGCGCGATCCACGGCGCCAAAAGCGCCGCAATGCACAAAAGCCCCAGCCACCCCGCCGACAGCCACAACCGCAGCCCCGCGCGGCGGCGCACCATCGACCGTCCGTCGATTGCCTTAGCCTCAGCCATGACGCAGCCTCGGGTTCAAGACGGTATACAGAAGGTCCACGATCAGGTTCACGCCCGTGAAGATCACCGCGAACAGGATCACGATCCCTTGGATCAGCGGCAGGTCGCGGTTGATCACCGCATCAATGGCCATATTGCCCAGCCCCTCATAGGAAAACAGCCGTTCGATGATGACGGTCCCACCGATCAGAAAGGTGAACTGCACCCCCACCAGCGTCAGCGTCGGCAGGGCGGCATTGCGCAGCGCCTCGCGCAGGATCACCCGCGTTTCGCCATAACCCTTGGTGCGCGACAAGGTGACGTAGTCCAGATTCATCGTCTCTTTCAGCGATTGCTTCAAAAGCTGCACGATGATCGCCGCCAAGGGGATCGCCAGCGCCAGCGCGGGCATGAACATATGCGCCACGATATCGGCCCAAAGGTCAAAGCGCAGGCGGAACAGGCTTTCGAACAGGTAGAAATCGGTGGTGAAGGGCAGCTCCAAAGACGGCGTCACCCGGCCCGAGATGTGGAAGATCGGCACCAACACCCCGAACAGCAGGATCAGCACCAGCCCCCACAGGAAATCCGGCACCGACAGCGCCATCCCGTTGGCCACATCAATCGCGCCCTCGGTCCGTCCACCCCGAAACCGCGTGCCCGCCAGCGCCGCCGCACCGCCAAGGATCATCGCCATCACCAAAGCCATGATCGACAATTCCAGCGTCGCAGGCAACCGCCCCAGCACCAGCGCCAAGACCGGTTGCCGCGTGGTGATCGAGGTGCCGAAATCCCCCTGCACCACACCCGACAGCCAGATGCCAAACTGCGTGATCATCGGCTTGTCCAGGCCATACAGCGCGGACAGCCGCGCGATATCCTCATCTGTCGCCCCGGGGGGCAACATCATGGCGATGGGATTACCGGGCACCACCCGGATCACGAAGAACACGATCACCGCCACGCCCGCCAAGGTGATGGCCGTCGTCAGCAATCGCAGAAGAAGAACACGCAGAATCTGCATCGGCCCCAAGCCCTCCCTGCGTCACGCGCAAGGGTCGGGGGTCAACGCCCCCTCATTTTCTGTCTGAAAACATCCCACAGGGGGTCCGGGGGGGTGTGAAACCCCCCGGCCTTTCCGCAAAAGCCGCGCTTAGGCCCGCTTCATCAGATGCGGCAAGAGCGAACCCGAGGCATGCGGCGTCACCACCACGCCCGGGGCGTGCAGGATCGGCTGGACATATTGCAACAGCGGGATCACCAGCGCATTCTCGGCGATGTATTTGTCCACCGCTTTCCAGCCTTCGATGCGCTTGGCCTCATCGGCCTCCCCCCACAGCGGGCCGATCATGCCGATCAGGTCTTCGCCATCCCAAACCGAATGCGGCGACGGCCCGAACATCGCAAAGCCGGTGGAGGTCGTCGGATCACCGACCGAGTTGCCCCAGTTGTAGAAGGCCGCAGGCGCAAGTTGATCCGCGCCGCGCAATTCGTAGTGCTTGGCGATCTCATAGACCTCGATCTCGGCCTCAATCCCGACCTTGCGCCACAGGCCGACGATGGCCTGGATCATCTCATAATCCTTGGGCTTGAAGCCCTTGGTGGTCTGGATCTTGAACTTCACCGGATTATCAACGCTGTAGCCCGAGGCTGCCAGCAGTTCGACGGCCTTTTCCGGGCTGTATTCCACGGTGATCGAGGCGTCATAGGCCGCGTATTCCGGGGTTTGCAGGCTGTCGATCTTGACGCCATAGCCCGACAGCAGACGGTCGATGATGGCCTGTTTGTCGATGGCATGGGCGGCGGCTTTGCGGACGTTGGGGTCCGTCATCACTTCGATATCGTTCAGGAAGATCATCCCGATGTCGGAAATGGGGGCTGCCACCCCGGCCAGCGGCCCGCCTTTCAGGCGGTCATATTCCTCATAGGGCATTTCCAGCGTGACATGGGAGTTGCCGGATTCGACCTCGGCCACACGCGCGGCGGCATCGGGGACGAACTTGATCGTCACCGTGTCGAAATCAGGCTTGCCGCCCCAGTAGTTGGCGTTGGCCTTCAGCCGAACGAAAGCGTTGCGCTCGAACTTTTCGACCATATAGGGGCCGGTGCCAATCGGCGCGGCCTCGAAGCCCTCGGCGCCCACCTTTTCGTAATAGGCTTTCGGCAGGACGTAGCCGGTCAGGAAATACATCCACTTGAAGATGGTGGGGTCAAACTGCGCCACATCGGCGATGACCTTGTTGCCCTCAACCCGGTGGTTGGCCAGCGTGCCCCAGACGAACTGGATCGGGCTGCCGGTTTCGGGCTTGGCGACGCGCGCCAGCGACCACGCCACATCCTCGGCGGTGAAGGGCGATCCGTCGTGCCAGGTCACGCCGTCGCGCACCGTCATCCAGACCTGCTTCTTGTCCTCGCTCCAGCCCCATTCGGTCAGCAGGCCGGGGGCGGGGGAGAGGTCAGGTTGTTGCAGGATGTATTGGTCAAAGACCGACTGATACAGGCCCTGAATGGTGGGGTTCACTGCCGACGGGCCGACCGTCGGGTCCCACGAGGGCAGGTTGACGTTATAGGCGATCACCAGTTCGTCGATCTGTTGGGCAAAGCTGGGCAGGCCCATCGTGCCCGCCGCGAAGGTCGCGGCAGAGAGCTTCAGCAGGCTCCGGCGGTTGAGTTTCATGGTTTCGTTCCCTGTTGGTGGTTCTTTGTTGGTCTTGGTGGTCATCAAGCCAGTTTCTGGGCCAGAAGGAAGCCCGATCCTGCCCCCGTCCCCGCGCCGGGCCAGACGGCGGCCCCGGTGAGGTGCAGGTTCTGGATCGGGGTCGACCCATCCGCGTGACCGCGAAGAGGTCGGAAGAGGAAATGCTGCGACAGGTGGTGACTGCCGCAAACCTGATCGCCGCCGATCAGGTTGGGGTTGTCGGCCTCCAGCTCCAGCGGCGTGACGATGCGTTGGCCGAGGATCTTGGCCCGCGTTCCGGGGGCATGCGCCTCAAGGATCGCCAGCGCGCGGTTGGCGAAGGGTTCCGCCGCCTGCGCCCAGTCGGTGGCGGTGATCTCACCCTTGGCATCGCCCGCGATGGTGCCGGGGGCCATGCGCACCTGCACCCAGAGCACATGCTTGCCCTCCGGCGCGCGCGAGGGGTCAAAGACCGTGGGTTGGCCCACCACCAAGATCGGCTCATCCGGCAACATCCCGGCCTGCGCTTGGGCATAGGTCCGCGCCATCTGGTCAAGGCTCGGTGCGATATGCACATAGGCATGGGATTGCAGCGCGGCCCCCGCCCGCCAATCGGGCAGACCGTCCAGCGCGAGGTGGATCATCATCGTCCCCGGCGCATGGCGGAAGTTGCCCATCGCCGTGTCAAAGGCAGGCGTCGTGCCGCCCGTCAGGCGGGGCAGGGCGCGTGGGGCGACCCCGGCAATCACGGCGCGTGTGGCGTCGATCTTGCGGCCATCGGCGAGTTCCACCCCCGTGGCCCGCCCGCCGGAATGGATGATCCGCGCCACGGACACGCCGGTTTCCACCACCCCGCCGCGTGCCGTGATCGCCGCCACCAGCGAACGCGTCACGGTATCCGCGCCGCCCTGACCGATCACCATGCCGAAGGCTTGGCCCGCCATGCCTTCCAGATAGGGAAACATCGCGCCGCCCGCGACATCGGGGGCGAAGTCCAGATGCATCCCCCATGCGCCCAGCAGAGCCCGCACATGCGGATGCTCAAACGTCTCTTCCAGCCATGCGCGGGGAGATGAGAGCAGGAACCGCCCCAAATCCAAGGTGCCGCCCACCCCTTTGGCGCGGAGTGTTTTGAACATGAAATATGCAAGCGCACGGAAATTCATCGGCGCGCCGAGCAGACCAAACAGGTGCGGTGCCTCGGCCCCGAATCGACTGACCAGCGTCTCCCAGGTCGCCGCGTCACGCGGGGACAGCGCCCGGATCGCGGCGGTGGTTTCGGCCATGTCGGTCGAGACACCGACCCATGACCCATCCAGGAAAGACGATGAAAACGGCCGGTTCACCGGCACAAAGGCACAGCCATGTTGGCCCAATTCCGCGCCATAAGCCTTGAAAAACGCACTTCCGGCGAAGAGTGACAGGTTCATCGCGGCCCAGTCATGGCGAAAGCCGGGCAGGGTGTATTCGCCGGTTTTCACTGCACCCCCGGCCACCGTCGCCTGTTCGAAAACACCGACGCGCCAGCCGTTTGCCGATAAGTGCAGCGCCGCCGCCAAGGTGTTGTGGCCTGCCCCGATCAGGACCGCGTCGAACTGCCTGGCCATGCTTCCCCCGCCAAAGTGACGCAGGGATATTTGCAAATGCATTTAAATCTGTCTAGCATGATTCCATGACGTCCGGACAACAACCGGCGCGGACCAAGCCGGGCTGTCCGGCCAACAGGGAGACGATGATGACCTCTGCAAGCGTGCTGCAATCCTTGGCGGGACTGCTCGCCTCGGGCGGGATCGAGGTGGTGGATTGTTCCGGCGTGCTGGGCCCGGAAACCCCGCTGCTGAAACTGCCGCCGGATTTTGCCAAGGACACCCCGCCGATCAAGATTCACCGCATCAGCGAATATGACCAGAACGGTCCGTTCTGGGCGTGGAACTGGCTGGAACTGGGCGAACATTCGGGCACCCACTTTGACGCGCCGCACCATTGGATCACCGGCAAGGATTACCCGGATGGCTACACCGACACGCTAAACGTCCAGCGTCTGGTTGCCCCGGTCAACGTGCTGGACTTCGCCGCCGAATGCGCCGCCAATCCCGATTTCCTGCTGACCATCGACCATGTGAAAGCGTGGGAGGCCAAACATGGCGCGATCAACGCAGGCGAATGGGTGGTGCTGCGCTCGGATTGGGACAAGCGCGCGCATGACGAAAACCTGTTTCTGAACGCCAATGAAACCGGCCCGCACACCCCCGGCCCGACGGCAGAGGTGATCGAATACCTGATCGGCAAGGGCATCGTCGGTTGGGGCAGCCAGTGTATCGGCACCGATGCCGGTCAAGCGGGCGGCATGACGCCGCCCTTCCCGGCGCATAACCTCTTGCACAAGAACAACTGCTTCGGTCTGGCGTCGCTGGCGAACCTCGACAAGCTGCCCGCCAAAGGGGCGATCCTGATTGCAGCGCCTTTGAAGATCAAAGAGGGCACGGGCTCGCCCATCCGCGCGCTGGCGCTGGTGGCGAAGGGCTGAGGCGATGCAGCCCGATCACATCATCATCGGCAGCGGGATCAACGCTTTGGTCGCAGGCGCGATGCTGGCCCTGAAAGGCCAGCGCGTCCTGCTGCTGGAGCGGGAACAGGTTCCCGGTGGCTGTCTTCGGACCGAGGAGATCACCCTTCCCGGTTTCCAGCATGATGTGATGGCGGCGACTTGGGTCTTGTTCATGACCTCTCCGGCGGGGGCCGCACTTGGCCCCCACCTTGCCCGGCATGGGTTCGACTATTGCCACACGCCACACCCGACCGCCGTGTTGCGGCCAGATGGGCAGGCGCTGGTGCTGACGACCGACCGGGCCAAGAACATCGCCGCCTTCAACGCCTTGGCCGCCGGGGACGGCGACCGTCACGCCGCCGATGTCGGCGGGATCGAGGCGGATGCGCCCTTCCTGTTCTCCTTGCTTGGCGGGTCGCTGTGGTCCTGGCCCACGGCGAAACTGCTGTGGGGGCAGGTGCGCAAACGCGGGCTGCGCGGGCTGGCGGCGTGGTTCGGCACAGCGCTGACACCGGCGCGTGGATGGCTGGAGACAGGGTATCAATCGCCCCTCGTGCAGGCGCTTTACGCGCCGTGGGTGCTGCATTGCGGGCTGACGCCCGAGTCCACCTATTCCGGCCAGATGGGCAAAGTGATTGCCTTTGCGCTAGAGGCGGCGGGGGCACCGATCGTCAAGGGCGGGTCTGGCCGTGCGGTGCAGGCGTTCAAAGCCCTCATTCAGGAAAAAGGCGGCGAAATCCGCTGCAACAGTGACGTTGACCGCATCCTTGTGACGGATGGCCGCGTGCGCGGTGTGGCGCTGACCACGGGCGAAGAGATCAAGGCGGGTTCCGTCCTCGCCTCTGTCGCGCCGGGGCAGTTGCAAGCGCGGCTCTTGCGTGACGTGAACCTGCCCGAAGATCAGGCAGCGGCCAAGGCGTTCCGCCACGGGCGCGGCAATTTCCAACTGCATTACGCGCTGGACAAGCACCCGGAATGGCTGAGCCCCGGTCTGGATGATGTGGCGCTGATCCATATGGCGGACGGGATCGATTCCGTCTCGAAGTCCGCGAATGAGGCAGAACGCGGCATGCTGCCCGCCACCCCCACCATCTGCGTGGGCCAACCGCACCGCCTTGATCCGTCGCGCTGCCCCGATGGCAAGGCGATCCTCTGGCTGCAAATCCCCGACGCCCCCCGCGTGGTCAAGGGCGATGCCGCTGGCGACATCCCGACCGATGGCACATGGTCCGAAGCCACCCGCGAAGCATTTGCCGACCGGATCGAGTCGATCCTGCGCCGTCACATCAAAGACTTCGACGCCATCAAACTGGCCCGCCGCGCCTATTCCCCGGCGGATCTGGAACGGATGAACGTCAACCTTGTGGGCGGTGATCCTTACGGCGGGCTGTGCAGCATCGACCAGTTCTTCATTTTCCGCCCCTATGTCCATTCCACCAATGGTGTGGGCCTTGTGCGCGGGCTGATCCATATCGGCGCTTCGACCCATCCCGGCCCCGGTCTGGGCGGCGGGTCAGGCTTCCTTGCCGCGAAAAGGCTGGGCGCATGACCGATCAATCCCCGCCCGAAAAGCCGCCCGGAACCTTGCCCAGATTGGGCGAAGTCGGGCTGACCAATTACGCGCCCTACCTGATGAACCGCATCATGGGGCGCTATAACGCCAGCCTGCGCGATGAGATGGCGGGCCTTGGCCTGACCACGCCGAAGATGCGCGCGCTCGCGGTGCTTTCCGTGATCGACGGGCCGCTGATCCGCGAACTGGCGGTCTATTCCGTGGTTGAACAATCCACCCTGTCGCGCGCCTTGGACCAACTCGCCACCGATGGTCTGATCCGGCGCGAGGCTGACAGCAGCGACAGCCGCGCCACCCGCATCTTCATCACCGATGCCGGGCGCAGCACCTTTGACACGCTTTGGCCCCGCATGGCCGAGGCGCAATCCCGCATGTTCCGCGGCATCCCCGACGACGAACGCCGCGCTTTTGTCGGCACGTTGCAGAAGATGCTGACGAACATCCGCAAGCATGAGATCTGACGATGGCAGAACGGTCCTTCAAGGCGGAAGTCGAACATCTGCGGCTGGGGGATGGCCAGACCTTCACGGGTGAGGGGATATTGGCGATCACCAAGGCGCTGTTGGAAAACGGCGTGGCCTATGTCGGCGGCTATCAGGGCGCGCCGATCAGCCATCTGATGGACGTTCTCGCCGATGCCGAGGAATTGCTGGGCGAGTTGGGCATAAGGTTTGAGGCCAACGCCAATGAGGCGGCGGCGGCGGCGATGCTGGCGGCCTCGGTCCATTATCCCATGCGCGGGGCGGTGACGTTCAAGGGGTCGGTCGGGGTCAATGTGGCCTCGGACGCTTTGGCGAACCTCGCCTCCAGCGGGGTGAACGGTGGCGCTTTGATCATCGTGGGCGAGGATTACGGCGAGGGTTCCAGCATCATGCAGGAACGCAGCCACGCCTTCGCGATGAAATCGCAGTTCTGGCTACTGGACCCGCGCCCGAACCTGCCTTGCATCACCAAGGCGGTGAAGGACGGGTTTGAGCTGTCAGAGGCGTCGAATACCCCCGTCATGCTGATGGTGCGCATCCGGTCCTGCCATGTGACCGGGTCCTTCCAGACCCGCGACAACCAGCGCCCCAAACTGACCGTGCGTGAGGCGCTTTCCAACCCGCAATCCGACTTCGCCCGCGTCGTGCTGCCGCCGATGTCCTATGCGCATGAGCAGGACAAGATCAAAAACCGCTGGCCCAATGCGGAAAAGTTCATCCGTGAGCGCGGCTTGAATGAGGTCTTCGGCCCCAAATCCGCGCCGGTCGGTCTGGTGCTGCAAGGCGGGATGTATAACGGCGTGATCCGCGCACTTCAGCGTCTCGGTCTGGCCGATCTGCACGGCAATTCCGACGTGCCGCTCTATGTGCTGAACGTGACCTATCCTTTGCTTTCGTCGGAATTCTTGCAGTTCTGCGAGGGCAAGGATCAGGTTCTGGTGATCGAAGAAGGTCAGCCGGAGTTCATCGAACAGCAGTTGACGACCTTCCTTTACCGCGCCGGATCGTCGGTGCGGCTGCGTGGCAAGGATATCCTGCCGATGGCGGGGGAATACACCGGCCAAGTCATGCTGGACGCGCTGACAGCCTTTCTGAAACAGGCCGCGCCCGACATGCTGCCCGCCACCGTCCGCGCCCCGAATGAGGATCGCCCGCAGATCCCGGACCTGACCAAAACCGTACCGATCCGCCCGCCGGGGTTCTGCACCGGCTGCCCGGAACGCCCGATCTTTGCGGCGATGAAGCTGGTGCAAAAGGAAACCGGCAAGCTACAGATCAGCGCCGATATTGGCTGTCACCTGTTTGCCGCTTTGCCGCCGTTCGAAATCGGCGGCGCGACCATGGGCTATGGCCTTGGCCCGGCCGCCAATGCCGCCTTTGACGGCGGCGGGGAACGCCGCCCGGTGTCGATCATCGGGGATGGCGGGTTCTGGCATAACGGCCTGTCGTCCAGCTTTACCAACATGGCCTTCAACAAATCCGATGGCGTGGCGGTGATCGTGGACAACTACTATTCCGCCGCGACCGGGGGGCAGGACATCATGTCCTCCCGCGCCGACAACCCGACCAAGGCGACGAAACACCCGATCACCAAGGCGCTCAAGGGCATCGGCATCGATTGGGTCCGCCAAGTGGACCGCACCTATGACGTCGCCAAGATGCGCGATGTGCTGCGCGAGGCGCTGACGACCGACACGCCCGGGCCAAAGGTGATCGTGGCCTCGTCCGAGTGTATGCTGAACAAGCAACGCCGCGAAAAACCCTTGCAGGCCAAGGCGATCAAGGATGGTCGCCGGGTCGAGGCCCCGCGTTTCGGCGTGGATGAGGATGTCTGCACCGGCGATCACGCCTGTATCCGGCTGTCGGGCTGTCCGTCGCTGTCGCTAAAGAAACTGGATGACCCGCTGCGCGATGACCCGGTGGCCAGCATCGACCAATCCTGCGTCGGCTGCGGCAATTGTGGTGAGGTGGCGGATGCCGCCGTCCTTTGCCCGTCGTTTTACCGCGCCGATGTGGTCCATAACCCCAGCGCGTGGGAATCCCGCATGGCCCGCCTTGCCACTCGCATCATCGGCTGGCTGCAATCACGCCGCGCCGCCCGCCGCCTGAATTTTGAGGGCACCGCATGACGCTGCACCAGACGCTTTCCGATACGATGGGCCAAGCCAAGGCCGACCCGGCGCTGTCGGGCATCATCAAGTTGGCGGTCTTGGCCGTGGGGGGCCAGGGCGGCGGCGTGCTGACGGGTTGGATCGAAGACCTCGCCCGCGCCAACGGCTATGCGGCGCAGGCGACATCCGTCGCAGGCGTGGCGCAGCGCACGGGGGCCACGGTCTATTACGTCGAAATGGCCCCGCATCGCGCGGGAGATCCCATCCCGGTGTTTTCCCTGATGCCCGCCGCTGGCGATGTGGACATCATGATCACGGCCGAGATGATGGAGGCTGGCCGCGCCATCATCCGTGGGTTCGTCACGCCGGATCGGACGACGCTGATCACCTCGACCCATCGCGCTTTGGCGGTGTCGGAAAAGATGGTGCCGGGGGATGGCATCGCCTCCAGCGAAGAAGTGATGGCCGCCGCCGACATCGCCGCCCGCCGCTTCATCGCGCATGACTTTGACACGCTGGCGATCAAGAACGGATCGGTGATTTCGGCCTCGCTGTTCGGGGCCTTGGCCGGGTCTGGGGCGTTGCCCTTTGATCGCGCGGCGTTTGAAGCGGCGATCCGCGCCGGGGGCAAGGGGGTGGAAGGGTCCCTCCGGGCCTTTGGCGCAGCGTTCGACGTGGCCGCCAATCCGCCCGCAGATGCGGAGCCCGCCAAAGCGGCTAAACCCGCCGCAGGCGTGTCCGGCCCCGCGCATCTGCTGGCAGAGTGGAACCGCCTTGCCGCCCGCGTTGCGGCGCTGCCTGCGCCCGTAGCAGAGCTTGCCCTGCCGGGATTGCGCAAGGTGGTGGACTACCAGAACCTTGCCTACGGCGCGGAATATTTGGACCGTCTGGCCAAAGTCCAAACCCGCGACTCTGCCGCAAAGGATTGGGCCTTGACGCGTGAGGCCGCGAAATACATCGCCAATGCCATGGCTTACGACGACATCATCCGCGTCGCCGATCTGAAAACTCGCGCCCGCCGCTTTGATCGCATCCGCAGCGAAATGCGGGTGAAAGAGGCGAATGTCCTCCACCTGACCGAATTCTTCCACCCAAGGGCCGAAGAAATCGTGGGTCTTTTCCCCGCCCGCCTTGGCGCGCGGCTGGAGGCCGACCCGAAATGGATGGCCCGCCTGACCCGCTGGTTTGACAAGGGGCGGCGGTTGCGGACCGACTCGCTCCCGGCTTTCGTGACGCTGCACATCCTTGGCGGGCTGAAATTCTGGCGTCCCCGCACCCTGCGCCACGCGCAAGAACAGGCGCATTTGGCGCGCTGGCTGGATGTCGCTTTGTTGCAGGTGGCGCAGAACTACGACTTCGCCGTCGAATTGATCCGCTGCCGCCGTCTGGTGAAGGGCTATTCCGACACCCACGCGCGCGGGTTGTCAAAATTCGACCGCGTGGTTGACGCCTCCCTGTCCATCGCCCACCGCCCCGACGCCGCTGACTGGTGCCGCCGCCTGCGCGAAGCGGCGCTGAAGGACGAAGAGGGCAAGGCGTTAGAGGGTGCCATCGCCACCATCCGCAGCTTTGCCTAAGGGCAACACTCGGCTGGATTGAAAGCCTACAGTGTAATACGCTGTAGGTGATCCGCTTGTGAAAGGGCAGGGCATGGCCAGCACCCCCTATTCCATCCGCCTTGACGAAGAGTTGCGCAAAGCCCTCGAGATTGAGGCCGCCATCGAGGACCGCCCCCCCGCACAACTGGCCGTGCGGGCGATCAGGTCCATGCTGGAGGCCAAAGCCACCAAACGCGCTGCCATTGATGCCGCCTTGGCGCAGGCCGATGAAGGCCGTTTCATCTCTAGCGACACCATGAACGCTTGGATCGACTCTTGGGATACGGACGCCGAGCGACCCATGCCCAAGGCTGACATCTTTCCTGCGCGCGGATGAAGATCGTCTTTCTGGAAAGCTGCGCGCCGGATGTGGCTTGGTTCAGGTTCTACTACCAATCTGTCTTTCCCGACGGGGCAAGGCGCGCGGGCCTGCAATTCAAGGCTTTGCAGGCCACTCTTGCCGCCAACCCCTACGCAGGCCACCCCAGCGACACGGGCCGCGATGTGCGGGAATTGTCCATTCCCCGCACCCCCTTCACGCTGATCTACCGTGTGATGCCCCAGCAGATCGAAGTCTTGCGCCTGTGGGACACAAGGCGCGGCGATACATTCTGACCCCGCGCCTTAAGATGCCTCAGCGGATGCCCGCCGCTTCCAGTTTCGGCAGCACGGTGTCGCGGAAATAGGGGAATTCCTCGACATAATCGACGAAGGACAGGGTGGTCCCGGCAAAGCCCGTGGCGTGCAGTTTCAGGATGCCCTCTGCCACCTGATCCGGCGTGCCGATCAACGGAAAGCCGCCATGGCCCAAGGCAAACAGGTGCTTGATCTGCGCCAGCAGGTCATGCGGGAAGCTGTGGGCATGGGCGAATTGCAGCCGCACCAGATTGTCCACCGCATCGGTATCGGCGTTCTGGACGGCGGTGTAATCGGCATAGGCCTTCGCTTCGGCCTCTGTCGGGCGGCAGATGACGTGGGCGAAGGTCAGCACGTTGACCTCGCGCCCTTTGGCCTTGGCCTGCGCCTTCAACTCGGCGATCTCCGCCTTGGACCGGTCAAGGTCGATGGCCGGGGTGAACAGGAAATTGGCGTTGTCGGTGGCAAATTCGCGGCCCTGCGGGGAACCGGCGGCGTTGATGATCGGCACCGTGCCGCGCAGCGGTTTGGGATCACCCTTCACCTTTGCGGCTTTGAAATACTTGCCCTCCCAATCGAAATGTTCGTCCGAGGTCCATAGTTTACGGACAAGATCGAACCATTCCTGCGCATAGGCATAGCGGGTTTCGTGGTCGTCAGGCAGCGTCAGACCAAGGGCTTCGTATTCCGGTTTGTTCCAACCCGCGACGACGTTCAGCCCTGCGCGACCATGGCCGATCTGGTCAATCGTGGCCATCTGTTTGGCCACCACAACGGGATGGTTCGCCGCCGTGTGGATGGTGGCGAACACGGCGATGTTCTTGGTCGCGGCCAAAAGACCCGCCGCCCAAGTCATCGTCTCCAAAACACCGCCATGAAAATCCGTCTCGCCGCCATAGCCGATCCAGCGGGCGATGGGCAGCATGAAGTCGATCCCGGCTTCATCCAGCATCTTGGCGAGTTTCAGGTTGTTGTCCCAGGAATTGACCCAGCGTTCCGGGGCCTTGGTGGGCGTCATGCCGGACGAGCAGTTGCTGGAAAACGTGCCCAAGCGAAAGCGATCGCCCGACAGCATCGGGTGTTGTGTCATGTCAGCAGTCCCTGTTGGAGTTTTGGTATTATTTTATGTTTGAAGGTCTATCGTAAAATCCATTTGCGTCAACGGTTCCTTGCGGCAAGAGTCTGGCCGGACAGGGAAAGACACCAATGGCCGGAAAACATCTTCAAACTCAAAACGATGCCTCAGGGGATGAGGGCGTTCCGGGCCTCGACTGGCGCTGGCATCTGGCGCAAAGCGGCGTTGAGGTGGACACGACCGAGTTGGAATTCGCCCTGATGCGCACGTTTGAGGGCTTCGGTCGCTGGCAGTCAGAATGCCTCGCCTCGGTCTGCGATCTGGCGGCGACGGGGCCGGAAAATGCGCTGTTGCACATCATCCGCATGAATGACCGCCCGAAGTCGATCAAGGATCTCGCCCGACTGACCAACCGGGACGATGTGCCAAACATCCAGTATTCGCTGCGAAAACTGATTGGTGCAGGTCTGGTGTTGCGGCGTGGATCGGGACGGGCAGGGGTGTCTTATATCGTCACCGACGAAGGCCGCCGCGTCACCGACGATTACGGCGCGCTGCGGCGGCGGTTGTTGTTGCAGGCGGTGGCCAACGTGCCGGGCTTTTCCGACCGTCTGGCCGAGGCCTCGCGCACGCTGAACCTGCTGTCGGGGATCTATGAGGAAATCTCGCGCGTTGCGGCCACCCATCGGCGGGGGTAGCGGTCCCCCTCACCCTGACCCTCTCCCCCGAGGGGAGAGGGAAAGCGCCCCGCCTTCAAGCGCATCGATCGGGTTCAACCTTCGCAGATTCCCTCTCCCCGCCGGGGGAGAGGGTTAGCAGGGTGCTGAAGAAGTCGCCTTTGCGGAACAGTTTTCTTTCGGCGCAACCTGCTGGGTTTGGTTTCGGCTCCATCGACGCTGGCGATCTACATGCCTGGCGCGGTTTCCCAGCA
>JAIXPH010000063.1 GCA_027486345.1 Paracoccaceae bacterium
GACCTTCAGCATCAGGTCGAGGTTCATCGCACTCTCGCCCTTCGGCGCAAAATAGAAGGACGACCTCGAAATCGACAACAGGCGGCACTGCGCCCCGACCGACAGCCTGGGATGGGTCCGCTCGATCATGCCGCGCCTCACTTCCCGGTCCAGGGCTTGAGCTTTCGTGACAAAAAATCGTTGGCAACGGCCAGCTCTCCGATCTTGGCATGCAGATCGCGCACCGTGTCTTCGGCAATCTCGGCCGCCGCCGCAGCCTTGCCGCCCCGCTCAAAGATGCCCGCAGCCCCTTCCAGCAGCGCCTTCTTCCATTGGTGGATCATCGTCGGATGAACCTCATAAGCGGTCGCCAGTTCCGACACCGTGCGCTCGCCCTTCAGCGCCTCCAACGCCACACGCGCCTTGAAGGCCGCGTCGTGGTTCCTGCGTTTCGACATGTCTGTTCTCCTCGTTCTTGGAGACCAGCAGACTTTAGATCGTAGCTTCCGTCACTGTCCAATTTTCGGGGGGTAGCTCAACGCGGCCTTCGCCTTCAAGACTGGCTTCTCGGCCCGCGCGCTGATCGGCCTCTTGGGCAAGGACGACTTCAGCTTCAAGGTCAGCCCGGATGGCTCGGCCTTTTTCGACGCCATCCGCATCGACCGCACCAACGGCCAGGTGGAACTGCCACAGCCCACGGTCCTGCCGGGGCTGGCGGCCGCGCCATCGCCGCCGCCCGCAGGGAAGGCCAAAGTTTATGACCGCAGCCGCGCCGGGGCGCAGTGGATCGACGTGATGCGTCCCTCGGGCCGTGACTTCCCGCTGCAGCCGCATTTCGGGGTGAACCGCATCGCCAACTGGTCCCCCTCCGTCAGCACCACGATCACGACCGAGGGCCTGCCGATCACCTCGGTTGGCACCGTCTCCCACCCGACGCTTGCCGCCACGAACCTTGCTGCATCAATGCGGCGCTGGCGACTGACTTCCGCGGCCGTCGTGGACTCGGTGGCCGATCAGCGCTTCGCTGGCTGGGCCTGCTGGCGCGGCAACGCGGCAGGCCTCGGCGGCTGGACCTTCATCACGCGGATTTCGCTGACGACGCTTCAGGCGACCGGGATGGGGTTCTTCGGCCTCTATGCCTCTGCCGCCGCGCTTGCCACCAACCTGACGCTGGCCGCAGCCATCAACTGCATCGGTATCAGCTTCCAGCGCGGAACGCACACCCGGTGGCTGCTGGTCGCGAACGACGGCACAGGCGCACCGACCCTGACCGACATGGGCGCGTCCTTCGCCATCGCCACTGGCGGGGCGCTGACCCTGTTCATCGCTGCGCCACCGAATGGAACCTCTGTTTGGGTGCGCGTCGTCGACGAGGTCTCAGGCGCGATCTTCGAGCAGGAGATCACCACCGACCTTCCCGCCGCGACGCAGTTCCTGTCGCCGCGGTTGTTCTTGAACACCGGCACAACTGCTGCGGCGGTCTCGTACGACTGCGCTGTGGTTTATCTCGAGACCGATTTCTGATCGTGTTTCGAACATCATCCTTTTCGTATGGCAGACGTGAAACGTACCGGAACCATAGGTTCACCGCTGCGAAGCAGGCTTGCTATACACGCATAGTTGGGTATCGCTTCAAGCGACCGCTTTGTTATCGCCCTCGCCGGTTCACCGGTAACAACATCATGTCCAGTGGGCAGACAAACCGCGATTTCGACTTCGAGCGGAGCCTTGTGGCGTAGGACGTAAGTCAGGCGCACATTTGCGGCGCCGACACCGGGGAGCGAGCAGTGCGCGGAGAAGGTGATGGCGGTTGGTCAGTGCTATGGTCGGCCGTGCCGATCCAGCGCGCAGGCGCAGCGCGACTTCGCGGACCTGACCCTTGGCGATAGGGCAAGCTTCAGCGGGCGAATGCAGTCCCGCCGCACCCTCCACATCGTTCGCATTGGCAAAACGGCGAAAATCATCGCCGTTCTCAGCTTCACTCCACACGAAGGACATAAGATGGGCTGGCCATGCGAGGGGTTGGGGGCCGGTGTCACCCGTCGTTTGTTGCGCCTGCCCCGAGGCGCTGAGAGATAAGTGCGGCCATTGCAAGCAGTTGCTCCCGTGTTCCGTCAATGGACACCGTATTGGTGCCAGACAGACGTCGGACAAAGGGGATCGTGATCGCGGCAACAACACGGCCGGTCATGTCACGGACGGGGGCCGCGATGTTGGTGACCCCGGCGATGGTGAAGGATTCGTTCTGCGCGTAGCCCGCAGCGCGTACGCCCTCGAGGTCACGGACAAAGGCCGCCTGCCGATCATCCGTGCCGGGCCCTGCATCGGCCAGCAAACCGGCCAGTGACTCCGCGTCCATCCACGCGGCCAGCACCCGCCCGGAGGACGTGTCATAGAGCGAGATCTGCGCGCCCAGGCGCACGGCCGTGATGTTGTTGTCGTTGCAGTCGACCTGCGCAATAACAAGGACCTTGCCGGAATGCAGGATCCCCATGTGCATGGATTGGTTGATGCGGTTGGCAAGTTTCTGCATCGCCTCGCCTGCGATGCTGGTCAGGCGGCGGACCGGCGGGTGGCGATGGGCGATCTCGAACAGCTTGGTCGTCAGGCTGTACCGGTCATCCTCTTCGTTCAGATGCACATAGCCGCGCTTGCGCAGGACCATCAGCATCCGGAAGATTTCCGATGTCGTGCGACCCAGTGTCTTGGCGATCTCGGCTTGCGTTTTCCCGTCGGCCTCGCTGGCGAGATGTTCAAGGATATCCAGCCCCTTGGACAGAGCAGGCGCACGATACTTGTCTTCCGAACCTTCATTTTCGTCGAGGTCGTCCTCGTCCTGCTCCTTGCGCGCCATGCCACCTCCTGTTTCGTAGGTGGTATCATGGGTTCAAATCTGAAATCAAACAATCAAAGTCGTTTGAAATGTAAAAACGTGTTTTACATGTGAACATCCGGTTGCTATAGAATCCCAAGCGTTGGAGGGTACATCTTGGCGGGAAAAATCGGCCTCAGGGGTATGACTTGGTCCGATCCGAGGGGATATGATCCGGTCGTTGCCGCTGCTGCGGCGTTTGCCCGTCTTCACCCGGACGTGCGGATCGTCTGGGACAAGCGGTCCCTGCAGGGGTTTGAATCGACCCCGGTGGACGAACTTGCGGCCACATATGACCTGATGGTGATCGACCACCCCCATGTCGGCGCTGTCGTCGCAGATGGCTGCCTCTTGCCGATCGACGAGCATGGCGATCCGCAAAGCCTGTTGCGGCTGGAAGCCGAGACGGTGGGAAAGAGCTTTGCCTCCTATCGCCTTGCCGGTCGCCAATGGGCGCTTCCCATCGACGCGGCCACACAGGTGCAGGCGATCCGGGCCGATCTGCAACCCGCCCCGTTGCAGCGCTGGGATGAGGTGCTGGCTGCGGCGCGGGAGGGGGCGGTACTCTGGCCGCTCCGTCCGCCGCATGTTCTGATGGGGTTCTACACATTGGCCGCCAATCTGGGCGATCCCTGTGCGGTCACCCGCGGCCCTCTGGTCAGCCGCCCGACGGGAACGGCCGTGCTGGATGCCCTGCAGACGCTGGCCGATCTGGTCGATCCGGCCTGCCGGTCCATGGACCCGATCGCCGCCCTGAATGCACTGGCCGACAGCCCGCGCCATCGCATCATCCCGCTGACCTACCTTTACGCTCCCTATGCGCGCAACGGCTATCGTCCGAACCGCATCGCCTTTCACGACATCCCGGCCATCGGCCATGCTGGCCCCATTGGATCTGCTTTGGGCGGTACCGGGATCGCCATTTCGGCCCGGACCGCGCATCCTGTGTTGTGCACCCAGTTCGCCGTCTGGCTGGCCTCGGCAGAGGTGCAGCGCGGGCTCTACTGTGCCAACAATGGCCAGCCGGGCAATGCCCGCGCATGGGGAGATGCGGCCGTCAACGCCACCGTGGGCAACGCCTATGCCAACACCCGTCTGACGCATGAGGCTGCGTGGCTGCGCCCCCGCCACAAGGGCTACATGGCCTTTCAGGAAGCGGGCAGCCATATCCTCCTTGACGCGATCTCGGGCCGCACCTCCCATGCTGCCGCGCTGGATGCGCTGGACCAGACCTTCATCGAAAGCTTTCCGGAATGACGTCTTTTCCCCTGCCTCTCGAAGGACTGCGCGTCCTTGATTTCAGCCAGTTCCTCGCCGGGCCCTATGCCGCGCTGAAACTGGCCGACATGGGGGCTGATGTCGTAAAGGTGGAGCGGGTCGGCACCGGCGATCTTTCACGCCACCTGTATCTGACCGACACGCGGATCGGCGGGGAAAGCACCATCTTTCACGCCATCAATCGCAACAAGCGTTCGGTCGCGGTGGACATGAAATCCGACGCCGACCGCGCAGCACTTCGCGATCTGGTTGGCGCGGCCGACGTCGTGCTGCAGAATTTCCGCCCCGGCGTGATGGATCGGCTGGGCTTCGGCTACGAGGCCGTCCGCGCGATCAACTCCAAGGTCGTCTACGGCTCTGTCACCGGCTATGGCACCGAAGGCCCTTGGGTGGACCTGCCGGGTCAGGACCTGCTGGCTCAGGCACGCTCTGGCATGATGTGGCTGACCGGAGGGGCCGAGGACGGGCCTGTGGCCGTGGGCCTGCCCATTGGCGACGTTCTGGCGGGGGCGGCGCTTGCCCATGGGGTTCTGGCACTCCTGTTCCGGCGCGAGCGACACGGGATTGGCGGTCTGGTCGAGACCTCGCTGATGGAGGTCCTTGCCGACCTGCAGTTCGAACTTCTCACCACTTGGCTGAATGATGGCGGACGGATGCCACGAAGATCGGCGCAGAACCCGGCACATGCCTATCTGGCCGCGCCATATGGGATCTATGCCACGGCGGATGGGCATGTGGCGATTGCGATGGGAAAACTCGACATCCTCGCCGGGATCACAGGACTTGATGTCGGGACGGCCGGGCTCGACCCGTTCATCGCGCGCGACCAGATCAAGGCAGGCCTCGCCAAGGCACTGGCCACCAAGCCGACAGAGGTGTGGATGGAGGCCTTCATCGCCGCCGATATCTGGGCTGCCCCTGTGCTGGACTGGCAGCAGCTTGTGGCGACCGGGATAATGGACAGGCTGGACATGCTGCAAGAGGTCGAGCGGGGCGACGTCCGGCTGAGGACGACGCGGCTGCCGATCAAGTTTGACGGGGTGCGCCCGGCGGCCCGACGCGCAGCGCCCGCGCTCGGGGAGGCGAACGATCTGTTGTCAAAGGGATGGGGGACAGGGAATGGCTGACATTGGCGTTCACGCGCGTGCCTTGGCGGGCCTGCCAGCGGACCACGCGGCGATTCCGGTCTGGAACTCCGAGGATTGGTATTTCGAGGACTTCGTGATCGGCGACAAGATCCGCTCGATCCGGCGCACCATCGCGGAAGGCGAGTCCATGATGTTCAACAGCCTCGTCATGGACCACCACCCCTATGTTAGCGACGAAACCTTCGCCCGCGAGGAAGGCGTCTTCGGACGCCGTCTGGTGGCCGGCGCCTTCGTCTTTTCACTCGGGCTGGGGTTGGCGGCGACGAACTGTCTGAACTCGTTCAGCTACGGCTATGACCGTCTGCGGTTCATCAAGCCCGTCTTCATCGGCGACACGATCTACACGATCCGCGAGAACCTCTCGAAAGAGGTGCACAACTTGACGATGGGCAAGCTGAAGGTCAGCTATTCGGTCTACAAGGGCGAAGGGGACCTCGTCCTTTACGCCGAACACCTCTTGACCGCCCTCTACCGCGATCCCGCGCCCTTCGCGGCAGAGGCACAGGCGAAGATGGCTGCCAAGGCGAAATCCCGGGCCTGATCGGCGCGGGATCTCCCTCAGTCACCAGCCACACTGACCTGCCGCTGGGTGCCCAGACCTTCGGTTCCAAGCTCCACCACGTCTCCGGGCGTCAGGCGTGCGGGCTTCAGTGCCAGCCCTACGCCCACCGGGACGCCGGTGCTGACCACGTCGCCTGGATGCCAAGGAAAGACCTGCGACAGGTAACCGACAAGGAAGGGCACCTTTCGGACCATGGCCGCCATGATGCCAGCCTGCATCCGGCGTACGCCGGCCACAGCCAGCACCGGATCGCGGATTTCCCGCTCCACCTCGTCGATGCGGCGGCGACCATCGATGATGTCGCCCCTGTTCACATCCACCTGCGACCCGGGTGCGATGTCGGCGGTGGCGATGCCGATGGGCATACCGTGTTTGCGGATCGTCTCGCCCGCCGCGATGCGGACCCCTGCGATCTCAGGCGCCGTGGGGGATCAGCTGCGACAGGCGGACAGGCTCTGCCTCCCGCGCGACCGTGGTTCCTTTGGGGGCGGTGGCGCGGGCAACCAGCACGTGGTCATTGGGAGGCAGCCGCAGAAGAGGGCCGATCACGGCCGCTGTTGCACCATGTAGATGTGGTCAGCCACCAGCACCGTCTCGCCTGTCTGGTTGGTCACGGTCAGCCGTTCGGTGACACGGCCAAAGCCCGGACGTTTCTCCATCGGCTCTTTCGCGATAATCTCAACCCGAGAACGGATCGTGTCTCCGATGAAGACTGGTTTTACAAACCGCATCCGGTCATATCCATAGGAAAAGGCGACAGGGTTGATGATGGTGGCGGTCAGGCCGACACCGATGGTGAAGACCATGGTGCCATGCGCGATCCGCTGGCCGAAGGGCAGGGTCTTGCAGAACTCGGCGTCCATGTGATGCGGGAAGAAGTCCCCGGAATGCCCCGCATGGACCACGAAATCCGTCTCGGTGATCGTGCGACCCACCGTCTCGCGCCCTTCGCCGATGGCGTAATCCTCGTAGTATTTCACCTGCTCAAGCATCGGGGGCCCCCTTGATCGGATGCGCCGGAAGCGCCGCGCTTTCATAAGCGGCCTCGACCAGCGCCATGGTGTGCCAGGCGTCTTCTGCGCTGCCGTGCAGGGCAGGGTCCTCGCCCACGGCAAAGCGCATGACCTGCGTGAAGCGGCCAAGGAACGCCTCGATGAACCAGATGCCGACCAGCGGCACCTGTTCCCAACCCGCGCCGGTGTTCAGCCACAACTCGTCCGGTTCGCCCTTCGGATAGTCGAGGTTCACGCCCAGTTGGACATAGGCCGCCCCCTTGGTTCCTCCGATGCGGAACTCGCAGGCCTGAAACCGGCGACCGAAGCTGTGGTTGTGGTTGATCGACAGCGCGCAGCGCACGGTCTGCCCGTAGTCAAGGATCATCGCCGTGCGGGTGTTCGACACGGTTGAAGATGGATGCCCCATCGTCCGGGCATGGACACCCATCGGATTGCCCAGGATATCTCGGATCGTGTCGAGGTAGTGGATCGAGTGCAGCAGGATCTCGACCCGCGGCAGGTCCGCAAGGAAGGCCCAGAGGTGCCAAGGCGTGTCCACAGCCAGCAGCCCGTCGACATCCACGACCTGTCCCAGAAGGCCCTGCGCGATGGCATCCTTCAGCGCCAGCATCGCGGGTGCAAAACGAAGCTGGAAGTTGACCGCGGCCTTCAACCCCTTGGCCCGGCAGATGCGGATGATCCGGTCCGCCTCGGCCAGATCCGACCCCATCGGTTTCTGGATGATGCAGACCGCCCCGTCGGGCAACGCCTCCAGCAGGCCCATATGGGCCGCAGGCGGCGTCGCAAGGTCATAGACCGCGCCAAGGCCAAGCGCCGTGGCTTCGGCCATAGTGGCAAAAGCGCGGGTTCCGGCCTTGGCCGCCACCGCCTGCGCCTTGGCCTGATCGGGATCGTAGAGTCCCGCGACAGAAAACCCCAGCCGCGCATAGGCCGGAAGATGGGCATCGGTCACGATGGACCCCGCACCAAAGATCACCACCGGCAGGCTGGTCTTCGGCAGAGGAACGGATTGGAGCAGGTCAGTCGACATGGAAGATTTCCGTCATGTCGGCCCACCACTCCCCCTCCTTGCGGGTGTCGAGCGGGCGTTGCAGCGGCATGTTGATCGCCCACCAGCGCTGCGTCTCTGGATCGGCGGCCATTTTCGCCATGTCGGCGGCGAAGTCCGTCCCGTGGTATTCGAAGTACGAGAACATCAGGTTCTCGGGCTCTTTCAGAAAGATCGAGTAGTTGCGGATGTTGCACTCGGCAATCTTGGCCAGCACGCCGGGCCATACCGTGGCGTGCAGCTTGCGGTATTCGGCCTTGCCCTCTTCCGACAGGCCGATAACGGACCCGTATCTCTTCATGCCCTCACCTCGAACAGGCTGCCCGGCGCGAGTCGCGCCTTCAATGCGTCGTCATCCCAGTCTATCCCCAACCCCGCCTTTGTGGGGGCCAATGCAAACCCACCCTCGCGCGCCATGGGGGCCGCGATCTCATCCAGCTGCGGGATGTATTCCAGCCACGGCGCGTTCGGAACGGCGCAGACCAGACTGACATGGATCTCCATCAGGAAATGCGGGCAGATCGACAGGTTATGCGCCTCGGCCATGTGCGCAACCTTGAGCCACGGCGTGATGCCCCCCACCCGCGCCACATCGGCCTGCACGATCCCGCAGGCCTCGGCGGCGATGTAGTCGGCGAACTGGCCCGGGGAATAGAGGCTTTCCCCAACGGCAATCGGCACGCGGGATTGCCGCGCAAGGCGCGCATGGCCCGCGATGTCGTCGGCAGGCAACGGTTCTTCGAACCAGCCGATGTTGAGGCGTTCCAGCAAAGGCAGTCGTCGTGCGGCCTCGGGCGCGGTCATCGACTGGTTGGCATCCGTCATGATCTCGTAACTTGGGCCAAGCGCGTCTCGCACCGCCTCTAGCCGCGCGGCATCGCCCGCGACCGTGGGCTTGCCGATCTTGATCTTCGACCCCAGAAACCCGCCCGCCCGCATCGCCAGCGCATCCTCGACCAGCGCGGCCGGTTCCAGATGCAGCCAGCCGCCTTCGGTCGAATACATCGGCACGCGCGACTTGGCCCCGCCTGCCAGTACATGCAGCGGCAGGCCCGTCCGCGTGCCCCGCAGGTCCCAGAGCGCCGTGTCGATGGCGGCCAGCGCCAGCGACATGATCGGACCCACCGCGGTGGCGTGGCTCACGAACAGAAGATCGCGCCAGATCGCCTCGATCATGCCGCCCTCGCGCCCCATCAGCGCGGGCAGCAGCGTATGTCGCAGCAGGGCCAACACAGAAGGGCCGCCATCCCCGATGGTGTAGCTGTAGCCCCGGCCTGTGGCGCCCTCGGCATCGGTCAGGGTGACGAAGATCGTCTCCTGGCTCTTGAAGCTCTGGATCGCGTCGGTGCGCTTCGCCTTGGGGACAAGATCGACGAGGAAGGCCTCGGCCCGTTCGATGCGCGGCATGGTCTAGACCCTCAGGCTTGCGCCGGTATCGGCGTCGAAAAGGTGGCACTTGTCCAGTGCGATGCCAAAGCGCAGCACCTCGCCCGTCCGTACTGGCCGGGGGTTGAGCATCTTGGCCTGCACCTCGGTCCCGGCGAGCGTGGCGAAAAGCAGCGTCTCGGTCCCCAGCGGCTCCGTCAGGGTCACAGGCATCTCGACCAACGCCATATGGGCGGTGGGCGGCATGGAATGGCCCTCGGGCATGATGTTGTCGGCCCGGACACCGAACTGCACCGCCTGTCCCTCGCGCGCCGTCAGGCCCGGCGGCAGGGGAATGACGGTGCCATCCGCCAGCCGCAGCCCGCCACTCCTCACGGTCGCGGGCAGCAGGTTCATCGGGGGAGAGCCGATGAAGGTCGCGACAAAGGCATTCACCGGGCGTTCAAACACTTCAAGCGGCGTGCCAATCTGCACGATGTGGCCGTCGCGCATGATGACGATGCGGTCGGCCAGCGTCATCGCCTCGATCTGGTCATGGGTGACATAGATGATCGTGGTGCCGACCTTCTGGTGCAGGCGCTTGATCTCCACCCGCATCTGGGTGCGCAGCTTGGCGTCCAGATTCGACAGGGGCTCGTCGAACAGGAACACATCCGGGTGCCGCACGATGGCGCGCCCCATCGCCACCCGCTGCCGCTGCCCGCCCGACAATTGCCCCGGCTTGCGGTCCAGAAGCGGCGTCAGCGAAAGGATTTCCGCCGCCTGATCCACCGCGCGCTCGATCTCGGCCTTGGGGCGCTTGGCGATGTAGAGCGAAAAGCCAAGGTTCTCGCGCACCGTCATGTGCGGGTAAAGCGCGTAGTTCTGGAACACCATGCTGATGTTGCGGTCCCGCGGCGGCAAGTCGTTCACCACCCGGTCGCCGATCCGCACACGGCCGCCCGATATCTCTTCAAGCCCCGCGATCATCCGCAGCGTGGTGGATTTGCCGCAGCCGGACGGGCCCACCAGCACGACGAATTCCCCATGCGCGATGTCGAGGTTGATCGCATGGACGACCGGCAGCGCCCCATAGTTCTTGACGACGTCCTGTAGGACAACTTGAGCCATGACTTATCCTTTAACCCCGCCGAAGGTCAGTCCGGCGATCAGGTGCTTCTGCACGAGGAAGGTCAACACTAGCGCGGGCAGGATCATCAGCACCGCCAGCGCGCACATGCCGCCCCAGTTGAGGGTGAATTGCGAGGTGAAATCCATCAGGCCCACCGGCATGGTCTTGGAGTTCAGCGACCGCGTCAGCTGGCTGGCCAAGGCATATTCGTTCCAACTTGTCAGGAAGGCGAAGATGCCCGCGCTCGCGATTCCCGCCCGCGCGACCGGAAACTCGACTTTCCAGAACGCCTGCCAGCGGGTGCAGCCGTCGATCTCGGCCGCCTCGGCAAGTTCCTTCGGCACCTGCCGGAAGAAGCCGTCGATCAGCCAGATGGTGAAGGGCACGTTCAGCGCGACATAGACGAGGATCATGCCAAAATGCGTGTCGATGATCCCAAGACGGCCATAAAGGATGAACAAAGGCAGAGACAGCGCCACGCCTGGCACGGCTCGCGTCACCATCAGGCCCACGAAGATCGCGCTTTTGCCGGGGATGCGATAGCGCGCGAAGGCATACCCCCCGGCCATCCCGACCAGAAGTGCGATGACGGTGGAGGTCAGCGAAATGACCAGCGAGTTCCAGAAGTAGGTCAGCACCGGCACGCCGCCTTCACCGATCCCGCCGAACATGGCGCGATAATGGTCAAGGTTCAGCTCGGTCGGAATCCAGACCGGCGGCTTGGCCATGATTTCCACGGTGGGGCGGAAACTGTTCAGCACGACCCAGAGGCCGGGAAGGCATATGATCGACATCGCCAGAAAAAGGCCGATGAAATGTGCTGCCGTCAGAAGGCGGCGGCGAAGGCGATGCTGACGTCTAACATCCATCGGGTCAGTCCCCCATACCGAGGCTGGTCCGCGCCGAAGACAGCTTGCGGAAGAAGTGGACGGTGAAGGCGATGGACAGGAGGATCGCGATATAGCCCATCGCATTCGCGTATCCCATGCGGGCATCCACATAGCCGGTGCGCCCGATCAGGGTCCACAAAAGCTCGGTCCGCCGCGCCGGGCCGCCTGCCGTCATCACCTGAACGATGTCATAGGCCCGCGCGACGTCCAGCGACCGGATTGCCATGGCGATGTAGATGAAGGGCATCAGGAACGGCAGCGTCACATAGCGGAAGGTCTGCCACGGCGTGCAGCCATCGACCCGCGCGGCCTCGACCGGGTCCTGCGGGATGGCGAAAAGGCCCGCAAGGATCAGGATCGCGAAGACCGAGGTCGAGGTCCACACCTCGGCGGTGACGATCGCGATGAAGGCGAGGTTGCCGTCCACCAGCCACGGGATCGCCACATCGGTCAGACCCAGCGACTGCAGCGCGTTGTTCAGAAGGCCCACATTGTCGTTGAAAATGAACTTGAACTGGAAGCCCACGAGGATGGGCGAGAACATCATCGGAAACATCATGATCGTGCGCAGAAGGCGCTGCCCGTGCGTGACCTTGGCCACCATCAAGGCCAGCCCCAGCCCAAGCAGCATCTCAAGGTTCAGCGCCACCGTCAGCAGCAGCACCGTGCGCCCGAAGGCCGCCCAGAAATTGGCGTCCCCAATGGCCTTCTCGTAGTTGAAGGTCCCGATCCAGCGGGTGATCGTCTCGGGCCGTGTCAGCTGGAAGGCGGTGAAGCTGGAATAAAGGCTCAGGACCAGCGGGATCGCGACCACCGCAAGCAGGATCACGAAGGCCGGCATCAGCAAGACCAGCCAGGGTGGAAGACGCATCCGGTACATCAGGTTCTTTCCGGCAGAAGGGAGAAGCGGCGCCGGGGAGACAGGCACCGCTTCCATTTGCGCTTATGATGTCGGGTCAGTAGACGCCGTTCTCGCGCATCAAGCCGTCCACGGCGTCGGATGCGGCCTGCAGGGCCTCATCCACCGTCTTGTCGCCAAGGATGGCAGCCTGCAGTTCCGGATAGATCAGGTTAGAGGCCTCGATCCAGTAGGGGGTCTTGGGCACCGGGAAAGCGGTCTTACCCGTCTCCTGGAAGGCGGCCAGCACTTCGGACTTGTAGGGATCCGATGCGGCGGCGGCGATCACATGCTCCCAAACGGCGGTGCGGGTCGGCAGCGGTCCGGCTGCGGATTCCAGCTTCTGGCTGTCGTCATTCGTGAGGAAGTCGACCAGAGACGCGGCGGCCTCCTTGTTGGCGCAGGCTTCGGTGACCGAGAAGCCATGGAAGCCCGACCACCCCGTCCGGACGCCCGCCGCGCCCTTCGGTGCGGGCGCCACGCCCACATTGCCCGAGGCCTTGGACGCCGCCGGATCGTTGAAGAAGCCTGACCAGCCCGGCCAGTCGAGGTTCAGCGCGATGGTGCCCGAGGCAAAACCGTTGCCGAGGTCATCCCAGAGATAGTTGGTGGTGCCAGGGGGCACGGCGCCAGCCTTGTAGAGGTCAACGAACCACTGCAGCGCCATCTTGCCCTGATCCGAGTTGAAGGCGGGCGAGAAGTCGTCGTTGAACATCGCGCCGCCATCGGCCACGATCATTTCGTAGAACCGTCCCGTGATCCCCTCTTCCTTGCCCGCATATTGGGTGCCGTAGAAGTTGGGCGGATCGGCAAAGAAGATGGCCTGATCGCGCACCTGATCCCATGTTTCCGGTACGGCCAGGTCATAGCCGTATTTCGCCTTGAACGCCTCGGCCTTGGCCGGGTCGGTGTAGAGCGACTTCTGGTAATACAGCGCCGAGACGTCGAACTGCGCGCGCGGCAGGATCAGAAGCTTGCCGTCCAGAGTTGCAGCCTCGATATGCGCCGGCACGAAACCCGCAATCGTCTCTGCCGGCACCAGCGGCGTCAGGTCGGTGTAAAGCTGCGGATACTGCGAAGCGAAGGACGAATGGTTCGACCCCACGCACCAAGAGATCGAACCCGCCGCGATGTCCGCCTTGAACTCCTTGTCCAGCTCGAAGTGGTTCTTCTGGCTGACGATGTTCACCTTGGCGCCCGTCTTGGCCTCCCATTCCGGGATGCGCGCATAGAGCGCCTCGTACTGCTGGCCGCCGATCAGCTTGGCGTCGATGGTGACACCCGCAAACTCGCCATCGGCGAGTGCGGCCGAGGCAAGGCCAAGCCCCGCCAAAAGTGCCAGCACGCTGCTGGCCGCAAATGTCTTCATGGCATTTCCTCCCTGGCTGTTGCCGTGCCGTCTATGACCGCACCTCGCCCGCACTTGTTTTCATATTCAGAACGATGTTTCATGTATAAATGGCATTGCAAGATGGCGTCAAGCTGCGTTTAAATATGAAATAGGCTATCACTTGCAAAACCCGGGAGGGCGAAATGATCTTCGACACCCACCTGCACCTGATCGACCGGTCGCGGCTCAGCTACCCTTGGCTGGCAGGTCTCCCGCCGCTCGACCGGGATTGGGATTTCGACTCCTACCTCGCCACGGCGGCCCGGATCGGAATCACCGATGTGCTTCACATGGAGGTTGATGTCGCTGACGCCGACATCGACCGCGAAACAGCCTGGGTCGCCGAGTTGATGGCCCGTCCCGGAAGCCCGCTGCGGGGCGCGATCAGCGCCGCCCGGCCGGAATCCGAGGGGTTCGAGGCCTGGCTGGAGCGGATCGACCGGCGCGTCGTGCGTGGGGTGCGACGCGTGCTGCATGTCGTGCCGGATGATCTCTCGCAAAGTGACCTGTTCCGCCGCAACATCCGCCGACTGGGAAAGGCGGGCCTTCCCTTCGACATCTGCATGCTGCAGCGCCAGTTGCCTCTTGCGATCGACCTTGCAGATGCCTGCGCAGACACGGTCTTCATTCTGGACCACTGCGGCGTTCCCAACATCGCTGGCGGGCGGTTCGAAGACTGGGCAAACGTGATCCGTCAGATCGCGGAGCGACCGAATGTTAACGCGAAGCTGTCCGGCATCAGCGCCTATGGCCCGCCCGACTGGACGCTTCAAACGCTTCGACCCTATGTGAGCCACCTGATCGACGCCTTCGGCCCGGGTCGCATCGTCTGGGGTTCGGACCGTCCGGTCTGCACCTTGCAGTCCTCATTGTCCGAATGGGTCGCAACGACACATGCTTTGCTTCAGGATCAGGATTCGGCGGATCGTGCGCAGATTCTTGGCGGCAATGCCCGGCGGATCTGGTTTAACGCAGGCTAATGTTGATTGGCGGCTGACGTTGCCCCCCACTCTTTATCCAGCGTGAGCGGGCCTCCGGGCTTAAGTTTCGCCGGTCTGGGCGGGTTGGGGGCCGCAGGACGGGGCTGGCGCGGTGCTATGCGGGTTGCGCAGCGTCAGGCCGCGTTGCTGGGTGAAGGTTCGGGCAAACGCGGCCGGGGTCAGCCAACCGCGGCGCGAGCGGGGTCGTGATGCCAGTCAAAATGCCGAACATCCACGTCGGTCAGGATCGCGTTCGTGGCGAACTCGGACATTGTCGGACCAGATGATCAGCGCATGCTCCAAGGCGCTGGCGGCGGTCGCAGCCATGCCGGACCGCGCCAGATGCCAGCCCGGCAGCTTATGGGTGTCGCAATCGATGACCGGGGCGAATGTGGTCCAGCCGTCACGGCCCGCCCAGACCCGGCACAGGCCGGTGGACCAGCGTCCATTCGGCGCAGTCGCAACGGAGGGCACCGCTTCGATGCGGAGCGTATTCCGATCGGGCGCTTGCGGACCTGCCAGCCCTTGATCTGGATCGAGGCCGCGAACGCCATGGGTTCGAGAAAGCGGCCGAGGGCGTTTCACCGCGTTCTTGGCGACGCCAAGAAGTGAGGCCACCGTGCGATGGCCGAAGAACGGTTCCTTCTCGATCATGGGTTGATCGGGTCGGTGAAGCGGGGATCGACCTGCAGCGCAGCTTTGGTCGGCTTGTCATGGACCATCTGCCGCGGCACGCCAAACGATGCGCAAAGCTTGGTCAGCGGCGCCGCGATCCCATCGGGCCTGAGACGTCTTTTTGGGCGCGGAGGTCCAGCATGGCCTTGCCGCAAGCCTCCTGCAGGTTCTTCAACTGCTTCTCGTATCGCGCGCGGGTTTGCACAGGGTTCGCCCGCAGCGCAGTCTCCATGCCCCGCTGGGCGTCACCGACCCAGCCTTCGATCCCGGGCGGCGACAGGTCAAAGGCCCCAGAGGCCTCCGAAACCGTCGTCTCGTCCTGACTGATCCCAACCACCAGCGCCCCTCGGCGGCTGTCTTGGATCGATGGCTTTCTCTGCCTCGATCCGCATCGCCGTCCCCCGTTTGATGCTGTCGTCCATCGTCACACTCATCGCTACGTTCTTCGTTGTAGCATGAGCGGATATTCACTGGGTCGATACCATCCCGGCCTCGGGGGAGGGCGGGTTGGGGATGGACAGATAGGCCTCTGCCGGGATGCGACACAGTCCTTGCACCCCCAGCGCCGCACGGTCCTCTGGCGCCAGCGCCGCAATGGCCGCGGACACCGCGGCAAAGACTGCCTCGGCATCGATCCCTGACGCGCAGATGTAGGGAAGGCCGGGGGTGGGTTCGGTCATGGCCACCACCCGGACCGCCGCCGCCGCAGGCTGCGTGCGCGCCAACAGCCGGAAGGTCACCGCATCCAGCGATGCCAGATCCGCCCGCCCCTCGGCCACCGCCGCAAGGGATGCCGCATGCGACCCGGTCGCGATCCCTGCCGGAAAACGAAGCCCCAGCGCCGCCGCATGGTTTTGCGGTGCCGCCCAGCCCGATTGCGACAGCGCGTCGTTATAGGCGATGGCCACCCCGTCGAAGGCCGCCAAATCCCCACGCGGATCATCCTTCCGCGCGATCAGCACCGAGCGGTAATGACCCGGCGGGCAGCCCTCCACCCCGAAATCCGGCGTGCCCACCAACTGGACCTTGCCATGCAGCCTCGCGCGATAGGGAAAGCCGCAGGTCTGCGACAACACCAGATCCGGTGACATCCACTGCGGCATCAAATCCGCGTCGCCCCGCCGCAGCGTCTCTGGCGCATCGATCCCGCCTGCGCGCAAGCCGTCGCGGATCAATGCCCAATAGCGGTCCGTTGCCCCGGTCAAGTCGGGGCGGTCATACATCGGCAGGGCGGCAATCATCCGCGTTCCGCCCCCCGTTCGGCGCGCTGTCGGGCGAGGTTGGATTCCACATCCGTCAGCCCCAGCAGATTGGCCACCATCCGCAGCAACCGATCCTCCTCGGCATCGCGGCTGCCATCGGCCAAGGCGACCGACCACAGCGCCTGCATCAGTCCGGCGCGATCCTCCAACGCAGTGGCCGATTTCAACGCCCGCGTAAATCGGACGGTGTCGGGGGCCTGCGCCTCCAGCTCTTCCGCCTCGGCGCGCAACCGTGCCACGGCAAAGGCGTCCAGATCATAGCGCGCGGCAAGGGCGCGGTCGATCAACTCCACTTCTTCTGCGGCGTAAAGACCATCCGTCTTCGCCACCCGCACGAGGAGTGCGGCCAAGGCAAGGCGGGCGTCCTGATCGGGCAGGCGGTCTGGGGCGGGCGCGACGAGGGCGCGGAGGATCGTTTGCAACATGATCCGAGGATAGGCGACCGCGTCGACCACGACAAGCCGCCCCGCCCTCACGCCTCTGCGACCGCCGCTTTCCCCGTTGCCCAAATATCCTGCAGGGGGAGTCGCCCGGTCCGACGGGCGACGGGGGCTGCACAAGCCCCCCTTGCCTTGTGCCGCGCTGTGCGCGGGACAAGGCGCATCGCGTGCGCCCGCCTGCGGGCGCGCCATCGGATCACCCCAGGTCGGGGATTGCGATCCGTCCGCTGGACACCGGCACGGCAGAACCGCGGATCAGCACGCGGGCCAGACGGTCGCCGTCCTGCTGCACCGTCAGGTGGATGCGGGACGGTCGCCCCATCTCGACCCCTTGGTGCAGCACGAAGCGGTCCTCGGTCCCGCTCAACGCCCCCGAGGCCTGCAATTGCGCGGCAAGGATCGCGCTGGCCGATCCGGTGGCGGGGTCTTCCGGGATGCCCGCCGTAGGCGAGAACATCCGCGCGCAGAAATCGCAATCCTGCCCCGGCGTGTAAAGATAGGCGCTGTCCACGCCCGCCGCCTGCATCAGCGCATCCCAATGCGGCTGGATCGGCCGTGCCCGCGCCAAACAGTCCAGCGAAGCCACAGGCACATACAGAAACGCCGGTCCACCCTGCCAGACCGCCGGGTGATGCGCGCCAAACCCGATGTCCCCGTCCTCCAGCCCCAGCGCCGGGGCGAGTGCCTCGGTCAGCACGCGCCCCGGCGCCGCATGGGGCAGGACAGGGGCGGCAAATTCCGCCTCGACCGCGCCACCCTTGCGGGTGACGGTGACCGGGACCAGCCCGGCCTCTTCCTCCAGCACCAAGGCGGCCGAGACATCGCCAGCGCCCGCGGCTTGCGTGGCCAGATGGATGGCGCAGCCCACCGTGGGATGTCCGGCAAAGGGAATTTCCGCTGTGGGAAAGAAGATCCGCACGCGGGCGGTGTGGGCCGGATCGCGCGGGGCCAGGACGAAGATCGTCTCGGACAGGTTGAACTCCCGCGCGAGGGTCTGCATCTGCGCCGTGCTCAGCCCATCCGCGCCCAGCACCACGGCCAAGGGATTGCCCGCAAAGGCGCGGTCGGTGAACACATCCAGCGTGTGAAATTCCAGCATCATTCAGCCCTTTCGGAACAGCCGGTCCAGATGCGCGGCCTCATCCTCGATCCCGTAGGGCGCGTTCAGCATCCAGATGCCGGAGCCGATCATCTTGTGCCCCTCGCGCACGGGGGGAAAGCGCAGCTCATGGCGGAAGGCATCGGGATGGTCCTGCATCAAGGTCTCAAGCATCGGCAGATGCAGGCCTTGGGTCAGGATCGGATACCACAGCATCACGATCCCCACATTCCACTTCTTGGCGACCTGAGCGATCACCTTGGGGATCGTCGCGTAATCGTCCTTCACCTCATACGAAGGATCAATCACCAGCAGGCCCCGGCGCGGGGTAGGTGGCGTGATGGCCAGCGCCATCTTCAACCCGTCCTCGCCACGGACATGCGCGCCCCAGCGGTCCGCCTCACGCGACAGTGCGGCGCGTTCCTGCGGGTGCAATTCGGCCAGATGGATCACATCGCCCTCGCGCAAGGACAGTGCCGCGATCAGGGGCGATCCGGGATAGGCGGTCTCGCCATACATGGCCCGCGTCTCAGACAGGCGCCGCGCATAGGGATGGTCGGGGGCAAAGCGCGCCTGCAAGGCGGCAATGCCTGCCGCCGCCTCGCCGGTCTTGACTGCCTCGGCCGCCGTCAGGTCATAGACCCCGCGCCCGGCATGGGTTTCGATGTAAGTCAGCGGTTTGTCCTTGCGGGTCAGATAGTCCAAGACCCATGCCAGCAACGCATGTTTCTGGACATCGGCAAGGTTCCCGGCGTGGTAGATATGTTGATAGGACAGCATGGTTCCGCGTAACGCGCTTTGCCGCGCCGCACAAGCTATGTTGCCTAAACCCTGCCTCCCGGTCTAGGGGTGGGACGCAAACCGCGCGGGGACTGACATGGAAATCTTCACGACCGAGGGCTTGATCGCCCTGCTTCAGGTGATCGGCATCGACCTGGTCCTTGCGGGCGACAATGCCATCGTGATCGGTCTCGCCGCCGCCGGCTTGCCCAAGGAGATGCGGGCCAAGGCCATTCTCGTGGGCATCATCGCGGCCACGGTGCTGCGCATCGGCTTTGCCGCTGCCGCGACGCAACTGATGGCGATCACCGGGTTGCTGCTGGCCGGGGGCGTGCTGTTGTTGTGGGTGTGCTGGAAGATGTGGCGTGAACTGCGCGAGGGCCATGCCGCCGAACAGGCCAGCGCCGAAGAGGCGCTGGAAGGCACGGACCTGAACAATGACGGCGTCATCGCGCCCGCCAAGACCAAGACCTTTGGCCAGGCCGCGCTGCAAATCGTCATCGCTGATGTGTCCATGAGCCTTGATAACGTCCTTGCCGTGGCCGGGGCGGCGCGGGAGCATCCTTCTGTGCTGGTGATCGGCCTTGCGCTATCCATCGCGCTGATGGGTCTGGCCGCCAGTTTCGTGGCGCGTCTGCTGAACAAGTACCGCTGGATCGCCTATATCGGCTTGGCCATCATCGTCTATGTCGCGCTGAAGATGATCTGGGAAGGCTGGCATGAGGTGGGGCCGTTGGTCGCCGCGCTCTGATCGGGGGTTGAGCAGGGATTGACCCCGCGTCGACAGGGGTTGTTCCAAGCCGTTCCCTTTGTTGGTTTTATTTGAATCCGACAGAAAAAACCCGCCTTTTGGTGGGTTTTTGCTTGCAAAATGATGGGTGGGCAGGACAGATCGGCGGCGATGGCGGGAGGGTCCGCCTTCTTGCGTATCTGTAACGTCGGAGATGACACGATGAAAACCAAACTCGCCCTTGCCGCGCTGGCCGTGACGCTGGCTGCTCCCGCCTTTGCACAGTCCTTTGACGTGGCAACGGCCACCTGCGGTGAATTCGCCGCGCTGGATGCCGACACCATGGGCACCATGCTTCTGTGGATCGACGGCTACACCGGAGGCGTCGCGGGCGACACCACGCTGGATCTGGACCGTCTGAAGCAGAACATCACCGACGCGATGGCGCTCTGCGCCGAAGATCCGGCCAAGCCGGTTCTCGACGCCATGTCGGAAGCCTCGCTGGAGCAGTGATCCGCGCCAGCAGCGGAATCGGCAAACGGCGGGGCCAGTCCCCGCCGTCTTGCGTTTCAAGCAATGTACCCTTGGCCTAGGACGCTGCGGCAGCCTGCCGGGCCACGCCATGGGCGATGTCCGCCAGCAAGGCCAGACCGCCCGGCGGATCGCCTTGGCGGCGGGTGATGCCCACCGCCCCGGACAAAAAGCGCGCGCCGGTCGGTCGCTCCGCCATCTGGCCGCTGGCCAGATCCTCGACCACCACCCCGCGCGAGATGAACCACATCGCGTCCGACGCCAGACAAATGCCGCGTCCCAGCGCCAGCGACACCGTCTCGACCGCCGGTTTGATCCCGTTCAGTCCCAGCGAGGCAAGGTAGGCATCCACCGCAGGCCGGATCAGCGCGGTGGCGGGCGGCAGGATCAGCGGGACGCTCGCCAAGACCTCTGCCAAAGGCAGGTGCGCAAGCGGATGATCCGCCCGCGCCGCCAGAACCACATCCTCCTCATAGAGATGCTCAAAGCTCAGGCCCGACATCTCGGTCGCGGCGGGCAGGCGGCCGATCATCAGATCAAGCGCCCCTTCCCGCAGCAGGCGGATCAGATAGTGATGCGGGCCCGTCTCGATCGAGAGCATCACATCGGGCCGCACCGCACGAAAGCGCAGCACGACCTGCGGAAAGAACCGCGTGGCGACCGTGGGCAGCACCCCCACCCGGATCGCGCCGCCTTGCCCCGGACGCAAGCCCGCCACCCCCGCCTCCAGCGATTGCAGCGCGGCGATGGCGTGGCGGCGGAACAGCGCGGCGGCCTCGGTCAGGATCAGGCGGCGGCCTTGGCGCAAGAACAGCGGCTGGCCCAGCAAATCCTCCAACTCGGCCAGACTGCGCGACAGGGCGGGTTGGGTGATCCCCTGCGCCCGCGCTACGGCGGAGAGGTTGCCTTCGGCGGCGATGTCCAGAAAGGCGCGGATGTGGCGCAGCTTTATGCCGGGATGCATAGCGGAATGGTTATCCATCTTTGCCCATTTTGCATTTTCAAAAGCGTTTCCATGCTGTGATATTATGGACAGACGGAGGATGCCATGCAAGTTCTGACCCGCCCTTGGGGCGCGATGCATTATCAGGTGCAGGGCGATGGTCCTGCCGTGGTCTTTGCCAATTCGCTGGGCACCGACCTGCGGCTGTGGGAGGCGGTGCTGCCCATGCTTCCCGGCATCCGCGCCATCCGGTTCGACAAGCGCGGGCACGGGCTGTCATCCTGCGGGCCGCAAGAGGGCATCGAGGGCTTTGCCGAGGATGCCGCCGCGCTGATCGAGGCGGTGGCGGGTGGTCCTGTTGTGTTCGTCGGCCTGTCCATCGGCGGGATGATCGGGCAGGCGCTGGCGTCGCGGCGTCCTGATCTGGTGCGCGCCTTGGTGCTGTCCAACACGGCGGCGAAGATGGGCACGCCCGAGGCATGGCGCGCACGCATCGACGCAGTGCGCACGGGCGGGATCGAGTCCATCGGCGATGCGGTGATGGAGCGGTGGTTTGGCCCCGCCTTCCGCGCCACGCCCGCGCTGGCGCTGTGGCGCAGCATGCTGACGCGCACGGATGCGGATGGCTACACCGCCGCCTGCGCTGCCATTGCCGAGGCTGACCTCAGCGCGGCCACAGCGCGGCTGACCCTGCCGGTGCTGGCGATTGCTGGCGATCAGGATGGGGCCTCACCCCCCGATCTGGTGCGCGGCACGGCGGATTTGATCCCCGGCGCGGCGTTCCACATTATCCCCGGCGCGGGCCATTTGCCCTGTGTCGAAACCCCCGCCGCTTGGGCCGCGCTGGTGGCCCCTTTCCTGAAAGAACACGCACGATGACCGACCGTTACGCGCAAGGCATGGCCACCCGCCGCCGCGTTTTGGGTGATGCCCATGTGGATAGGGCCGAGGCCGCAAAGACCCCCTTTGACGCCGCCTTTCAGACCCTGATCACCGAATCCGCCTGGGGCACCGTCTGGGCGCGCGACACGATTACCCCGCGCGAGCGGTCGATGCTGACCATCGCGCTGCTGGCGGGGCTGGGGAATGACCACGAACTCGCCCTGCATCTGCGCGCCACGGCCAATACCGGGGCCAGCCAAGACGATGTGTTGGAGGCGCTTTTGCATGTCGCCATCTACGCGGGCGTGCCGCGCGCCAATCATGCCATAAAGATCGCCAAAGAGGTTTTCGCCCAAAGGGAGGCGGCACAGCCATGAACGCCAAGACAGATCAACACGGCCCGCTGTTCCCGCGTGACCGCGACTGGCACCCGGCGGCCTATATGCCGGGCTACAAGACCTCGATGACGCGCGCGCCGCAGCGGCCCTTGGTGGCGATGGGCACGACCCTGTCCGAAGAGACCGGCCCCGCCTTTGGCCATTCGATGATCGGGGCGATGGACAACAATCTGGTGCTGAACTTCACCGGCCAGCCCGCCATTGGTGAGCGGATCATCATGCATGGCCGGGTCTTGGATGAAAACGGGCGCGGCGTGCCCAATGTGCTGGTCGAGATGTGGCAGGCCAATGCGGGCGGGCGCTATCGGCACAAGAAGGACGGCTATCTTGCGCCGCTCGACCCCAACTTCGGCGGCTGCGGGCGGACCTTGACCGCGCCCGATGGCAGCTACGAATTCCTGACCATCCGCCCCGGTGCCTATCCTTGGCCCAACCACGTCAACAGTTGGCGGCCGATGCACATCCACTGGTCGGTGTTCGGCTCTGGCTTTGGTCAGCGCCTGATCACGCAGAACTATTTTGAGGGCGATCCCCTGATCCCGCTCTGTCCCATCGTCAACACCATCGGCCAACAGGCCGCGATTGACGTGCTGGTGGCGCCCTTGGACATGAACCGCGCGATGCCGATGAATTGCCTGGCCTACAAGTTCGACATCGTGCTGCGCGGGCGGCGGCAATCCTTCTTTGAAAACCGCAAGGAGGGTCTGTGATGGTCCAGCCTCTGTCCTATCTCCGGGAAACGCCGTCCCAGACGGCCGGTCCTTATGTCCATATCGGGCTGACCCCGAACCGGCTCGGCATTCCCGGGATTTACCCCGTCGATCTGGGCCTATCGCCCATCGCCGAGGGCGCCAAAGGGGAGCGGATCACCCTGACGGGCCGGGTCATCGACGGGCAGGGCATGATCCTGCGCGACGCCGTGATCGAGACATGGCAGGCCGATGCAGCGGGGATCTATCCCAACAACGACCCGCGTGGTGCTGCGGACCCCGCCGTCAACGGCTGGGCGCGGATCGCGGCGGATTTTGACAGCGGCATCTGGCGGCTGGACACAATCAAGCCCGGGCGCGTGCCTGCGCCGGATGGGCGGCTGATGGCCCCGCATATCGCCGTCTGGCTGGTGGCGCGCGGGATCAACCTTGGCCTGCAAACGCGCATCTACTTTGCGGATGAGGCCGCCAATGCCGAATGCCCGATCCTTGCGCGCATCGAACCGGCGGACCGCATAGCCACGCTTTTGGCCAAGCGGACGGCTCCGGGGGCCTACAGCTTTGACTTCCGCCTGCAAGGGCCGGAAGAGACGGTGTTTTTCGACGTCTGATGTCGCTTGACTCAGCCGGATCGGCGGGGCTGTGTGGCCCCGTTCATTTCTTGCAAGGCCTGCCCCCATGCCCGCATCGCCCGCCGACAGCGCCCTTTATCGTGGCCTTTTCTCTGATGAGGAAACGGCGGCGCTCTTCACCGACAGCGCCGAGATTCGTGCCATGCTGCTGGTTGAGGGCGTCTTGGCCCGCGTGCAGGGCGAACTGGGCATCATCCCCGCCGAGGCCGCCGCCTTCATCGACCGCGCGTCGCGCGAGGTGGTGATCGACCCCGCCGCGATGGCCTTGGAAACCGCGACCAACGGCGTCCCGGTTCCGGCGCTCGTCACCGCCTTTCGCAAGGCGATGGAGGCGCCGGATCACGCGCGATACCTCCATTGGGGTGCCACCTCGCAAGACATCATGGAGACCGGGCAAGCTCTGCGCCTGCGCCGCGTGATGGCGTTGTGGGATGCGCGTCTGGGGGCTTTGGCGCAGGCGCTTGGCCGGATGGCGGCGGCGCATGCCGAGCTGCCGATGGCCGCGCGGACCTATGGGCAGGCGGCGACGCCGACCAGTTTTGGCGCGGTGGTGGCCTCGTGGGGGCATCCCGTTTTGCGCCACCGCGCACGGCTTGCGACGGTGCGCGATGATCTGGCGGTGGTGTCTTTGGGCGGTGCAGCGGGCACGCTTTCGGCGATGGGGGCTGAGGGTCCGGCGACCCGCGCGGCGCTTGCGGCGGCCTTGGGCCTGACCGATCCCGGCCACAGCTGGCATGCGGAACGCGACAGCATAGGGGCTTTTGCCGCATGGATGGCCGGGCTGGTGGCCAGCCTTGGCAAGATGGGCGAAGACCTGATCCTGCTGGTGCAAAGCGGGCAGGGTGAGGTTGTGATCTCGGGTGCCGGTTCGTCCAGCACCATGCCGCAAAAGCAAAACCCCGTCGGGCCATCGGTGCTGGTGGCACTGGCGCGGCAGGTCATCGCCCTTGCAGGCGCAATGCAAGGCGCGGGCCTGCACCGCCAGCAACGCGATGGCGCGGCGTGGTTTGTCGAATGGCTGACCCTGCCGCAGATGTGCATCCTCACAGGTCGCGCCTTGGCGCTGGCGCTGGACCTCGCCCAGCGGATCACCCCGGTGCCAGAGGCGATGGCCAAGGGCCTGACCGATGGCGCAGGCCTGATCCGGGCCGAGGAGTTCACCTTTGCCCTTGCCCGCCACATGCCCCGGCCCGAGGCTCAGGCGATCATGAAAGACCTGTGCAAACGCGCCATGGCCGGGGAGGGTGCGCTGCCCGACCTTGTGGCGCAGGCTTTTCCCGACATTGATATTGACCCCACCGCCGGACTTGGCACAGCGCCGGATGAGGCGCGGGCCTTTGCGGCATCGGTCGCCTAAGCCTGACCTTCGGCCCCGGCAATCTTGCGGCGATATTCGGTGGGCGACAAGTTCATCCCCTGCCGGAACACCCGCACGAAATAGGCCGGATCGTCAAATCCCAAAGCAAAACCAACCTCTTGCACCTGCATCCTCGTGTAGGCCAGCAAACGGCAGGCCTCTCGCAACCTCGTGGCGGCGATGAAACCGTGGGTGGATAGACCCGTCGCTTCTAGGCACAGCCGCCGCAGGTGCCGGTCCGACAGGCGCAGCGCTTGGGCGTAGTCCGTCACCTGCCAGCCATCCGCCAGATGGGCGCGGATCAGGGCCTCAAGCTGCGGGATATGCGACAGGGCCACCGCGTCCATCGCGCCTTTGCCACGCTCCGAGACCGCGCAGCACAGATCAATCGCCGCCGCCCGCAGCCGCAAGCGCCGCAGCGGTCCGCTGTCTGCATGACGTGCCGCGATGGCATCCATCATGGCTTCCAACCCCGCACCATCGGCATCAAAAGCGCGCAGCAGGGCCGCCATCTCTTGGCCGAAAAGTTCCGGGAAATCGGCAGGGGGCAGGGTCAGCACATGGCCTTCGGTCCCGGCGGCAAAAGTGAAATCATGCACCGTGCCGGGGGGAATGTTGATCACCACAGGCGGTGCAGGCGTGCGGCGTTGGCCATCCAAAGACAGGGCCACCACCCCGGATCGGATCAGGAAAATCTGGTGCAGGTTCACATGGCGATGCGGCGCAATCATCCAATCCTGACCCGCCGCGCGGTCCACGATCCGCTCGATATGCAACAGATCGGGAAAGGGGCTCGCCTCTCCATACAACTGCCATGTGGGAATCCGTTCCATGGCCGAAATCTACAAGACTTCGTGGGGTTCGTCCATTCCGTGACCCGGCCCTTTCCCGCATGGTCCGCCAAAAGGGAGAAGACCATGCGCACACAGGTTGCCATCATCGGGGGCGGGCCATCGGGCCTGTTGCTGTCACAACTGCTGAACCGGGCGGGGATTGCCACGGTGGTGCTGGAACGCAAAAGCCGTGACTATGTGCTGGCCCGCATCCGCGCCGGGGTCTTGGAAACCGGGTTGGTGAACCTGCTACACGAAGCGGGCGCAGGCGCGCGGATGGACCGCGAAGGCCATCTGCACGACGGCTGTTATCTGGCGCAGAATGGCCGGATGTTCCGCGTGGATTTCAAGGAAGCCTGCGGCAAACAGGTGATGGTTTACGGCCAGACCGAGGTGACGCGCGACCTTTACGACGCGCAAGACGCCATCGGTGCCACGGTCATTCACGACGCCGAGAATGTGGCGCTGCATGACCTGACGGGATCACCTTTTGTCACTTGGACCGATGCGGATGGCCCCCACCGTCTGGATTGCGATTTCGTCGCCGGATGCGACGGGTTCCACGGTGTCAGCCGCCAAGCCATCCCCGACACAGTGCGGACCGAGTTTGAGAAGGTCTATCCCTTTGGCTGGCTTGGGATTCTCTCGCGCACCCCGCCGGTTGAGGATGAGTTGATCTATGCCGCCCACGACCGGGGCTTTGCCTTGGCCTCGATGCGCAACCCGCAACTGTCGCGCTATTACATCCAGGTCCCCCTGACCGATAAGGTCGAGGATTGGAGCGATGAGGCCTTCTGGTCCGAATTCCGCGCCCGCATGCCCGAAGATGTGGCCGCGCGTCTGGTCACCGGCCCGTCGATCGAGAAATCCATCGCGCCGCTGCGGTCTTTCGTGTCCGAACCGATGCGCTGGGGCAAGCTGTTCCTGTGCGGAGATGCCGCCCATATCGTACCGCCCACCGGGGCCAAGGGGCTGAACCTTGCCGCGTCAGATGTGCATTACCTGTATGAGGGCTTGACCGCGCATTATCGCGGCGATGATCGCGGGATTGACGCCTATTCGCAGCGGGCCTTGGCCCGGATCTGGCAGGCGATGCGGTTCTCATGGTCACTGACCACGATGATGCACCGCTTTCCGGGGGCCACGGAGTATGAGCGCCGGATGCAGGACGCCGACCTTGCTCTGCTGGAAATATCCGCGACCGCGCGCACGCTGATGGCCGAAAACTACACCGGCTTGCCCTATTGATGAACGACAGAGAAAAGGCCCGCCGGATTACCCCGGCGGGCCTTTTTCCAGGTCTTGTGGGCGTCGGTCAACCTTGCGCCAGCCACGCTTTCAGTGCCGCCGCCCCCTCAACCATCACGGCATCCGGCGGGGTCCGCCCGGACTCGAGCAATTGCCGCGCGATCATGTGGTCGGCGGGGCTGTTCAGGGTTTCGACCGACATCAGACGATCCCCCGCCAGATGGAACACCGCCAACCGCGCGCCCTCATCGCGCATCACCCGCCGGTCGGCCCAAATCGCCAGACCGGCGATTTGCAGCTTCAGCGGCCCGATGTCGGACCAGAACCACGGCACCGTTCGGAACGGCGTCGGTTCCGCCCCTGACAGGAGGCGCGCAAGGTGACGGGCCTGATCGGTGGCGTTCTGCACGCTTTCGATCCGCAGCGCAGCGCCCGCCTGCCAGTGCGGAGTCTCTGCGACATCGCCGATGGCCCAGACATGGGGCGCGCTGGTGCGTAGATGCGCGTCGGTCAGGATGCCCATGTTGCAGGCGATGCCTGCCGCTTTCGCCAGTGCGGTATCCGCCACGGCCCCGATCCCCACAAGGATCAGGTCACAGGGGATGTCGTCAGTCGCACCCAGAACGGCGGTCACGCGGTCGCCGTCGCGGCGATAGCCCTGACCCGTCCAGTCAAGGCGCAAGGTGACGCCCAGACCCGTCAAGGTTTCCTGCACATGGCGTGAGGTTTCTGGTGCCGCCACCCGTGCCAGCACGCGCGGCGCGGCTTCCAGCACGGTTACGGATTTGCCAATGCCTGCCAAAGCGGCCGCCGATTCCAGTCCGATGAAACCACCTCCGATGACGGTCACCCGCTGCGCCTGTGCCAGAGCCTCGCGCAGGCGCATCGCATCGGCAAGATCGCGCAAGCTGTGCACATTCGCGGCCCCGGCAAGGTCGGGCAGCATCCGATTCCGCGCGCCTGTGGCCAGCACCAGATCACCATAGAGCAGCGCCTCACCGTCCAGCATCACCACCCGCGCGGCGGTGTCGATGGCTGTCACCATGCCTGTCCGCCGCTCAACCCCCGCCGTGTCATAGGCGGATGCGGCCCGCAGGGGTTGGGGCAGGGCGGCGGGGTCTTTCAGGAAGGTCTTGGACAGCGGCGGTTTGTGATAGGGCAGGGCATCGGCGGCGTCGATCAAGGTCACCGCGCCCGCATAGCCCTCGGCCCGCAGGGACACCGCCAATTGGCTGCCGGCATGGCCTGCACCGATGATGACGACGCTCATCTTGGGGCGACCTGCAAAACGATGCCAGCCATGGTGTCGGTCACCGTGATCTGACAGGTCAGGCGGCTGCTGGCTTGGACGTTCTGGGCGACGAATTCCAGCGTCTCCGCCTCCAGCGCCTCGGCCTCCGGCAATGCGCCGTCGATCAGATAGCAATGGCATGTCGCGCACATGGCGCTGCCGCCGCATTCGGCGATGATGCCCGCCACATTGGCGCGGGTGGCGGCGGCCATCAGGCTTTCGCCGGGACGTGCGGAAACCTCCCGACGGGTGCCGTCGGGTTCGACAAAGGTGATTTGGGGCATGTTCGGTCCTTACAGGAACTGGCGTCCGCCATCGATGATGAGGGTCTGTCCGGTGATGAAACTGGCCAAAGGTGAGGCAAGGAACAGCGCCGCCCCCACCATGTCATCCGACCCCGCCGCGCGTTTGATGGCACCGCGCGTGATGCCGTAGCTGGCGGCGTCTTCCATTAGGCCAAGGCTGGCCTCGGTCAGGGTGAAACCGGGGGCGAGGGCGTTGACGGTGACACGGTCATTGCCCATTTCCCGCGCCAAGGCACGGGTCATGGCGATGACGGCCCCTTTGGAGCTGACATAATGCAGCCATTCGGGCGACCCGCTCATCACCGTGGCGGAGGAGACGTTGATCACCGCCCCGCCGCCTGCAGCGCGCAGATGCGGGGCCACGGCGCGGGTCATTTGCCACGGGCCTTTGACATTGACGGCCATGACGCGGTCCCAGACGGATTCGTCAATGGACTCGAAGCCCTTGCGTTCCAACCCGGCATAGATGGCGGCGTTGTTCACAAGGATATCGACGCCGCCAAGCTGTTCTGCCGCCAAAGCCGCCAATGCGACGGTAGACGCCTGCGAGGTCACATCCACCTGCGCCGCTATCGCCGCCGCGCCAATGCCCGCCGCCGTTTCCTGCGCGCCTGCCAGGTTGATATCGGCCACCATCACACGCGCGCCTTCGCGGGCGAAGGCCTCGGCAAAGGCGCGGCCAAGGCCACCTGCCGCCCCTGTGACGATCACGCGCTTGCCTGCCAGATCAAGACCGCTCATCCCATCATCCTCTCATCGCGTTCCGCGCTTGCCCAGCCTTCGGCCAGAAAACCCTGCGCCATGATCCTTGCCTCGGGCGTCAGGAACGAGGGCAGGACGAAATCTTCCAGCATCGCCAGCGTGTCCGGCGCGGGTGTCTGGAACCAGCCGCCAATGGTCGTCACCCCATGCGGGGTAAAGCGCCACAGCTTGTCGGCATCCTTGACGATGGCATCCTCCGCCGACCGCGCGGCCTTGGTCGTGTCATGGCCGTCGATGATGGCGAGGATGGCTTTGTCATCCAGACCCAGCGCCAGCCGGGTCAGGATATCCGCGCCAATCGCGACCCCGGCCAGTTCATGGTCGCGTTGCAGTTCGGGGAATTGCGCGTTTGGCCCCACGGCCAGCGCCAGCTTTTCCTGCGGCATCTGCTTCCAGCCGGTGTCGTGCAGGATGATCGCGGGCAGCACCACGGCCTCCTCCGCACCGGGGCGCAAGGTCAGCAGCGTCCCGGCCAGCCGCCACGCGATCAGCGTATGCACATCGTTTGACCGCACATCCAGCCAAGGCTTTGCCGCCTGCCACAGGGCAAGGTCACGCGGCGTCATACCAGACCCTCATCATAGGTCAGATAAACAGTCTTGTATTCGAGGTAGCTTTCCACCCCGTAGCGGCCCTTTTCGCGGCCCACGCCCGATTGCTTCATCCCGCCAAACGGGGCGGAGTGGTTCGATCGGTGGATGTCATTGACCCAGACCGATCCGGCGTTGATCCGTTCCGCCAGTGCCAGACCGCGCCCGACATTGGCGGTGAACACAAACCCCGCAAGGCCATAGATCGTGTCATTGGCAAGGTTCAGCGCCTGTGCGGGGCTGTCTACGGGCATGATCCCCAGCACAGGGCCAAAGGTTTCCTCGGTCATGATCTGCATGGAATGGTCCGTGTCGGCGATTACAGTGGGCGGCAGGAAATAGCCGCCATCGTAAAGGCCCCCGGTCAGCCGATCCCCGCCACAGCAGATGCGTGCCCCCTTGGCACGGGCGTCGGCGATTTGGCCGAAGGCGTTGCCGAAGATCTTGGCGTTGACCATTGGGCCCATGGTGACGGGGTCCGTCTGGCCGTCGCCGACGGTGATCTTGGCGACCTCGGCCAGAAGCGCCGACAGGAAGGCGTCATAGACCGGGCGTTCGACGTAAACCCGGTTCACGCGGTAGCAGAATTGGCCCGAGTTGGCGAAGCCATGGCGTGCAATCGCAGCGGCGGCTTTGCTCAAGTCCGCGTCGGCGCAGATGATGGCGGGGCTTTGACCGCCGAGTTCCAGCGTCACCCGCTTGACCGTGCCGGTTGCGGCGGCAGCGATGGCCTTGCCCGCTGCCGTGCCGCCGGTGAAGGCGACCTTGCCGGGGATTGGGTGGTCGACCATCGCCATGCCGATCCCGCGCCCCTTGCCGGTGACGACGTTGAAACAGCCCGCCGGGTAACCCGCTTGGTGGAAAAGTTCCGCCAACAGCAGGGTGGACAGCGGCGTATCCTCGGCGGGTTTGGCCACCACCGTGCAGCCTGCAATCAGCGCGGCCCCGAGTTTGAAGCACAAGAGTGTAATCGGATAGTTGAAGGGTGTGATGGCCACCACCACCCCCACAGGTTCGCGCCGGACCATGATCTTTTCGCCCGGTTGGCTGAGGATCACCTCATCATGCAGGCGCAACCCTTCCTCGGCGTAAACGTCCAAGAGGTCCGCCGAGCGTTGGATTTCGGTCACTGCCGCTGCCAAGGGACGGCCAAGCTCTGCAGTCAGCACCCGTCCGATTCTATCCGCATTGTCGCGCATCAGTTGGGCGGCGCGGCGTTGCAGGCGGGCGCGTTCGGCGACGGGGACCGCGCGCCAAGACGCCAAAGCCCGATCCGCCGCGCGGATGGCAAGATCGGCATCCACCGCATCCCCGGTGGGAACCGTGTCAATCACCGCGCCCGTGGTGGGGTTGGTGACAGGTTGGGTCGCGCCGGACACCGCAGAGCGCCAGCCGCCGTCGATGAACATTTCCATCGGGTCCGTCCTTCAGATCACGTTCAACTTCAGGGCGACACGGGTGGCGCGCAATTCCTGCGCCGCCCAATCGCGGCCCGCTTCGGTTTCCAACTGGGCCACCTGATGCTCCAGCCGGTCGGCATATTGGCGCGGGGTCATCTTGAACCAGTCGCAGGCGACCGACACACCCGTCACGCCAAAGCGCCAGAGCTTATCAGCATCGCGCACCAGACGGTCGTTCAGGTGCCGCGCCTCAGGCCGCGTATCATGCCCGTCGATGATTTCGGCGACGGCGAGGATCACATCCTCATTCCACCCCGTTTCTTCCAGAACGGGACGGGACAGGCGCACGCCTTCGCTTTCGTGCAGAAAACGCACGTCGGATTGCATCATGTTGGGGCCAAAGCCCTTTTCGATGATGTCTTCCATGTCGATGGAATACCAGCCGATGTCATGCAGCAGGATCGCCAAGGACACGATATCGCGGTCGGCCTCTGGATGGGCGTCCAGCAGGCGCTGCGCCCAGTCAAAGGACAAGGGCACATGCACGTCATTCTTGCGCGCGCGCATATAGGGTTCGGCACGCCGCCAGACGGCATCGTAACGCGAGGATTGGGGAACTGACATCTGCATTGCGCTTCCTTGGGCGGTGGGGCGGGCCATCCCGATGGGACGGCCCGCTGTCGGGATCAGGCGGCAGAGAGGATCGTGACCTCACCCGTCGTGCCATCGACGCGCAGCATCTGGCCCGTCTTGATGGTTGAAGAGGCGGTCCCCGTCCCCGTCACGGCGGGCAGGCCATATTCACGGCAGACGATGGCGGCGTGGCTCATCATGCCGCCGATGTCGGTGACGGTCGCGCGGATTTTGCCGAACACAGGGGCCCAGCTTGGCGCGGTTACCGGCGTGACTAGGATTTCGCCTTCTTCGATCAGGCCAAGGTCATTGGCCGAGCGGATCACCCGCGCGCGGCCTTCGACCACACCGGGCGAGGCTGCCATGCCTTCCAGCTTGGTCGCATCGCTTGACCCGACAAGCCATTTCTTGACCGCGTCGGTGGTGATGCCCCAGAGCATGATGGTGAAGGGTTCGGTGATCACCTCGGGAGGGGTGTTCAGCGCGGGCTGCGGCGGGGCCGATTGCAGCGCGGTCAGGATCGCCTTGCGGCGCTTGATTTCCGCCGGCCAATGCGTCGGCCCGGTGGCCGGTGCGCCGACACCCCAACCCATGCCCAGATCAAAGAGCGCATCGCGCACCTCGTTCCGGTTCAGGAAGAACATGTCATCGGCGCTTTCCCAGAAACCCGCACGATGGAACAGCGCCGAAAGCTCGCGCATCTTGCGCCAGAACACCGACATCGACCAATGCTCGATATAGGAGTTGTGGTTCTCGACATAGGGGAACACGGTCCGCGCCAGACCCAGTTTGCCGTCAAACGCGCCCTGCGCCTCGGCATCCAGCAATTCGCGGTATTCGGCGGTGATCCGGTCCCGTTCTGCCGCGATTTCGGCGGTGGGGCGGTCGATGGTCTCTCCCTTGGCCACGCGGGCGGCGTAGTCGCGGATATAGCCCATCGGGATATCCAGATGCTCGATCCAATACTTGTCGTCGGAATAGAACCCGTTGCCCGAGGTGAAGTTGAACCACGGGTCTTTCGCACCCTCCCAAGCCGCAACCCAAGCCTGACCCGCCGCACTGCCCGCCATCGCGGCCAGCACCTGATCGACCGATCCCGCCGACAGATGCGCTGCAACGCCAGAGGACACCGCCAGCTTGGCCAGTTTCTTCAACTCGTCATCGGGGCGGAACAGATCGCTGTCGACGCCCTGCACCATCTTGGCGATGGCTTGGTCCGAGATGGTCGGGAATTGCGATTTCAGGAAGCCGAAGAAATCGAGATAGGCCGCATATCCCAGATTGAGGAATTCAAAGTGGTAATTCCACGTCCGGTACAGCAGTTGGATCGCCTTGTCATAGGTCTCGGACAGCGGCACCGTGTTATCGATACCATGTCCACCCTTGACCCAGTCGACCGGGACGACTTCGGGCAGGTCGTCAAAGTGCAGCGCCTCCATCTCGGCGATGTTGGCCTTGACCTTGACCATCCAGTTGTCCAGCAGGCTGTCCCAATTCATGAAATAGTGACCGGCACGGTCCATGAAATGCGGCACGCGGGGGCCGATGTTTTCCGGCGCGACACCTACCGGCGACATGTAAACATAGCCGTTGTGGATGCGGAAATCGACGCCATTGGCGGGCGGCACAAGGTAGTGGCGGGTGTTGTACTGGCCAAGGCACTTGACCGCATATTCCACCGTCACCGCGTCAAACGGCTTGAAGGGGTTCGGCCAATGCTGGCTGTCGCAGAACCAGAACTTGCCGTCCTCTTCCGCGCGGCGGTTGTCGGCGAACATCAGGTAATAGGGGTACAGGTCGCGCCACGCCTCAGCCCCCGCCGGTGCGGCAAGGTCATAGGCACTGGGAAAACTGGTCTTTGCGGTCATGGTCTCTCCTCCCCGAGAGTTTTTATGTTCAAAGCTTGTTCTGGATCGGGGCCAAGAGCGTGCCGAGCACACCTTCGATCCCCATGGAAAAGGTTTGCGTCGCGGCTTTCTTCTGGCTCCAGACCGTTTCCGGGCGGCATTGCAGCGCGACAAGGCGGCCCTGACGGTCAATCGCCCATTCTAGGTCTTGCGCGCCGCCGATAGCCTTCTCCAGCCGCCGGGCGAGTTGCGCCACCGCGATCACCTCGTCATCCGACAGGCTGGGCTGGCTGCGGCGGCCTTCTTCGATCTCGCGGTCGATGGTGCGGCGGGCGGCGGGATCGGCGACAATTTCATGGGTCTTTTCGGCGATGCGGCGCTTTTGCACCTGCATCATCACCTTTTCGACGGTGAAGTTGTCGGGCGTGATTTCCCCCGACACCACGCTTTCGCCAAGCCCCCATGAGGCGTCGATCACGATCTTGGTGCGGTCGCCGTTGATCGGGTCCAGCGTCATGGCCACGCCTGCGCTGCGGGCATCGACCATTTCTTGCACCGCGACGGCCATCAACACCTCAATCTGGCCGAGGTTGTGATCGGCGCGGTAGCTCATGGCGCGGGCGGTAAAGAGGCTGGCCCAGCACGAGCGGACCTTTGCCACCACCTCATCCGCGCCGACGACCCAGAGGTAGGTGTCTTGTTGTCCGGCAAAGCTGGCGTCGGGCATGTCTTCGGCCGTGGCGGATGAGCGCACCGCGACGGGCAGATCGTCCGCGGGGGACATCAACGCATAGGCGGCGCGGATGGCGGTTTCCACCTCCGTCGGCATGGCGCGCTCGGTCACCAGATGGCGGATGGCTTGGGACCGGGCTTCCTCATCTGTGACGTTGTGGGTGTCCAGATGCGACAACTCTTCCCGGATCGCGGCCTCTAGTCCCGTCGCGGCCAGATGCGCGGCATAGGCGTCGGTCGCCACGGCAAAGCCGCGCGGAACGGGCACGCCCATGGCGATCATGCGGGCAAGGCTGGCGCATTTGCCGCCCATGCGGGGATGATCCGCGTCGGTCGCAGACTCAAACGGCAGGATGAAACGCGGGTCGATGGTCATCTGGGCAGAGGCAGTCATCACAAGTCCCATTCGATGTGCAGCGCGGTCGGAACGCGGAAAGAGGTGTTGTGCGCAAAGGCGAAGTCCTGATCCGGCACCAAGCGGAGCGAGGGCAGGCGACGCGCCAATTCCTTCATCGCGATGGCGAATTCCATCTTGGACAGTTGCTGTCCCAGACAGAAATGGATGCCATAGCCAAAGGACAGATGGTTGCGGGCATTGGCGCGGTCGATGTCCAGCGTGTCGGGCTGATCGAACACGGCGTCATCGCGGTTGGCAGAGCCCAGCAGCAGCAGGATATTCGCGCCCTTGGGGATGGCCACGCCGCCGATTTCGGCATCCTGCAAGGCCCTCCGCCGCCAAGACACGATAGAGGGGCTGAAGCGCAGGAATTCCTCGGTCGCGGCCTGCCACTTTTCGGGATTGGCCTTCAGGAGTTCCCATTGGTCGCGGCGGATCAGCACCTCGCGCAGGGCGTTGGTCAAGAGGGTTGTCGTGGTCGCATGCCCTGCAAACAGGACGGAGTAGAGGACACCGGCAATCTCATCGTCGGTGATCTCGGCCCCGTCCAGTTGCGCGCGGACCATGTCGCCGGGCAGGTTGTCGCCGGGTTCGGCATGGGCGGCAGCAACCAAGGCGCGGCAATAGGCCCAGTATTCCACCATGTTATGGACATGCGGCACCTGTTCCTCGTCGCTGAGGTCGCCCCAAGTCAGCAGGGCGCGGCTGACGGCCCAGGACTTGACCTTTGGCACATCCGACTCGGGCACGCCGACCAGACGGAACAGCACATAGGCGGGCACGTCATAGGCGAAGTCGCGGAAGAAATCGGCGTGACCCTTGGCTTCGAACTTGTCGATCTCGCGGTTCACGATCTCATAGATCTGCGGCTCGATGGATTTGAACCGGCGCGGGCCAAAACAGCTTTGCGCGACCTTGCGGATGCGGGTGTGATCAGGTGGCACGCGGGCCGACAGACCGGAATAGGCGGTGAACCCCCCCGCCTTCATCACGGCGCGACCGGGGTCGCCCATCGGGCGGATCGGCGCTTGGGCGTTCTCAGAAGAGAACACCTGCCAGTTGTCGAACACCGCCTTGATATCGGCATGGCGCGAGACGACCCAATAGCCCAAACGTTCCGAATAGAACACCGGAGCCTCTTCGCGGGCAAAGGCGTAAAAGGGGAAGGGATCGGTCAGATCAAATGGATCGAAATCGTCGGCGGCGTTGGAAAATGGACAGGCTTTCGCCGGGGTCATGGTGTTCATTCTGTCCTCCCAGCAGAACTATGGTGCCAATGGCGACACTGGCTTGGAAACAAACATGAGTGACCAATCTTTGGTTTTTCTTTAGCTGATAAACCGCGCGTATTCAAAGGCTTGTCGTCATCACGCGGTCAGGCTCTTGTACAGTTTTGCCAAGGATTCGCTGCGCGGGCGGTCGTCGAAACGCGAGAGCGAATCAAGGTACAGCGCGTATTGGCGTTCGATCGCCTCGCGCCGGCCTTGGGCCGCAAAGACCTGCATCGATTCCTCATGCGCGAATTCGGCCAAGGGGTCCATCGCCAGCGCCTTGCGGCAGTGGTTCAGCGCGGCGGAATGGTCCTCGCGGGCGCGGTAGATGCGGGCGGTGTCGCGCTGCACCTTCAGGTACATGTCGCGCAGCCAGTAGCGGCGGGTCCAGCACCAGTCGCGTTCCTGATCATCGACATATTCGGTCGGGATATCCTCGAACAGATCGCCGGTATAAAGCCTGTCGGCGGCGCGCAGGCAGATCAGCGCCTCATCCAGATCGCCGGATTTCACATGGGTCTGCGACTGGCGGCAGAGTTGTTCAAAGGTCGAGATGTCCAGCCAACTGCGATCCGGCGGCACCAGCACATAGCTTGCCCCGTCGCGCAGGATATGGCTCGGCCCCGCCTTCGCCGAGCGGCTGTCGGGCGCGCCGTCCAGCGCCTGCCGCAGGCAGCGGATGGAATGATAAAGCCGGTTGCGCGCTGCCTCGGCGCTGTCGGCCTCGGGCCAGAGCAGGTCTGCCAGATCGTCAGCCTTAGCCCCCTTGCCGCCCTGTTGCAGCAGATAGGCAAACAGCGTCTTGATCTTGGTCGTGGCCCCGCCCGACGCCGCCCAGTCGATCTGGCTGCCATCCGCGCGATACACCCGCAACCGGCCAAAGCAGCGGATCTTCCAGCGCTCGCGCGCGGCCTCTTCGCGCGGGATCACCTTTTCCTCGGCGCGACGGCCCAGAAGCCACATCGGATCGGCCCCTTCGGCGGCATGGCGGTCGGCAAAGGGGTTGGTGCGTTGCAAACTGGGGGACAGCCCGCCCAGCCAGAAATTCACCTGTTCGCGCAGGGTGCCCTTTTCCTGCAAGGCGGGGGGCAGCCAATGCGGGTTTGTCACCACCCCTTCGGCGGTCAGCACGGCGGGATGCCCGCGCAGGGCGACCAGCAGGTGTTCGTCGATCAGCAGACTGCGGTTGTAGATCGACACCACCCGCCGCTCTGTGCTGTCGGCCAAGGCGCTGGCGACACCCACCCAGCCTTCGAAGTTCGCGGTGGCCGAGGCGGTTTGCAGCCCCCAGCCCATGTCCACCGCCAGCACCGTTTCGGGGGGCGTGGCCGCCATCCGGTCGGCCAGCGCCTTGCCCACCGCCCGCAGGGAGATCGGCACCCGGTCAAAGCCCAGCGCATCGGCGGCAATCACCTGCAAGGCATCGCCGCGCGCCCAGCCTGCCGGTTTGCGCACCGCGCCACTGGTCGGGGTGACATAGACCAGCCGCTGCATGGCCAGATGCATCTTGCCACAAGCCAGCAGGTCACGCAGCAGATCGCCCTGACGCGTGCCGAAAAAGGCAAGGCTGCCAGAGGTGTCGGTGGGATCAGGCGGTTGCATCACACTCGGGTCAAGACGGGTCAGCAAAAGGATGGGCGCGTGGGCGGGGTAAAGCAAGCCACCCCGCCCTATACTTACGCTGGCCCCCGCGTTGCATCATACTCCAGCCGCGACCGGCTTTCGCCCCAAGCGGTGGTCACGCGGCGGGCGGTCCAGCGGCGCAATTGCCCGGTCTCATCGCGCAAGACCGAGGGCAGACGGCAGAGGCGCACGCCTTCGCGGGGCACCTCCTCATCCTGCACGTCAAAGGGCGTGGCGGCCAGCACGCGGCCAAGCGCGCGGTCGATGCCGTCAAAGCTGCCCTTGCGCAGGATGAACCCGCCACCGCCGCCCTGCGGGATCGGCACCATCGGCACCCAATGATCCGGCGGGCGAAGTTCCAGCGTCCATGCAGCATCTGCGCCTGCCTGCGGACGGGCCGGATCGGCGGGCGGGGCGGAGTCGTTCGCACGGTCACGGGCCAGACCGTCGGCCCCTTCATAGCTGCGCTCAATCGCCCAGATCACATTGGCGGTTTCGTCGCGGGCAAAGACCACCTCTTCGCGGGCGGCCCCTTCAAGGGCCGCGCGGCCGTTGGGCGGGATCACGAACAGGGGTTCCGGCCCATCCGGCCCGTCGGTGTGATAGAGACGGAAGGTCCCGGCGCGGGCGTTGTCCTGCGCCACCTCCACCGTGATGTCCTCGCCAAAGGTGGTGCGGTAGGTGACCGCCGTAACCTGCGCCAGCACCCCGCGCGCCAGGTCGATGGGGGCGATCAGCCAATCGGTGCCATAGATCGCGGCATATTCCAGAAAGGCCAAGCGCGTCAGGTCGTTGGGCTGCACCTCGGTCAGTCCGAAGTTGACCAAACCATCCTCGAACTGCCACAGCCGGTCCACCGGCATCCCGGCATAGCGCAGGCGGCTGGCATGGACGCGGATGTCATGGCTTTGCCCCGGCGCATCGGCATCGACGCCCAAGCCCTTGGCGTTGCCCAGATCGAAGCTGTGCCAATCCACCGCCCCGCCCAGATGGCAGGGCGCCTCCAGGCTGCGGGCATCGGCCCCGGTTCCCGCTTGCATGCCGAAGCGATACTCCAGTCGATCCGAATGCCAACTGTCCGCCGCGCGCAGGGCCGAGACATTGGCGCGATACCACGCCAGCCAGTCCTTGGCCGCCGCGACCACGGCGTCGGGTTCATTCTGCAACCAAAGCGCGGTGCCGCCTTCGATGCCAAGGGCGGCGGCTTCGGCATCGGGGTGATGGCGGGCAATCAGCCGCCACATCGCATCCGCCCCGGCCACATCCTCCGCCGTCGGATCAAAGGCGCAATCGGCCAGCAATTGCGCCTCGCCGCCCCAGCCCAGCGGGGCAAGTGCCGCGACCAGCGCCGCCCCCGCCTCGGCCCGGTCGCGCAGGCAGGGCGCGGCCCAAGGCTCGGCCTCCACCTCCGGCTCGAAGACGGCACCGGCGGGCAGGGGCTGCGGCGGATGCCCCATCTCGGCGCCACCGGGGCGCAGCGCGGTCAAGGCCCGGGTCGTCGCCTGCACCCGGACCGAGACAGGCGTGCCGCAATCCTCGCCCTTGAATTCGCCCAGTTGCCATTGCCGCGCCAGCATCCACAAGGGATCAGCCACCCGCATCTCGATCCCGGCATCGGGTTCGCCCGACAGGGTTTGCGGCTCCAGACGGGTCCATGCGGGCGGGGCGAGCAGCAGCGGGCCGATGTCCTTGAACGCGATGGGACGGTCGGCCAACAGCTCATGCGTGGTGAATTTGGTTGCCATGGCCTAGACCTCGCGGATCATGGTGAAATTCTTGAGCCCGTCGCTGCGCGCCAGTTGCTTGACGTCCAGCGACAGGCGCGACCAGTCGAGGACGGGCGTGCCCTGCAAGGACCAGCTTTGGGTGTAGATCGCGGGCAGGACGCGCGCGGCCAGAGGCAGGGTTTCCAATGTGACCAGCCGCGCCTTGGCTAAGTGCATCACATCGTCAAGGAAATGGCACAGGCTGTCTTCGGTCCAGCGCTTGCCATCGGGCGACAGGCCCAGGATCATGACCTGCGGCGGTTGGCTGGCGGGCGCGTCGGCGTGCAGCGCCACCCCGGCCGTGGTGCGGCTTGCGGCGGCTTGCCCTTCGCCCGCCTCCCGGCGTTGCGGCAAGGCCTCGGTCCAGTCGTCCAGGATGAGGCCCGCCACCTCGCCGGTCAGATCCAGCCCGTCGGGCGCGTCGGCCACCAGCCCCACCACCGGACAGGTCGGCGACACACGGTCGGGCGGCAATCCGGCGCCGATCCACTGGTCGGGTGCATCCTCGCCCAGCCCGCACATCTGGCGCAGGGTCAGGGCGGGCGGCGTGCCGTTGATCGCGGTCAAGAGCGCCAGCCGCTGGAACCGGCCCAGTGCCGGGCGCACCGTGCCCATGTCTGCCAGAAAGCGCGGGATGGCCCCGGCGTCGGGCGCGGTGAAGGCGCGCTCCCCCAGCGCCTCAGGCGGTTGGTCGGGCGGGTCGTCGGGGGCAAAGCGATGCGGCAGGGGCACGGGCAGGCCGCTGCCGAACAGCGCCTCGGCCACCGCGTCCACCGTCGGAGTGCCGCTGCGGGCTTGCGCGTATCGGGCAAGACGGTTGTCGCCCTCTTGCAACGCCAGCAGGGCGATGTCGGCGGTGCGGCTTTCGGAGAGTTCGGGCAGGGTGATGCCGAAATCGGTCAGCGCCAACAGGGCCGTCGTCAGATCATCGCGCAGCACCTGTGGCGCGGACAGCAGGGCGGACAGACGGTCCAGCCGCCCGCGCAACAGGGCCGCCGCATCGTCCAGCCGTTGCAGCGCCTGCGGGATGGCATCGGGCAAAGGCTTCCAGCCCGCAGCCCCCGGCAGCCCCAGCGACAGTGCCGTCAGCGGGGCGGCGCGGTCCAGCACCTCTTGCAAGGCGGCGGCGGTCAGGGCGGCCTCGTCCAAGGCCACCTGTCCGGCGGCGGGGGGCGGGAAGGCGGCGTCGGGGTTGGCCAGCCCGGCGCGGGCGCGGATCACGCGGTCCAGCAAGGCCGGATGGCGGGCGGCGGCGGCGAAATCCAGCGCCGACAGACCGGTGTCGGCGAGGGTGGCCGTGCCGCCGTTCGCCGCTTGCCCGAGCGCTACGTTCGACGGATCGGGCAGACGCGCCGCCGCCCAGGATTCCGCGACTGGGCTGACCAGCGCACGGGGGCTGGAACCCGCCCCCGGCCAGCCGCGACCGGGATGGGCCACGGCGATCAGACGATGGGTGACCAGCGTGGCAGGGCCGTGGCTTGTGACCACATCCGCCGCTGCGGGGGGCGGAGCCTCTCCCCGGCCTGCCGCATCCAGCGTGGCCGAAGCGCGGGACATGTTGCCCTGCGCCATCTGATGGACCGATTCCGCCAAGAGCAGATCTGCCACCGCATCGGCATCGGCCACGGCTTCGGTCATTGCCGACGTGATCGCCGCCTTTTGCGCCGCCGTGGGCGCAGGCCATGGCACGCCGGGATCGAGGTATTCGTTGCCCTCCGGCCTTTGGGCCAGCTTGGCGAACAGGAAGGCCGGGCCTTCGGCGGGGTCGTTCCAGCGGGCCAGAAGCCGGGTCATGTCGGTGACATTGGCCCCGGCGACGGCCTGCGAGTCCGGGTCCACGACAGGGCTGCCGCCATCCGTCAACCGTCCGGCGACCAGCGGGGCCAGACCCCGGAAGGACAGGATGAACCGCTCACAGCCCGCATCCTTGAGCCGCCGCTCAAAGTTGTAGCCCAGCAGCGCACCGATGCTTTGGCCATTGGCCACCCCTTCCAGCAAGCCTTGCGCGCGGCGGACGCGGGCGCTGGACAGGTCGATGGCAAAGGCCCCGCCGCTGCTGTCCCTTGCGTTATGCGCCAGATAGGCGCTGCGCAGGATGCCTGCGGTCGTCGCCTGTTCCAGCGTCGGGGCGGCGATGAAACCGCCGTCGCGGGGGCTGCGGTCCTGCGGGACCAGATCTAAGAGCCAGCCGAAGGCCCCGACCGACAGCCCCTTGGGCGTTGCGGCGCGCGCGCGCTGGACCCGCGCCCAGGACAGCGCCATGATCCAGGCATCCAGACGGTGGCTGGCGCTGTCCAGCGTTTCCGCGACCAAACGGGTGAAATCCGCGCCGCCCGGTTGGCGCGACAGGTCGCGCAGCGTGGTCAGCGCCTGCCGCAGGTCCGACAGGCGGGCGCGGCCCAGCAGGGTGCGCTCGACCAGCATCTCGCCCAGCCGGTTGCGTTCGGCGATGGAACTGGCGGCGATCACGCGCTCGGCCGCGTCCTCGTCCAGCGCGGGCAAGGTGAGGCCGCGCGGACGCGGTTTGCCGTCATCGGGCAGCGTGTCCAGAAGGGCGCGATACTCGTCCACCGGGGCCGGGCGGTCGGTCTGCGCCAAGGCCACGATGCGCTGCGTCTGGCGGGGGTCAAAGGTCTGCGTCACCTCCACCGCCTGCGCGAATCGCGGGCCGGGGGTGGCGCTGGCCTTGACCTGTGTCCAGCCGAGGCTGACCAGCGCCTGAAACACGCTCGACAGCGCGCCGGGGCTGTTGCCGTCCAGAAGTGCCGCCAGAAAATCGCCATCGCGCGCCGGATCGGCATAGGGCAGGGCCACCGGGCGCGATTGGGCATCCAGCGTGCCCGCGCCATAGGACAGGCCAAAGCCGCCCAGCGATTCCGCGATCAGGCGGTTCAGCAAGCCTTCGACATCGGCGGCGGGTTTGGCCTGTTTCGTCGTCGACTCGATCTTGGCCAGAAAGTCCGACGACAGGCATTTGCGCGCCCGCACGCCCCAGGACTGCGGTGCATGGCCGAAAATCCTCAGGATCGTGGCGGCATCGCCGTCGCCGGTCAGATGCGGCACGTCGGACAGCCCCGCCAGCCAGTTGGGCAGCATCTTGCGGGTCAGGCTGTCCAGCTTTGCCTCCACGGGCTGGTCCTTGCCGGGCGGGACGGCATGGCCGAATCCCGCGAAGGGCAACACGCCATAGGGCTGGGGTCCGACCCGCAAGGTGGGCAAGGCCCCTCCGGCGCGCAGGTGGGTCTGGTGAAAGCGGCGCATATCCTCGATCACGCGGGGCGACAGACTGTCCTGCCCGTCATCCAGCGTTTCCAGAAAGTAGCCCCAGGTCGCTGGCCAAAGCGCGGCATTCATCGCCGCCGCCGCCTCAGTGTCGCGCAGGTCGGCATTCGGCAGGCCCGACAGCAGCGCCCCGGCGGTGCCGAGGGCGCTTGCTGTGATGGGCCCATTGGCGGTGGCGGGCAGGGCGGGCGGTTGCAGCGGCACCGGGGCGGGTTCGCGCCAGCGGTCCCAATCCGAGGCCCCGGCTTCGGTGTTGTTCGTCGGCACACCTGGCGGCACAAAGGCCAGGCGGCCCGCCCCGTCATGCGACGCAAAGAGCGCCTCAAGTCCCGTGGCGGCCTGCGCGGGGGTGCGGCTTTGGCTGACGCCATAGACATAGAGCCGCTCGATCGATTTGCGCGCGGGCAGAGGCAGGTCGATCGCCATGCCCTGCTTCAGGGCCAGCGCGTAATCATGCAGCCATTCCGATCCCGCAGGCACGCGCAATCCGTCCTGATCGGTCAGGCTTTCGGCATCCTCGCCCAGAAGGCCCACCTTCAGGCCGGGGTCCACCACCGCCCCGGCGGCCCGCAGTTGCACGCCACCCTGCCAGGCCGTGACGTGAAAGCGTTCGGGCAACAGGCGCGGTGCGGCGGCCCCCTTGTCCAGCGCCGTGACCGGCGGGAAGGCAGGCGCCGCGCCGCTGCCCCGGCTTTCGGGATTGGTGGGGCGCAAGGACAGGGCCACATGCCGCACCCTTGCCCGCCCGACGGCGGATTTCAGCAAGGCCCAAGCCGCCGCCATGCCGTTGTCATCGGGGGCGGCAAAGAGCGTGGACCAATAAGCCCGGCCCGCCGCCTCTTCCTCCGGCGACAGACCAGGGGTGCTGCGGTCAAGGTGGATTTCATCGGGATGGATGCGGATGCGCAGCACATCCCCCGCGCCCCGGCCCCGCCCCCGGACAAAGCGGGTCTCAAGCCGCAGCGGCAAGAGCAGCAAGGGAACGTCGGCGGGCGCATCCATGTCGGCATCCCGGAAGATGTCCAGCCGGTCGCCCAAGGCGCGGCCAAGGTCGCGCTGGATGTCGGACAGTTCGGCCAGTCGGTTGCCCGCACGCTCTACCGCCTCTTTGGCGCGGCGCAGGGCGGCATCGTCGCCGCTGGCGGCCGCGCGTTCCAGATCCGCGCGCTCTGCCAACAGGGCGGCGCGGGCGGCGGCGGTCTCGGCGCGGGTCTTGTCCAGCGTCAGGCGGGCGCGGGCGGTTTCTGCCTGGGCCTTTCGCAGCGCGGCAGGGTCCATCGGGGGCATGGTGCAACCTTTCTCACTTGGCCGAAGCGATCAACGTATCCGCGCGGAAGGCGGCGCGGATGGGATTGGTCAACAGCACGCGGGCGACGACCCCGGCATGTCCGGGCCAGCGCACCTTGTCAGGCTGGCCGTTGCTGTCCTTGACGTCAAAATTGCGCGTGACGGGCAAGAAGCCCCCCGGCGGCACCGCGCCGAAATCGGCCCAGTCGAGCTTGTCGTGGTCGGTGGAGGCGCTGGCATTCTCGGCCAGACCAAAACGCGGCGCGGTCGGGTTCTGCGCCAGAAGGAACCACCAGTTCCCGCCCGCTTCGACCTGCTGGGTGGTCAGGTCAAAACCCACCACGGTGTAATCGGGGTCGAGATGGGTGTGAAACAGCACCCGCGCCTCGGATTTTGCGATGAAGGTGGGGGGCACCGCATTCGACGTGGCCTGCACCGCCATGACCACCGTATCGGGGAAACGGCGCAAGAGTTCGCCGCGCACCACAAGCGCCAAGGCCCCGCCCCCCGCTGCGCCATCGCCACCGATGCGGAAGTGCCGGCCCACGGGCTGGCGGGAAAAGCGGTGGATGGGTTGGGTCAGCTCGTCCTGTTCAGCATCCCAGAAGCGCTTGAAATAAGTGCCGCGCTGGTCGGTCGGGTAGTCGCGCCACAAAAGCTCGCGCCCCATTTCGTCGGAGGCACCGATCAGGAAGGCCTCGGCGAAGGCGGGGTTGATGTCGAGCACCGTCACGAAATCCCGCGCCGGGATCGTGCCAAGGCCGGGAACCAGCCAATCGCGGTCGTAATCCTCAAGTGCCGCCGACATGGCGCGGTTGAACACCGGCGCGGCCATGATCGGGGCCAGACCTGCGGTGTCGATCCAATCGGGCCGGATGGCACCGGGACGCAGGCTGAGGCGGCCCTTCAGCGCCGCGCGCGCCGTCTGGTGCGGGTCGATCTGGGCCAGAAGCGCGGTCTTGCCGACGGTCAGCGCGCCAAGGTCGGTCTGCATCGCGGGCGGGGCTGCGATGGCGGTGACCATCTCGGACAGCCCTTGGCGCAGGGCGCTGACCGAGAGGGCGTTCAGCGTCTCGATCCCCGCGCGCAACTTGCGTGCGAGGTCGGTTTCAAAGCGGGTGAGGGGTTCGCTGACCACCACGGGATCAACGGGACGGTCGGGGCGGTCCACGATCACCGGTCCGCGCCGCGTGCGCTGGGGCAGGGGAATGCCGCGCCCGATCGGGCCGGGTCGCTCCAAGGGGAGGGGACGGTCCAGCGGCAGCGGGCGGACCACCGGCGTGGGGGTCAGCGCCCCGCGCGGCAGATCGGCGCGGCTGGCAAGGGTCTTGACCCGGTCCAGTTGCGCCCCCGCCGAGGCGGAGAGTCCGGCACCGCTGTTGGTCAGGCCGACCAGAACCTCGCCCAGCCGTTCGGTCAGGCCGACAGGCCTGTCGCGCAGGCCGCCGATCACGTCCAGCCGCCCGGTGACGGTGTCGATCAGGCCCTTGCCGATCACGTCTCCCGCCCGTCCGGCATCCACGCCCGCCCAGCGTTGGCCGGTCAACTGGCGCAGCGCCCCGCCGGTCTGTGTCAGCACCGACATCTGGCCGTCCAGCATCAGGCGCGCCCGGTCCGGGGCCGTGCCCAGCACCTTGGTCAGCGCCGCATCGGTGAAGAATTGCATCCCCGCCTTGGACAGGCCCGCAATCCCGTCCGGCTGGCGATAGTCCTGCCGATGGTCGGCAAAGCCTTGCGGACCGGCGACCAGTCTCCCGGGCGACACGGCGGCCATCCGTGCCGCAAGGGACCCGCCGGGGCGCAAGGCACGGCGGAAGGCGGCGCTCATGCTGCCTGCCGCCGTGCGGCTGTCGATCACGGCGGCGCGCAGGGTGCGGGGATGTCCACCGTCGCGGACGCGGGCGTGCAGGGTGCGCGTGACCTGCATCAGCGTGCCCGGGTCCAGCACCGCCAGATGGCGATCGCGGATCGAGGTGGTGACCACCTCGGCCAATCCGGCCCAGAGGATCGCCTGATTGGCCTTGCGGATGCCATCCACCTGCGCCCATGCCGCCTGCATCAGCGCCTCTTGGTCCTTTTGCACCACCTTGGCCCCCAAGGCCGCGACGATGCGCAGCATGGGATCGGTGTTCAGTTGCGGGAACCAGTCGGCATCAGCGGCATCGGTCGCATGGGGGCCGAAAGGCGCGGCGCCGAACACCGCGCCGATGCGAGTGGCCGCGCGCTGATAGCGGGCATAAAGCCGCGCGCCGATGCGGGGCAGGTCGGCATCAGAGGCATTGGCCTGATCGATCCGCTGGCGCAACGCCTCACGCTGCGCCGTTGGCCAGGGGGTGCGGGCGGGTTGGTCGGCGGGCAGGCTGGCAGGCGAGAAGAGCGCGCATTCCAGCACCTGCACGCCCGCGGTATCGCCGTCAGGCAGGTCGGGGATATCGCTGCCGGGGCGCGAGAGGTCAATCAGCCGCCGCCCGATGGCCCAAGGGGCGGCCAGCGGTTTGATCCGCTCGGCAAGCTCGCGGAAGTTGCCGCCCGGTGCGGTGCGGAAGGTCCAACTGTCATAGACCGGCAGGGCGATGTCATCGGCCTCATCCCCCGGCTGGCGGGTCCATGCCGCGTCCAGCGTGCCGCCGCCCAGACCCAGCCCCGCGCGCACCCCGCACTCAAAGGCAGGCACCAGCGCCGCGACATAGGTGATCCCATCGTCCAGACGGCGCGGGCAGAGGATGCGTGACAGGTTGGCGGGCGCATGGTCATCCGACAGCCGGGTTTCCACCGTATCCGCGGCCGCCCCGCGCAGGCGCGGTCCGGTCGGGTCAATCGCCACGCCCACAGCCTGGGCATGGGCAAAGCGCCAGTTGTCGGCCAGGGGCTGCAACTGGCCTTTCTTGGTCCACAACTGCGCAGGCAGTTCGCCGCGCGACGGCTCGACATGGCTGACCGAGGCCTCGACCACCACCAGCGCGAGCCACGGATCGCAACGGTCGCCTTGCGCGGGCAGGGGCGAGAACATCCACGGAAAATCCGGCCGTGCGAATTCGATATGGGCGAGAAAACCCTGTTCCGCATCGCCCGAATGGGGCGCGGGCTGGCGGCGGATGATCTGGCCCGGATCTATGCCCGTCACATCGCCGGGGCCATAGAGCGTCAGATCGCGCGTCAAGCTGCGCTTGGCGGTGATGTCCGCCGAGTCCGCAATCTCCACCGCCCCGCGCACGGTCGCCCGGTTGGCGGTCGGCGCGCTGCGGATCGCCGCCGCAAGGCCGGTGCGGACAAAGGGGACAAAGGCGTAATCGCCCAGATCGATGTCTTCGGGCGTGAAGGCCACGGCGGCAAGCGCCTTGGCCGAGACGAAGTAGCTTGCTCCGGCGGATTTCAGCAGCGTATCGGCCATGTCACACCAACCCCATTGCAAGGGTGGTCAGTTCGACCCCCTGATTGCCGCCAATCCGCACCGCCTCTGCCGCCGCACTGGCGGGCATCGCCAGCCCCGGTGCCGCCCCTGCGGCCAGCAGGGTTTCCGCCGACATCACCTTGACCGCGCCGCGCTGGGCCATCTCGACCATCGGGCCGGGGCGGGGCACGTCTTGATAGGGATTGGCCCCGACGCGCGGCGCGCGCAGTTTGCCGTTCGCCGCCAACAGCTTGCCCGCATGGCCGTTCAGCGCCCAAAGCAGGCCCGGCGGCGGATCGACGGGCTTGCCCGGCAGCACCGTGTTCCACGCCAGCCCGGCATGGGTGGCGGTGGAAAAGGACGCCCCCCGCGCCGCGCCCATCCCCAGACCGGAGACATGGGTTTCATATTCGGGGCGTCCCAACACCTCATGGTCGGACAGTTTCAGGAAATGCCCTGGCGGGAAGTGGTCATCCAGCGGCCAGACCGCCCCCGCCGCCTGACCGTCCAGGGTGGCCGCACGCAGGTTGATCCGCTTGCGCAGGGCCGTCGATGATCCGATCCGGTCAATATCGGTTTCCAGCGGGACCGAGATTTGCCGCAGTTCGATCTGTCCCAAGGGGTGATAAAGCGGCACATCATCCGCCGGGGCCAGACGGGCGATGGATTGCGCCTCGGGTGGCAGCAGCGGGGTCCAGGCGTTGTCGGCGGTCAATGCCTGCTGGGCGACATCCAGGGGGTCAAGTTCCGGCGCGGGGGGCGGGGTGCTTTCGCCCCATGTGATCGGGCCGATATCGACCGGAACATCCCACCACAGGATCTCGACCTCGGCCCGGCCCTCCAGCCGGAAGGGTTTGTCGCCCGAGAGTTCGCCCTTGAAGCTGACGCCCGCCAGCGTGACGCCAAAGGCCGACACCTTGATGCCCGCGTCGATGCGGATGACAAAGTAGAAATGCGGCGCCCATTGGAACAGCGCGTCCAGTTGCAGCCACGCCTCGGCCTTGGCCGGGTCCAACTTGGCGATCACCTCGACCCGGCCACCGAATTGCACCGTGTTGCTGGTGACCGCGAGATAGGCATTGGCGGAAATCGACAGCCATTTGACGGGTGGGGCGAATTTGATGCCCACGCGCTGCATGGGGCCGATCTGCTTGGGCGCCTCATAGCCCGGAAAGAAGCCGCCGACCGACAGGGCAAAGGCCGCTTCGCCCGCCCATTGGATGAACAGCGCGATGTCCCCCGTCACCTCCAGCTTGAAGAGCTTGGATTTGGCGAGCGAGACTTTCAGGAAGAAGTATTCGGGCGTGATCTCGCCCATGATCTCGGCCCGCAGGTCGATCACGCGCAGCTTTTCGTCCACATCCGCCGACGGCACGCCGATCTGCACATTGCCCAAGAGCACCAGTTTCGGATCGGGCAGGGAAATCACCACCCCCAGCCGCGCCTTGACGAACCCCGCCTGAGAGCCCCAACCGAGTTCGGCAATCGGTCCGATGACAAAGCCACCCGCGCGGGGTGGGAAGATCTTGCCCAGCTGGTTCAGGATTTGCGGCGCGGCGGCCACCGGATCGGCGGGGAACAAAAGCTGCCCCACCACGCCATCCTTCAACCCGTCGCGCAGGGCGGCGCTGTCGAGCGACCGTTCAATGGCCAGAATGCCGCCGAGGCCGGACAGGGTGAAGCCGAAGCCAAGCTCGATCTTCGGGGCGAAGCGCACGCCGATCACGATGACCATGTTGAACGGGTCGGTGCCCAACAGACCGATAGCGGTGACGCCGATCTTCAGCATCTCAAGCTGAAAGACCCCGCCATATTCCTTTTTCACCTCATCATAGCGCAGATAGCCGCCGCCGGTGACCGCGGGGGTTTTCAGCCGCAACCCCGCGCCTGAGGGGATTTTCGGGCTGACATCGGGGGCCGCGCCATCGTTCCAGCGGATGGAAATCCCGCCGCCTTCGACCACACAGGCAAAGACATCGCCCAGCTTGCCCGCCACGGTGACCACGACGTTGACGCGGTTCTTGCCGTCGGCATTGTCCTGCGCGGGTTGTTCGATGGCGAACTCCCGCAGTTCCAGCCCCGGCCAGGCAAAGCGCACGGGCAGGATCAGCCGCTTGTCCTTGCCTGAGCCGAAGGTCAGCCCGTCCTTGGTGTCCAGCGTGATCGCCACCTGATCGGTGTCGGCGGTGGGGGCCTGACCGGGCATGATCTTTTCAAGGAACTTGTCATTCCGGAGACCGGCCTTCAGCTTGGTCTTGAGGGTGATGCCGGCCTTGAATTCGGTCTTGTAGGTAAAGAACGCCACCAGTGACGCGCCGTCAAAGTTCAGTGGCGCGAGGGTCGAGGTCCCCACAGCGGCGAGTTCAATCGACAGCTTCTTTTCGGCGTAATCCCATTTCAGCTTTTCGCCCAAGCTGTCAGAGGCACCGTCAATGCCCAGCACGGCCTTGCACAGAAGGTCAAAATTGGTGGTGACCGCGCTGCCCGCGTTGTTCAGCAGCTTCTTGATCGGCGCGTTCATGCCGTTGATATCGGCCTTGATCTGTTCGGGCGTCATGGTGCCCGATGCCTTTTCCGACACCTTTTCCGCGACCTTGGTGATGGCGTTGTCATAGGCGACCAGTAGCTTGCCCAGTGCTGTCAGCGCGCGGGCCAACTCGTCGGCCTGAAAATCCGCAGCGCCCAGTTCGGTCGCCATTTCCTGCACCGCCGCCGTGGCGTCGGTGATCTCCTTGTCGATGGCTTTCTTCAGCGCCGTGCCAATGGTGGAAAGCTGATCCACATCCGCCTTCACGGCATCAAAGGCCGTCTTGGTCGTGCCGTCCTTGCCATCCGCCAAAGAGGTGATCAGCTTGCCACTGTCGGAAAAACTGTCACCGACCAGATCGGCGGCCTTGGTATGGGCAAATGCAACGAAGCCCCTGCCAAAGGCAGAGAAAATGTCATCCGACATAATCACCTCGTGTGAAAAAAATCAGGAAAAAAACACGTCAAGGATGTGTGTGTGAAAGAAGGCTAAACCTGTGATCCGAGTCGCGCAAGGAAATTGCGCGCTCGGTCGGGGTCAGCCCGCGCGGCCTGCAAAAGGGGCGGGGCGGTCGCGCAGGGACAGCCCGGGCGCGCGGGTCAGGTGCCGAGGGCCTCGCGCAGGCTGCGCGGCGCAGGCGGCGTGTTGCGAAGATCCAGCGAGGTCAGCAGGTCCAGCAGATGCCCGCGCATCAGGTCTTCGGCCTTGGCACCGTCATGCGCCGCCATCGCCTCGAGCAGCGCATGGTGGGCATGGCTTTCGCACATCGCCGTGCGGCGTTTCCAGTACAGCGCGATGATCAGCGACGACCGCGCGATCAACTGCCCGATGAAGGTGGCGATGGTTTCCTGATCGGCGATCCGCGCGATTTCGATGTGAAAGAGACCCGACAGATACAGCGCCCGCCCGCCTTCGCCCGCTGCAAGGGCCGCGTGTTCCTCGTCGATGTGGCGTTGCAGGGCGGCAAGGTCCGTCCCTGTCATCCGCTCTGCGGCCGAGCGCGCGGTGCGGGGTTCCAGCAGGGCGCGGGCTTCGAACACCTCACGCGCCTCACGCACGCTGGGTTGCGCGACAAAGGCCCCGCGATTGCGCCGCAACTCCACCAGACCGTCATGCGACAGCCGCTGCAAAGCCGCCCGCACCACGGTGCGCGACACGCCATAGACATCGGCCACCTCATCCTCGTTCAGCTTGGTGCCGGGGGCGAGGCGATGCTCATGCACCGCCAGCGCCAGACGGTTGGCGATGTGGTCGGATGCGGGTTCCTTCGGGCTGTGGTCCATGTCGTCTCCTTGCCGCTTCAGGGTGGACAACCGACACGGCGCTGGCAAGGGCAGGGCTTGCACACGATATTGTATGCAATCTTGTGTCGTTTTCTGAGCACAGAATTTCTGCGGGCGCAAAAAGTTTGGGCATCGAAAAATTCCAGCATCTGCCGCGCCGGTTTTCGGTTCCGATTCCGCTTTTGACGGTCCCACCCTTGACCAACGGCAAGGGAAACGAAGCGATGCGCACCGCGAATGATCTGGAACTCGTCCATCTGACCAAGCGCTACGGCGACACGGTCGCGGTGCGCGACGTGAGCCACATTTTCGCGCCGGGCAGCTATGTCTGCCTGCTGGGACCGTCGGGCTGTGGCAAATCCTCGACCCTGCGGATGATCGCGGGGCATGAAAGCGTCTCGGACGGCGCGATCTTGTTGTCGGGGCGCGATATCTCCAAGCTGCCGCCCGCCCGGCGCGGCACGGCGATGATGTTTCAGAATTACGCGCTGTTCCCGCATCTGTCGGTCAAGGACAACGTCGCCTTTTCGCTGCGGATGAAGGGGATGGACAAACCCGCCCGCCATGCCCGCGCGATGGAGATGCTGGAGCTGGTGGATATGGTGGCGCTGGCCGACCGCCTGCCCGCGCAGTTATCGGGCGGACAACAGCAACGGGTGGCCTTGGCGCGGGCGCTGATTGCCGACCCGGAGGTCTTGCTTCTGGACGAACCTCTCTCCGCGCTCGATCCGTTCCTGCGCATCCGCATGCGGGCCGAGTTGAAGCGTATTCAGCGCGAACTGGGCATCACCTTCATCCACGTCACCCACGGTCAGGACGAAGCACTCGCCTTGGCCGATGAGGTGGTGGTGATGAACAACGCTGTCATCGAACAGGCCGGACCCGCGCGGCAGGTGTTCAATGCCCCGCGCACCGAATTCGTCGCGCGCTTCATGGGCGGTCACAATGTGATCACGCTGGACGGCGCGCGCCATGCGGTGCGCCAGGACGCCGTCCGCATCAGCGATAGCGGCCTGCCCGCCACCGTGCAGGCCGTCGAATACCAAGGCGACCGCGTGTCCGTCAGCACCGTGACCGAAGGCGGCGAGGCCTTGGTGGCGCTGATGTCTGACGCCGCGTTCTACGCCAACGAAATACCCCCCGGCGCGCAGGTGCGCCTGAGCTGGGACGAAGGGCGGCTGCACCGCCTTCAAGCCTGACCGACAATCCAACAGACAGAGGGAACAGACATGTCGAAAATGAGATACTCCCGCCGCGCCCTGCTGAAAGGGGGCGCTGCCGCACTGGCCGCCTCGGCCCTGCCCGCGCCGATGATCTGGGCGCAAGAGATCAAGGACATCACCCTGCGCCAGTTCGGCACGGGCGTGTCGAACCTGAATGACGTGGCGCTGAAGGTGAAAGAGGACCTCGGCTTCACGCTGGAAATGACCGCGCTGGATTCCGACGCCGTGACCCAGCGCGCCGCGACCCAGCCTGACAGCTTTGACATCGCCGATATCGAATACTGGATCTGCAAGAAGGTCTGGCCGACCGGCAACTTGCAGGCGATGGATACCTCGAAGATCAAGAACTACGACAAGATCGTCGGCATCTTCAAATCCGGCAAACTGACCCCGGAAAGCGTGATCGCCCAAGGCACCGCGCCGCATTCGGTGGGCTTTGTCGAAGGCCCCGGCTCCACCACCTTCTCGGCCAGCGAAACCGGCTGGATGACGCTGATCCCCACCATCTACAACGCCGATACCCTTGGCATCCGCCCCGACCTGATCGGCCGCCCGATTTCCAGCTGGACCGAGCTTTTGAACCCCGAGTTCAAGGGCAAGGCCTCGATCCTCGATATCTCGTCCATCGGGATCATGGACATGGCGATGGTCTGCGAGGCGATGGGAGAAATCCAATACGCCGACAAGGGCAACATGACCAAGGAAGAGATCGACAAGACCATCGGCATCTTCACCGAGGCCAAGAAAAACGGCCAGTTCCGCGCCTTCTGGAAGACCTTCGACGAATCCGTGAACCTGATGGCCTCGGGCGAAGTGGTGATCCAGTCGATGTGGTCGCCCGCCATCACCGCTGTGAAATCGCGCGGTATTCCTTGCGTGTATCAGCCGCTGAAAGAGGGCTATCGCAGCTGGGGCGGTGGTATCGGTCTGTCGGCGGGCCTGTCGGGCATGGCGCTGGATGCGGCCTATGAATACATCAACTGGTATCTGTCGGGCTGGGTCGGCGGCTATCTGATGCGTCAGGGCTACTACTCTGCCGTGCCGGAAACCTCGAAGGAATTCATGTCCGCCGACGAATGGGGCTACTGGTTCGAAGGCAAACCCGCGACCGGCGACATCACCAGCCCGACCGGCGACAAGCTGGCCGGTGCAGGCGATCTGCGCGACGGCGGATCGTTCTATGACCGCATGGGCCATGTGGCCTGCTGGAACGCCGTCATGGACGAAAACCAGTACATGGTCCGCAAGTGGAACGAATTCATCGCCGCATAAGGCGCTGACCGCAACGCGCGGGGGGCTGTCCAGCCCCCCGCGCCCCCCAAGATCAAAGTGCAGGAGGGACGGCCCGTGACCACAGTCGCGCGCGGGACGGTGACAGGCTGGCTGCTGGCATCGCCCTTGGTGGTGGTGCTGGCCGGATTTCTGGTGCTGCCCATCATCACCATCGTTGTCGTCAGCTTCTGGCAGACGACCGAATTTGCCATTGTCCCGGCCTTCAGCTTTGAGAATTACGAATTCCTGTTTGGGTCTGCCGTGACGTGGAAGGTCTTTGCCGCGACTTTTCGCTATGCCGTCATTACTTGGGCGCTGACCTTGGGCATCGGCTTTACCGTGGCCTATTATCTGGCCTTTCATATCCGCAGCCAGAACGTCCAGATCGCGCTCTTCCTGCTTTGCACCATCCCCTTCTGGACCTCGAACATCATCCGCATGATTTCGTGGATTCCGTTTTTGGGGCGCAATGGCATCGCCAACCAGACGCTGCTGGATTGGGGTCTGATTGATGAACCGGTGGAGTGGCTGCTGTACTCCGACTTCTCGGTCATCCTCGCCTTCGTGCACCTTTACACGCTGTTCATGGTGGTGCCGATCTTCAACACCATGATGCGGATTGACCGCAATCTGCTGGAGGCGGCGCGCGATGGCGGCGCGACGGGCTTTCAGACGCTGGTCCATGTGATCCTGCCCCTGACCAAGCCCGGCATCATGATCGGCACCATCTTCGTGCTGACGCTGGTAATGGGCGATTTCATAACGGTGCGTTTCATGTCGGGCAGCCAGAGCGCCAATGTGGGGCGGTTGATTTCCAACGATATCGGGCTGTTGCAATACCCCTCCGCCTCGGCCACGGCGGTGGTGCTGCTCTGCACGGTGCTGATCATGATCGCGATCCTTCTGCGCTTCGTGAACATCCGGAAGGAGTTGTGAGATGGAGCCGCGCCCGCGTTCCTTTTGGGTTCTGACCGCGTTCTTTTGCCTCTTCGTGCTGTTCCTCTACGGTCCCACCGTCACCATCGGCATCCTGAGTTTTCAGGGCGAAAGCGGCGGCCTGACCTTCCCCATGCGCGGCGTGTCGCTGCACTGGTTCCGTGAGTTGTTCCAGCAACAGCAGGTCGGCGACATCTGGGGCGCGTTCCGGCGGTCCTTTTCGCTGGGGCTGATGGTCATGGTGACGACTGTTGTGGTGTCGGTCATGGCGGGGCTGGCGTTCCGCAAGCGCTTTGCCGGGGCGGGGGTGCTGTTTTATGTCACCATCGCGTCCTTGGTGATCCCGTCGATCCTGATCTCATTGGGGGTTGGCTTGATCTTCGGGCAGGCCGGGTTGACGGTGCATTGGGCGACATCCGGCTTCGGGTCGCAACTGACCTGGACGCTGCCCTTTGGCCTGTTGATCATGTTTGCGGTCTTCAACCGCTTTGACCCGAGCTATGAGGAAGCCGCCCGCGATCAGGGTGCCTCGCCTTGGCAGACCGTGCGCCATGTGGTGCTGCCGATCATCGCGCCGTCGCTGATCGGGGTGGCGCTGTTCGGCTTCACGCTCAGCTATGACGAATTCGCGCGGACGCTGCTGACGGCGGGCAGTTACAATACCCTGCCGCTTGAGATTTTCGGGATGACCACAAACGTGACCACCCCGGTGATCTATGCGCTGGGCACGCTGACGACGTTGTTTTCATTCCTCATCATCGGGGTCTTTCTGCTGACCGTCTGGATGCTGGCCCGCCGCCGCGCGCGGCTTGGTTCGGATGCGGGCAAGGGGGTCTGACCCGCGATGCGCATGCTGTATCTGAACCCGAATTCCACCGCGTCTATGACCGATCAGGTCACCGCCGTCGCCCGTGCCGCCGTGCCAGAGGCGGAGGTTCTGGGGTGGACCAACCACGAAGGCCCCCCGGCGATCCAAGGGCCAGAGGATGGCGCGGCGGCTGTCGTCGGCCTGATGGCGATGCTGCCTGCCGCGCGGGAGGTGGGGGCGGATGTCATCATCATCGCCTGCTTTGACGACACCGGGCTGGATGATCTGCGCGCCGCCGCGCATTGCCCGGTGATCGGGATCGGGCAGGCGGCTTATGTCACCGCAGCGCTGGCCTATGGCGGGTTTGCGGTGGTCACGACGCTGCAAGTGTCGGTCCCGGTGCTGGAGGAGAATATCGCCCGTTACGGCCTGTCCCCCGCCTGCACGGCGGTGCTGGCCAGCGGTCTGCCTGTGCTGGTGGTGGAACAAGGTGGCGAGGTGGTGCTGTCGCGCCTGTCCGACAGTATCACCGATGCCGTGGCGGGTGGGGCAAAGGCGGTGGCCTTGGGCTGTGCCGGAATGGCGCATCTGCGCAGCGAACTGATGGCGCGCACGCGGGTTCCGCTGATTGACGGCGTCGCCGCCTCTGCCCATCTGGCGCGGGCGCTGGTCGACGCCCTGCGCTGATGGGCCGGGCTTTCTCATGTGCTGGTATTTTCGGCAAGATGGTGAAGTTTCGGGCAGTTTGCCCGGCTTCACCGGCCTCCGCCCCCGCCGCCCGCGCGCCTTGCGTTGTCCTGTCGCGCCGCACCGGCGAAGCCTTGGGCGACGAGGAGAGCTGATGACCATCCTGACCCCGATCCCAACCGTGGTGATGCAGCGCAGCAAGGGCGAGGCGGCGGTGACGCTGGCGCTTGTCTCGGGCTGCGTCGCCTTGCGCGGCTTGCGGCAACGGGGGTCTGCCAAGGCGATCTTGCCGCATGTCGGCGCGGTGCCGGAGGTCGTGTTCCTGAACACATCCGGCGGGCTGACGGGCGGGGACCGGCTGTCCTACCGGGTGGACCTTGGCGATGACTGCCGCGCGGTGGCCACGACCCAGACCGCCGAACGCGCCTATCGCGCGACGTCGGGCCACGCGCGGGTGGATGTGGCCTTGACTGTGGGGCAGGGCGGCTGGATCGACTGGCTGCCGCAGGAAACCATCCTCTTTGACCAGTCCGCGCTGGAGCGGGTGACGACCATCGACCTTGACCGCGACGCGGGCTGTCTGGCGCTTGAGGTTGTCGTGCTGGGCCGTGCCGCGATGGGCGAAACCGTCCGCACCCTGACATTCACCGACCGCCGCGAAATCCGCCAAGGTGGCCGCCTGCGCCTGCTGGAGCCGCTGACGCTGGACGATGCAGCTTTGACCGCCGGGTCTGCGGTGCTGGACGGGGCGCGGGCCTTTGCCTCGCTGGTGCTGCTGTCACCGGGGGCGGAGGATGCCTTGGCGCCCTTGCGCGCCGTGCTGGATGAGCCGGGCGTGTCCGCCGCCGCGTCGGCCTTTGACGGAAAACTGGTGTGCCGGATCATGGCCGCCGATGGCTGGCCCCTGCGCCGCCAGATCGCGCGGGCGCTGGCCGTCTTGCGCCGCAATGAACCGCTGCCCCGTGTGTGGCAGATCTGAGGGAGACATGGAATGAACCTGACCCCCCGCGAAAAGGACAAGCTGCTGGTCAGCCTTGCCGCGATGGTCGCCCGCAACCGCCTGTCGCGCGGGGTGAAGCTGAACCACCCCGAGGCGGTGGCACTGATCACCGACTATGTCGTTGAAGGCGCGCGCGATGGCCGGTCCGTCGCTGATCTGATGGAGGCTGGGGCCACCGTCATCACCCGCGACCAATGCATGGAGGGGATCGCTGAGATGATCCATTCCGTGCAGGTCGAAGCCACATTCCCGGACGGCACCAAGCTGGTCACCGTCCACCATCCCATCCGTTGAAGGGGCGAAGCGATGAAGAAACTGGGTATCCTTGCGGGTCTGGGCACGGCACTCACCCCCATGGCCGCGCTGGCGCATGACGGTCACGCGGTCGGTTTTCTGGGCGGTCTGGCCCATCCCCTGACCGGGGCGGATCACCTGCTGGCCATGCTGGCGGTGGGTCTCTGGGCTGCGGCGCTGGGCGGACGGGCGGTTGTGGCCCTCCCCTTGGCCTTTGTCGGTGCGTTGGCAGCGGGCGCGGGTCTGGGCGCGGCGGGTCTTGCTCTGCCGATGGTGGAGCCGGGCATCCTCGCCTCGGTCATGGTGCTGGGCATGTTGAGCGCCTTGGCCCTGCGCCTGCCGCTGCCGGTCGCGGCGGCTGGGGTTGCGGGCTTTGGCCTGTTGCACGGGCTGGCGCATGGGGCCGAGATGACGGGGGCTTTCGCACCCTATGCGGCGGGCTTTGTCGCCACCTCGCTGGCGCTGCATCTGGCCGGGCTGGGTTTGGGCCGCTGGTCGGGTGCCGCGCGTGTGCTGGGTGCGGGCACGGCCTTGGCCGGTCTTGCCCTGTCCTTTGCATAAGGCGCACGCCATGATCCCCGGAGAAATCATCCCCGCCGATGGCGAGATCATCCTGAACCAAGGCGCCGAGGTGACGGTGCTGGCCGTCGCAAACACCGGTGACAGGCCCATTCAGGTGGGCAGCCATTACCACTTTGCCGAAACCAACCCCGGCCTGTCCTTTGACCGCATTGCCGCGATGGGCCAGCGGCTGGACATCCCCGCCGGCACCGCCGTGCGGTTCGAGCCCGGACAAAGCCGCGAGGTGCGGCTTGTTCCCCTGACCGGCGGGCGCAAGGTCTATGGCTTCAACGCCAAGGTCATGGGCGATCTGTGATGACCTGTCCGCCCGTGATCCTTGGCGTCGTGCCGTCCGCCTCAGCCCTGATCGGGCAGGGGCGGCAGGCTGCGCAGGTACAGGATCACGGCGGCCAGATCGTCGGGCGTGAACTTCGCCAGATAACCATAGGGCATCGGCGGCAGCATGGCAGAGCCGTCCGGGCGCTGCCCCTTGGTGATCATCGCGGCGATTTCGGCATCGGAATAGCCCTTCAACCCGTCCTCATGGCTGGTCAGGTTGGCGGCGACGGAGGTGCCCCACGGACCGTGGAATTCAAACCCGCCCGCGCCGAGATGCGTGTCCAGCATCGGCCCCTGCGGCCCCATCGGCGTGTGGCATTCCATGCAATGGGCCACCGGACCGGCGAGGTAGGCACCGTATTCAACGGTGACGCCCGCAGGAATGGCGGCGACGCTGTCAATCGGCGGGCCATAGGCCGGGGGCAAGGGGATGCGGTATTCCGAGGCGGGCAGTGCTTCGGCGCTTTCCGTCGCGGGCAGGGTGCGCAGGAAGGCCACGATGCTGGCAAGGTCGTCATCCGACAGCCCACGATACATGGTGAAGGGCATCGGCGGGCCGATCAGGCTGCCATCGGGGCGGATGCCTTCGCGGATGGCGCGGGCCAGTTCCGCATCGCTCCACCCCGCGATCCGTCCGGCCGGGGTCAGGTTCGGGGCGACGGCGCGGAAAGCCTCGCCATCCTCGACCACACGGCCCGCGAGTTCCTGCCCGGCGACCGGACCATCCGGGCCAAGCGGCGTGTGGCAATTGCCGCAGCCCGCCGGTCCGCGCACGAGGTATTCCCCCCGCGCGGCATCGGCATGGGCCGCGCCAAAGGATGCAAGAACCATTGCTGCGGGCAAAAACCCGGCGCGCACACCATTACTGAACTTCATAGACAACCTTCCCTGATCTCTCGCCGCTTGTCCCGGCGCTGTGCATCCAAACCGATGGATCACATATCCGTTATGATATAAAAATCTTCCCATCCGTCAATCGAAACGGGCACCTTTGCTGCCCCGCCCCGCCCGACAGGAGCCGTCTGATGCCCTATGCCATCCCCCGCGCCGCCTATGCCGACATGTATGGCCCCACCACCGGGGACCGTGTCCGTCTGGGCGACACCGACCTGATCATTCAGGTCGAACGCGACCTGACCACATACGGCGAAGAGGTGAAATTCGGCGGTGGCAAGGTGATCCGGGATGGCATGGGCCAATCCCAGATCACCCGCGCGGATGGCGCGATGGACACGGTCATCACCAACGCCCTGATCGTGGACTGGACCGGCATCTACAAGGCCGACGTGGGCCTGCGCGACGGGCGGATCGCCAAGATCGGCAAGGCCGGAAACCCCGATACGCAACCGGGTGTGACCGTCATCATCGGGCCGGGGACAGAGATCATCGCGGGTGAAGGCCGCATCCTGACGGCGGGCGGCATGGACGCCCATATCCACTTCATCGCGCCGCAGCAGATTGACGATGCGCTGCATTCCGGCGTGACGACGATGCTGGGCGGCGGCACTGGGCCTGCGCATGGCACGCTCGCCACCACCTGCACGCCGGGGCCTTGGCATCTGATGCGGATGATGCAATCGGCCGATGCCTTTCCGATGAACCTTGCCTTTGCGGGCAAGGGCAATGCCTCGCTGCCCGCCGGGCTCGAAGAACAGGTGCGCGCCGGGGCCTCCTGCCTGAAACTGCATGAGGATTGGGGCACCACCCCCGCCGCAATCGACTGTTGCCTGACGGTGGCCGATGCGATGGACATTCAGGTGATGATCCATACCGATACGCTGAACGAGAGCGGGTTTGTGGAAAACACCCTTGCCGCCATCCGGGGCCGCACGATCCACGCCTTCCACACCGAAGGGGCGGGGGGTGGCCATGCGCCGGATATCCTGAAAGTGGTGGGAAGCCAGAACGTCCTGCCGTCATCCACCAACCCGACGATGCCCTATACGGTCAACACCATCGAAGAGCATCTCGACATGCTGATGGTCTGCCACCACCTTGACCGCAAGGTGCCCGAAGATGTGGCCTTTGCCGAAAGCCGCATCCGGCGCGAGACGATCGCCGCCGAGGATATCCTGCATGACATGGGCGCGATGTCGGTGATTTCCTCTGACAGTCAGGCGATGGGCCGGGTGGGCGAGGTCATCACCCGCACCTGGCAGACCGCCCACAAGATGAAGGTGCAGCGGGGCCGCCTGTCTGAAGAGACGGGCGACAACGACAACTTCCGCGTCCGCCGCTATGTGGCGAAATACACCATCAACCCCGCCATCGCGCATGGCCTGTCCCGCCACATCGGCAGCGTCGAGGAAGGCAAGCGCGCCGATCTTGTGCTGTGGTCACCTGCCTTCTTTGGCGCAAAGCCGGAAATGGTGCTGATCGGCGGCTGCATCGTGGTGGCGCAGATGGGCGATCCCAACGCCTCGATCCCTACGCCGCAGCCGGTGCACACGCGCCCAATGTTCGGCGCCTGTGGCCGGTCGGTGGAGCGGAACGCCGTCGTCTTCGTCAGCAAGGCCGCGCAAGAGGATGACATCCGCCACCGCTACGGCATTGCCAAGGACACCGTGGCGGTCGAGAATTGCCGCGACATCGGCAAGCGCGACATGCGGCTGAACGATGCCACCCCCGTGATCGACGTCCATCCCGAAACCTATGAGGTGCGGGCCGATGGCGTGCTGCTGACCTGCGAACCGGCGCAGGACCTGCCGCTGGCGCAGCGCTATTTCCTGTACTGAGCGGTCAATGCAGCGGAAGGGCCAGCGGCAGGGTCAGGGGCAGCGACCCTTCGGCATTGCGCCGGATCGGCCAGCCGGGACGCAGCGGCACAGGCTGGGGCTTGACCGGGATCAGCTTGACCTCGCGCCGCAGCACCTCGCGCTGGAAGTGGGGATCGTGGCGCAGGCTGTCGGGCAAGAGCGCGGGGTCGAATTCGGTCACGCGGGTCTCTGTCACCTCGGCCACATGCGACGCCCCGCGATTGCGGAGGCCGGGGTTGCGGATCAGGGCGGTCTCGACCTGCTCGACGCGGTCAAGCAGGCGGGCGATCTCGGCGCGGAGTTCGGCCAGTTCGTCGGCAGGGGCAAGGCGTCTCATGGCGGTCTGACCTTCTGGCTTCGCAGCAGCGGCCCAACGCAGGCCTTCGGTGCCGGGTTCCCGGCAGTCCCCCGGGCCGTCAAGGGGCGCGCCCGCGACCGCTCCGCCCTTGGCGCGAGGCGGGAAACCGATGACACTGGCGGCGCGGGGATGCGCGATGCCCTCCTTATCGCATGACGAAAGGCAAAGACGATGACTGATCTTCCCGCTGCCACAGAAGTGATCCCCGCCACCAAACGCGGGCCGATTCTGCCCTATGACGTGGTGGTGCTGGGCTATGACCAGCGGTTCCTGCGCCGCAAGCGACTGGTGACCGTGCATGACGAGGGGTTCCTGGTGGACCTGCCCGAAACCGTGAACATCACCGAAGGCGATTGCTTCCGCCTGACCGATGGCCGCCTGATCGAGGTGATCTCGGCCGATGAGAACCTTCTGGCGGTGACGGGGGATTTGCCGCGATTGGCCTGGCATATCGGCAACCGCCACACGCCTTGCCAGATCGAGGCGGGGCGTTTGCTGATCCGCGAAGATCACGTGCTTGAGGCGATGTTGCGCCAGTTGGGGGCCACCGTGACCAAGGTGCGCGAACCCTTCACCCCCGAAGGCGGGGCTTACGGCCATGGCCGCACCATGGGGCATGATCACGGGCACGGCCATGTGCATCACCATTCCTCGCACCGGCAGGGCGACGAGGCCGAGCTCCCTCCGGGGGAACCTGCATGACGCAGGGTCTGCTGTCGCTGGTGCAATGGCTGTCCCCGGCCTTTCCGACCGGCGGTTACGCCTATTCGCATGGGCTGGAACAGGTGATCCATGACGGTGCGGTGAAATCCGGGGCAGACCTGACCGCGTGGCTCGCGGCGATCCTGCGCCATGGGGCAGGGCGGCAGGATGCCATTTTGCTGGCCTGCGCCTTGCGCGACGGCGCGAACGCCGAGACCCTGGCCGAGCTGGCCCATGCGCTGGCCCCCAGCGCCGAACGTTGGCGCGAAACGATGGAGCAGGGCGCGGCCCTGTCGCGTGCCGTCTCAGCGTTGACGGGTCGCGACATCCCCGCCTTGCCCTTGCCGGTGGCGCTGGGCGTGGCGGCGGCCCCACTTGGCCTGCCACCCGCGCAGGTCATCGCGCTTTACCTTCATGCTTTTGCGTCAAACCTGACCTCGGCCGCCGTGCGCTTTGTCCCCTTGGGCCAGAACGCCGGGCAACAGGCCTTGTCCGCGCTGCATCCGCTGATTGAGGCTTTGGCGGCGGAATGTGCGACAGCGACGACCGACGACATCACCTCGGCCGCTTTGGCCGCCGATCTGGCGGCGATGCGGCACGAAACCATGGACGTAAGGATTTTCAAGACATGACACATGGCAATGGTCCCCTGCGCGTCGGCATCGGCGGGCCGGTGGGGGTGGGCAAGACCACGCTGACCGAACATCTCTGCCGCGCGCTGGCGCATCGCTGCTCGATGGCGGTGATCACCAATGACATCTACACGCGCGAGGATGCCGAATATCTGATGCGCGCCCAGGTGCTGCCGGTGGACCGGATACGGGGGGTGGAAACCGGCGGCTGCCCCCACACCGCGATCCGCGAGGATGCGTCGATCAACCTTGCCGCCGTGGCCGATCTGCGTGGCGCGTTTCCCGATCTGGACCTGATCCTGATCGAATCGGGCGGCGACAATCTGGCCGCGACCTATTCGCCGGAACTGGCGGACATCACCATCTATGTGATCGACACCGCCGCCGGACAGGACATCCCGCGCAAGCGGGGGCCGGGGGTGACGCGCTCTGACCTGCTGGTGGTGAACAAGACCGACCTTGCGCCCTATGTCGGCGTGGATGTGGCGCTGCTGGAGGCCGACACCCAACGCGCGCGCGGAACCCGGCCCTATGTGATGGCGCGGTTGCGTCAGGGACAGGGGATCGAGGCCATCGTCGCCTTTCTGGAACGCGAGGGCGGGTTGGTGCTCTCCGCCGCCTGAGACGTGACGTCATTTCTGTTTTGCCAAAGGCGAAGTCCCACGGACTTCGCCTTTTTGCTATGCCGTCCTTGCGGATTCCTCATCGCCCGATTCCGACCGTTCGGCGCATGCTTTCGCCACATTCCTGCCCGATTTCCCCAAGCCCCCGCTGCGTTGCGGCATGAAAAATCGGCAGATGCAGGTTTTTTGCCCAAACTTCAGGCAAAACCCCCGAACCATGACTCACAGGTAAAGGCTTCACCGCCAATCACGTTGCCGCGACGCGCGGCAGATTGTCTTTTCAGGGGTGCAGGGCCCCAGTGGCCGTGTCTGAAATGGATGTGCGGCAGGGACATGATGTGCAAGTCCGGCCCCCGCCGCACGAGGTGCAACCTGAGTTGCTGGCCAAAGATAGTCAGCCTTCCACGCAAAGGGAAGGCCGCTTTGTGCTGGCCTCGAAAGAGGAAAGTTCCGCATGAACGGGATGAAGGGGATGCTGCTGGGCGGGGCCATCGGTCTTGCCGCAATGACGGGCGCCGCCTTGGCGCAGGAGGAGACGATCAAGGTCGGCGTCCTCCACTCGCTGTCCGGCACGATGGCGATTTCGGAGACCACGCTGAAGGACACCGTCCTGATGATGATCGACGAACAGAACAAGAAGGGCGGTCTTCTGGGCAAGAAGCTGGAGGCTGTCGTGGTTGACCCGGCCTCCGACTGGCCGCTATTCGCCGAAAAGGCGCGCGAATTGCTGACCGTGTCGGATGTGGACGTGATGTTCGGCTGCTGGACCTCGGTGTCGCGCAAATCCGTGCTGCCGGTGATCGAGGAACTGAACGGCCTGCTGTTCTACCCAGTGCAGTATGAGGGCGAAGAGTCCTCCAAGAACGTGTTTTACACCGGGGCCGCGCCGAACCAGCAGGCCATCCCGGCGGTGGATTACTATCTGGAAGAACTGGGCGTCGAGAAATTCGCGCTTCTGGGCACCGACTATGTCTATCCGCGCACGACGAACAACATTCTGGAATCTTACCTGATTTCCAAGGGGATCGCCAAGGAAGACATCTTCGTCAACTACACCCCCTTTGGCCATTCCGACTGGTCCAAGATCGTCTCTGACGTCGTGGCCCTTGGCGCTGACGGCAAGAAGGTCGGCGTGATCTCCACCATCAACGGCGATGCCAACATCGGCTTTTACAAGGAACTGGCCGCCGCGGGCGTGACCGCTGACAAAATCCCCGTCGTCGCCTTCTCGGTCGGCGAAGAGGAACTGGCCGGTCTGGACACCTCGAACCTCGTCGGTCACCTGGCCGCCTGGAACTACTTCCAATCGGCCGATACCCCGGAAAATGCCGAGTTCATCAAGACCTGGCATGCCTTCATCGGCAATGACACCCGCACCACCAACGACCCGATGGAAGCCACCTATATCGGCTTCAAGATGTGGGCGCAGGCGGTTGAAAAGGCTGGCACCACTGATGTCGATGCCGTCCGCACGGCGATGTATGGCCAAGAGGTCACCAACCTGACCGGCGGCAAGGCGGTCATGCTGCCGAACCACCACCTGACCAAGCCGGTGCTGATCGGCGAAATCCGCGCTGACGGCCAGTTCGACATCATCAGCCAGACCGAGCCTGTCGCGGGCGACGCTTGGACCGACTTCCTGCCGGAATCGGCGGTGCTCGAGTCCGATTGGCCGGGCCTGGGCTGCGGCATGTACAACACCGAAACCAAGACCTGCGTTCAGTTGAAGTCGAACTACTGATCCTGACACGGCTCTGCGGTTCTGCCTTGCGGGCGGGCCGTACCAAAGGGGGCCGGGCTTTTCCGGCCCCCGCTTTTTGACGAACGGGACGACATGCGCGCGCTTCTTCTCTCTCTCGCCGCCTTGATCTTGATGGCCTTTCCGGCACTGGCCCAGCAAAGTGTGGCCGATATCCTTGCCGCGAACCGCGACCAGATCGAAAAACCCTCGCGCCAGACCATCGGCCCGGTGATCGACCAACTCGCCGCCAGTGGTGACCCCGCCGCCGCCGCCGTGCTGACGGCATGGGAGGCAAAGCAGCTGGGCCTGCGGGAAAGTGATGGCGCGTTTTTCATCGTCGAAAAGTCCGACGACGGCTGGACCCTGACCAACCCCGACGGCAGCCCGGCGGGCACCGCGCCCAAGGGTGATATCAAGGAACTCAAACCCAACGCGGGCGTGCGCGGGTTGATCGCCACTGCCTTGGTGCAATTCACCCTTTCCGACCCCGACCGTGCCAAACGGCTGGCAGCTCTGGAGTCCATCGCCAAAGACCCCAAGGCGGATGCCCTGATCCCCCTGCGCGCCGCGATTGACGCCGAACCTGACCCAGACTTGAAAGCGCAGAAACAACGGCTGGAACGCCTGCTGACCCTGCGCTTTGATCCCGACAGCGCGGCCCGCGTCGCTGCCATCGAAAGCTTTGGCTCCGAACTTGGCCTTGACCTGCGCGCCGCCTTGAACCCGCTGGTCGCCACCACCCGCATCGCCTTTGCCGGGGACTTGCCCGCTGGCAGCAACCTTGCCCGCACCCTGACGCCGGGGTCTGACCTGACCGAGGTTGAGGCTTATGATCTGCTGGTCGCCGCCAACATGGCCCCCGCCCGCCTGACGGTGGAAGAGGCGCGCAAGGCGCTGGTTACCAATCTTAACGACGGCATGGTGGGCGGCGTGGCCTTGGCCGATCTGAACACGCAAGCCGCCCGCGACACCGCCTATACCGCCCTGGAAACCGCTGGGATCGTCCCCGCCGCCGCGACCGATGCCGAGGTGACCGCCGCCGTCGCCGCCCACCGCTTTGCCGAGGTTTACGCCGAACCGGATCCCGCCGTGACCTCTGCCGCCGCGGCCGCGCTGTCGGGGATCACGATCAAGGTCGGCACCATGCAGGCGGCGGACCTTGCGCTGGATGCGGTGTCGCTCGCCTCGATCTACTTCCTCGCCGCAATCGGTCTGGCCATCACCTTCGGCGTCATGCGCGTGATCAACATGGCCCATGGCGAGTTCATCATGATGGGCGCTTACACGGGCTATGTCGTCCAGCAATTCATCCCGAACCACACGGTCTCGATCCTCGTGGCGCTGCCTTTGGCCTTTGCCGTCACCTTCGCCGCCGGTGTGGCGATGGAGCGGTTGGTGATCCGCCACCTGTACAAGCGCCCGCTGGAAACCCTGCTTGCCACCTTCGGCATCTCCATCGCGCTGCAACAGATCGCCAAGAACGTCTTTGGCACGCAGGCCCGCCCGCTGACAGCGCCTTCGTGGCTGGATGGGGCGCTGACCTTCAACGATGTGGTGTCTATCAGCTATATCCGCATCGCCATCTTCGTGCTGGCGCTGGTCTTCCTGATGTTTTTCCTGTGGCTGATGAAGCGCACGCGCCTTGGCCTTGAGGTCCGCGCCGTCACGCAAAACCCGTCGATGGCCGCCAGCATGGGCATCAACCCGGATCGCATCAACATGCTGACCTTTGGCCTTGGCTCTGGCATCGCGGGCATCGCGGGCGTCGCCATCGGGCTGTTCGCCAAGGTCACCTCCGAACTCGGCTCCGACTACATCGTGCAAAGCTTCATGACCGTGGTGGTGGGCGGCGTCGGCAATATCTGGGGCACGTTGGCCGGGGCCTTCCTGATCGGCACCTTCCAGAAGGGGATCGAGTGGTTGAACCCCTCCAACACCCTCGCCGCCCAGACCTACATGATCCTGCTGATCATCCTGTTCATCCAATTCCGCCCGCGCGGCATCATCGCCCTCAAGGGCCGGGCGGCGGGGGATTGAGTGTCATGCCTCTTACATTTTCTGTCTTAAAATATCCCGGGGGCCCGGGGGCTGGCCCCCGGTCCAACCTCAAAGCCAAAAAACAGGCCGCCGCATGAGCCGCACCTTTTTCGCCAAGAACCCCTCTGTCCTGTGGTTCCTTTTGATCCTCGCTCTGTTCACCCTCGCAGTCACCGTGCTGTCGGAGGCCTATGGCGTCGCCTTCATCTCCACCTCTTTCGTCAAGACCCTGGGCAAGACCCTGTGCTTGGCCCTTGTCGCTTTGGCGATGGATCTGATCTGGGGCTATGCCGGGATCCTCAGCCTTGGTCACATGGCCTTCTTTGCCCTTGGCGGCTACATGATCGGCATGTGGCTGATGTATGCCCGGACCGACGAGATCGTGGTCGCTGCCTTGGCTCAAGGCGGCCTGCCCGCCACGGCCGAGGAAATCCGCCAAGGTGTCGCCACCCAGATTTTCGGCGTGGTGGGCGCGTCCGATTTCCCGCCCATCTGGTATTTCGCGCATAGCTTCTGGGCGCAGATTGCGCTGGTGGTGCTGGTGCCGGGCATCCTCGCGCTGGTCTTTGGCTGGCTGGCGTTTCGCAGCCGGGTGACGGGCGTCTATCTGTCGATCCTGACCCAAGCGATGACCTTGGCGCTGGCGCTGTATCTGTTCCAGAATGACTCTGGGCTGCGCGGCAACAACGGGCTGTCGGGCTTGCAGAACCTGCCGGGGCTGGATGCGGTCAGTCAGGATGATGTGTCGATGTGGTTCTTCTGGGCCTCGGCCCTCGCGCTTGGCATCGGTTATCTGCTGCTGGCGTGGGTCGTGTCGGGCAAGTTCGGATCGGTCATCCGCGCCATCCGCGATGACGAACAGCGGGTGCGCTTCCTTGGCTATTCGGTTGAGGGGTATAAGCTCTTCGTCTTCACCCTGACCGCCGTGATCGCGGCGATCGCCGGGGCGCTTTATTACCCGCAGGCGGGGATCATCAACCCGGCGGAACTCGCCCCCATCGCCTCGATCTACCTTGCGGTCTGGGTCGCCATCGGGGGCAGGGGGCGGCTGTATGGCGCAGTGATCGGGGCGGCGTTTGTCTCGCTACTCTCGTCGTGGTTCACCGGGGGGCGGGCCCCGTCGATCCCCTTGGGGTTCTACACCATCGACTGGGTCGATTGGTGGCTGGTGATCCTTGGCCTGTCCTTTGTCGCCGTCACCCTGTTCGCGCCCAAAGGCATCGGTGGGCTGTTTGATCTGGCCACGGGCCTGCGCAGCCCCAACCGGCGCGGCGCGCCACTTGGCCCCGATGACGGCGCCTTGATGGAGAAGGAGGCCAAGGAATGACCGCACTTCTGGAAGTCTCGGGCGTCTCGGTCACCTTTGACGGGTTCCGTGCCATCAACAACCTGTCCTTCAACATCGAAGCCGCCGAGTTGCGCGCCATCATCGGCCCCAATGGCGCAGGCAAGACCACCTTCATGGACATCGTCACGGGCAAGACCCGGCCTGATACCGGGACCGTGACCTTTGGCGAACGCTCGATCTCTTTGCTGTCGCTGTCCGAGGCGCAGATTGCCCGTGCCGGGGTGGGCCGCAAATTCCAGCGCCCGACGGTGTTTGAGGATCAGACCGTGGCCGAAAACCTTACGATGGCGCTGAAAGCACAGCGCGCGCCGTGGCGGGTGTTGTTCTGGCGCGAAACCCAAGCCGACCGCGACAAGGTGGCGGCACTGGCGGCAGAGGTTGGCCTGTCCGACGCCTTGGCCCGCAAATCGGGGGAGCTTTCGCACGGTCAAAAGCAATGGCTGGAGATCGGCATGCTGCTGGCGCAGGAACCGCGCCTTTTGCTGGTCGATGAACCTGCCGCAGGCATGACGCTGGCCGAGCGTGAGCACACCACGGCCCTGCTGGTCGAGATGGCCAAGACCCGCGCCGTGGTGGTGGTGGAACATGACATGGAGTTTGTCCGCCGCCTGAACTGCAAGGTGACGGTGCTGCATGAAGGGTCCGTGCTGGCCGAAGGCTCGCTGGATCACGTCACCCGCAATCCGCAGGTGATCGAAGTCTATCTGGGCCGCGGATAAAGGGGGCTGAAATGCTGAAAACCGAAGGTCTGACGCTGCATTACGGCGGATCGCAAATCCTTTATGGCATCGACATCGAGGCGCGGGCGGGTGAGGTGACCTGTGTCATGGGCACCAATGGCGTGGGCAAGACCAGCCTGTTGAAAGCGCTGGCAGGCACACATCCGCGATCCGGTGGCAGGATCATCCTCGCGGGCGAAGAGGTGCCGCGCGTGCCGCCGCAGGGTATGGCCAAGCGCGGTCTGGCCGTGGTGCCACAGGGGCGGATGATCTTTCCCCTGCTGACAGCGACCGAGAATATGGAAACCGCCTATGCGCTGCTGCCGAAATCCGAACATCGCATTCCGGCTGAGATTTATGATCTTTTCCCGGTGCTGAAAGACATGGGGCATCGCCGGGGCGGGGACCTGTCGGGCGGGCAGCAACAGCAACTCGCCATCGCGCGGGCGATGATCATGAAGCCCAAGGTCTTGCTTCTGGACGAACCGACCGAGGGCATCCAGCCCAACATCATCCAGCAGATCGGGCGCGTGATCAGCTATCTGCGCGGCAAGGGCGATATGGCGATCATCTTGGTCGAGCAGTATTTCGACTTTGCCTATGGTCTGGCGGATCGGTTCTATGTCCTCAAACGCGGGGCGGTTGCCTTGCAGGGCACCAAGGAAGAGCTCTCGAAAGATACCCTGCGGGCAACCGTTTCGGTCTGATCGCAGGGATGTCATCCGTTCGCGCAGGAAGGGGCTTTACGGCGCGCTTTATTTTGATACGTCTTCGTTCAGTAATATCGGGCGAAGCGGCCACAGGCGACGGAAAACCGCAGGCTTGGCACGCGGGGTCTGGTCAAGGGGCGTTGCCCCTTGGATGGTTCTGTGGCAGGAAGAACGATGACAGAAACTAGACTGATGAGTTCAGCCATGAGCGACTTCTCCACCCGCCGCGTGATGATGGTGGATACGCAGGTCCGCCCGTCCGATGTGACGAAATTCCCGATCATCGAGGCGATGCTTGCCGTCCCGCGCGAGGTTTATGTACCCGCCGCGAAACGCGAAGCGGCCTATATGGGCGAAAACCTCGATCTGGCCCCCGGCCGGGTGATGCTGGAGGCGCGGACGCTGGCCAAGATGCTGGACGCGCTGGATGTGCAGCCGACGGAAACCGTGCTCGATCTGGGCTGCGGTCTGGGATATTCCGCCGCCGTGATCGCCCGCATGGCCCATGCCGTGGTCGCGGTCGAAGAGGATGCCGCCTTGGCCGCCGAGGCGCAGCGCACCCTGTCCGCCGAAGGGGTGGACAATGCTGCCGTGATCGTCGGCCCCTTGGCCGCAGGCAATGCCAAGAACGCGCCCTATGACGTCATCACCCTGCAAGGCGGCGTCGAAGTGGTGCCTGAAGCGCTGCTCGCGCAGTTGCGCGAAGGCGGTCGCATCGGCGCCATCTTCATGGACGGTGCACTGGGCACGGCGATGGTCGGCTACAAGGTCGATGGCAAGCTGTCCTGGCGCTTTGCCTTCAACGCGGCGGCCCCGGTTCTGCCGGGCTTTGCCAAGGCGCGGGCGTTCGCGCTCTGAGAGGTTTCCGGCGGGCGGGGCACCCCTGCGCGCCGAATGATTTGCAAACGGCCTGCGGGCCAGATCCTTTTGAAAGAGGCATGCGCCATGCGGGCATTCGTCACCACGGTCACGGTTGCGGTCTTCAGCCTCGTCGCGGCCCCTGTCGCGCGGGCCGAGACCTTGGCCGATGCGCTGGTCGCGGCGTACAAGACCTCGAAACTTCTGGACCAGAACGAAGCCTTGCTGCGCGCGCAGGATGAGGGCGTCGCACAGGCCGTCGCCGCGCTGCGCCCGGTGGTGGAATTCGTGGCCCAGCGTCAATTCACCTCCACCGAGTCGCCCCTGCTGACGGCGGGAACGTTCAGCGGACGGGCGCAGACCGACACCATCAGCACCACCTTCCAGCTTGCCGCCCAGATGACGATCTATGATTTCGGCCGCAGCAAACTGGGCATCGAGATTGCCAAGGAAACCGTGCTGGCCACGCGAGAGGCCTTGAAGGGCCTTGAACAGCAGGTCTTGCTGGCCGCCGTCGATGCCTATGTGAACGTGCGCCTGAAACAAGAGATCGTCGCCCTGCGCAACAACAACGTGCGCGTGATTTCTCAGGAACTGCAGGCCGCCAAGGACCGGTTTGACGTGGGCGAAGTCACCCGCACCGATGTGGCGATTGCCGAGGCCAGCTTTGCCGCCGCGCAATCCGGACTTGCCGCCGCGACAGGTGAACTGAACGTGGCGCGCGAACGCTACAAGGCGGTGACCGGGGCCTATCCGGGCAACCTCGCGGCTTTGCCCCCGCTGCCAGCCACCGCGAAATCCTTGGAGGCGGCACAGGCCATTGCCCTGCGCAGCCATCCGGAACTGGCTCAGCGCAAGCGCGAAGTGACCGTGGCCGATCTGGGTGTCGCCGCCGCGCAGGCGAATTACCGGCCCAAGATTGCCGGGTCCGCCGCGCTGAACACCACGCCGGATGGGGATGAGGAACGTATCGACTCCGCCACGCTGGGGCTGAGCTTCCGCCAGACCCTCTATGCCGGGGGGGCCTTGTCTTCGGCCTATCGGCAGGCCGTGGCGCGGCGTGATGCGGCGCGGGCCGGGCTGGCGCAATCGGCCATCACGGTCAGCGAGAACGTCGGCAACGCTTGGTCGAACGTCGAGGTTGCCAATGCTTCGATCAGTGCCGGGGACTTGCAGATCCAGGCGGCGGAAACGGCGTTTGAGGGCGTGCGTGAAGAAGCCACCCTTGGTGCGCGCACGACGCTGGATGTGCTGGATGCCGAACAGAACCTGCTGGATGCCCGCGCCACCCGCGCCACTGCCGTGGCCCAGCGGTATGTCGGGGTCTATAACCTGCTGTCCACCATGGGTCTGCTGTCGGTCGAACACCTGAAACTGGGTGTGCCGACCTATGACCCGTCGGTCTATTACAATGCCGTGAAGCGCGCGCCGGTGACCAGCCCGCAGGGCAAGGCGATGGACCGCATCCTTGGCAAGGTGGGCGGCAGCAACTGACGCGATATGTCTGACCATCGGCCGCATGTCGCCCGCCCGGTGACTGCGGCCTTTGTGTTTCTGACAGCCTTGCTTGTTTCGCGGTGGATGTAAGGCTAGCATGGTGCAAAGGCCGAAATGCCCCGCCGCTTTGGAAAGAGTCCCCGCCGCGATGTCAGAACCGATGAGTTCCGTTGAAATCGAAGATGTGCTCTCCTCGATCCGCCGCCTTGTGTCGGAAGACCTGCGCCCGGCGGCGGCGACGTCGCGCCCGGTGACGGACCCTCCGGTGGTTCCCCCCGCGCAATTCTCTGCCTCGCCTGCGGTGTCTGAGGCGGTCGGGTCCAAGCTGATCCTGACCCCGGCCTTGCGCGTCGTGGCTGATGAGCCGCCCCAGACGCCAGCGGCGGCGGAGTCCGGTCCGGATGGCTGGGATGAGGGTGAGGTGGCGGCCTTCGTCAACGTGGAAGATGACGCGATGCCGGACGATGACATGGGCTGGCGCACCACGGCGGATGTCGTAAGCCTGACCCGCAGCGATGCCGCCGCGCCGTCCGGGCCCATGCCGGCCGTTGAAGAGACGCCGTGGGAGGCGGATGCGATGGCCGAAGCGCCGGCCGATCTTCCCTCCCTCGACTGGCAAGACGCCTTGCCCGAGGATGCCGCGCAGCCTGAAGACGACTTCGACGCGGCAGCGATGCCCGAAGCCGTCACTGCGCCCGAGATCGAAGAGGCCGATTTTGACGCGGTCTGGGCCGATGCCGCGGAGGCGGAGGTGCTGCGCCAACTGGCCGAGGATGGCCCGGCTCCGTCTTCATCTGCCCCCACGGATGAGGATTTGATCGACGAGGAAAACCTGCTGCGTGAACTGGTGCGCGACATCCTGCGCGAGGAATTGCAGGGGGACTTGGGCGAAAGGATCACCCGCAACGTCCGCAAGCTGGTGCGCGCCGAAATCGCCCGGGCCATGGCGCTGCGGGATTTCGACTGAGGCCCATCGCCGATTGGGGGCTAAGCAACGCAAAACGCGCCCCGTGGGGCGCGTTTGTCGTTCCGGGGGTATGCTCCCCGTGATCAGGCGGCTTCGGCCTGATCGGATTCCAGCGCGTGACGGCGTTCGGATTCTTCGCGCGACAGCGCAACCGAGGTGCGGATGCCCTTGGCGACGAAATCCATCAAGCCTTTCACAACCCGTTCGTTCGGGTCGATCCCGGCACAGGACAGCACTTCGCGCCCATCGCGCGAGCGTGCCCAGCGGGCAATCTGTTCGGGGCCGTTGCCATATTTCTTGTCGTCGGCAATGGCGTCATCCAGCGCGGCCAGCACGACGGCAGCGAACAGCTTGCGCGCGCGCTGTCCCTGTTCATAATTGAATGCGGTGCTGTCAACGAAATCGGCCATCTCGTCGGTCCTTTTCAACGGGTCTTGTCTTTTTTGGCGTTCGGCGAATATGGCGATTTAAAGACGATTCGGTATTGCGGGTTTGACATGGACGCTATGCGTTGAGTGCATAGCTCGCTGCGTCCCCTACCGTATTTTGTCACCTTGTGCCGCACGGACTGACGACATATAGGGGCTTTGCCCAATAAATCAACCCTTTTGAAAGAGTCCGACATGGCCAAGATCAACGGAAACGAGATCAAGCCCGGCATGGTGATCGAACATGACGGCGGCCTTTGGGCGGCGGTCAAGGCCAACCATGTCAAGCCCGGCAAGGGCGGCGCCTTCGCGCAGGTCGAATTGAAGAACCTGCGCGACGGGCGCAAGCTGAACGAGCGCTTCCGGTCGGAAGACAAGGTCGAAGAGGTGCGGCTGGAAAACAAGGACCAGCAGTTCCTGTATGAGACTGACGGCCGTCTGGTGTTCATGGATGCCGAAACCTATGAACAGATCGAACTGGATGCCGAATTGCTGGGCGACCGCCGTCCTTTCCTGCAAGACGGGATGACCGCGACGGTGCGCTATTACGGCGAGGAAGCCTTGGCCGTCACCCTGCCGCAAAAGGTGCGCTGCCGGATCGTCGAGACCGAGCCGGTGGTGAAGGGCCAGACGGCGGCGAACAGCTTCAAGCCCGCGATTCTGGACAATGGCGTGCGGATCATGATCCCGCCCTTCATCGGCCCGGACGAAGAGATCATCGTGCATACCGAATTGATGGAATATTCGGAACGCGCGTAAGTTTGACCGCCGCCTGACGTGGCTGAGGCTATCGGCGAAGCCATGCGATGGCCTTTCCGCATCCCGGCCGGGGGCCTCAAAGGCCCCCGGCCAGCGCCCGCCCCGCCCATGGCGGGCGCTGGCCTCTGTCGGTTTGTCGGAACTCGAGAGCGGCGACTTGGTCGTAGCGGGCGGGGAAAGGCAATGCCTTTCCTGTTCCGCCCGTGGCCAAGCGTTGGGTCACACCCCCTCCGCCTCCCACCGCAGCACCGCATCTCCCGCGCGCAAATCTCCCTCTGCCCGGTCCAGCCGCAGATGGGCGATCCCGTGTCCGCCGCTTTGTGTGTAAAGCGTGCCGGCGGGCTTTCCCTCTGATGTCACGATGTCCGTCCCCACCGGGGCCGCGCCTTCGACCCGGACCCGCACCAGACCTTTGCGAAGCTCCGTCTTGTGCTTCATCCGGGCCGTCACCTCTTGGCCCACGTAACAGCCCTTGCGGAAATCGACGCCATGCAGCCGTTCGAACCCGGCTTCCAGCAGGTAGGTCTCCTCGGTCAGATCCACGCCGCTTTCCGGAATGACATGGGCCACGCGGATCGCGTCCCAGTCGATGGCTGGGGCGGCCCCCGCGTCGGGGGAATAGAGCCGCCAGCCAAGCGCGGGATGGCGCGGGTCGGGCAGGGCCCCTTCGGGTGCCGCGCCCAAGCCGCGCTGCGCCGTCAGCGGTGACGGCGTGATCTGCACATCCGCCCGCAGGCGATACATCCCCAGCCGTCGCAAGGTCGCGGCGGCGAGACTGTCCTTGATATCGATGACAAGGCCGCCATCCGCCAATCGTCCGATCAGGAAATCCGCCAGATACTTGCCCTGCGGCGTCAAGAGCGCGGCCCAGACCAGCCCCGGAGCCTTGGCAAGACGCAACACGTCATTTGAGACCAGACCCTGCAGAAAGGGCAGGGCCTCCGCCCCTGTCACCGACCACACCACCCGATCCGCCGCTGTCTCGCCCATCATCTGCGCCTCCTCTATGGCCCAGATATGGCGTGGCCTTGGGCGAAGGGAAAGGGGGGCGACGGGAAAGGGGGGCGACGGCGGCGGCAGGCGTTGACCTTGCCCCGCGCCGGACCTACGACTTGACCCCCAATCCCTGCGGAGCCAGCCATGAGCCTTGCCAACGGTCGTCCCTATCTGGCCATCCCCGGCCCCTCCACCATGCCGGACCGGGTGCTGCGCGCGATGCATCAGGGGGCACCGAACATCTATGACGGCCCCTTGGTCGAGATGGTCGAAAGCCTGTGGCCTGATCTGCGCGCGGTGGCGGGCACCACGCAGAATGTCGCCATGTATATCGCCAACGGCCATGGCGTGTGGGAAGCGGCGAATGCCAACCTGTTCTCGCGCGGGGACCGGGCCTTGGTGCTGGCCACCGGCCGCTTCGGCCTGTCGTGGGCCGACAGCGTGCGCGCGCGGGGCGTGACGGTGGACGTGCTGGATTTCGGCAAATCCTCTCCGGTCGATCTGGACCGCGTGGAACAGGCGCTGCGGGCCGACGTCACGCACAGCATCAAGGCGGTGCTGACCACGCATGTCGATACCGCCTCATCGGTGCGGACCGATGTCGCGGCGCTGCGGGCCTGTCTGGATGCGGTCGGCCATCCGGCGCTCTTGGCGGTGGATTGCATCGCTTCGCTGGGTTGCGACGAATTCCGGATGGACGACTGGGGCGTCGATGTCATGGTCGCGGCGAGCCAGAAGGGGTTGATGGTGCCGCCAGGCATCGGCTTTGTCTGGTTTTCCGAAAAGGCCCGGGCCGCCTGCCGGGGCAATGACCTGAACACGCCCTATTGGGACTGGACGCCGCGCGCCGATGCGTCCGAGTTCTGGCATTACTGGAACGGCACTGCGCCCACGCATCACCTGTTCGGCCTGCGCGAAAGCCTGACGATGCTGCTGCACGAGGAAGGGCTGCCGCAGGTCTGGCGGCGGCATGATGTGCTGGCGCGCGCGGTCTGGGCGGCCTTTGACGTGTGGTCGCAGGGAAATCCGCAGATTGGCCTGAACGTGGCCGACCCCGTCCATCGCGGCCGGTCCGTCACGGCGGCGCGCTTTGGCGCTCCCCATGCCACCCGCTTGCGCGACTGGACCGAACATCGCGCCGGGGTGACCTTGGGCATTGGCCTTGGCATGGCGGCGGCGGATGACCCGGCCTATCACGGCTTCCTGCGCGTGGCGCATATGGGCCATGTGAACGCCCATATGACGCTGGGCGCGCTGGCGGTGATGGAGGCGGGTTTGGTCGCCCTCGATATCCCGCATGACCCCGGCGGCATCGTCGCCGCCGCAGGCGTGGTGGCGCAGGCGGAACGGGACTGACCCGTTCTCCCCGCGCATCCGGACCAACGCATCCGCACAGGTGACGTGGCCTTGTCAGGAGAGGGCGCGCTTCCCTCTCCCCTCGGGGGAGAGGGTCAGGGTGAGGGGGCCGCGCTCAGCCGCCGTGCTTGGCCAGCCAGTCCTGCATCCATGCGATCTCACCTTCCTGCGCGGCGATGATGCCTTCTGCCAGTTTCTTCACCTCCGGGTCGTCGCCGTGCTCCAGCACGACGCGGGCCATGTCGATGGCGCCCTGATGGTGGGCGATCATTCCGCGCACGAAGTCGATGTCGGCGTCGCCCGTGTAGTCGATCTCCATCGCGGCATGCATCTTCATGTTGGCATCCATGAAGGCCATGGTGGCGGGGCTTTCCATGCCGGACATGTCATGGCCGGAATGGTCCATCGTCTCGGACCCGGCGGGCAGGGCGGCCAGGGCCAGCGCGAACATGGCCGGAAGGAACAGGGCGGGGGCAAGGCGTTTGGCAAGCATCGGAGTCTCCGTTCATGCGATGGGACAGGGATGCAGGCTTCCCCCTGCTGGAAGGCAAGTCACTGCCGCGTGAGGCCGGGTTCTGCGGCAAATCCGGACAGATTGCGCGCATCTGCGCGAAAAACCGGCATGGATCGCGATTTCGCACCCTGCCTGTGCCATCCGGCCCGTTGCCTCTGCCCGCGCGATGCCTATCATGAGCGTGACATTCCTTAGCTTGTGGGTTCCATGTCCTGCCCAACCCAGCATCGTCCGGTCATCGGCATCATCGGCAACTCCGCCTTGCTGAACGAAAGTTATGCCGTCCATGCGGGCGGAACGATGAATTCCGAAGCCGTAGCCGAGGTCGCGGGATGCCTGCCGCTGATCATCCCCTCCGATCCCCGCTTTGTGCGGGTGGCCGAATTGCTGGACCTGTGTGACGGGTTCCTGCTGACCGGGGGCCGTCCGAACGTCCACCCCAGTGAATATGGCGAGGAAGAGACACCCGCCCACGGCTGCTTTGACCGCTGCCGCGATGCCATTACCCTGCCGCTGATCCGCGCCTGTGTGGACCGGGGGCAACCCTTCCTTGGCATCTGCCGGGGGTTCCAGGAGGTGAACGTGGCGATGGGCGGCACGCTCTATCCGGAAATCCGCGATCTGCCGGGACGGATGAATCACCGCATGCCACCCGATGGCACGATCGAAGAGAAATTCGCGCTGCGTCATACCGTTAGGTTCGAAAAGGGCGGGGTCTTCCATCGCCTGATGGGCGCGGAAGAGGTGATGACCAACACCCTGCATGGTCAGGGGATCGCCCGCCCCGGCCCGCGCATCGTGATCGAAGGCTGGGCCCCCGACGGCACGCCAGAGGCGATCTATGTCAAGGATGCGCCAGGCTTTACCCTGTCGGTGCAATGGCACCCGGAATGGAATGCGGCGGGCGATCCTGTCTCGCGTCCGCTGTTCACCGCCTTCGGCGCGGCGGCGGCAGAGTTCGCGGCGGCGCGGCGCGGACTGCGCGTGGCCAAAAGCGCCTGACGGCAGACGGACCGATCCAGACCAAAGCAAACGGGCGGCGAAGCCTCCTTCGCCGCCCGTTTCGCGTCTTGCCGTCACCAGTCAGGGCGTGGTCGTTGTGCCCGTCGCCGGTGTCGCAGCGGCAGGGGCCGTCGGTGCAGGCGCAACCGCCGGCGCTTGCAGGGCGGTCGGAACGCCCGACAGCGCGGGCGTGAAGGCGGGCATCGCGGCGGGCACCACCACCGGGGCAGGTGCGGCCTTTTTCGGCTTCGGCGCGGGCGGGGGCAGCACGAGGCGGGTGGGATAGCTGCCATCCGCGTTCAACACCACAACCTTCTCCCCGCCTTGGACGCGGTTATAGAGGTCGATCACGTCCTGATTGATCATGCGGATGCAGCCGGAGCTGGCATTGCGCCCGATGGATTTCCATTCTGGCGTGCCATGGATGCGATAGCCGTAATCCACGCCATTGGTCGTCAGGTAAATCGCCCGTGCCCCCAAGGGATTGGTCAGGCCACCCGGCTGGCCCTTTTCCCATTTCGCCAGCTTCGGGTCGCGCGCGATCATTTCCGGCGGCGGGGTCCAGGTCGGCCAGGGTTTCTTTTCCGTCACCTGCGCCACGCCGGACCATTCAAAGCCCGCCCGCCCGACCGCGATGCCATAGCGGATCGCCGCATTCGGGCCGGTCACATAATGCAGGGTCTTTTCGGCGGGGTTGATGATGATGGTCCCCGGCACCTCGGCCGTCGGGAAATAGACCTCCTGCCGGCGGAATTGGGCGGGGATTTCCTCTTCGGGCAGGGCGGGAAGCGCGAACCCCGAATCCATGGTCGAGATATAGGCCCCGGCGACGGGTTTGGGTTCTGGCGGTTTGGCCAAGCCTGCGTCGATCATCGCCTGATCCGGCACGCAGGCCGACAGGGCGGCCATCACGACAAAGGCAAGACCGGTCTTGGACAGGAAGCGCGCTGCAATCATCGGTATCGAAATCCTCATGCGTCTGGCGGACCCGCAGACTCTCGGGGCCAAAGCTCTATACATTCGATGTAACCTGCACCCGAACGCCATGGAAAGTCCAGAGATCGGAAACAATGGGCCAAAATGGCCCCGATTGTTGCCGATCAGGTCACTTTTGCGCGGGCATGATACTCTGGACGGTCCCACAGCCGCTTGGCCATCACCTCGGCAAGGATTTCGACGGCATTTGCGACGTCCTCCGCGCCGATGAAGAGCGGGGTGAAGCCAAAGCGCAGGATGTCGGGGGCGCGGAAATCGCCGATCACGCCGCGCGCGATCATCGCCTGCATGATGGCATAGCCCTGCGGGTGGCGGAAACTGACCTGACTGCCGCGCCGGTCATGGTCGCGCGGGGTGGCAAGGGTCAGCTCGGGGCAAGCCGCCTCGACTCCGGCGATGAACTGGTCGGTCAGGGACAGCGAGGCCGCGCGCAGATCGGCCAGATCTACCTGGTCCCAGACGTCCAAAGCCGCCTCAAGTGCTGCCAGTTGCAGCACGGGCGGGGTGCCGACGCGCATCCGCTCAATCCCGCGACCGGGGCGATAGGCCAGATCAAAGGCGAAGGGGGATTCGTGGCCCAGCCAGCCCGACAGGGCGGGGCGGGCGGTTTCGGCATGGCGCGGGGCCACATAGATGAAGGCCGGGCCGCCGGGGCCGGAGTTGAGGTATTTGTAGGTGCAGCCCACCGCGAAATCCGCGCCGACCTTGGCCAGTTCCACCGGCAAGGCCCCCGCCGAATGGGCCAGATCCCAGATCGTCAACGCGCCCTGTTCATGTGCCCGCGCGGTGATCGCCGTCATGTCGTGGCGGCGGCCGGTGCGGTAATCCACCTCGGTGATCATCGTGACGGCGACGGTGTCGTCGATGGCGTCCAGCACGGCTTCCGGCTCCACCACGCGCAGGCTGTAATCGGGGCCAAGCGTGCGGCACAGCCCTTCGGCCATATAAAGGTCCGACGGGAAGTTCCCGGAATCGGACAGGATCACCTTGCGCCCCGGATTCATCTCCAGCGCCGAGGCGAGGGCCTGATAGACCTTTATCGACAGGGTATCACCCAAGACCACCGTGCCCGGTTCCGCGCCGATCAGACGCGCGATGCGGTCGCCCACGCGGGCGGGCTGGTCCATCCATCCGGCCTTGTTCCAGCCGGTGATCAGCATCTGGCCCCATTCCGCCGTGACCGTTTGCGCCACGCGGGCCGCCGCCGCTTTCGGCAACGGCCCCAGAGAGTTGCCGTCCAGATAGATCACCCCTTCGGGCAGGACAAAGGCATCGCGGGTGGCGGTGAAATCGGTGGTCATGGTGGCAGTCTCCCCCTGTTGCGGCGGACCTTGCCGCAGCGCCGGGGCGGTTGCAACCGCGCAGCGGGGGCCGAGCATGCGCCCTCGCTTCGTTTGATCAAATTCGCAACAGGCGGAAAGAAGGGCAAAGGGTCTTTGAAATTTTATTTCGCGGTGCTAAGTGCCCTTGGCGATATCTCAATGCCGCAAGGCAGCGACAGTGCACCACCAATTTCGGGGGAGACAGCGTGAAGATCGGGGCACCGAGGGAAGTATTCGAAGGCGAGAACCGGGTGGCGATGACACCGGATTCTGCGACCCAATTGGTCAAGCTGGGCCATACCTGCGTGATCGAAAGCGGTGCGGGGGCCAAGGCGGGCTTTTCCGATGCCGCCTATGCCGCAGCGGGTGTGACGGTTCTGCCGGACGCCAAGGCCGTGTTTGACGCCGCCGATGTGGTGGTCAAGGTGCGGGGGCCTGAGGCGGCCGAGGCCGCGCTGCTGCGCTCTGGTCAGACGCTGATCTCGTTCTTCTGGCCCGCGCAAAATGCGGACCTGCTGAAGCAGGTGGCCGACGCCGGGGCCACGGTCGTGGCGATGGACATGGTGCCGCGCATTTCCCGCGCGCAGAAGATGGACGCGCTGTCGTCGATGGCGAACATCGCAGGCTATCGCGCGGTGATCGAGGCCGGGAACAACTTTGGCCGCTTCTTCACCGGTCAGGTCACGGCAGCGGGCAAGGTGCCCCCGGCCAAAGTGCTGATCGTCGGCGCGGGTGTGGCCGGTCTGGCGGCCATCGGGACCTCCGTCTCCTTGGGGGCCATCGTCAATGCCTTTGACGTGCGCCCCGAAGTGGCCGAACAGATCGAATCGATGGGCGCGAATTTCGTCTATCTGGAATTCGACGCCTCCGAACTGCCCGATGGCGCGGCGACTGGCGGCTATGCAGCCCCGTCCAGTCCGGCTTTCGCGGCCAAGCAACTGGCCAAGTTCCGCGAACTTGCGCCCGAGATGGACATTGTCATCACCACCGCCCTGATCCCCGGTCGGCCCGCGCCGAAGCTGTGGACCGAGGATATGGTCAAGATGATGAAGCCGGGCTCGGTCATCGTCGATCTGGCGGCGGAGCGTGGCGGCAACTGCGACCTGACGGTTGCGGACCAGAAGATCGTCACCGAAAACGGCGTGACCATCGTGGGCTACACCGACTTCCCCAGCCGGATGGCGGCGCAGGCCAGCACGCTTTACTCCACCAACATCCGCCACATGCTAACGGACCTCACGCCCAAGAAAGATGGCGTCATCAACCACAACATGGAAGATGACGTGATCCGGGGCGCGACTGTTGCGCATGCGGGGGCTGTGACCTATCCGCCGCCACCGCCGAAAATCGCGGCGATTGCTGCGGCCAAGCCCAAGGAAAAGGTCAAGGAACTGACGCCCGAGGAAAAGCGGGCCAAGGAAACCGCCGCCTTCAAGGCCCAGACCCGCAACCAGATTGCGATGCTCTTGGTCGGCGGTGGCCTGATCCTGCTGGCCGGGCTTTATGCGCCTGCCAGTTTCATGAGCCACTTCATCGTCTTCGTGCTGTCGGTCTATGTCGGCGTGCAGGTGATCTGGAACGTCTCGCATTCCTTGCACACGCCATTGATGGCGGTCACGAACGCGATCTCGTCCATTATCATCCTTGGGGCCCTGATGCAGATCGGCTCGGGCAACTGGCTGGTCGTCATTCTTGCGGCGGCCTCGGTGTTCATGGCCGGAATCAACATCTTCGGTGGCTTCATGGTCACCCGGCGCATGCTCGCCATGTTCCAGAAGTCGTAAGGGGAAGCGCGGAATGGAATTCGGATTCACCACCGCCGCCTATGTCGTTGCGGCTGTTCTTTTCATCCAATCGCTGGGCGGTCTGTCGGGTCAGGAAAGCGCCAAGCGCGCGGTCTGGTACGGCATCGTCGGCATGGCGCTGGCGGTTGCCGCCACGCTGTACGGGCCCGGTGCGGGTAACTGGCTGATTTCCTTGGTCATGATCGTCGTGGGCGGCGTGATCGGCTGGTATGTGGCGCAAAAGGTCCAGATGACCGAGATGCCGCAGCTTGTGGCGGCCATGCACAGCCTCGTCGGTCTGGCGGCGGTCTTCATCGGCTACAACACCCATATCGAACTGGCGGTTGTGCAAGGCATGGACGCTGCGGCGCAAGAGGCCGCGACAGGCTTTGCCGCCACGCTGGTGCACAAGCTGCATGACCCGATGGCGAGTGCGCTGATCTCGATCCTGCGGGTCGAGACCTTCCTTGGCGTGTTCATCGGGGCGGTCACTTTCACCGGCTCGGTCATCGCCTTTGGCAAGCTGGCAGGCAAGGTGGATGGCAAGGCCAAGAAACTGCCGGGCGGGCACGCCTTGAACGCCGGGGCGGCGATCATCTCCTTGGTGTTGCTGTTTGTGTATCTGCAAACGGGCTCCACTCTGGCGCTGCTGGTGATGACGTTGGCCGCCCTCTTCATCGGCTATCACCTGATCATGGGCATCGGCGGCGCGGATATGCCGGTCGTGGTGTCGATGCTGAACAGCTATTCCGGCTGGGCGGCAGCGGCGATTGGTTTCTCGCTGTCCAATGACCTCTTGATCGTGGTGGGGGCGCTGGTGGGCTCTTCGGGCGCGATCCTGTCCTACATCATGTGCAAGGCGATGAACCGTTCCTTTGTGTCGGTCATCCTTGGCGGTTTCGGTGGCACCACCGGCCCCGCGATGGAAGTCACGGGTGAGCAGATCGCCATCGATGCCGAAGGTGTGGCCGCTGCGCTGAACGATGCGGATTCGGTCATCATCATTCCCGGCTACGGGATGGCCGTCGCCCAAGCGCAGCAGAGCGTGTCGGAACTGACCCGCAAACTGCGCGCCAAGGGCAAGACCGTGCGTTTCGCCATCCACCCGGTGGCGGGCCGTCTGCCAGGCCATATGAACGTTCTGCTGGCCGAGGCGAAGGTGCCTTACGACATCGTTCTGGAAATGGACGAGATCAACGAGGACTTCCCCGACACCGACGTGGCCATCGTGATCGGCTCGAACGACATCGTGAACCCTGCCGCACAGGAAGACCCCAACAGCCCCATCGCGGGGATGCCGGTCTTGGAATGCTGGAAGGCGAAACAGGTGTTCGTATCCAAGCGCGGTCAGGGCACCGGCTATTCGGGCATCGAGAACCCGCTGTTCTTCAAGGAGAACACCCGGATGTTCTACGGCGATGCGAAAAAGTCCATCGATGCGCTGCTGCCGATGATCGAGTGATCCCGCAGGGATTGCGACAGGGCCCCGAGGGAAACCTCGGGGCCTTTTTTGTTTCCGCCGCTCGTCCTGCGGCCCCTCACTCCGGCCTTTTTGCAACACTGAAGCGGCATACCCTTGTATCCTGTCGATTTTCTTCCCCCTTTCACCGCTTCGCCCTAACTGGCACCAAAGACCACTCGGGGGGCGACATGCCGACGATTTCCGACCATCCGTTGCGCTATGCGCTGGTGAACGAGTTGCACGCGCGGCCCTTTCCGCAATTGCCTGTGCCCTGCTCTGCCGTCTATGTCGCCATCAAGGAACCGGCCGAGGCGGTGAACCGTGACCGGGGGCGGGACCGCGCGCATCTTCTGGCGCTTCTGGACCGCTACGGCAGTGCCCATCCGCAGCCCGATGCCACCCATTACTCCGGGCCGATGGGCCGGGCCGAGCTGAAATGGGAATCCCACACCGAATTCGTGACCTATTCCGCCTTTACCCCCGGCATCTCTGCCCGCCCCTTTGATCCCTCCGAGGCGGAGGTCTTCCCCGAGGATTGGATGGCCGAAGCGCCGGGCAAGCGGCTGTGCTCGGTGATGATCCGGGTGGATGAACTGCCCGAGGATGAGGCCGGGCTGATCGACCGGCTGGAAGACTGGTTCGTGCCGGAAAGCCTTGCCGTGGCGCGGGTCGTGGATGGCGCGGCGATCATCGCAGGCGACTTCCGGATTGATGCCGCAGGGCAGATGCGCTTTGCCGTCTTTGTTCGCCCCGGCACCGGCGCGCGGCGCGTGGGCCGGATCGTGCAGCGCCTGTGCGAGATCGAGACCTATCGCGCCATGTCCATGCTGGGCCTGATGCGGGCCCGCGCCTTGACCGGGCGGTTGAACGAGATCGACCCCAAGCTGTCCGAACTGGTGGCCACGCTGGACGGTGCCTCGCGCAGCGCCGAGGTCTTGCTGCATGAACTTCTGTCGGTGTCGGCGGAGTTGGAGAGTCTGGCGGTGAAGTATTCCTTCCGCTTTGGCGCGACGGCAGCCTATGAGGCCATCGTCAACCAGCGGATCGAGGTCTTGCGCGAAGAGCGGGTGAACGGCCGGCAGAGCTTCGGCGAGTTCATGATGCGCCGCTATGACCCCGCGATGCGCACAGTGAAATCCGCCGAAGGGCGCTTGCGGTCCATGGCGGAACGGGCGCAGCGCGCAGCGGAACTTCTGCGGACGCGCGTGGATGTGGAACGCAGCGCCCAGAACCAGAAGCTTTTGGAAAGCATGGACAAACGCGCCGACCTGCAACTGCGCTTGCAGCAAACGGTCGAAGGTCTGTCCACCGTGGCGATCAGCTATTACGCGGTGAACCTTGGGGCCTATGCGCTGGAGCCTGCGGCCCATGCGCTGCATATCTCACACGGCGTGCTGATGGCGCTGCTAACGCCGGTTGTGCTTCTGGGGGTCTGGGGGATGGTGCGGCGGATCAGGAACAAGTTTCACTGAACGCGGTCGCTTTGGGCTTGGCGGCGGAGGTGGGGGTTTCACACCCCCACACCCCCGTGGGATATTTGAGCAACGGGGAAGGGGTCAGGTCAGGAAGAGCGCTGCAAGCGCTATGAGGGCCGGGACCGTCTGGATGAACAGGATGCGGCGCGAGGCGGTGGCGGCACCGTAAACGCCCGCGATGGCGATGCAGCAGAGGAAAAAGGTGGCGGGGGCCATGCCCGCCCCTTGGGGTCCGGCGATCAGCGCCCAGATCAGGCCAGCGGCCAGAAAACCGTTGTAGAGGCCCTGGTTCGCGGCCAGTACCTTGGTCGCCTGCGCGAACTCCGCCGTTGTGCCAAAGGCGCGGCGGGCGCGGGGGGTGGTCCAAAGGAACATCTCCAGCACCAGAATATACACATGCAGCGCCGCGATCAGCGCGATGAGGACACCCGCGATCATGCGGCAGGCATCCGGGTTTCGACCATCCCCGCGTACCAGCTTGCGCCGAAGGGGATGACGTTGTCGTCGAAGTTATAGGCCGGGTGATGCACCATCGCCGTGTCGCCGTTGCCCACGAAGATATAGGCGCCGGGGCGTTCGTTCAGCATGAAGCTGAAATCCTCGGCCCCCATCAGGGGCGGGGTGTCGGGATCGACTTGGCCCGAGACGGCGCGGGCGACCTCAACCGCGTAATCGGTGTTTTCGGGCGCGTTGACGGTGACAGGGTAGCCGCGCTGGTAGTTGACGGTCGCCGTTGCCCCCAAGGCCATGGCGGTCCCGGCCACGATCTCCGAAATGCGGCGTTCGACGTAATCCTGCACCGTGTGGTCCATCGTCCGGCAGGTGCCCTTCATCTTGACCACTTGCGGGATGACGTTATGCGCCGTGGAGTCGGTCTGGACCGTGCAGACCGAAACGACGACCTGTTTCAGCGGGTCCACATTGCGGCTGGCGATGGTTTGCAGCGCCACGATGATATGGGCCGCGACCACGGTGGTATCCACGCAATCATGCGGTTTGGCGGCATGGCCGCCCTTGCCGGTCACGGTGATGTCGAACTGATCGGCGGCAGCCATCAGGGCACCGGGGCGGATGGCGAAATGGCCCACCGGGATGCCGGGCATGTTGTGCATGCCGTACACCTCATGGATGCCGAAGCGGTCCATCATGCCGTCGGCCACCATCTCGCGTCCGCCGCCGCCGCCTTCTTCGGCGGGTTGGAAGATCACGATGGCGGTGCCGTCGAAATTGCGCGTCTCGGACAGGTATTTCGCGGCCCCCAACAGCATGGCGGTATGGCCGTCATGGCCGCAGGCGTGCATCTTGCCGGGGGTTTTGCTGGCATAGGGCACGCCCGTCTGTTCGATGATCGGCAGCGCGTCCATATCGGCGCGCAACCCGATGACGCGGCCCGAGGTGTCGGTCTTGCCCTTGATCACGCCGACCACGCCCGTGCGGCCGATGCCCTCCACCACTTCATCGCAGCCGAAATCGCGCAGAAGGTCGGCGACCTTTGCCGCCGTGCGGTGGACGTCGAACAGGAGTTCCGGGTGTTCGTGGAAATCACGACGCCATGCGGTGATTTCGGGCAGGAGTTCGGCAAAGCGGTTCTTGACGGGCATCGGACGTCTCCTTTGCGCGCAGCCTGAGCCAAAGGCGGGCGGCGCGCAAGAGGTCAGCCGAAGCGGCGGCGCGCGTCCAAGGCAAGGCCGGTGCCGACCGACCCCAGCATGTCCCCGGTGGCGATGGGGATGCCGGGCAGCGCCTCGGCCACCATGCCGCGCAGGACGGGCAGTCCGGAGGAGCCGCCGGTCATGAACACGGTGCCGATGTCATCCGCCCTCACCCCGGCCTGCGCCAAGGTGGCCGCAACCAGCGCGCGGATGCGGGCGACGGGGGCCTCGACCGCCTGTTCAAAGCGTTCACGCGTGGCCATGGGGTTGGGGCCGCCGGTCAGGGGCGCAAGGGTCAGGCGCGCGGCTTCGGCGTCAGACAGGGTGATCTTGGCCTGCTCCACCTCGATCGCCAAGGCATGGCCGTTGCGGTCGGTCACAAGGCGGATCAGGCGGTCGATCAACTCGGGCCGGTCGGCATCGGCGCGCAGGCCCTTGAGGTCCGCCGCCGTGCGGGCGGTGTAAAGCGCATTGATGCGGTGCCATGTCGCCAGATCAAGGAACAGGTGGCGCGGCATCGCCAAGGCACCGCCTTTGAGGGTGGAGCCAAAGCCCAGATGCGGCATCGCCTCGGCCAGCGACAGCAGGCGGTCAAAATCGGTGCCGCCGACACGGATACCGCCATTGGCGAGGATATCGCCGCTGCGGTCCGGGCGGCGGCTGGGCAGGGGGCCAAGCCGGATGACCGAAATGTCAGAGGTACCGCCGCCGATGTCGAAGATCAGCACCAGACGTTCCTCGGTCAGGCTTTGTTCATAGTCCAAGGCAGCGGCGACGGGTTCGTATTGGAAGGCGATGTCGGTGAAGCCGTGTTCGCGGGCGATGGCGGCGAGGGCATCTTCCGCTGCCTGATCCGCCGCCGCATCGTCATCGACGAAATGCACCGGGCGGCCCAGCGTGGTGGCGGTCAGGCCAGGATGGGCGGCGTCCAGTCGTGCCCGCATATGGCCGATGAAGCGCGACAGCACATCGCGGAAGCTGACGGCACGGGACCCGACGGCGGTGCGTTCGTTGATCAGGCCCGATCCCAGCGTGGATTTCAGCCCGCGCATCAGGCGGCCATCCTCACCCTCCAGATAGGCCGCCAGTGCGGCGCGGCCAAAGCGGGGCGGGGCGTGGTCCACCTCGATGAAGACGGCGGAGGGCAGGGTGACCGATGTCCCCTCCAGCGGCAGCAAGCGCGCGCCATCGGCATCAGCGAGCCCGAGGGTGGAGTTCGATGTGCCGAAGTCGACACCGCAGAAGACAGGCCGTGAGGAGGGGGGCATGAGGTCACCTTGTCAGAACCGGAGACGTCCTGTCCTACAAAGCGCCGGTGGGTGCAATGACCGATCCATCGGAAAAGCGCGAGAGACGGAAGGGGTGCAGGTCATGGCCCGGCGGTTTGCCCGTCATCAGGTCGGCGAGGATGCGGCCAAAGGCGGGGCCGATGCCGAAACCATGGCCCGACAGGCCCGTAGCGATGGTCAGGCCGGGAAGGGGGGACTGGTCGATCACCGGGATCACATCGGGCATGGTGTCGATCATACCGCCCCAGGCATGGGTCAGGGCGGGTCTGCCCGCCTGAGGGAAGGCGGCCGCGAAGGCGTCTTGCACGCGGGACAGCGCCTTGAGGTTCGGGGCGGGGTTCAGCACGCGCTGGCGTTCAAAGGGCGACTCCTCATCCGCCGACCACTGGCGCTTGGTGCGCCATCCATCGGGAAAGTGGCGCGGGGCGAGGGCGTGGAATTTCGTGGCCCGCCAATCCTGTTTCAGCGTCGGCAGGTAGATGCCCAGATGGCGAAAGGCATCGGGGCCGATGAAGAAATCATGGGTATAGCCGGGGGCAAGACTGTAGCCGCCATCCTGACGGCGGCGGAAGGCGAAGTCATGGTCGCAGGCATTGCCGGAAAACACCTCTGGCATCGGCGCCGTCGCGGCGACGCTGGACAGGACCGACAGTTGCGGGATGCTGATCCCATGCGCCCGCAAGAACAGCGACGACCACGCCCCCCCGGCGACCAGCACCTGATCGCAGGCGATGCGGCCCTGTTCGGTGAGCACCCCCACCACCCGGCCCGCCGCGATGTCGAGCCGCCGCACGGCGCAGCGTTCCACCAGAACGGCACCTCGTTGCGCGGCGGCCTGCGCCAGCAGTGGCACAGCGACCCACGGTTCGGCCCGCGCATCCGATGGCGTCAGCATCCCCCCGACCCAACCCGCCCGCGATCCGGACAGCCGCGCCTTGACGCCCTCGGCCCCGATGATGCGGCTGTCCAGCCCATGGGTGCGGGCGTGCTTCATCCAGTCTTCGAACGCGGCCATCTCGGACTCGCGCTGGGCGAGGTAGAGCACCCCTTCCTGTCGGAAGCCCAGACCCGGCATGCTTTGCGCGAAGGTCTGCCACAGGCGGTTCGCCTCGATCATGATCGGCAGTTCTGCGGGGTGGCGGCCCTGCTGGCGAATCCAGCCCCAGTTGCGGCTGGATTGTTCGCCCGCGATGCGGCCCTTTTCGCAGAGCACCACCTTGACGCCGCGTTCCGCCAGAAAGAACGCCGTCATGACGCCCAGCACCCCACCGCCAAGGATCACGACATCGCAAGCGGCAGGGGGCGGGCCGGGGTGGCGGACCGGTGTGGCATCTGAGATCGGAAAGGGCATCACTGGCACAGATGGTCCACCAGACGGGCCATGAACCGCTCTCCGGCCAGGAATTCCGACAGTTCGATGAACTCGTCCGCCTGATGCGCCTGCGCGATGTCGCCGGGGCCGCAGACCACGGCCGAATAGCCCGCGTCCTGGAACTGCCCGGCCTCAGTGCCGTAGCTGACCACGCCGGTGGCGTTGTCACCCGTCAGGCGACGCACGAGGGTTTCTGCCGCGCCCGCCGTTTCGGGCACCAAGGGCGGCACGCCGAAGAAGCGTTCCAGATGGATCGCGGCCTCCGGGCGGATGGATTGCATCTCTGCCTCAAGACGCCGCACCTCAGCCTCAAACGCGGCGGCCCAAGTATCCATATCCTCACCCGGCACGACGCGCATTTCGGCGGCAAAGCGGCAATCGGCGGCGGTGATGTTATGCGCGGTGCCGCCGGTGATCATGCCGACATGCAGCGTGGTCCACGGAGGATCAAAGGCCATGGCCAAGGGGCCGGGCGTCTTGGCGCGGTTGGCGGCGTTCTGGTCGTTGATCCAACCGATCAGGCGCGCGCCCTCAAGGATCGCCGATACGCCTTTGTGAAGGATCGAAGAATGGACCTCAAACCCCTTCACATGCACGAAATACCCGGTGCCGCCCTTGTGGCCGGTGATGGTCTTCATGCGGGACGGCTCCCCGATGACCGCCGCCGCACCCTTGGGCAGCACGCCTTGCATCGCGGCGATCATCGGCGGGGCGCCGGTGCAGCCCACCTCCTCGTCATAGGAGAGCGCGATTTGCAGCGGGGTTTTCAGCGCGCGTTTCGACGCCGCGACCAGCGCCCAGATCGCCAGCGCGTCAAAGCCCTTCATGTCACAGGTCCCGCGCCCATAGAGCCGCCCGTCGCGTTCCGTGACGGTCCATGGGTCCGAGGTCCAGGTCTGCCCGGTGATCGGCACCACATCCGTATGCCCCGACAGGACGACCGCCCCTGATTCCCACGGGCCGACATGGGCAAAGAGCGCGGCTTTGGTGCGATCCTCGTTCCAATGGCGATGCGCGGCGATACCATGCTGGCCCAGATAGTCCTCCACCCAATCGACCAGGGGCAGGTTGGTGTCATGGCTCACGGTCGGGAATTTGACCAGATGTTCAAGGATTTCGCGGGGCGAAAGGACGGGGGCGCTGGGGCTTTGGGTCATTCTGTGCCTGTTCCGGTGGCGGCTTGGCGCAGGTTTGACCGGGGCGGGGCCGGGGTCAACCCTGCGCGCGATGACGTAAGGTCAGGTGCAACATAACAATTGCGACAGGCGGAAAAATATCTAACAGTTGTGTGACCGGGGCATAGATCCTGGCCTTCGAAACTCCGGCCGCCATTCCGACTGACCGGGGAAACAAAAGAAAATCAAAGACCTGGGGAGGTCTGTTCATGCCCGATGGGGCGGCGCCCGTTCTTGATGTCCGGGGTCTCAAGACCGTATTCCGCACCCGCGGAGGCGAGGTTCACGCCGTGAACTCGGTCAGCTTTCACCTGAAACCCGGCGAGTTGCTGGGCGTGGTGGGCGAAAGCGGGTCGGGCAAATCGGTGACGATGATGTCGCTGATCGGGCTTCTGCCCTCGCCTCCGGCGGAAGTGCGGGCGGGGCAGGTGCTGCTGGATGGCCGTGACCTGCTGAAGATCGACGCGAATGAGTTGCGCGATGTGCGCGGGGCCAAGATCGGTTTCGTGTTTCAGGACCCGATGACCAGCCTGAACCCGGTGTTCACCGTGGGCAGCCAGATCATGGAGCCCCTGATCCGCCACATGGGCCTGACCAAGGCGCAGGCACGCGAACGGGCGGCGGAATTGTTGGCGCTGGTGGGCATTCCCGATGCCGCAAAACGGTTGAAGGATTATCCGCATCAGTTTTCCGGCGGGATGCGGCAGCGGGTGATGATCGCCATCGCGCTGGCCTGTGACCCGGATGTGCTGATCGCGGATGAACCGACCACGGCGCTGGACGTGACGATTCAGGCGCAGATCATCGAACTGGTCAAGGACCTGCGGCAAAAGCTGGGGATGGCGATTGTCTGGATCACGCATGACCTTGGCGTGATCGCGGGCATCGCGGACCGGGTGATGGTGATGTATGGCGGGCAGGTGGTGGAACAGGCCCCGGTGCGGCAGTTGTTCAGCGATCCGCGCCATCCCTATACGCGGGCCTTGCTGAAAACCATTCCGTCGCTGCACGGCGCCCGCGCGGCGCGGCTGCAAGCCATCGAAGGCCAGCCGCCGATCCTGAACGCCGCCCCGGTGGCCTGCCCCTTCCGGGCGCGCTGCGCCCATGCCCATGCCCGGTGCGAGACGGAAAACCCGGTCCGCCGCGCGGTGGATGGTCTGGACGTGGGGCAGGGCCATGATGTCGCCTGCCACTGGACACCGGAGGATGCGGCATGAGCGCCCCGTTGGTTCAAGTCCGCGACCTGAAGATGCACTTTCCCATCTACAGCGGCATCCTGCGCCGCCGCACAGGGGCCGTCAAAGCCGTCGATGGCGTCAGTTTCGATATCCGCGCGGGAGAGACTCTGGGGCTGGTCGGTGAATCCGGCTGTGGCAAATCCACCGTGGGGCGGGCGCTCTTGCGGCTTTATGAACCCACCGCCGGCTCTGTGGTGATCGGGGGGGATGACATCGCCACCCTGTCGCCCGCCGCACTGCGCGCCAAGCGGCCGATGATGCAGATGGTGTTTCAGGACCCGCAGGCCAGCCTGAACCCACGCATGACGGTGCAGGCGATCATTTCCGAACCCTTGGATGAACAATCCGATTGGGACCGCGACCGCAAACAGGCCCGCGTGCTGGAGTTGATGGATCAGGTCGGCCTCAACCGCCGTTTCGCCAACCGTTACCCGCATGAATTCTCGGGTGGTCAGCGCCAGCGCATTGGCATCGCGCGGGCCTTGGCGCTGAGCCCCAAGTTTATCGTCTGCGATGAGCCCATCGCCGCGCTGGATGTGTCGATCCAGGCGCAGGTGGTGAACCTCTTGGAGGATTTGCAGGACAATCTGGGCCTGACGTATCTGTTCATCAGCCATGACCTGTCCATGGTACGCCATATCGCGGACCGGGTGGCGGTGATGTATCTGGGCCGGATCGCGGAACTGTCGCCGCGCGATGCGCTGTATGACCGTCCCCTGCACCCCTATGCCGAGGCGCTTCTGTCCGCCGTGCCCGAACCTGATCCATCGCGCGAGGGGGCGCGGCAGCGGATCATCCTGCAAGGCGATGTGCCGTCCCCCGCCAATCCGCCCAAGGGCTGCAATTTCTGCACCCGCTGCCCCAAGGTCTTTGACCGCTGCCGGGTGGAAAAGCCCGATCTGGTTGAGGTGGAGCCGGGCCGTCTGGTCGCCTGCCACCTTTTCCCCGCCATAACCAAATCCAGCCTGGCCCAACCGGGCGGAACCGAGGCAACAGAGCCCAAACAACTAGGAGAGGTCCAATGAAATTCAAAACCGCCCTCATGGGCGCGGCCGCAGCCTTCGTGCTTGCCCCGGCGGCTTATGCCGAGCGTGGCACGGACGGGGAAGTGAAGCTTACCTTCCCGCA
>JAIXPH010000020.1 GCA_027486345.1 Paracoccaceae bacterium
ACTCCGCCCCGCTGACCAGATCGACCCCGTCCCGGCCCGCGACCGTGTCGGTGACCCTCAGGCCGCCGCCCGTGACGAAGGCGAAGGAATACTCGGTCACCGACCCGGTGAAGACCACCGTATCCGTGCCGTCACCCCCGGTCAGCGTGTCATCGCCGGTGCCACCCGAGAGCGTGTCATTGCCATCGCCCCCCAGCAGCGTGTCATTGCCATCGCCACCGCCCAGGCTGTCCGCATCGGCCCCGCCATCGAGCGAGTCATTGCCCAAGCCGCCCAGCAGCGTGTCGGCCCCGGTATCCCCGGCCAAACTGTCCGACCCGTCGCCCCCGGCCAGCGAGTCTTGTCCGATCCCGCCGGTGACACTGTCATTGCCGGCGCCTGCATCGACCGTGTCATCGCCGCTGCCTGCGGCGATGGTGTCGCCGCTGCCGCTGCCGATGACGCTGTCATTGCCGCCGCCGGTGTCGAGCCGGACCCCGCTGGTCGCCGCGCTGCCGCTGACGGTATCCGCCCCGCCACCCGTCAGGATCTGTTCGATCTCGGCAAAGGTGATGTCGGCGCTGGCGTCGGCGTCCAGTCCGCCAACCGAGCCGCTTTCGCCATTGGCGAGCAGGGTGACAAACAGCGCGGCGGTGCTGCCGCTCAGGTCCAGAACGTCGCCCGCGTTTCCGTTCTCTGCCCCTTCGGGGCTGCCGGACAGGCCGTCAAGCCCGCCGTCGATGCTGGCGTTGACGTCCGTCGCGGTGTCGCCGCCGTCCAGCGTGAAGACATCGTCGCCCGCGCCGCCGCTGGCCGTGTCCGCACCGCCGAAGGCGATGTCGTCATCGCCCGCCCCGCCGTCGAGGCTGTCCGCCCCAAGCCCGCCTGCCAGCGTGTCCGACCCCGCCGCGCCGGTCAGGCTGTCGTCGCCGCTGCCGCCCGACAAAAGGTCAGTGTCGGCGCCGCCGTCCAGCAGGTCATTGCCCGCCCCGCCCAGCAGGGTGTCATTGCCCGCATCGCCATAGAGCACATCGCTGCCGCCCGCCCCGTCGATGTAGTCATTGCCCGCCCCGCCGCGCAGCAGATTGGTGTAACTGTCTGCGGGCAAAGTACTTTCAGCGTCAAAGCCCAAGAGCGTATCATCAAAGGCCGACCCGATGACCCCGTCGATCCCGACCAGAGAGTCCCCCGCTGCATCGCCGCCGCCCGAGAGCGTCCATGCCGCCAGATCGACGCGGACGGCGGTGCTGTTGGTGGAATAATCCACTACATCCAAACCGGTCCCGCCGTCGAGCGTGTCCGCCCCCGCGCCGCCCCCCAGCGTGTCACTGCCGTCGCCGCCCAGAAGCACATCGTTGCCCGCGCCGCCTGCCAGCGTGTCACTGCCCTCGCCGGCGTCGAGGCTGTCTGCCCCCGCGCCGCCCGTCAGGCTGTCATTGCCCGATCCGGTGGCGGCAGAGAGCGGCGCGGTGGCGGCGCTGCCGTCGATGGTGTCAGCGCCTTCGCCCGTCACGATCCGCTCGATCTCGGCGAAGGTCAGGTCGGTGGCGGCATCGCCATCCAGCCCGTTCACCGTCCCGCTGTCAGGCGTGCTGCCCAGCGTGACGGTCAGATTGTCGGTCTCCAGCCCGAGATCGAGGACATCCCCCGCGTTGCCGTTTTCCGTGCCTGCGGCGTTGCCGTCGGTGGCGTCGCTGCCGCCGTCGATCACCGCGGTCACATCCGCCTCTGTCCCGTCCATCAGGAACAGATCGTCCCCCGTCCCGCCAAAGGCGCGGTCGGACCCGCCGAGGTAGATCACATCATCGCCGTCCCCGCCCGACAGCGTGTCCGCCCCGGTGCCGCCAGAGAGCGAATCCGCGCCCAAGCCGCCGTCGAGCACGTCATTGCCCGCCCCGCCGGACAGAAAGTCGTTGCCCAGATCGCCGGTCAGGCTGTCATTGCCGGTGTCGCCCGCGATGAAGTCGTTGCCATCTCCGCCGGAAACCGTGTCATCGCCGCCCCCCGCCGCGATGTTGTCGATCCCGCCATTGCCGAAGATGCTGTCCGCTCCGGTGGTGATCCGATCCCCTTGCGCGTCGGTATAGCCCACGGACATGAACTCGCCCGCGGCAGAGCCGTCCACCTTGCCGTCAAGGTCTGCGAGCACGCGTTCGATCTGGCTGAACTGAAGGCTGACGGTCTGGCCCGCCGCGTTGGTATAGGTCGCGGTGCCGGATTCCGAAGTGCTGCCGTTCCACGTCGGATCGGCGCTGTTGTAGCTGATGGTGACGCCGGTCAGACCACGCAGGTCCAGCACGTCCCCGGTCAGGCCGCCCGGATTGTTGGTGGTGTCGGTGACGGCCTCTTCGGTGCCTTCCCCGCCTAGAACCGTGATGGTGGCCGTGCCACCAAGGAGGCTGTCAAAACGGAATTCGTCATCGCCATCGCCGCCCGTGGCGGAATCCCCCGCACCCAGCACGAGGTCGTCGTCGCCTGCGCCCCCGTCAAGGCTGTCGTTTCCGGCCCCGCCCACCAGCGTGTCGGCCCCGCCATCGCCGCGCAGCGTGTCATTGCCCGCCCCGCCAAGGATCGAGTCATTGCCGCTTTCGCCGCCGATCTGGTCTTCATTGTCGCCGCCGTCCAGCGTGTCGCCCGCGGCAGAGCCCCAGATCGTGTCGTTCCCGCCCTCGCCATAGACAAGGTTGGCATCTGCGGTGGAATCGTAGCCGCCCGCATCGTCGATCAGATCATTGCCTGCGCCACCAAAGATGGTGTCGCGTCCGGTCCCGTCCGTGATGGTGTCATCGCCATCACCACCGTAAAGCAGGTCATTGCCCGCATCGCCGGACAGTTGGTCAGACCCTTCGGCCCCTGTCAGCAGGTCGTCGCCGGTCCCGCCTTCCAGCGTGTCATTGCCGAGTTCGCCCGATAGCGTGTCATTGTCGGCCCCGCCGAGGACGGAATCGTCCCCCTGTCCGCCGATGACCACATCCGCGCCCGCGCCGCCGGAGACCGTATCATTGCCATCTTCGCCGTGGACGGTGTCGTTGCCCGCATCTCCGGACAGTGAATCCCGTCCAGCGCCGCCTGTGACAAGGTCGTTGCCGTCATCGCCCCACAGCGTGTCATTGCCGTCTTCGCCATAGAGGATGTCATTTCCGGACCCGCCGAGCAGGCTGTCATTGCCGATCCCGCCCGCCAGCGTATCCGCCCCGACATCGCCGTAGATCGTGTCATCGCCTGCGCCGCCGCTCAGACTGTCAGCCCCGTCGGCCCCTTCGCCCAAGCGCGCCTCGTAGTTGGAGGTGGCCCCCCAATAGGTGCTGGCATTGGTGCCGTTGGTCACCGTGGTCAGGGTCAGCGCGCCCGCGCCGCCGGAAATCGGGGTGGCCGGGATCGTCACCTGAAAGAGGTTGGTTCCGGTGGCGGCATAGATCTCGCCATTCGGGCCAAGGGCCAGACCGTAGGATTCGGCGGGCAGGGTGCCCAAGGTTTCATAGCCGGTAACATTGCTTGCCGCATCCAGCGACAGGCGCAGCAGTTGCGTCGTGCCGCCGGGCGTGACCCAAGAGACGAACATCTTGTCGCCGACGGTCAGGAAGTCTCCCGCCGCATTGCCGCCGCCGGGGTTGGTCCAGACGGTGGTCGTCGTGCCCAAGGCGTCGGGGTTGAAGCGGATGATCCCCGACCCGGCCGAAGTGTAAAGCAGCCCGTCAGGATTGAACGACAGGGCGATGCCGCTGGCACTGCCGCCCACGTTGCCGATCAGGGTTGTCTGTCCGGTCGTGGTATCGATGCGGTAAAGCTGCCCGCCCGAGATGCCGAACAGGCGCCCGTTGGCATCCATCGCGATGTCGCCAAAGGTCTGCGCCGTGGTGGCCACCTGCGTGCGCGATGCAACCCCATCGGTGATTTCGATCCGGAACAGCCGGTTGAACCCGTCATTGGCCCAAAGCGTATAGGTCGCGGGGGCAGAGTCGCTGCCGCCATAGATCAGGTCATTGCCGTCGCCGCCGTCGATGGTGTCGCCGGTGCCGCCCCCCACCAGCGTGTCATTGCCCGCCCCGCCCAGCAGGCTGTCGGACCCGTCGCCGCCGCGGAGGGTGTCGTTACCCTCGCCGCCCAGCAGCGTGTCATTGCCCAGACCACCGCGCAGGCTGTCATTGCCGCCGCTGCCGTCGATGTAATCGGCCCCGCTTGACCCCACGGCCGTATCTGCCCCGGCGGTCAGGATCGTGCGCTCGACTTCCGTGAAGCTGACCGTCAGACCGCTGGCGGTGATCGTGCCGCTTTCCGATGAGGACAGCGTCAGCGTGACGCCCGTGCTGAGCCCCGAGGCATCCAGCGTGTCGCCGGTTCCTTCGCCCGTTTCGCCGCCAACGATGGTTTCCGACCCCGTGGCCGAGGAGAGGCGGAACAGGTCATCCCCTGCCTCGCCCGACAGGCTGTCATTGCCCGCGCCGCCGTCCAGCGTGTCATTGCCGATGCCGCCCAGCAGCGTGTCATTGCCCGCCTCGCCAAGGATGCTGTCGGCCCCGCCGCCGCCGATCAGACTGATGTTGTCCAACAACACGCCCACCGTGTTGTTCTGCGCGCCAAGTTCGCGGAACTCCAGCCGCGCGGTGCCGCCCGTGCCGGTCACGGTGACGCTGTAGCTGCCCCATGTCGCACCGGGGGTGACGGTCGAAACCTTGACCCCGTTCCACCACACCTCGACGCTGTCCGTCGTGCCGCTACGCTGCACGGCGCTGAAGGTCAGGGTGTAGCTTTGCCCCGCCGTGGTCTGGACGTCCTGATACAGCGTGTCCGCAGCATTTTCGACGTCCAGCTCGACGAAGGTGCTGCCTTCGGCGGCGGTCACGCCGCTTTGGCCGCTGCCCCAGACCTCGATCGGGCCATTGGCGTTGAACCAGTCCGAGGCATAGCCCTGAACAAGACTGTTGTTGGCAACCTGATATTCCAGCCCGCCATTGCGCAACAGGTTGCCATCGCCGGTCAGCAGGTCATTGCCATCGCCGCCGGTCAGGGTGTCGGCCCCTTCGCCGCCGGTCAGTCGGTCATCCCCCGCCCCGCCTGACAGGCTGTCATTGCCTGCGCCGCCAGAGATCGTGTCGTTGCCCGCATCCCCCGCCAGCGTGTCGCGCCCCGTGCCGCCTGTCAGGCTGTCATTGCCGCCACCCGCCGCGACATCCACCCCGCCCGTGGTGGCCGAGGCGTCCACCGTGTCCTGCCCGCTGCCCAGCGTGACGCGTTCCACCTCGGAAAAACTGGCGCTGTTGCTGCCCGTCGTGGACCCTTCGACGATCGGCGCATCAATGGCCGCACCCAACCGCACGTCGTTGCTGTAGGGCGCAAAGCTGGTGGATGAGACGACGCTGCCGCTGCCCGTCCACGGATAGCCGCTGGCGCTGATCAGGGTGAATTGCGTGCCGGGGGCAGGGGGACCGACCCAGGATTGCGACACGGGATCCCAGCCGGAGGTGATGACAGAGCCGTCATACCCCCCGATATTGCCGCCGATGTCGATCTTGCCGACGAAATACTGATAGCCCCGCGCGTCCTGAATGACGAACCCATAGTCCATCTCGACAGTTGCGTTGCTGGCAAAACTGGTGCCGTTCAGCGTGACGCCCTGCGCCAGCCGGGCATAGGCGATGTCATCGACATAGCCGATGTCCAAACCCGCCTCGGCCCCGGTGTAGCCGTTCAGCGTCAGCGTCGATCCGGTGGCTGCCGATCCGCTGGTGGTGGAATCGCGCAGCATCGCAGAGGGGTCAGTCCATGCCGAACGGTCCAGGACGAACATTTCCATCCGCGCATTGGCGATGTTGGACACGCCGTCACTGGTGGTCGCGGCGCTGGTGCTGCCACTGGCGCTGTCGACGATGGTGCCGCTTTCATTGCCAGTAAAGGTCAGCCGGACGCTGGCGGTCATCGCCGAAGCATCCAGAATGTCGCCCGTCGTCTCGCCGCTTTCGCCGCCGATCAGAACCTCAGCGCCCGCAACCGCATAGTCATCGGCATCGATGGGGCCAGAGGTTTGCACCCCGGTGCCGCTGCCATCGTCCGACCCGACCCATGAGACGATGAACTTGCCCTCGCCCGTCGCGGTGACCGACATGCTGTCCCAGTCAAAGACATCCACGTTGGAGACGCCCGCACCATCGGCGGTGGTGATCGAGACTTCGCCGGACAGGGGAGTGCCGCTGTTGTCGAAGACGCGGAACTTGATGGCGTTGCTGCTGTTGATGCCGTCCGCCCAGACGGCGACGAAGCGCCCGGTACCATCGTCCAGCGCCTCGATCACCGGGGGGCCGACCCATGTCGCGGCGGGTTCGGTCGTCAGGTTGATCGTGGCGCCGCTGACCAGCGTAAAGCCGGGGGTGCCCGGCGTGGCGGTGGTGTCCAGAAGCGCGAACACCGGATATTCGGTGCTCGCATTCGTCGCGCCGCTTTCGACATAGCCCACGACGACGCGGCCATTGCCGATATGTTCGATGACCAGATTGTCGGTGTCGTAAATGTCGCTACCGTCCGCGGCCATCGTCCCGACCTGAAACTCAGACGTCGCCGCCGTGCCGTTGGCGTTGAAGATGCGGCCCTGCACCGTCATGGTGGCGGTGTTGTCAGAGGTGTAATCCTTGACCCACACCGCAATGAAGCGCCCATCGGGCAGGGCGGTGACGACGGGCGGGCTTTCATAGAGGGTGGTGTCGCTTTGCTGCATCTCGACGTCCGAGATGACGGCAAAACCGGCAGAGCCGGGGGTGATGGCGGGGTTGATGACGGAAAAGACGGGTTCGTCCCCGCCGACCTCATCCGTGGCGCGCACATAGGCGACAACGATGTTCCCACCCGAAAGCTCTGTCACGGTCAGGTTCGGGGTGTCGGCGCCGTAGCCGTCCACCGCCCAGGTGCCGATGCCGAATTCATTGGTCGCAGGCGTGCCGTCGGCGTTGAAGATGCGCCCCTGCACATCCATCGATGTCAGGTTGTCCGACAGGCCATTCCGGGTCCAGACCGCGAAAATGCGACCGTCCGACAGCACCTCCACCACCGGGGGGCCTTCGCTGACGGTGATGTCGTTCTGCTGGAATTCGACGTTCTGGGCGACGTAGAAGCCCGTGCCATTCGGCGTGACGCTGGGGTTGATGATGGAAAAGACCGGCTCATCCTGCCCCACAAAGCCCGTGGTCGCGCCGTTGCGGACATAGCTGATCAGCACATTGCCGTTGTTCAGCAGATTGACGTTCAGATGGTCGGTATCATACCCGTCCGACCCGTCGATGGGCCAACTGGTCAAGGTGAACTGGTCGCCCGAGGGCAGGCCGTCGGCCGTGAAGATCCGGCCTTGCAGCGTCATGGAGGTGATGTCGTCGCTGGCCCCGTCATTGGCCCAGATGTAGAGGACACGCCCGTCCGCCAGTTCCACCATTTTGGGCGGCGACTGATAGCCGCTGGTGGCGGTGTTGACCTGCAACGGATCATTGGCGATGTGATCGGGCAGATCTGCCCAGTTGCCCACCCCACCGATGCCGGACAGGATCAGCCGGTCATCGCCCGCACCCCCGCTGAGGGTGTCGCGCCCCGCGCCGCCATCCAGCGTGTCATTGCCGCCATTGCCCGCGATGCTGTCATCCAGCCCATCCGCGCCATTGACGCTGTCACCGCCCGCATCGGCCCAGGTGCCGGTGATGCTGTCCGCGCCCGCAGTGCCATCGACCGCCCCTGCGGTAACCGGCCCGTTGATTGAGATGGACCCGGAACTAAACGCCCCGGTGCCGCTGCCATCCGATGACCCCACCCAGTTGATGACGAAATGGGTGCTGTCGAGCGGAACGACGCTGAGGTTGTCCCAGTCGAGGCTGTCGAGGTTGGAGATGCCGCTGCCATCGGCTTGGGTCACGATCATCTCGGGCGACAGCGCGGTGCCGCTGCCGTCGTAGATCTGATATTTCAGCACGTTGCTGGAGGCGTTGCCGTCAACCCATGCCACGACGAAATTGCCGCCGCTGCCGGGCAGGGCGGCAATCACCGGCGGCCCGACCTCGGTGAACAAGGAGGTGGACAGCGCGTCGATCTTGACATCGCCCGTCACCGCAAAGCCTGCGCTCCCCGGTGTCACGGAGGGGTTGATGATGTTGAAGAAGGGGCTTTCCTTGCCGCCCGTGGTGCCGGTGTCGACATAGCCCACCACCACATTGCCGTTCGACAATTGGGTGAGGGTGATGTTGTCGGTGTCATAGGCGTCATTGCCATCGGTCGCGGTCGATCCGATGCGGAACTCGTTCGTGGCCGCCGTGCCATTGGCGTTGAAGATGCGCCCTTGCAGCGTCATCGTCCCGCCGTCGCTGAGGCCGTCCTTGCACCAGACCGCCATCCAGCGCCCGTCCGACAGGGCGGTGATCACGGGCGGGCTTTCCCATGTGGTGGTGTCAGACTGCTGCATCTCGGCATCGCTGATGACAGCAAAGCCTGCCGTGCCCGGCGTGACCGAGGGGTTGATGATGGAATAGACCGGCTCGTCGCCACCCCCGCTCCAGTTGTTGCGCTGGATGCCGATGACGACATTGCCGCCGGTCAGTTGCGTGACGGTCAGGGTGTCGGTGTCATAGCCGTCCGATCCGTCCACCGCCCAGGTGCCGATCTGGAATTCGTTGGTCGAGGCCGTGCCATTGGCGTTGTAGATGCGGCCCCAGACCGTCATGCCGGTCGTATCGTCCGACAGCCCGCCCTTGGACCAGACGAACATCACCCGCCCGTCGGCCAGAACCGTGGTGACAGGCGGGCTTTCGGTGGTGAACAACGAATCCGACTGCTGGATTTCCACATCCTGCACCACGGTAAAGCCCGCGGTGCCGGGGGTCACACTGGGGTTGAAGATCGAGAAAACCGGCTCGCTGCCGTCGCCCTGCCAATTGGAGCGGACATAGCTGACCATGACATTGCCGTTGGACAGCAGGTCCAGCGACATGTTTTCAAAGTCGAAGCCATCCGATCCGTCCACCGCCCAGCCACCCAGCGAAAACTGGCTGGTGAGCGGCGTGCCGTCCGCCTCGAAGATGCGCCCTTGCAACGTCGTGGATGTGCTGTCCCCCGTCGCTGCGTCCGTCCAGACGTAGAACAGCCGCCCATCGGGCAGTTTCACCATCTGCGGCGGCGACTGGTCGCCCGAGGTGGTCTGGTTCAACAGGATCGGATCAACGGGGAGGGTCACGCGCAATTTCCTTCGGAACAAGGCTTATCCGAAGTCACAACGACCGCCGCCCCGGCCATGAGAGCATCGCCGGACCTTTGGCGTGATCCCCCAGACCAAGGGCGGTATCCAACCCATCCGCCAGCGCCACGGCCCGTGGGGACCCTGTGGCACCCCGCCTCCTCGCGTCCCGCGCAAAACCCGGTCCAAGCCGCCCCGTCGCGCGCCTTATTTGCCAAGGCAAAGCCCCGCCGCCCTTGACCGTCACAGGCGGCGGTGCCATGTCGGTTCGCGACCGCCCCGGCAGGGGGCAAACCGTCATCGCCCCCCGCGGGGGGCTGGCCGCCCGGAGGATAGGATGCCCGTTTACCGCTCACGTACGACCACGCATGGCCGCAACATGGCCGGTGCCCGCGGCCTCTGGCGCGCGACGGGCATGAAGGATGGGGATTTCGGCAAGCCGATCATCGCCATCGTCAACAGCTTCACCCAATTCGTCCCCGGTCACGTCCACCTCAAGGACCTCGGCCAGATGGTCGCGCGTGAGGTTGAGGCGGCGGGGGGCGTTGCCAAGGAATTCGGGACGATTGCGGTCGATGACGGGATCGCGATGGGTCATGACGGGATGCTCTATTCGCTGCCTTCCCGCGAAGTCATCGCCGATGCCGTTGAATACATGGTGAACGCGCATTGTGCCGACGCCATGGTTTGTATTTCAAATTGCGATAAGATTACCCCCGGCATGCTGATGGCCGCGATGCGCCTGAACATCCCCGCCGTCTTCGTCTCGGGCGGGCCGATGGAGGCCGGGAAGGCCATCGTCAAAGGCAAGGAAATCGCGCTCGATCTGGTCGATGCCATGGTTGTCGCCGCCGATGACGCCTATACCGACGAGGAAGTCGAGGCGATCGAAAAGGAAGCCTGCCCCACCTGCGGCTCCTGCTCTGGCATGTTCACCGCCAATTCGATGAACTGCCTGACTGAGGCGTTGGGCCTGTCGCTGCCCGGCAACGGATCGACGCTGGCCACCCATGCCGACCGCAAGCGCCTGTTTGTCGAGGCGGGTCACCTGATCGTCGACATCACCAAGCGCTACTACGAACAGAACGATGAGTCCGTGCTGCCGCGCAACGTCGCCAGCAAGAAGGCGTTTGAGAACGCCATGGCGCTGGACATCGCGATGGGCGGATCGACCAACACCATCCTGCACATTCTGGCGGCCGCGCATGAAGGCGGGATCGACTTCACCCAAGACGACATCGACGCCCTGTCGCGCAAGGTGCCCTGCCTGTGCAAGGTGGCCCCGGCCAAGCAGGATGTGCATATGGAGGATGTCCACCGCGCCGGCGGCATCATGGCGATCCTTGGCCAGTTGGACAATGCGGGCCTGTTGCACCGCGATGTGCCCACCGTGCATTCTCCCAGCATCGGTGCGGCGCTGGACCATTGGGACATCAGCCGCACCAATCACGAAAACGTCCGCCAGTTCTTCAAGGCCGCGCCGGGCAACGTGCGCTCGGCCACCGCGTTTTCGCAGTCTAAGCGCTATGTCGAACTGGACCTTGACCGCGAGCATGGGGTGATCCGCTCGGCCGAGCATGCCTTTACCAAAGAGGGCGGCTTGGCCGTGCTGAAAGGCAATATCGCGCTGGACGGTTGCATCGTGAAAACGGCGGGCGTGGACGAGTCGATCTTTGTCTTCTCTGGTCCCGCCAAGGTTTACGAGTCGCAGAACGACGCCGTCGCCGCGATCCTGAACAACGAAGTGGTCGCAGGCGACGTGGTGGTGATCCGCTACGAGGGGCCAAAGGGCGGGCCGGGGATGCAGGAAATGCTCTACCCGACCAGCTATCTGAAGTCGAAAGGACTGGGCAAGGTCTGCGCTTTGCTGACCGATGGCCGGTTCTCGGGCGGCACCTCGGGCCTGTCCATCGGCCATGCCTCGCCTGAGGCCGCGTCGGGCGGGGCCATCGGTCTGGTCCGCGAAGGCGACATGATCGACATCGACATCCCCAACCGCACGATCAACCTGCGGATTTCGGACGCCGAACTGGCTGCCCGCCGCGCCGAACAGGACAAGCTGGGCTGGAAACCGGCCAAGGCCCGCCCGCGCAAGGTGTCTACCGCGCTGAAGGCCTATGCTTTGCTGGCATCCTCGGCCGACAAGGGCGCGGTCCGCGTGCTGCCTGAAGGGCTCTGACACGCCCCACTGCGATCCTATCCTGCGAAGGGCGCCCCCGGATGAACACGGCGCGCCCTTTTGCGTGGAATGCCCAGACTTTCGATGCAAAAGGACGAACCCTTTGCGCCGGACCGTGTTACCATGGCGCCCAAGATCCGGGAGGATGCCATGCGCCTTGTTCCCCTGTGCCTTGCCATGTTGCTGCCGATCCCCGCGCTGCTGGGGCCTGCGCTGGCCCTGCCGGTCGATTACGTCCTGCAGGCCGAAGCCTCGCAGGTCGGCTTCGCCCTCGATTTCGGCAAGGATCAGATCACCGGCCAGATGCCGGTGACCATGGCCGATCTGACCATCGACTTTGACAGCCTTGCCAATTGCCGCTTTGACGTGGCTCTGGACGTGACCGGCACCACGGCCAGCTTTCCCTTTGCCGAACAGGCGCTGAAAGGACCCAAGGTGCTGGATGCTGCCCGCTTTCCCGGCATCACCTTCCGGTCCACCGCCGTGCGCGCCGAAGGGGAGGGCGCCGCTGTCGATGGCCTGATCACGATCCGGGGCGTGGAAAAGCCGATCACCCTGACCGCCACCATCTTTCGCCAGCAAGGCACGGCCGAGGGGGACCGGTCCTTGCTGACCGTGCATCTGGTGGGGGCGGTCAACCGGTCCGACTTTGGCGCGACCGGCTGGTCCGACATGGTGGGCGATCAGGTGCGGCTGGACATCCTCGCCCGGATCGAACGGGTCGGCGGATGATCTGGCGCAACGGGCCGACCGGTTACGGGCTGGTCTCGCGTGCCTTGCATTGGGGCATGGCGCTGCTGATCCTTGCGCTTCTGGCGCTGGGTCTGCGGTTGACTGCGCTGCAACCTGACCTGTCCACCCTGTGGCTTTATGGCCTGCACAAGACGCTCGGCCTGACCGTTCTGGCGTTGGTGCTGCTGCGGATCCTGTGGCACCGCATCTCGCCGCCGCCCCGCCCCTTGGCAGTGGGCTGGCAAGTGACGGCGGCACGGGCGGGCCATCTGGCGCTTTACGTGCTGATGCTGGTCATTCCCCTGTCAGGTTGGGTCGCCAGTTCCGCCACCGGGATCGACACGCTTTTCGCAGACCGCTGGGTGGTCCCGGCCATCGCGCCGGTGTCCGCACCGCTTGAGACCACGGCCTTCGTCATCCACGGCATCGCCACAAAGCTGTTGATGGCGCTGGTGGTGGTCCATGTCCTCGCCGCCTTTCAGCACGAAATGGCAGGGCAGGGCACGCTGACGCGGATGCTGCGCGGACAGCGCTGAGCAGGCGATTGCGCCACATCAAGGAACAACCGCGCGTATGGGCCGATACTGTCTCACACCCAGACAGGAGACCACCATGCATATCACCTTCACCGGAAAGACCGCCCTCGTCACCGGGGCCGGATCGGGCATCGGCGCGGCCATCGCCAAGGGCCTCGCCGCCAGCGGCGCGCGCGTCGTGGTGCAAGACCTGCAGGCGCAAGCGGCAGAGCGGGTCACCGCCGAAATCACGGTGGCGGGCGGTCTGGCCTATGCGGCGGCGGGCGATGTATCCGACCCCGTCGTGGTCGAAGGTCTGGTGGCCCAAGCCGTCACCGCGGGCGGGGGGCTGCACCTCTTGGTCAACAACGCGGGCATCGGCGGGCCCTTGGCCCCGCTCGGCGAGTACCCGCTGGATGGCTGGCGCAAGGTCATGGCGGTGAACCTTGACGGCGTGTTCTACGGGATGCGCTACGCCATCCCGGAAATGCTGAAAGCGGGCGGCGGGGCCATCGTCAACATCGCCTCGATCCTCGGGTCCGTCGGCTTTGCCAATGCCGGGGCCTATGTCGCGGCGAAACATGCGCTCTTGGGCCTGACCAAGACGGCCGCGCTGGAGTATTCCGCCAAAGGCATCCGCGTGAACGCCATCGGCCCGGCCTTCATCGACACGCCCTTGCTGGCGGCCTTGCCCCCCGGCGCGAAAGAGGCGCTGGTCGCCGCCCATCCCATCGGGCGCTTGGGTCGCGCCGAAGAGGTCGCCGACCTGACACAATACCTGCTGTCCGACAAGGCCAGCTTTATCACTGGCTCTTATCACCTGCTGGATGGCGGTTACTGCGCGCAATAGCACGCGATGGCCTGCGACCTTGCCTCTGGTCCTTCCCCGGTCCGCGCGGTAAACAGCGCGCGGACCGGGACGAAAGGCGCGCGACATGGCACGGATTCTGATCACTTCCGCCATCCCTTACATCAACGGGATCAAGCATTTGGGCAATCTCGTGGGCAGTCAACTGCCGGCGGATCTGTTCGCCCGCTACATGCGCGCCCGTGGGCATGAGGTGATCTTCATCTGCGCGACCGATGAACATGGCACTCCGGCGGAGTTGGCCGCCGCCAAGGCGGGCAAACCGGTCGAAGAGTACTGCGCCGAAATGCATGAGGTGCAAAAAGACCTCGCCGCCGGGTTCCGCCTGTCGTTTGACCATTTCGGACGGTCATCGTCGCAGCGCAACCACCGCCTGACCCAGCACTTCGCGGGGCGTCTGGCCGAGAATGGCCTTATTCAGGAAGTGTCGGAAAAGCAGGTGTTTTCCATCGACGACAACCGCTTCCTGCCGGATCGCTACATCACCGGAACCTGCCCGAACTGCGGCAACACCTCTGCGCGCGGCGACCAGTGCGAGGAATGCACCAAGCAGTTGGACCCGACCGACCTGATCAACCCGCGCTCGTCCATTTCCGGCTCGACCAACCTTGAGGTGCGCGAGACCAAACACCTCTACCTGCGCCAACGCGCCCTGCGTGACAAGCTGGAGGCGTGGATTGACTCCAAGACCGATTGGCCGATCCTGACCACCTCCATCGCCAAGAAATGGCTGAACGATGGCGATGGCTTGCAGGACCGGGGGATCACGCGCGACCTCTACTGGGGCATCCCGGTGAAAAAGGGCGACCAGCCTTGGCCGGGGATGGAAGGCAAGGTCTTCTACGTCTGGTTCGATGCCCCCATCGAATACATCGCTGGCACCGCCGAATGGGCCGATGCCAATGGACTGGACGATGCGGCGTGGGAACGCTGGTGGCGCACCGACAAGGGCGCAGAGGACGTCACCTATTACCAGTTCATGGGCAAGGACAACGTCCCCTTCCATACCCTGTCCTTCCCCGCCACGATCCTTGGGTCGGGCGAGCCGTGGAAGCTTGTCGATTACCTGAAATCCTTCAACTACCTGAACTATGATGGCGGCCAATTCTCGACCAGCCAAGGTCGCGGCGTGTTCATGGATCAGGCGTTGTCGATCCTGCCCGCCGACTATTGGCGCTGGTGGCTCTTGTCCCATGCCCCCGAAAACTCGGACAGCGAGTTTACATGGGAGAACTTCCAGGCCTCGGTGAACAAGGACCTTGCGGATGTCTTGGGCAATTTCGTCAGCCGCGTGACCAAGTTCGCCAAGTCGAAACTGGGGGAAACGGTGCCTGCGGGCGGCGATTTCACCCCGGCCGAGACGGCCCTGATCGCCGACCTCGGTGCCCGCATCCGCGACTACGAGTCCCTGATGGCGCAGATGGAGGTCCGCAAAGCCGCCGCTGAACTCCGCGCCATCTGGGTGATCGGCAACGAATACCTGCAGGCCGCCGCCCCTTGGTCCGCCGTCAAGACCGATCCGGCGCGGGCAGAGGCGATCGTGCGCCTGTCGCTGAACCTGATCCGCGTCTATGCCATCCTGTCGCGCCCCTTCATCCCTGACGCCGCCGCCACGATGATGGCTGCGATGGGCTCGGAGGATTGGTCCTGGCCCGAAGACGTCCCCGCCGCCCTGCGCACCCTCGCCCCCGGCGATGCTTACTCTGTGCCCGAAAACCTGTTCCGCAAGATCACGGACGAGGAACGCGCCGACTGGCAACAGAAATTCTCCGGCATCCGCACCTGACCCTGCCGCTTCCCCGTTGCTGAAATATCCTCAGGGGGGTGAGCCCGGCACGGGCGAGGGGGGCGCGAGCGCCCTCCTTTCCCCCTCACCCCAGCCCTCTCCCCCGGCGGGGAGAGGGAGCCATCCCCGTTCTGCACCCTCTGTGACGGATCAGGACGCGCGCCCCCTCTCCCCTCGGGGGAGAGGGTCGGGGTGAGGGGGCTGCCGAACCTGTCCGCGCTGGACCTTTCCCCCGCCGTGCCTATCTCTGCCCCAATCCAATTGCATGAGGCTGCCATGACCCTGACCACCACCCCCTTTGGCCCCACCGGCCGCGATGTGACCCGGATCGGCTTTGGTGCCTGGGCCATTGGCGGCAGTTGGGGCGATGTGTCCGAATCCGATGCCAAGGCCACGCTGTCGGCGGCGCTGGATGCGGGCATGACCTTCATCGACACGGCGGATGTGTACGGCGACGGGCGCTCTGAACGCATCATCCGCGATGTGCTGAAAACCCGCAGCGACTCACCCTTTGTCGCCACCAAGGCCGGGCGACGACTGAACCCGCATGTCACCGAAGGCTACACCCCCGCCAATATCGAGTCCTTCATCGACCGCAGTCTGACCAACCTTGGCGTCGATTGCCTTGACCTTGTGCAACTGCATTGCCCGCCGACGCAGGTATTCTACACCCCCGCGCTGTTTGACGGGTTGGAGGCGTTGAAAGCCAAGGGCAAGATCGCCGCCTGGGGTGTCTCGGTCGAAAAGGTCGAAGAGGGGTTGAAGGCCATCGCCTATCCCGGCTGCGCCTCGGTCCAGATCATCTACAACATCTTCCGCCAAAGGCCTGCGGCCCTGTTCTTCCGCGAAGCCAAGGCGCGCGGGGTGGCGGTGATTGCACGGGTGCCGCTGGCCTCGGGCATGCTGACGGGGAAAATGTCCAAGGACAGCGCCTTTGCCGCCGACGATCACCGCGCCTTCAACCGCAATGGCGAGGCCTTCGATATGGGCGAGACCTTTTCCGGCGTCCCCTATGACGTCGCCCTAGCAGCGGTTGAGGAATTGCGCCCGCTGGTGCCGCAAGGCGCGACGATGGCCCAGTTCGCCCTGCGCTGGATCCTGATGGAAGAGGCGGTCAGCGTCGTCATTCCCGGCGCGCGCAATCCGGCGCAATCCATCGCCAATGCCGGGGCCGATGCGCTGGCCCCGCTGCCCGCCGCGACGATGGAGGCCTGCCGCGCGGTCTATGATCGCCTCATCGCGCCGCATGTGCATCAGCGCTGGTAAGCGGGCACTGCATCCAGGCCACGGCCCGTGCCCGTTTCGGGCGGGCCGTGGCCCTCTCATTCCGCCGCCAGCCGCGCCCCTTGCGCGATATGCGCTACCAGTGCCGCCGCATCATGCCAAACGCCCCAGATGAAGGGTGAGGCGCGGCGCGTGAGCCAAGGCAGGCCAAGGAAGTACAGTCCCGGCACCGGCGACACGCCCTTGTCATGCACGGGCTTGCCATTGGTGTCCAAGGCCCCCGGCACCTGCAACCAGCCGTAATCCAGACCATAGCCCGTGGCCCAGATGATCGAGGTGACGCCCTCGGCCGCCAGATCGAGCGACAGGATCGGGTGGGTCATGCAGTCCGGGTCCGGCCCGATCTCGCGTGCCGACGGTTCCGGCGGCAGGTCGATCCCCATCCGTGCGGCATGGGTGTCGGCCTGATCCAGCACCGAAAGGTAATTCCGGTCCCCGTTGCGGATGTTGTCGGCCAGATCGGGCGCCACCGACAGCATGCCACCCGAATAGGCCCCGACGCGCCCGAGCAGGATCATCCCCCGCGCGGCGAGTCGCCGGAAATCCACCGTCTCGCCGCCATGCGCGCCAGAGACGGCGATGGTGATATGTTCGGTCCCCGGTGTTTTCGCCCGCGCGTCCCAATGGCCAAGCTGCCCCAGCCACCAGACAAAGTCCTTGCCGCGATAGGCGCGGGGCGGGCGGTCATGCGGGCCGACGGAGAGGAACACCTTGCGGCCGGAGCGGTGGATTTCATCGGCGATCTGCGATCCTGACGACCCCGCCCCGACCACCAGCACCGCGCCGGGGGGCAATTGGCCGGGGTTGCGGTAATCGGCGGAGTGCATCTGCGTGATCCCGGCGCTGTCGGGGACGACGGTGGGGATGATCGGCTTCTGGAACGGGCCGGTGGCCGAGATGACGTTGTCCGCCTCGATCACGCCTTCGGGCGTTTCGGCGATGAAGCCGCCGCCTGCGCGGGGCGTCAGGCGGGTGACCGCGACACCGCAGCGGATGGGCAGGGCGCGTTCCTCGGCAAGCTCCTGGAAATAGGCGGCGATATCCTCTTTGCCGGCAAAAGCATCGGGATGCAGGTGGTCAAAGGTCTTGACCGGAAAGCGGTCATGCCAAGCGGGGCCATTGGCCACGAGCGAGTCCCAGCGCCCCGTCCGCCAACGTTCGGCAATGCGCGCGCGTTCCAGCACCAGATGCGGCAGGCCGCGTTCCTGCAAGTGTGCGCTGGCGGCAATGCCCGCCTGCCCGCCGCCGATGACCAAAGTGCCGACCCGTTCCGTCATCCTTGCCTCCTGATGTGTGGGGGCAGGATAGGGCCAAAGCGGGCAGGGGGGAAAACACTGTCTGGCTGTGCTTTGGTTAGGTTTTGGCTAAGTAGGCGAATTACGCTAGGAATATCCAAACAGTCCGGGGGACTGTTTGGATATCCCGCCGTAGGTTCGCGTGCAGACCGCCGGGTTGTGCGCCCTTGGGCGCGCAGCCCGAGGGGGCGGGCTGCGCGCGGACCGGGACTTTGGGTCCCGGTCCAACACTGACCGTTGCGTCTTAGGCCAAAAGAAAAGCGCCGCGAGCCTGTGACTCGCGGCGCCCGTAGCCGTCAAAAATCCGAACTCTCAGCCCTTCTTGCCGATGATCAGATGCTCCGGCCCATAGGGGAAGCCGGTGATGTTGCGATTGCCCTTGTTGTTGTCGTCGGTGATCACAAGGATATCGTGTTCACGATACCCGCCCGCACCCGGCAGGTGGTCCGGAATGGTGATCATCGGCTCCATCGAGACGACCATGCCAGGTTCCAGCACGGTGTCGCAATCCTCGCGCAGTTCCAGACCGGCTTCGCGCCCGTAGTAGTGGCAGAGCACGCCGAAGGAGTGGCCATAGCCGAAGCTGCGGTATTGCAGCAAACCGGCCTCGGCATACATCGCGTTCAGCTCTTTCGCGACGTCGCTGCACTTGTTGCCGGGGACCAGCAGTTCCTTGCCGCGATCATGGATCTTGCAGTTGAATTCCCACAGGCGGATGTGTTCATCCGTGGCGGTTTCGGCGAACAGCGTCCGCTCCAGCGCCACGTAATAGCCCGCCACCATCGGGAAGCAGTTCAAGGACAGGATATCGCCGCGCTCGATCTTGCGGCTGGTCACCGGGTTGTGCGCGCCATCGGTGTTGATGCCCGACTGGAACCAGGTCCAGGTGTCCAGCAATTCGCCATGCGGCCAGACCTTGGCGATTTCGCGCACCATGGTGGCGGTGGAATGCAGCGCCACCTCATGCTCCGGCACGCCGACCTGTGCGGCCTCGACGCAGGCCGCGCCGCCGATGTCGGCAATGCGGGTCATCTTTTCGATGTGGGCGATTTCCTCGGCCGATTTGATCATGCGCTGGCGCATGGCGGGGGCGGCGATATCGACGAATTCCATCTGCGGGAATTCGTGCTTCAAGAGGTTCAGCGTGTCGATGGTGATGTGATCGAATTCGATCCCCAACCGTTTCACACCGCCGGTCAACTGGCGGACGGCGTGGAAGTAGTTGTCCTTTTGCCAGTCGGTATAGGTGACGTTCTTGCCACCATAGGTGCGGCGCCACGGCTGGCCGCCGTCGATGCCAGCGCTGATCGAGGTCATGATGTTGTGGTCAATGACCAGACCATAGCGGCGGCCAAAGTAGCAGAACAGGAAGTCCGAGAAGTAGTTGATGTTGTGGTAGCTGGAAAACAGCGCCGCATCGATGCCCAGATCGGCCATCACCTTGCGGATGTTGGTCAGGCGGCGCTCCATCTCGGTCGCGCTGAAGGTCGGCACCACGGCCTGACCATTGCCCACGTAATTCTGCAAGCGTTCGCGTTCCATGCGATCTTCCCTTGTCCTGCGCCCCTGTCGGCGTCTTCGCTGCGGACCATCGGGCCAAGCGGCTGGCTTGTCAAAAGACCGTTTTTCAACCAGACATGAGAAAACCTCATGAGGTGGCGATGACGTCCCAACTTCCCCTGAACGCCCTGCGCGCCTTTGAGGCGGTGGTCCGGACCGGATCGTTCAAGGCGGCGGCGGATCAGTTGTTCGTCACGCAAAGCGCCATCAGCCATCAGGTCAAACACCTTGAGGACTGGTTCGGCCTGCCCCTGTTCGACCGCAGCGCCAATCGCCCCCAGCCCCTGCCGCAGGCGCAGGGGCTGGCGCGCGCGCTGTCGCTGTCGCTGGCCGAGATCGGGGCAGCCTGCCAGCGGCTGCGGGAACACAGGTTTTCTCAACCCCTCGTGATCGCCGCCATCCCCTCGGTCGCGATCTGCTGGCTGATCCCGCGCCTGACCTCGTTCCGCGAACAGCACCCCGATATCGACATCCGTGTTGTCTATGCCATGCACGGGCGCGACATCGATTTCCGCGATGTCCATCTGGCCTTTGTCTTTGGCCGCCAGGCCCCCGACCTGCCGGGGGTGACGGCGCTGCCCTTCCTGCCCGGCACATCCGTCCCGGTGTGCTCCCCCGCCCTGGCCGGGCGTCTGGCCGTGCGCGGCGATACCGGTCCTGCCGCGCTGTCATGGGCGCTTTTGCATGACACCGACCTGTCGGGCTGGCAGGCGTGGTTCGCACGGGCAGGGTTGCCGGATCACGCCCCCGCGTCGGGCCCGATGTTTGAGGATTTCAACCTGCTGCGCGCCGCCGCCTTGGCCGGGCAGGGGGTGGCGCTCTGCCCCGAGGCGATGATCCGCCCCGACCTTGAGGCGGGCCATCTGGTGCGCCTGTCCACCGTCAGCGTGATGGAGGATTTCGGGTATCATCTGCTCTCCGGCCCCTTGGCGGGCAGCATGATGCAGCGGCAGGCCCAGGCCTTTCGCGACTGGGCCTTGGCGGGGCGGGGCGTCTGAGGGCCAGCCCCAAAGCCCGTCTTCTGGAAACGCTGAAATTCCGATTGTGGCCGAACTGCGGCGCCAAAAAGGCTTGAGCTGGTGCAACCTTTGGTTAACCTAAGGTCAATCTGCATCTTGGTTCAGTTGTTTTGTGTTTTTTAAGGCGTGGGTGTGCCTATGGACGCAGTGACGCTCTTTGCGGGGGCCGCCAATGTGCTGGCAGACAGCCAGTCGGTGACGGCCGACCACTTCGGCTATAACCACACCGGCTTTCGCCCCTTTGGCCGCTTTCAACGCCAGTTGGAGGATGATCCCGTCGGCCTGATCACCTGGCCCGGCGGATCGGTGGCCGAAAACCTGAGCGGGCATTATGGGCTGGGTTATGACGACCTGTGGAATGACCGTTTCGGCTTTGGCCTGAACGATGTCTTTGCCACCGCCCGCGCGCGGGATGCCGCGGTGTCGATCGTCTTGCCGACCTTGCCCTATCAGGGGCGCGAGGAAGCCATGCAGGCCGATATCGACAGTTTTGTGGCCCGTCTGGGATCGGGGGATTTCGGACCCGTCCCGCGCCGCCTGATCCTTGAGGTGGGCAGCGAGTATTATGCGACCTTCGGGCCGGGTGTCGAAAGCGCCGCGATCTATGGCCGCCTTGCCGATGCCACGGTGCAGGCCCTGTCGCGGGCGCTGTCCGATCCAGCGCTGAACCCGGACGGGATCGTGCCGGAGCTTGCCCTGCAAGCCGGGATTTCCGCCGCCGCCGATGCCGCCATCCGCGAAGAGATGGAGGATGCCTCATTGGCGCAGGTGGACATGCTGATCCACCACCGCTTTCCCTTGCTGACGGGTGGGGTCGATGACAGCGCCGACATCCTTGCCGGGGCGGTGAAGGACTGGGCGGCAGACATGGCCGCGGTCGGCGCCTCTCGTCCCGGGGTGTTCCTGTCCAGTTACAACGTCGGCTCCCTGACGCGCGAGGAGGCCCGTGCCAGTTATGTGGCGGATCGAGTAGCGGCAGGAGAGGTCGTCGATCCGGCGACGATCAACCTTGAGACGCGCAATGACGCCGAGTTTGAGCGTTACTGGCAAGACCAGATGCAGTTGCGTGACTACGGACAGGATCATCCGCGCGTCCTGCTGGAATTGCACGCCCGCACCGGGGCGGTGGGGATGGAGGCCGCCAGCGCCTACGGGGTGGACATGATCCATGCCGGGCGCCTGACGGGAACCGATGCCAACGGCCAGCCGCAGGATTTCATCGGGCAGGAAATGCTCGACATGATGGCCGAAAGCCTGATCGACACCCGGCCCTTGGCGCTGTCCCTGCGCAATCGCGCGGTCGAGGATGTCGCGACCTACGTCTGGGAGAATGACGACAAGCTGGTGGCCTTCATCGCGCTGCGCGATCAGCCCCCCGGAGAATTGGATGTCCGCGTGCCGGGTCTGGCCAAGGGGGCCTATCATGCGGTCTGGGCCGAATCCCTGCGCGCCGACATCCCACAGGACTGGATGGCGCGCTTTGGCATTCCTGACCGGCCCGATGTGGACGAAGAGCCGGAATCGCACAGCTATGCGCTTGGCCTGCGCGAAAGCGTGGATGTCAGCCGGGAGGGCGGTTTTCTTAAGCTGACCACGACCCATGAGGATCAGGTGATCCGTCTGGTCTTCGCCAAGACCGAAGAGGGCGCAAGCGACATCGCCACATGGGCCGAGGGCATGCCGCTGTCGCTGCTGCGCACGCGGTCGGATGTCACGCCGACCGAGCCGGTGCCGGATACCGCGCCAGAGCCGATCTCTCCGCCGCCGGTTGCCGCGCTGCCCAGACCTGCCGATGCCGATCTGCCAGAGGCCGCCCCGGACGCCGATGCGGATGACCCCGAACCACAGGACTCAGGCGATCTGTCCGCGCTTCTTGGCGGGGCCGTGCTGGCCTTCGGACTGCTTCTTGTGGCGGTTTGATCCGGCTGGATCAGCCCACGACAGCCAACAGGGGGCCGAGCAGCGGGTTGGGAAAGCGGCGCTCGCGCGTGACGGCGTAGAAGGTTTCGCGCATGCCCTCCAACCGCCCGGCCTCGACCAACAGGCCTGTGGCAAGTTCGTCCTGCACAACGATGGTGGGCAGGACGGCCACTCCGGCATCCTCGCGGGCCAAGAGACGCAGCATCGCCATGTCATCCGCCTCTGCCGCGATCATGGGCAGGATATCCTGCCGCGCCACCACGGCATCAAAGGCCGCGCGCAGGGCGGTGCCGGGGCCCGGCAGCACAAGGGGCAGGGTGGCCAGAACCTCGGCCACCGGACGCGGTGACGGGCCCAGACGCGCGCGCGTCCCCACCAGCGACACGGGCTGTTCCGCCAAGCGATGCACCAGCCAAGGGCTTTCAGCCTCGCGCGCGGGGGCGAGATTGGTCAGCACCACGTCCAGCGCCAAGGCGTCCAGCGCGCGCAGAAGTTCCGCCTGCGATCCCGACTGGATCACCACATCCACATCCGCCCGCCCGATGAGGGGGCGCAGGAACTGCATCTGGAAGTTGCGCGACAGCGTGGCCAGCGCGCCGACCCGTAACGCGCGACGGCTGCGCCCCACCTCGCGCAGGGTGGCGGTCAGGTCGTCGGCGGTGCGGAAAATCGCCTCGGCATGGTCCAGCGCGATGCGCCCGGCCTCGGTCAGCACAAGCCCGCGCCCGCGCCGTTCGAAGAGGTCATGGCCAAGAACGGCCTCCAACGCCTTGATCTGCGTGGACAAAGCCGATTGCGACAGGTTCAGCCGCCGCGCCGCCCCCGTCAGGGTGCCATCGGTCGCCACGGCCCGGAACAGGCGCAGGTGATGCAGGTTCAGCGGATGCATTGTTCTGTCCAATAGAACGATATCCGTCGAAATATGTAATTTTCTGAAATCAGGTCAACCGCTATCTCGCCCTCAACGGTTTCGCACATCGGAGGTCTTGAAGATGATGCCCTTGCCCCCGCTCTCCTTCCTCGCGCCTTTGGCCCTGATCGCCGTGGCTTTGCTGGCCCTGACCCGACCCCACCGCCGTCCCAAGGCGCTGCCCGCGCTGGCCGAAGGGGCGGCGGGCCTGTCCATGGTTCTGGCCCTGCTGTCGGTCGCGCAACTCTTGGCCTTCGGTCCGCAGGCGGCGGCGCTGGGCGATGGCGCGCTGATGCTGGCGCTGCGGCTGGACGCGATCAGCGCGACGATGGCGCTGCTGGTGGCCTTTGTCGGCTGGATCGTGGTGCGCTATTCCCGCCGCTATCTGGACGGCGAGGCGCGCGAGGGGGCCTTTCACGGCCTGATGCTGGCGGCGCTGGCCTCCGTCCTGATCCTTGTGCAATCCGGGTCGCTGCCCGTGCTGGTGTTGGCTTTTGCGGCCGTTGGCTTGTGTCTGCGCGCGCTGCTGCTGTTTTACCCGGACCGGCCCGAGGCGCAGCGGGCGGCGGCGAAATTCTCGCTGGTCTGGGGCGCGGGTGATGCTGCGCTGGTCATCGCGGCGGTGCTGCTGGTCTGGGCCTATGGCACGGCGGATATCGCCGCGCTGGGGCTGGCGGCGGCGGGTGGTCTGCCCGTGGCGGCCAGCTTGGCCGTGGGCTTTCTCGTGCTGGCGGCGGCGCTGAAGACGGCGGCCTTCCCGCTGCACGGCTGGCTGACCGAGGTGATGGAGGCCCCCACGCCGGTCTCCGCCCTTTTGCACGCCGGGATCATCAACGGTGGCGGCTTCCTTCTGATCCGTCTGGCCGAGGTGATGCAGGGCTCCGCCGGGGCCATGGCCGCGCTGGTGATGCTGGGCGGCTTCACCGCGATCTTCGGCGCGGCGGTGATGCTGACGCAAAGCGCGGTCAAGACGGCGCTGGCATGGTCCACCGTGGCGCAGATGGGCTTCATGCTGTTGCAATGCGGGCTGTGTCTCTGGGCGCTGGCGCTGCTGCATATCGTGGCCCATTCGCTGTACAAGGCGCATGCCTTCCTGTCGGCGGGCGGTGCGGTGCAGGCGGTGGCAGCGGTTCGCAAACCCGGTCCGGTGGCGGTGCCCGATTTCGCCGCCGTGCTGCGGGCCTTCGCACTGGCCCTCGCGCTTTATGTCGCGGTGGCGCTGGGCTTTGGCCTGATCGTCGGGCCGAAGTCGGTGCAGGCGCTGGCCTTGGGCGTGATCCTGATCTTTGGGGTGGCCTACCTTGTCGCCCAAGGTCTGGCCGATGCCGCGCCCCGCGCGCTGACGCAGCGGACGGCGCTGGCCTCCTTGACCGCGGCGGTGGCCTACTTCGGCTTTCAGGTCATCGCAGGCGCGCTGTGGGGTCCGTCCCTGCCCAAACCCCCGGTGATGGGCGCGCTGGAATGGGCGCTGGTGGTGCTGGCGCTGATCTCCTTCGGCCTTGTCGCGGTGGCGCAGGCGCTGTTCCCGCTCTGGGCACATCACCCCGCGACCGCCGCCCTGCGGGTGCATCTGGCCAATGGCCTCTATCTGAACGCTCTGCTGGACCGGCTGATCGGCGGCTTCCGCGCGCCGGTTTCCAAGTCCTGACCCCCACCCAAGGAGAGACGAGATGTTCCTGAAACATACCCAAATCGCCCCCGACCGGGTGTCGGAACTGCTGCGCGCCGCCGAGGCTGCCGCCCGCGCCATTCCCCCGGCCTTTCCGCTGACTGCCACCGTCGCGGTGAACCCCTTCCTTGGCCAGACAGGCGAGGATCTCGCCACCGCCAGTGCCCGCATGGCGCGGGTCGCGGGGCTGCACCTTACCCTGCCGCGCGCCGATTACGCCGCCAAGGTCAAGGTGGGAGAGATCAGCGACGATGACCTCGCCGCCGCGCTGATCGCCTGCCCGTCGGGGTTGAAGCCCTTTGATCTGGCCATCCTCAAGGCACGGCTGCGGCAGGATGTCCCCGCGCCCGAGGCGCTGCCCACCGTGGCCGATCTGGCGGCGCGGACGGGGGCGGTGGATTGGCCCGCCGTCATCGCGCGCTGTCTTGGCCTTTGGGCGGCGGGGCAGTTCGACCGGGGTCAGGCACTCTGGACGCCCGCGCCGGGGCGGGGGGCCTATGCCGCGTGGCGCGATTGGGCCACCCATGACCTGACGCCCGAGATTGCAGGGCTGTCCGGCTTTTGCGCTCATGTCGCCGCTGCACCCGACAGCGCCGAACGGGCCATCCTGCGGGCGGCGGAACGGCTGGGCCTGACTGAGGGCGCGGCGGAAACCGCCTTCCATCGGCTGCTGATTGACGTGGGCGGCTGGGCGATGCATGCGCGCTGGCTCTTGTGGCAGGCCGAGTTGAACGGGGGCACGGATGCGACGCTGACCGATCTCTTGGCGATCCGGCTGATCTGGGAAGAGGCGCTGCTGAACCAGACGCCGGAACTCTCCCTGCCTTGGGCGCGGGTGGTGGCCAGACATGCCGACCCGGTGCAGGCGACGCCCGACACGGTTCTGGATGCCATACTGCAGGATGCCGCCGAACGCGCGGCGCAGCGGCGCATCGCGGCGCGGCTGATTGGGCCGATGGCGCAGGCCGACCGGCCCGCCTTGCAGGCGGCGTTCTGCATCGACGTGCGGTCCGAGGTGTTCCGCCGGGCGCTGGAATCGCTTGACCCCGACATTGCCACGCTGGGCTTTGCAGGGTTCTTCGGCCTGCCGGTCGCCCACCGCCCGCATGGCACGGATGAGGTGGACGCCCATCTGCCCGTCCTGCTGAAACCGGCGCTGACGGCCCATTCCCATGCCGCACCCGATGTGGAAGAGGCCGCCCGCATCGCCGCGCGCACCACCCGGGCTTGGGGGCGGTTTCGGCAGGCGGCCGTCTCCTCCTTCGCCTTTGTCGAGGCGGCGGGGCCGCTCTACAGCTGGAAGCTGCTGAAATCGGCCCTGGGCTTGGCTGAGGGCGCGGAGAAGGACCTCGCCCCGCAACTCGATGTCGCGCTGAGCGCAGAGGCCAAGGCCAAGACCGCCGCCGCCGTCCTGCGCGCCATGAGCCTGACGACAGGTCATGCGCGGCTGGTGCTGCTGCTGGGCCATGGCGCGCAGGTGACGAACAACCCGCATGAAAGCGCCTATCACTGCGGCGCGTGCGGTGGGCAGACCGGTGCGGTCTCGGCCCGGCTGCTGGCGGCGCTGTTGAACGACCCCGAAACGCGGGCGGGTCTGCCCGCGCAGGGGATCGACCTTGCGGCGGATGTGCACTTCATGGCGGGATTGCATGACACCACCACCGACCGCATCACGCTTTATCCCGACCAGCCCGCGCCCGACCATCAGGCTGACATCGCCGCCGCGCAAGAGTGGCTGCGGCGGGCCGGTGCCTTGGCCCGGGCCGAGCGTGCCCTGCGGCTGCCGGGGGCCAAGGCCTGGGACGTGGCGTCGCGCGCCACCGATTGGGCCGAGGTGCGCCCCGAATGGGGTCTGGCCGGATGCGCCGCCTTCATCGCCGCGCCGCGCGCGGTGACCACGGGGGCCGATCTGGGCGGACGGACCTTCCTGCACAGCTATGACTGGCAGGCGGATCAGGGCTTTGCCACGCTGGAGCTGATCCTGACCGCCCCTGTCGTGGTGGCCAGCTGGATCAGCCTGCAATACTATGGCTCCACGCTCGCGCCGCAGGTCTTTGGCGGGGGCAACAAGCTGATCCACAACGTGGTGGGCGGCTTCGGCGTGGTCGAAGGCAATGGCGGCCGCCTGCGCGCGGGTCTGCCGTGGCAGGCGGTGCATGACGGTGCACGGGCGGTGCATGATCCCCTACGGCTGACCGTGATGATCGAGGCCCCCGCAGAGGCCATCACAGCCATCCTGTCCCGGCACCCGGGCGTCAGGACGCTGTTCGACAACGGCTGGCTGCACCTGATGACGCTGGAAAAGGGCCGCCCCGCCGCGCGCTACCGCCCCGGACTGGCATGGGCGACGGCGGTCTGACCGGCTGCGGACCCGAGAGGCTGAAAGGGGCCGCGCGGTGCATCGCGCGGCCCTCTTCTTTCGTATAGATACATTGTTTTCAATACGTTGCCCCAAAGGCGGTCAGCCCGCGCTGCTAAAACCCTCTCCGGTTCTGCCGTACTGACAAGAGATTGGGGGTCACCTTGCCCAAAGGCGGTGGCAATGACCATTTAAGGAACAAAGAAGATGCGGGTTACGATCAAGGCCAAGCTGATCGCTGTCATGGCAGCGGTGTTCTGTCTTTGGGGCTATACAACCTTTCTCGGTCTGTCCAAACTCGGCGCCGCGCAGAAAGCCTATGATTACTCCATTGACGTTGAGCTTGCGCAGGTGCTGGAGATCGAAAAACTGGTCACCAGCAAGAAGAACGTCCGCATCGGCGTGGGCTATGTGCTTCTGACCCCGGCGGAGGCTGCGGCAGGGCTGCGGGACAAACGCATTCAGGTCGTGGAAACCAATGCCGCCGAGGTGGATCGTCTGATCGCGAGCCTTCTGAGCTCTGCCACCGATCCGGCACTGGTGGAGCGGATCAAGGCCTTTGACGTGATCCACAAGGCCGCCTTCGATTTGCAGGTCAAGATCATCTCCCTGAACGGCGAAGGAAAGCAGGCGGAAGCCATGGCGCTTTACTTCAGCGATGGTCAGACGACGGCCGAAAAGATCGACGCCTCCCTTTATGAGATGCGCGATTACATCAAGGGTCAGGTCCATGCCCGTGCCGATCTCGTGGGGGCGGATTATCGCGCGGCACGGACGGAAATTCTCGTCCTTTTCGGACTCTCCGGTGTCGGGACGCTGCTGGCCCTGGCCTGGGTGATCCGCAGCCTGACGCGCGGGCTTGCCGCGTCGATCCGCTATGCAAAGGCGATCGCCGCGGGAGATCTGAGCAAGACGCCGCGAGTCTTTGGTCGCGACGAGATTGCACAGCTTCTGACCGCCCAAACCGAAATGATCGTCACCCTGCGCGATATCGTGGGACGCGTCAGCAGCGCCGTGCGCAATGTGGCGCTGGGGGCCGGGCAGATGGCCGCCACCGCCGAAGAGTTGAGTCAGGCCGCCGGAGAGCAATCCGCCTCGACCGAGTCGGTGTCCTCCGCGATGACCCAGATGATGGGCAACATCCGCCAGAGCGCCGACAATGCCGACATGACCAAAGGCATCGCGGCGAAATCGGCGAAGGATTCCGATGAGGGCGGCCGCGCGGTGGCCGAGGCCGTTGCCGCGATGCAGACTATTGCAGATCGCATCCTGATCGTTCAGGAAATCGCGCGCCAGACCGACCTTCTGGCGCTGAACGCCGCCGTTGAGGCGGCGCGGGCGGGCGAACATGGCCGGGGCTTTGCCGTGGTCGCCGCCGAAGTGCGCAAGCTGGCCGAACGCAGCCAGATGGCCGCCAGCGAAATCTCGACCCTGTCGGCCAATACCGCGCGCTCAGCGGCGCGGGCGGGTGAGATGCTGGCGGGTCTGGTGCCGGACATTCAGCGCACCTCGGGTCTTGTCGGCGAAATCTCCTTTGCGGCGCGTGAGTTGTCGGGGGCGTCCGGTCAGGTCTCGCTTTCGATGCAGCAGTTGGACCGCCTGACCCAATCCAACACCTCTGCCGCCGAAGAGATGGCGGCGGCGGCAGAGGAATTGTCCTCGCAGGCCGATACGCTGAGCGAGACGATGGAATTCTTCAAACTCGCCCCGTCTGAGGCCAAGCCTGTCCCAACCGAGGCCGTGTTGCGCCCGATCGGCAAAGGGGCGTCCAAAGCGTCGGCTGCCGAGGAGTCAGGGTCGGGCCTCCAAAGCGGCTCCCCTTTGCGCCGGGTGGCGTGACGGCCGCTTGCCATGCGCGTGCAGGTCGGGTGTTATCCCGGTCTGGCAGGCAAGGGGAACGCGCATGGATGCGGATGTCATCATCATCGGGTCGGGCATGGGCGGGGCCACGCTGGCCGCCGCCCTTGCGCCCACAGGGCAACGTATCCTGATCCTTGAGCGGGGGGAGCATCTGCCCGACAGCCCCGAGGCCCGCGATCCCGCCGCGATCTTCCAACGCGGGCATTTCAAGCCCAAAGAGGTTTGGCACGACGCCGAGGGCCAGCCCTTCAACCCCGGCAATTACGCCTTTGTCGGGGGCAATACCAAATTTTATGGTGCGGTCCTGCTGCGCTACCGGGCCGAGGATTTCCATCCCCTGCGCCATATCGGCGGCGTAACCCCCGGTTGGCCCATCGACTATGCCGCGATGGAGCCGTTTTATACGCAGGCCGAGACGCTCTATCGCGTGCGCGGCGATGATGCGGGGGATGCGACGGTCCCGCCACGGTCCGCGCCCTATCCCTATCCCCCCGTGCCGGATGAGCCCGACATCGCCGCCCTCCGCCGTGCCTTTGCCGCACAGGGCTTGCACCCCTCGGCCCTGCCTTTGGGGGTGGACATCGACGCGTGGCTGGCGCGAGCACCGACGACATGGGACGCGTTTCCCGACAGCACAGGGGCGAAGTCGGACGCCGAAAGCTGCGGTCTGGCCGCGGCGCTGCGCTATCCGAATGTGACCCTGCAGACCGGGACACGCGTGACGCGCCTGCTGGCCGAAGGGCGGCGGATCACCGGTGTGCAGGTGGATGGCCCGAATGGTCCCACCACCCTGACCGCCGGAACGGTGTGCCTTTGCGCCGGGGCCATCATGTCGGCGGGGCTGCTGCTCGCCTCGGCCAACGCGGATCATCCCAACGGTTTGGCGAACGGCTCCGATCAGGTGGGCCGCAATTTCATGAACCACAATCTGACCGCGATGATTGCGGTCAATCCGTTCCGGCGCAATCGCTCGGTCTATGAGAAGACCATCCAGGTCAATGATTTCTACCTGACCGGCGGGCCGAAGGGCGAACCTTTGGGCAATATCCAGATGCTGGGCCGGATCACCGGACCGATCTTGGCGGGTGAGGCGGGCTTGCCCCTGTGGCTGGCGCATTGGTTGTCGGAACATTCCATCCACATCATGGCCATGTCCGAGGATTTGCCCGACCCCAACAGCCGCGTGATGTGGCGCAATGGGGGTGTAGTGGTGGATTGGCGGCGCACCAACGTTGAGGCGCATGATATCTTGGTGGGCAAGCTTAAGGCCGCGATGCGGCGGGCGGGGTGGCCGATCACGCTGGCCAAGGGCTTCCCGAAGTCAAAGCCCAGCCATCAATGCGGCACGGCGCGGATGGGCAGCGATCCGGCCACCTCGGTCGTGGATGTGAACCTGAAGGCGCATGATCTGGACAATCTTTACATCGCCGATGCCTCGGTCCTGCCGACCTCCGCCGCCGTGAACCCGTCCCTGACCATCGCCGCACTCAGCTTGCGTCTGGGCGCGCATCTGTCGCGTTAAGGCGCGATCCATTCGGTGACAGAGGGCAGAAGGGGCCGGAAATAGGCCACCATCCGCCCCGGATCGTCGGCTGTTGCGCCATCGGCCCAAGGGGCCACGCCGTGGATCAGGTGGCGGTGCAGGATCACCGCTTCCCCCGGCACCCCCGGCAGTTCCACGCGGGCACAGGTGCGGAACACCTCGGCGCGGGCGTCTTGGTAGGCGTCGGTGATGTCCACCTCGGACGGGTCGTCGATCCCGGCCAACAGCGGGGACAGGGCGGCTTGCATCACCAGATGGCTGCCCTCCCACACCACCAAGGGCGCGGCCCCGGCATCGGCGCGGTTCAACGGCAGGCCCAAGATCCACGCATGGGGTTCTTTCACATAGCGCCGCTTTTCCGGCCCAACCGGCAACAGCCCATCCAGATGCGCCGAATCCCGGTTCAGGCGAAAGCGGTAGGCGGCCTCGGACTCCGCTGCGGACGGCTGGGGATAACCGGGACGGGTGGTGGACACCTGCGCGCGGTGCAGCGGCACCGGATCGAGGCCCAGCAGCCCCCAAGGCAAGGTCACACCCGCAACCGTGCCGTCAGGATCATTGCCCAAGGCCTCAAGCCCCACGCACCATGTCCCGCCGCAGCGCCAATCGCTGGACGCCCGCACCGCCGCCGCCGCGAGGGGACGCGCCGCATCTGCCCAAGCTTGCAGCGCCGGATGCTCCGCCACACGCCGATATCCCGCCCTGTTCATTCCATCCTCCCGCCCCATCTGGCCCCCGACGCCTGAAAGGCGTATGAGGGCTGTATCTTATCCCACACGAAAGCCCCCAAAATGTCCGACCGTATCCTTCGCCCGGCACTCGTGCTGGGGCTTTTGTCCTGCATCGGCCCCTTCGCCATCGACATGTATCTTCCCGCCATGCCCGACATCGGTGCCGCGCTTGGGACGGATGTGCAAGGGATGCAGACGACCGTGACCGCCTATTTCATCGCCTTCGGTCTGGCGCAACTGATCTACGGGCCATGGGCCGATGCGGCGGGCAGGAAGCGGCCGCTTTACGTGGGGATCGGGATTTTCCTGATCGGGTCGCTGATCTGCACCCTTGCGCCTTCGTCGGAGTGGCTGATCGTGGGCCGCGCGGTGCAGGGTCTGGGCGGGGCGGCGCTGATGGTGGTGCCGCGCGCCATCATCCGTGACCTTTATACCGGGCACGCCGCGACCAAGCTGATGGCGGCGGTGATGCTGGTGATTTCCGTCTCTCCCATGCTGGCCCCTTTGGCGGGGTCGGGCCTGATGGCGGTGGCGGGGTGGCGGGCGATCTTTGCCGCGCTGCTGGTGGCGGGGGTGCTCAGCCTGCTGGTCCTGACCTTCGCCCAGCCTGAGACGCTGGCAAAGGCCGACCGCCAGCCGCTGGATTTCGCGGCCATGCGCCGGGGTGCCAAGGTACTGCTGACCGACCGGGGGTTCCTTGGCCTGACCTTCCTTGGCGGCTTCGGCATGGCGAGCTTTTTCGTCTTCATCGCCTCGGCGAGTTTTGTCTACACCCAAGGCTTCGGCCTGTCGCCCACCGGGTTCTCCTTGGCCTTTGCCATCAATGCCATCGGCTTTTTCGCCTCGTCCCAGATGGCATCCGGCCTTGGCCTGCGGTTCGGGTCGCGGCGGGTGATCGCGGTGGCGGCGACGGGCTTTGCGCTGACAACCGTGGCGCTGTTCGGGGTCGCCTTGGCCGGGGGCGCGACGCTGCTGGTCTGCATCGGCGGGCTGTTTCTGGCCAATGCCTTCCTTGGGTTGGTGATCCCGACCACCATGGTGCTGGCGCTGGATGACCACGGCGACATCGCGGGTCTGGCCTCCAGCCTTGGGGGCACGCTGCAGATGCTTGCGGGCGGGCTGATGATTGCCGCGAGCGGGCCGTTCTTTGACGGCACCGCCACGCCGATGCTGGGCGCGATTGCGCTGTGCGGTGTTTTGGCTTTCGTGCTGTCGCGCGTGGCGCTGGCGGGTCGCAAGCGGGTTCAGGCGGCCTGAGCCGCCCGCGTCACCTCGGCCAGGGCGGCGTTATACACGTCAAGCCCTGCGCCGGGGGCCGATGCCCCTTCGGAGAGCACCCGCCGCCAGCCGCGCGCGCCGGGGCGGCCATGGAACAGGCCCAGCATGTGGCGGGTGATCTGGTGCAACCGCCCGCCAGCGGCGAGGTGGTCCGCGATATAGGGCTTCATCGCTTCGGCCACCGCGAACACATCCAGACCCGGTGCATCGCCCCACAGCCCATCCGCCCCGATCAGGACCGAGGCCGGATCGTGATAGGCCGCCCGCCCCACCATCACGCCATCAAGGCCAGCGGCCAGCAAATCCTGTGCTTGCGCCAGCGAGGTGATCCCGCCGTTGATGCAGATCGTCAGATGCGGGAAGTCCGCCTTCATCCGCTTGACCAGATCGTAATCCAAGGGCGGAATCTCGCGGTTTTCCTTGGGCGAGAGGCCCTTGAGCCATGCCTTGCGGGCGTGAATGACGAAATGCGTCACCCCTGCCGCCGAGACTTTCTCAAGGAAATCCGGCAAGACGGTTTCGGGGTCTTGCTCATCCACGCCGATCCGGCATTTGACGGTGACGGGGACGGGCGAGGCCTCCCTCATCGCCGCCACGCAATCGGCCACAAGCTGCGGACGCTCCATCAGCACGGCCCCGAAACAGCCAGATTGCACCCGGTCCGATGGGCAGCCGACGTTCAGGTTGATCTCGTCATAGCCGTAGGGTGCGGCCAGTTCCACGGCACGGCGCAGCTCTGCCGGGTCAGAGCCACCCAGTTGCAGCGCCACGGGATGTTCCGCGTCAGAATAGCCCAAAAGCCGGTCCTTCGGCCCGTGGATCACGGCGGGGGCGGTGACCATCTCGGTGTACAGCATCGCGCGGCGTGTCATCAGGCGGTGAAAGAAGCGACATTCCGTCGTAGTCCAGTCCATCATCGGGGCGACGGACAGGCGATGCGCGCTCTGCACGGAAAAGGGTTCGGACATCTGCGCCACCGGAATGCTTGGGGGGCGGCCAGCGGGGCCGCGACGGACAGGCGCGGTGCATATCACGCCGGGGCGGGGCGGGAAAGCCTGTGGCCCACGCACCAAGAAAAGGCCCATCCCGCGCGGGGCGGAATGGGCCGATGGATCAAACCGTCACAGGCCGCGGATCACAGACGCGCGGCGACGGCTTCCCAGTTGACCAGCTTTTCAAGGAAGTTGGTCAGGTAGGCCGGGCGCTTGTTGCGGAAGTCGATGTAGTAGGAATGCTCCCACACATCGCAGCCCAGAAGGGCGGTTTGGCCAAAGCACAGCGGGTTGACGCCGTTTTCGGTCTTGGTGATCTTCAGCGCACCCGAGGCGTCCTTGACCAGCCAGGCCCAGCCCGAGCCGAACTGACCGGCACCGGCGGCGGCGAAGTCCTCTTTGAATTTGGCGACCGAGCCGAAGGATTCGACCAGTGCCTTTTCCAGCGTACCGGGGATCGCCTTGTTTTCGCCCGGACCCATCACTTCCCAGAACAGGTTGTGGTTCCAGTGCTGGCTGGCATTGTTGAAGATGCCATTCTGCGCCACGGCCCCGGCTTGATAGGTGCCGACGACGATCTCTTCCAGTGACTTCGCTTCCCACTCGGTCCCGGCGATCAGCTTGTTGCCGTTGTCGACATAGGCCTTGTGGTGCAGGTCGTGGTGAAACTCCAGCGTCTCCTTGGACATGCCAAGCGACGCCAGCGCGTCATGGGCATAGGGAAGATCGGGAAGGGTGAAAGCCATCGGAAAATCCTTTCGGTGGGTCTGTTCACGAAGATGGGGCAGATAAGATTCCAAGCAAGGGCAAGGTCAAGGCCGAAACGCCCGAACCTTGTGAAAACCTGCCCGCGCGGTTTTGGCTCCGTCAGGGGTGGATCGGGTCAGGCCGGAACCGTCAGGGTCTTGCGCAGGAAATCGACCATCGGCCCCATCACCACATCGGTGTCGAAATCGCCGCCACCATGCCCGCCCCCTGCCACCAGCGCGAAGTCCACCGCCCCTGCAGGGTCCACGCGCGACCACGCGGCCGCCAGCCGCTCCGATTGGGTATGAGCAATCAGCGGATCGGCATCGCCGTGGCGCAGGAACAGCGGGGGCAGGGTGCGGGGGGCCATCGCCTCCAGCCGCCCGACCGGCCCCGCCGCCTTGGCCCCGGCGCGGTCGCTTTCCACGGCATAGCCCAGAAGTTGCGACTCGGCACTGTCTGCCGGGTCGGTCTGGCCCATCTGCGCCGTGCGCCCCTGCGCCGCCATATCCGCATCCATGGTGGAAAAATCCATCGGCCCGTAGAAATCCACCACCGCTCGCGGGGGACGCCCCGTCTCGATCAGGCTCAGCGCGGTGGAGACGGCCAGAAACCCGCCCGCCGATTGACCCCAAAGGGCAAAGCGGCTGGCGTCGAGGCCATAGCTTGCCGCCCCCTCCAGCACGAATTGCGCCGCCGCCAGACAGTCCTGCCCCTGCGCGGGCCAGATGTCGGTGCTGGAATAGCGGTAATTCGGGCGGACGATGGCGATGCCGGCGGCAAGGACCGCTTCGGACGGGGCGCTCATGGTCTTGGAGCCGATCTTGAACGCACCGCCGTGGATGTCGATGACAAAGGGAAAGGGTCCGCTGCCCTGCGGCAGGTAGATGTCCAGCACTTGCCGTGCGCCGCTGCCATAGGCCAGATCGGCAAAATCGGGTTGCCGGGTGAACAGGCGTTTCCAGCCGACATAGCCGCCCGCGCCCAGAGCGGCCAATGCCCCCGCGCCCAAAAGCGCCCGCCGCATCTTGTTCAGGCCATGTGCCATCCTGAAACCCCTACGTGCCATCGGATCTATCCCGTTCCCGCGCCAAGGCAGCCGCTTTTGCGGCGCAGGACAAGGGGTAAACGGCGGGCAAGGCCCGGTCGTGACGCAAGGTCCGCTGGCTTTGCCTGCGCTTTGATCCGGTGGCGCGCGTGGCGGGTACAGCAAAACCCGGCGCGGGGTTGCGCCGGGTTTCATCGCGGTTCGAGGTTGACCGCCTCAGGCCAGTTCGGACCCCGGCATCGCCGAATGGGTCAGAAGTCCCATCACATAGGTCGCGACCGAGCGGAAGCAGACCAGCGTATAGCCATCCCCTTGGGCCCAGAAGGCGGCGGCGACCTGTGCGGCACGGGTGCGGCGCAATTCGCCCGGTTCCAGCTTGGCCAGATCGGCGGGGGACAGCTTTTGCAGCACCTGCCCGGCCTTGGCCCCTTCGATGCGGAACACGGCGCGGGCGTCAGAGACATCCACCGCAAGATGATGCTGGCCCTTCAGCGCGGCCCCGATGGCGGTCAGGGCGGCGGCGACCTCAGGGTAGGGCAGGACGATCAGATATTCATCCGGGCTCATCCAGCCCACCGCCCGCGCGCCGTTCTGCACGATGCGGCGCTGGTCGGGCAGGGCCAGCCCCACCGCAGCCTGCACGGCATTGGACAGACCCGGCACGTCGGGCTTGGCCCGCAAGGAGATCATGCCCAAAGGCCCGATCTCACGGACAGTGGCGAACCCTTGATAGCTGGCCCCGTTCAGGGCGCTGACTGCCTCAGCCATTCACTCTCTCCCCGTCTTTGTCATAGAACACCGGATCGACGACCCGCGCCTTGATGGTGCCGGTGCCGGACAGGGTGGTGAATTCCACCACCTCGCCCTTGCGGTCCAGGCCGCCCTTGATCAACCCCATCGCAATCCCGCGCTTTAGCGTGGGCGAGAAGTAGGTCGAGGTCACGCGCCCTTGGGTGTTGCGCTGGTTGTTGCCGTTCACGCCGGGGGCCGGGATATAGGCCCCATCGGGGACCACCGATCCATCCAGCGTTTCAAAGCCTGCCAGTTTCCAGCGGTCGGGCGAGGCAAGGTAGGTGCGCTCCTGCCCGCGCTTGCCCAGATAATCCGCCTTCTTCTTGCTGATCGCCCAGCCCAGATTCAAATCCTGCGGGATGATCGTGCCATCGGTTTCATCGCCGATCATGATGAAGCCCTTTTCGGCCCGCATCACGTGCAGCGCTTCGGTGCCATAAGGCATCGCACCGAACTCCGCGCCCGCCTCATGCAGTTTTTCCCAGAAGGCCAAGCCGACCGAGGCCGGGACGGCGATTTCATAGGACAACTCACCCGAGAAGGAGATGCGATAGACCCGGCAGGGGAAGCCGCCAAGGGTGCCATCGGCCCAAGCCATGAAGGGCAGGGCCTCTTTCGACACATCCATCCCGCCCAGCTTTTCCAAGAGCTTGCGCGCATTGGGGCCGACCACGGCGACTTGGGCGTATTGCTCGGTCACGTTGGCAGCATAGACCTGCCAATCCCACCATTCGCATTGCAGCCAATCTTCCATCCACGCGTGGATGCGATCCGCCCCGCCGGATGTGGTGTGGCAAAGCCACGTATCCTCATCAATCCGGGCCACAACGCCGTCATCGGACAGGAAGCCCTGTTCGTTGCACATCAGCCCGTAGCGGCACTTGCCGATGGGCAGCGTGCTCATCACGCCAGTATAGAGCATGTCGAGGAACTTGCCCGCATCCGGCCCCTTGACGATGATCTTGCCGAGGGTCGAGGCGTCCAGAAGCCCAAGCGCCGAACGGGTGTTCAGCACCTCACGATGCACGGCCTGTTCATGCGTCTCGCCGGTGCGGGGGAAGCAATAGGGACGCCGCCACAGACCGACCGGCTCCAGATACGCGCCTTTGGCCTCATGCCAGCCGTGCATCGGCGTTTTCCGCAAGGGTTGGAAAATCTCACCCCGCGATTCACCGGCCAAAGCGCCGAGGGTTACGGGCGTATAGGGCGGGCGGAAGGTGGTGGTGCCGACCTGCGGGATATCGGCATTCAGCGATCCGGCCAGCACGGCAAGCCCGTTGATGTTCGACAGTTTCCCCTGATCCGTCGCCATGCCCAGCGTTGTGTAACGCTTGGTGTGTTCGACGGATTCGTAGCCTTCGCGGGCCGCCAGTTGGACGTCAGACACCTTCACGTCGTTCTGATAATCCAGCCACATCTTGGACTTCAGCGCATGGGTCGCCCCCTGCGGCATGATCCAGACCGCATCCATCGGCTGTTCAGTGACCGTTGCGGCCTGCGGTACGGGCGCCTCAGCCGCCGTGCCGCCAAGTGCGGCGACGGCGACACGCGCCTGCGCATCGGCATCGGCCAGCACGGCGGCGGCGGTCATTGCGCCATTGGCGATGCCAGCGGCGTAAACCATCGCGGCACCGTCATGGTTCAGCGGCGGGCGGGCAGCATCCGGGCGGAAGTGCGCTTGGGCATTGTCCCAGATCAGCTTGCCGCCGCAATGGCTGAAGAGGTGCACGACCGGAGACCAGCCGCCCGACATGGCGACGGCATCACAAGCAATCTCGTCCAGCACAGCCCCTTCGCCCGCTTGCAGGCAGATGGCGACGCCGGTCACGCGCTTGCCGCCCTTGACCTTGGCCACGGCGCGGCCGGCTTCGATCCGGATGCCCATGGCGCGCGCCTTGGCGGGCAGATCACCCGAAACCGTGGCGCGGGCGTCGATGATCGCCGGAACCTCAAGCCCTGCCTCTTTCAGCGCGATGGCGGTGCGATAGGCGTCGTCGTTGTTGGTGACGATCACCGTGCGATCCCCGGGGCTGACAGCCCAGTTCACCACGAAATCGCGCACCGCCCCCGCCAGCATCACGCCGGGAATGTCGTTGCCCGCAAAGGACAGCGGGCGTTCGATGGCCCCCGTCGCGGTCAGGATCTTGCCCGCGCGGATGCGCCACAACCGGTGCTTGGGGCGTCCGTCGCCGGGGGTGTGGTCGGCCACACGCTCATCGGCCAGCACATAGCCGTGGTCATAGACCCCTGCGCCCATGGTGCGGACCTTGAGCGTGACATGGTCCATGCCCGCCAATTCGGCGACCGCCGCTTCGACAAAGGCCTGCGCCGGTTTGCCGTCGATCACGTCGCCATCGACCGGGGCACGCCCGCCCCAATGCGCGGTCTGCTCCAGCAGGATCACACGCAGACCGGCCCGGCCCGCAACCAAAGCCGCTTGCAGACCCGCAATACCGCCGCCCACGACCAAGAGGTCGCAGTAGGCATAGGCCTGCTCATAACGGTCCGCGTCGCGATCCTTGGGCGCTTTGCCCAGACCCGCCGATTGGCGGATGATCGGTTCAAAGAAATGCTTCCACGCCGCCCGGGGCTGGATAAAGGTCTTGTAATAGAACCCCGCCGGCAGGAAGCGCGCGGCGTAGTTGTTGACCACGCCCACGTCAAACTCGAGGCTCGGCCAATGGTTCTGGCTTGTCGCCTCCAGCCCGTTGAACAGTTCCGTCGTCGTGGCGCGCTGGTTCGGTTCGAACCGCCCGCCCTTGCCGAGGTTGACGAGGGCATTGGGCTCTTCGACCCCCGACCCCACCACGCCACGCGGGCGGTGGTATTTGAATGACCGACCGACCAGCATCTGGTCATTGGCCAGCAGTGCTGCGGCAAGGGTATCGCCCTTGAAGCCCTGCAACCGCTTGCCGTTGAAGGTGAATTCCTGCGAGGTGCTGCGGTCGATCAGGCGACCGCCCTTGGAAAGACGGGTGCTCATTTGTAGCCCTTCCAGTCAGGCCGCTTGGCCTTGATCTTTGCCATGAGGTCCGCCGGGGGTTCCGAGGACTGCGCGGGATATGTGCCGAAAACCTCAAGCGTGGCGGTGCAGCGGGCGGCCAAAAACCACTTGCCGCAGCCGTAGCTGTGCCGCCAGCGTTCGAAATGCACGCCCTTGGGGTTCTTGCGGGCGAACATGTAGGCCTCGAAGTCGTCATCCGACGAGCCGGGGCCGAAGCGCTTCAGATGCGCCTCATAGCCGGGAGAAAGCTCGGTCTCCTCGGCCTTCACGCCGCAATAGGGGCATTCAAGAATGAGCATGGTTGCGCTCCGTTTCCGCGGTCAGGCCGCAAAAGTTTTCGAAAACTTTTGCAAATTCCTTCGAAGGAATTTGCGGCGATGTCTGGCGTTGCGTCATCAATGCGCCACCCCTGCGGCGACGGACTCGTCGATGAACTGGCCCTCGCGGAAGCGCCACATGTTGAAATCGGCGGCGAGGGGACCGGGTTCGCCCTTGGCCATCAGCTCGGCCATGGCCCAGCCGGACCCGGGGATGGCCTTGAAGCCGCCCGTGCCCCAGCCGCAGTTGATGAAGCAATTGCCAAGTGGGGTTTTCGAGATGATGGGCGAGCGGTCGCCGGTCATGTCCACGATCCCGCCCCATTGGCGCAGCATCTTCAGGCGGCTGATCATCGGGAAGGTTTCGACAAGGGCACGCAGGGTTTCCTCGATATGGTGGAAGCTGCCGCGCTGGGTGAAGTTGTTGAATCCGTCCGTGCCGCCGCCGATCACCATCTCGCCCTTGTCGGATTGCGACATGTAGCCGTGCACGGTGTTGGCCATCACGACCACGTCCATGCAGGGCTTGATGGGTTCGGACACCAGTGCTTGCAGGGCCACGGCCTCGACCGGCAGACGGAAGCCCGCCATGTCGGCGACCTGGCCCGAATGGCCTGCGACAACGATGCCGAGTTTCTTGCAGCCGATGAAGCCCTTGGTGGTCTCCACGCCCGTCACTTGGCCGTTTTCAGAGCGGACGCCCTTCACCTCGCACTGCTGGATGACATCCATGCCCATTGCGGAACAGGCCCGCGCATAGCCCCAGGCCACAGCGTCATGCCGCGCCGTGCCGCCGCGCGCTTGGTAAAGCGCCCCGAGGACAGGATAACGCGGCCCGTCGATGTTGATGATCGGCACCAATTCCTTGACACGGTTGGGTTCGATCCATTCCGTCGCCACGCCTTGCAGGTTGTTGGCATGCACCGTGCGCAGGTATCCCCGCACTTCGTGGTGCGTTTGCGCCAGCATGAGCAGGCCGCGGGGGCTGAACATCACGTTGTAGTTCAGGTCCTGGCTCAGCGTCTCATAAAGGCTGCGGGCCTTTTCATAGATCGCGGCGGAGGGGTCTTGCAGGTAGTTTGACCGGATGATTGTGGTGTTGCGGCCCGTGTTGCCGCCGCCCAGCCAGCCCTTTTCGATGATGGCGACATTGGTGATGCCGAAGTTCTTGCCAAGGTAATAGGCGGTGGCAAGGCCATGCCCGCCCGCGCCCACGATGATGGCGTCATATTGCGCTTTGGGTGTGGGGTTGCGCCAGGCGCGTTCCCATCCGGTGTGATCGCGAAAGGCCTCGCGGGCGATGGCGAAGACGGAATAGCGTTTCATGGCGGGACTCCCCAAGGCGCGTCGGACGTCGGATTTCGGCTGTCCTGACACATGGGGCAGGGCGGGGCAATTGTCCCCCTGCGGATGCGGCACATTCGGTAAATTTGCGACATGGGGCAGAAAGGTTTTGCGGGGAGCAATCCTTTTTCTGGGCGCAACCTCTGGGTCTGGACCGGGACCCAAAGTCCCGGTCAGCGCACGCCCTCCCGGCCCGGCCACGGGCCGGGCGTTCCGGGCGGAAATCGTCCACTGGACGATTTCTGATCGCCCTACACCCCACCGGGGCGTGCGCATGAAGCGCCCACCCCGGCGGTGCGCGCGCGGACCTGACGGCGGCGGGGTGAAACTCTCCCCCAGAGAGTTTCACCCCGCCTTGCGCCATATTCGCCGTCCCCCCTGCGTCGCCCTGTCCGGTCACGCCTGCGTTTCCCTCCTTTCGCCGCTGACGGCTTGGCATTACATCAGGCGCAAGACTGGGTGCGTATCGGGGGCGGAATGGACAACTGGCAATTCTGGCTGATCGCGGGGGCGCTGACCTTGGCCATCGCGGCGACCCTGCTGCGTGCCCTGACCCGCGCGGGCGGGGACCTGCGCGCTGCGGCGGAATTTGACGTCCGTGTCTACAAGGACCAATTGGCCGAGATCGAGCGCGACCTTGCCCGGGGCACCCTGCCGCCTGAAGAGGCCGACCGCCAGCGCGCCGAAGTCTCGCGCCGCCTTCTGGACGCTGACCGCGCCTTGCAAGGCGGCTCTGCCCCTGTGCGGCGGGGCGGGGCGATGGTGGCCTCGGCACTGGTCGCGCTGATCCTCGTCGGGTCCTTCTTCGCCTATGACCGCCTTGGCGCGCCGGGCTACCCGGACCTGCCCTTGTCCCTGCGCTTGCAATTGTCCGAAGAGCGCCGCGCCGCCCGTCCCGATCAGGCCACCGCTGAAGCCGCCGCGCCGACGCCCGCGCCGCAGGCGGTGGACCCGGCCTTTGCCGATCTGATGGAGAAGCTGCGCGCCGCCGTCGCCGCCCGCCCGGATGACGTGAAGGGGCTGGAACTGCTCGCCTCGAATGAGGCGCGTCTGGGCAACATGAGCGCCGCGCGCAAGGCGATGGAGCAACTGGTTGCCGCCAAGGGGGACACGGCCACCGCCGAGGATCACGCAGCACTGGCCGAGGTGATGATCATGGCCGCCGCCGGTGTCGTCACGCCCGAGGCGGAGCAGGCCCTGACCCGTGCGCTGGCGCTTGACCCCGACAATGGCACGGCGCGGTTTTATTCCGGCGTGCTGATGGCGCAGGTCGGGCGCTATGACCTGACCTTCCGCCTTTGGGCACCGCTGTTGGACAAGGGTCCACAAGATGCGCCGTGGATCGCGCCGATCCGCGCCCAGATCGAGGACATCGCCTTCCGCGCCGGTGAGAAATACACCCTGCCCGAGGCCGCGATGCCCGGACCCGATGCGGGGGCGGTCGCCGCCGCGGCGGAGATGACACCCGAGGAGCGGCAGGCGATGATCGAAGGCATGGTCGCCCAGCTTGACACCCGCCTGCAAACCGAAGGCGGCAGCCCCGAAGAATGGGCGCGTCTGGTCAATGCGCTGGTGCAACTGGACCGTCTCCCCGATGCACAGGCGGCCTATGACCGCTCAAAGGTCGCGCTGAAGGGCGATACGGTGGGGTTGTCGGCGCTGAAGGAACTCGCAGTGACCTCGGGTCTGACGCCATGATCTGCGACACGATGCAGGATTTTTTGGCCGTGTTGCCGCCCAACCGGTCGATTGCGGGCCTCGATTTCGGGGAAAAGACCATTGGCGTCGCGATTTCGGACCTGCGCCGCTCTGTCGCCACCCCGTCCGAGATCATCCGGCGGGTCAAATTCACCGAGGATGCCGCGCGCCTGTTCCAGATCGTCAAGGACCGTGACATCCACGGCCTGATCCTTGGCTTGCCCCTGAACATGGACGGCAGCGAAGGCCCGCGCGTGCAATCCACCCGCGCCTTTGCCCGCAATCTTGCGCGGCTGACGGACCTGCCGATCTTTTACTGGGATGAGCGTCTGTCCACGGTTGCGGCAGAAAGGGCACTGCTTGAGGCGGATACGTCACGCAAACGTCGGAAAGAGGTGATCGACGCCGTGGCGGCAAGCTATATCTTGCAGGGTGCGCTGGACCGCATGGGCTACATGACCCCGAGCGGCGGCGGCGGGCAGGAGATGTGATGAAAGACGATGTCTGGCAGCGCGATGAAATCCAGTCGCCCTGCGTCAAGCTTTGCACCATCCATCCGGCCGAGCGCATCTGCGTCGGCTGTTTCCGAACCATCGACGAGATCAGCCAATGGTCGCGCCTGACGCATGAGGCGCGGGCTGCGGTGATGGCCGAATTGCCGACCCGCGCGCCGCGTCTGGCAAAGCGGCGCGGCGGGCGCATGGCGCGGCTGGAGCGCTAAGGCAGACCCATGTCCGACAGCGCAAAGGGCGTTGCGGCCATCCTGCTGGCCTGCACGATCTGGGGGTTTGCCACCCTTTACTACAAGGCCCTGTCACATGTCCCGCCGCTGGAGGTGCTGGCCCATCGCACGCTTTGGACGTTGGTGTTCTTCGGCGCGCTTCTGGCGGTGCAGCGTCGGCTCTCTGCCGTGCCGGCGCTGCTGACCGGGCCGCTCAAGGCGCGCATCATCGGGGCGGCGGCCATCGTCTCGGTCAACTGGGGCCTGTTCATCTGGGCCATCCAGAGCGGCCATGCGGTTCAGGCAAGCCTTGGCTATTACATCCTGCCGCTGGTTTCGGTCCTGTTGGGCGTCGTGCTGCTGGGCGAACGCCTGTCGCGCCTGCAAGGGGCGGCGGTCGTGCTGGCGGCCATGGCCGTGGCGGTGCTGACCGTGGGGCAGGGGGTGCCGCCCATCATCGCGCTGGCGCTGGCCTTGTCCTTTGCGCCCTATCTGGTCATCAAGAAAAAGCTGGATGCCCCCGCCGTGGTCTCTGTCACCGCCGAGGTTCTGGTGCTGGCCCCCTTTGCGCTGGCCTATCTGATTTGGCAGAGCGGCGGGGTCGCGGCGCTGGATCTGCACACCGCGTTGATGCTGCCGATCTCGGGCCTGATCACCGGGGGGCCGTTGATCCTGTTTTCATGGGGCGCGCAAAGGGTACGGCTGTCCACCCTTGGCATCGCGGGGTACCTGAACCCCTCGATCCAGATGTATTCCGCCGTGATGATCTTTGGCGAACCCTTCACCCGTTGGCACGGCGCGGCCTTTGGCCTGATCTGGGCGGGCTTGGCGCTGTATAGTGCCGAAAGCTGGCGTCAGGACAGGGTGGCGCGCAGGCTGGCCTCAAGTGCTGACACATCCGCGACGGTGATGAAGTAAGAGCGCATCGCCTCCTCGGCAAAGCCTTGGGCGATGACATGGTCCATCAGCGCGATCAGGGGCTGCCAATAGCCGTCGGTATCCAGCAGGTAGATCGGCTTTTTGTGCAGCCCGATCTGGCGCCACGTCAGCACCTCGAAGAACTCATCCAGACTGCCCGCGCCGCCCGGCAGCACCACGATGGCGTCCGAGTTCATGAACATCACCTTCTTGCGTTCGTGCATGTCCTCGGTGATGACCAAATTGGTCAGGTCGCGCTTGCCCTGTTCGCGGGCCATCAGATGGGTCGGGATCACCCCCAGCGTCCGCGCCCCATCGGCCATGGCCGCGCGCGCCACCTCGCCCATCAGGCCGACATCCCCGGCCCCATAGACCAGCCGCCAGCCATTGCGGGCCAAGGCGCTGCCCACGGCGCGCGCGGCGGAGGCATAGGCCGGAGTCGCGCCGGGACGCGAGCCGCAGAACACACAGACAGAACGAAGCACATCGGACATTTGCGGGGATTTCCTGAAAAGCAGTTGCCTAATCGGGTCATAATGGGGTTGGAATGCAAAGGAAAGCAGGGGTCGGCAACAGGCCCCGCGAAGAGGGAATGACCGATGAAGCCTTGGGCAGAATTGACGGCCGGTGCGCGGGGGGCGCGTGTCGGGGGGGTGGTGGCCGTTGTGGTGGCGATCCTGTGGGGGGTGTCGTCCCTGCGCGGCGGCCCGCATCGCGGCCCTGACGGCGGCCCTGACGGCGACGGAAAACCCGCTATGGTCGGGGCTGAGGACAAGACCGAAGCCAAGCCCGAGGAAAAGCCCGAGGACAAGACGGAAGCAAAGGCCGAGACCGCCGCCTCTGCCGCTGACGCGCCCGCAGAGGTCGCGCCCGTGGCCGAAGCCCCCTCCGCTGAGCCTGCCGCTGAGCCTGCCCAAACCGCAGACACCGCCGAAGCGGGTGCAGAGCCTGCCGCCAGTCCTGCGCCAGCCGCCGCCGAACCCGCGGCGACACCGGCCTTGCCCGCCGCGCCGACACTCGATGTGGTGCGGATCGAACAGGATGGCAGCGCAGTGATCGCGGGCAAGGGAGCACCGGGCTCTACCCTGTCCCTGCGCGTGGACGGGGCCGAGGTGATCGCCATTCCTGCCGATGCCTCGGGGAATTTTGTCGGCATGTTCAGCCTGCCCCCCAGTGACGCAGCGCGTGCCTTGTCGGTGGTGATGGTGCTGGCGGACGGGACGGAAATCCCGGCTGGTGCGACCGTCGCCATTGCGCCCACGGTGGCCCCGGTGATCGCACAGGCGGAAACCGCGGAGCCGACGGACACCGCCGCCGCTGAGACTGCAGAACCCAATGCCGCTGCACCCGAAACCGCGACCACCGAAGCGCAGGCTGCCGAGCCGCCTGCCGCGCTGATGGTGACGGATGCGGGCGCGAAAGTCTTGCAAGGCATTGGCGACGGCACGGTTGCTGCCGCCAATGTCACGGTTGATGCCATCAGCTACACGCCCGAAGGGGCCGTGGTTCTGGCCGGACGCGGCACGGCGGGGGCAGGGGTGCGCCTCTACCTCGACAATGCTGCGACGGCGGAGGCGACGGTTGCACCCGCCGGGGATTGGTCTGTCACCTTGGCCGACGTCAAGCCGGGGATCTACACGCTGCGGGTCGATCAAGTCGATGCCGGGGGCAAGGTCACCTCGCGCTTTGAAACCCCGTTCAAGCGGGAATCGCTGGAGGCTTTGGCGGCGGCAACCGCTCCGGCATCGGAACCCGCCGCAGCACCCGCGGCCGAACCGGCGGCGACAGACCCCGCGCCCACCGAAGCCGTTGCAACCGAAACCGCAGCGGCGGACACGGCTGCATCCGAACCTGCGGCGACGGCGACCGAAGCGGCCCCAGCCCCCGCGCCAGACCTTGCCACGACTGCGGCAGAACCAATCACCGCGGAACCCACAGCCACGACCGAGGGTGCCGTGGCAGAGCCTGCCGAGACGGCCAGCACCGAGCCCGCCGCAGCGCCCGCGACCGACGTGGTGGCAGAGGCCCCGGCAGCAGAGCCTGCCCCTGCGACCGCCGCCCCCGCGCCGATCCAGATCACGGTGCAGCCCGGCTATACGCTGTGGCGCATCGCGCGGGAAAACCTTGGCGATGGCATCATGTATGTGCAGGTGTTCGAGGCCAACAAGGACCAGATCCGCGACCCGGACCTGATCTATCCGGGGCAGATATTCACCATCGCCCCCAAGCCCTGAACCGCCATCAGGCGGGCGTGCACCAAGGCTGTGCGCCCGCCACTCTGGTCAAGGCAGGCCAATCGGCATAAGCAGGGGGCCGAAGAGGAACCCCTGCCATGCGCGACACCACCAAAGCCTCCGCGGCGACTGCCCCAGCCACATCCGTGAAATCGGCCAGCGGCATGCAGACCATCTTGCGGGTCCTGCCCTATCTTTGGCCGGCAGGGCAGGGATGGGTCAAACGCCGCGTGATCCTTGCCTTGCTGATGCTGGTGGCGTCCAAGATGGTCTCCTTCGTCACGCCGATGCTCTACAAGCAGGCGGTGGATGTGCTGGCCAAGGATGCCCCCGATGCGGCCACGCTGATGGGCCTTGCGGCGGTGGGTCTGACCGTGGCCTACGGCATGGCGCGGTTGGGGTCGGTGCTCTTTGGCGAATTGCGCGACGCGGTCTTTGTCCGCGTGGGCCAGCGGGCCCTGCGACAACTCGCGCTGGAAACCTTCACCCACATCCACCGCCTGTCCCTGCGCTATCACATCACGCGCAAGACGGGGGGCCTGTCCCGTATCATCGAACGCGGGGTCAAGGGCGTCGATTTCCTGCTGCGCTTCACGCTGTTCTCGATCGGGCCTTTGATCATCGAACTGTCGATGGTGTCGATCTTTTTCGCCGTGGTCTTTGGCTGGCAATATGCGGCGGTGGTGGTGGTCACCATCGCGCTTTACGTCACCTTCACCTTCAAGATCACCGAATGGCGGGTTCAGATCCGCCGCAAGATGAACGATCAGGACACGGACGCCAACCAGAAAGCCATCGACAGCCTGCTGAACTATGAAACGGTGAAGTATTTCAACGCCGAAAAGCGCGAGGCGGATCGCTATGACCGCGCGATGGAGGGCTATGAATCCGCCGCCGTGCAGACCGGGCAATCCTTGGCCTTCCTGAACGCAGGGCAAAGCTTCATCATCACCACGGGCCTTGTCATCGTCATGGTGATGGCGGCCAAGGGCGTGCAGGCGGGGGCGCTGACCGTGGGCGATTTCGTCATGGTCAACGCCTATATGATCCAGATCACCATGCCTTTGGGGTTCCTTGGCACCGTTTATCGCGAAATCCGTCAGGCCTTGGTGGATATGGGCGAGATGTTCGGCCTTCTGGGCCAACCCGCCGAAGTGACGGATAAGCCGGGCGCAAAGCCCTTGGCGGTTGCGGGCGGCAGGGTGGAGTTGGACGGCGTGGAATTCGGCTATGATCCCAACCGCGCCATCCTGAAAGGCGTCAGCCTGACCATTCCGGCGGGCCATCGCGTGGCGCTGGTCGGGCCGTCGGGGTCCGGCAAATCCACCATCGCGCGGCTGTTGTTCCGGTTCTATGACGTTACCGGCGGCGCAATCCGCATCGACGGGCAGGATTTGCGCGACGTGGTGCAAAGCTCCATCCACGCCAATATCGGGGTGGTGCCGCAGGACACGGTGCTGTTCAACGACACGGTGCGCTACAACATCGCCTATGGCCGCGCCGGGGCCACGCAGGACGAGATCGAGGCGGCGGCACGCGGCGCGCGGATTCACGATTTCATCATCTCCCTGCCCGAAGGCTATGAGACCAAGGTGGGCGAGCGCGGGCTGAAACTCTCGGGCGGGGAAAAGCAGCGGGTGGGGATCGCCCGCACGCTGTTGAAGAACCCGCCGATCCTGATTCTGGATGAGGCGACCAGCGCCTTGGACACCCAGACAGAGCGTGACATCCAGGACAGCCTGCGCGCCATGGGAGAGGGGCGGACGGTCATCACCATCGCCCACCGCCTGTCTACCATCGCCGATGCCGATGAGATCGTGGTGCTGGAACAGGGCCGCATCGTCGAACAGGGCACGCATGAGGTGCTCTTGGCCGCGGGTGGCCGCTACGCCGCGATGTGGGCCCGCCAATCGGCGGAAGAGGAAGAGACGCTGGCGGCGGAGTGAGGGTTGGTCTTCCGCCCCTGACTTGGCCGAGGCCATTGCCGAGGTCATGCGACACCGTCTGCCAAGCAACCGGTCGGGGGCCCCAAAGGCCCCCGGCCAGCGCCCGTCCCGCCCATGGCGGGCGCTTCTCGCCCGCCGGGCCGGGCGCTGGCCTCTGTCGGTTAGGCGGAACACGAGAGCGGGGATGTGGTCGCGGCGGGCGGGGAAAAGCAGTACTTTTCCTCTTCCGCCCGATGAAGCGCCGTTTTCCCCTGTCTGTTTGACCAGAGAATTTCATCCACTTGCACAGCAGTTCACCGATCCGTTCCGGCGCAGGGCTTGGCAATCAAACCCCGTTCCGTGTAAGACGGGGCAAAAGGACTGGAGAGGCCGCCTTGAGCAATCCCGATAGTTTCATCGACGAGGTGACCGAAGAGGTCCGCCGTGACCGTCTCTTCGCCATGTTCCGCAAATACGGCTGGATCGGTGGTCTGGTCGTGCTGGGCATCGTGGGCGGTGCCGCTTGGAATGAATGGCAAAAGTCGCAGGCGGCCAGCCGGGCGCAGGCCTTTGGCGATGCCCTGACCGAGGCGCTGGATCTGTCCAACCCCGAAGACCGCACCGCCGCCTTGGCCGAGATCCCCTCGGACGGCAGCCAGACCGGCATTTTGCAACTGATGCGCGCCTCTGATCCGGAAACCGACAAGGCGGCGGCCTTGGCCGCGCTGGACGCGTTGGCAGCGGATGCCAGCCAGCCGCAGCCCTACCGCGATCTGGCCGTGCTGCGGCGCGTGATCGTGGCGGGGGCCGACATGCCCTTGGCCGACCGCCGCACCGCGCTGGAGGGCATCGCCGTCGCCGGTCGGCCCTTCCGCACCTTGGCGCTGGAACAACTGGCCTATCTGCTGATCGAGGACTCGAAAACCGACGAGGCGATTGCCGCCCTGACGGCGCTGACGCAGGATCAAGAAGCCCCGGCGGGTCTGAAATCCCGCGCGCGGCAGGTGATCGTGGCCTTGGGCGGCACGGTGGAAGAGGCCGCGCCCGAGGCCCCCAAGACCGATGTGATCGACGCAGGCTGACGTCGGGCAGAGCAGGCGAAACATCCCGCAGCGGCGGAGCAAGAGGACGGATCAGGTGGCGCAGGCAACGAAAGCGGCGATGACGGGTCTGGCGTTGGTGCTGGCTCTGGCGGGATGCGAGCGGGAACTTGTCTTGCAGGGAGAGCGCCTGCCGGTGCGGGCCGACCTCGCGACGGACGAGGCGACGGCGGAGCCGGGCAATCAGGCCCAGCCCATTTCCCTGCCCGCGCCCGTGGCCAATGCGTCATGGACCCATCGCGGCGGGGATGCGCGCCATGCCGGACTGCATGGCCAGTTGTCGGCCAACCCGCAACTCGTGTGGGCCGCACCCGTGGGCGAGGGCAACAGCCGCAGGAACCGCGTCGCCGCCGCCCCTGTGGTCTCGGGCGGGTTGATCTTTACCATGGATGCGCTGGACCGGGTTCAGGCGACCTCCACCGCTGGCGCGGTGGTCTGGGCGGCCAGCCTGACGGCGGAGTTTGACCGGGGTGGCGAAATCTCGGGCGGTGGTTTGGCGGTGGATGGCGAGACGCTGTTTGCCACGACCGGATACGGCGAATTGGTGGCGATGCATGCAGGTTCTGGCCAGGTGCTTTGGCGGCAACGTTTGGACAGCCCGGTGACGGGGGCCCCGGCCGTGGCGAATGGCGCGGTCTATGCCGTGGGCCGCGATGGCGCGGGTTTTGCGGTCGATGCCGCCACGGGCAAGGTGCTCTGGACGGTTCCGGGTGTGCCGTCGCCGACGGGGGTGATCGGCTCTGCCGCGCCGGCGGTCACGGATCGGGCGGTGATCTTCCCCTTCGCCTCGGGCGGGATGACGGCGGCGCTGCGCCAATCCGGCCTGCCGCTCTGGGAGTCCCCGGTGACCGGTCAACGCATCGGGCGCGCTTATCAGGGCCTGACCGACATCACGGGCGATCCGGCGGTCGTGGGCGACACGATCTATGTCGGCACCGCGGCCGGGCGGACGGCGGCGGTGGATGCGGCATCGGGCCAGCGGCTCTGGACGGCGGTCGAGGGCGCGATGAACCCGCCCTTGGTGGTGGGCGGGTCGGTCTTTGTCGTGAACGACGAGGCGCGTCTGGTGCGTCTGGATGCCGCCACCGGTGCGGTGATCTGGGCGGTCGAGATGCCCTATTGGGACAATGACAAACCGCGCAAGCGCAAGGCGATCACCGCCCATTACGGCCCCGTCTTGGCAGGTGGGCATCTGGTCGTGGCGGGCGGCGACGGCCAGTTGCGCCTGTTCAACCCGGCCGATGGCGCGATGGTCGGCGGCGTGGCCATTCCCGGTGGCGCGGCGTCCAGCCCGGCCTTGGCGGGGGGGATGCTGTATGTCGTCAGCGCCAATGGGCAACTTCTGGCTTTCCGTTGATCGAAAGCCGGTGTAAGGCCTAGCGCTTTCCAATGCGTCAGGATGACGGACGATGAGCTTTACCCTCGCCATTGTGGGGCGGCCCAATGTGGGCAAGTCCACGTTGTTCAACCGACTGGTCGGGCGCAAGCTGGCCTTGGTTGATGACCAACCCGGCGTGACGCGCGATCTGCGCGAAGGCGACGCGCGGATCTATGATCTGCGCTTTACCGCCATCGACACCGCAGGGCTTGAGGAAGTCACCGATGACAGCCTTCAGGGCCGCATGCGGCGGTTGACGGAACGCGCGGTGGAAATGGCCGATGTCTGCCTGTTCCTGATCGACGGGCGCGTGGGCGTGACCCCGACGGATGAGGTTTTCGCCGATATCCTGCGCAAAAAGAACGCGCGGGTGATTCTGGGCGTGAACAAGGCCGAGGGGGCCGCAGGCGACTCCGGTGCTTTGGAGGCGTGGTCGCTGGGTCTGGGAGAGCCGATCCGCCTGTCCGCCGAACATGGCGAAGGCATTGATGACCTTTACCGCATCATGCTGCCCTTCCGCGAGGAATTCGCCGAGCGCGAGGCCGAGAATACCCCCGACACCGAGGTGGATATTCTTGAATCCGAAGCTGATGAGGAAGTGGACGAGGCCGCCCACAAGCCGACCGCCAAGAAACCGTTGCAGATTGCAGTGATCGGGCGGCCCAATGCCGGGAAATCCACGCTGATCAACAAGATCATCGGTGAGGATCGCCTGCTGACTGGGCCAGAGGCCGGGATCACCCGCGACGCCATCTCGGTCCGCTCGGACTGGATGGGCACGCCGATCCGGATTTTTGACACGGCGGGGATGCGCAAAAAGGCCAAGGTGACGGAAAAGCTGGAAAAGCTGTCCGTCGCCGATGGTCTGCGCGCGGTGCGCTTTGCCGAGGTGGTGGTGGTCCTTCTGGACGTGGAAATTCCGTTCGAGGTGCAGGATCTGCGCATCGCGGATTATGCCGAGTCTGAGGGCCGCGCGGTTGTCGTGGCCGTGAACAAGTGGGACCTTGAGGACGAAAAGCAGGAAAAGCTGGCCGAACTCAAGGAGATGTTCGAACGTCTCTTGCCGCAGTTGCGCGGCGCGCCGCTGATTACGGTCTCGGCCAAGACGGGCAGGGGCTTGGACCGTCTGCACGACGCCATCCGTCGCGCGCATGACATCTGGAACAAGCGCATCACCACGGCGCGACTGAACACCTGGCTGGGCGCGATGACCGAAGCGCACCCGCCGCCAGCGCCCGGCGGCCACCGGATCAAGCTGCGCTACATGACCCAAGTGAAGGCCCGCCCGCCGGGGTTCGTCATCATGTGCTCGCGCCCGGATGAGATGCCTGACAGCTATAAACGCTATCTGGTCAATGGCTTGCGCGACCATTTCGAGATGCCGGGAACCCCGATCCGCATAATGTTCCGCAGCCAAGGCGACAAGAACCCGTTCAAGGAACGCAAGTTCAACACGCCGTCGCGCCTGCGCAAGCATATCGACGGTCGGAAGGACTGATTTGATATCGGTTGGCAGTCCTGCGCGACCCGTGTCGCGCAGGATGAGACCGGTATGGGTTTGTTGGGCCCGTGCGCCCCGTGCACGGGCAGCGACCGCCCTGCGGGGGGCGGGCGCTTCTCGCCCGCCGGGCGGTCACTGCCCGTGCCTGTGAGCGATGTTTTGTCCAACACCCCTTGCCGCCGCGTTGCCGCGTCGGCAATCGGACCGGCGGATCGGTCCTTGGGGACCGCTCCGCGTCGGTCCTCTGCGCGCCCTTTACAGCCCCCGGCGCATCCTTGGCAGCAGCAGGCTCAGCACCCCGGCGACGATCAGCACCGCAATCACGGCGGCAAGGAACACCGTCACGTTCTGCCCCCAATTCGCCGCGACCACGCCGACCAGCGCCCAGATCACGGTCAGCCCATATTCCGGCAGGCGCGGTTGGCGGTATTGCATCACGCCCGCCAGCCCGATCACCAAAGCCAGCATCGCAAGCGCGGCGCCGGTATCCGACAAGACCCCATATCCTGCCAGAATCACACCCGTGGAGACTGCAGCAGCAGCTGACAACCACCCGGCATAGATCGCAATCGGCGCGGCCAGCGTCCAGCGGTCGGCAAAGGTATCGGCCCGCAGAAACGCAGTCAGGGCAGAGCCAGCCATCACGAGGATCGACACCCCCGCAACGTTGGGCATCGTCGGGGCGATATACAGCCACAGCGACCCTACCGCCAAGGACAGGATCATCGGGCCAGAGACCAGCATCCAATCGGGGTCCTCCCGCCGCTTCCACAGGAAGACCACCGCGAACACCGCCAGCCACAAGTAAATCAGGCCCCAGATGGAAAAGGCATAGCCTGCGGGCTGGATCGACGGCCGCAAGATGTCCACCGGGAAGGACCCCGCCGGATAGCCGCGAAACGGTTCGGACAAGAACGGCGCGGCCCCGAAGGCCAGCGTCACGATGAACAGCAAAAGCGCGCGAAATTGGGTCATGGGTCCACCCTATGCAGGGGCGCGGCGGACCGCACCCCTGAAGCCATCACTGCAAGGTGCCATCGGCAGCAATGCGCGTCTTTCCGCCCAGATAGGGGTGCAAGACGACGGGCAGGTCCACCGACCCATCCGCCTGCTGGCCATTCTCCAAGACCGCGATCAGGCAGCGCCCCACCGCCAGACCCGAGCCGTTCAGCGTATGCACAAACTCGGGCTTGCCGCCGCTTGCAGGACGGAACCGCGCATTCATGCGGCGGGCCTGAAAATCACCGCAGACGGAGACCGACGAGATTTCGCGGTAACGGTTCTGTCCCGGCAACCACACCTCCATGTCATGGGTCTTTTGCGCACCAAAGCCCATGTCTCCGGTGCAAAGCACGATGGTGCGGTAGGGCAGGCCCAATTTCTCAAGGATCGCCTCGGCGCAGCGGGTCATGCGTTCATGTTCCGCCATGCTGGTATCGGGCGTTGTTATCGATACCATTTCCACCTTTTCGAACTGGTGCTGGCGCAGCATGCCAGAGGTATCCTTGCCCGCGCTGCCTGCCTCGGACCGGAAGCATTGGGTATGTGCGGTCATGCGTATCGGCAACGCGGTCTCATCCAGCAAATCGCCCGCGACGGTGTTGGTCAGCGTGACCTCAGACGTGGGGATCAGCCACCAGCCGTTGGTGGTCTGATAGCTGTCCTCGGCGAATTTCGGCAGTTGGTTGGTACCATACATGGCGTCTTCCTTGACGAGGACGGGGGTCCACATCTCGGTCAGGCCATGTTCGGTGATATGGGTGTCCAGCATGAACTGGGCCAAGGCGCGATGGACGCGGATCACCGCCCCTTTCAGCACCACGAAACGGCTGCCCGACAATTTTGCCGCCGTTTCAAAATCCATCCCCGGCTTCACGCCCGGAATGTCAAAATGCTCCACCGGGGCAAAGTTGAACTGGCGCGGGGTGCCCCAGGCGCGGATTTCGACGTTGTCATCCTCGTCCTTGCCTGTGGGCACATCGGCGTGGGGCAGGTTGGGGATGCGCATCAGCAGGTCGCGCAGGCGGGCGTCTTCTGCGTCAGCCTCGGCGGTCAGGCGTGCAATCTCGGCCTTCTTTTCGGCCACGAGGGCGCGCAGGCGTTCGAACTCCGCATCATCGCCACGGGCTTTGGCTGCCCCCACCTCTTTCGAGGCCTTGTTTTGATCGGCGGCGGCGGTTTCGGCTGCAGCGATCTTGGCGCGGCGGTCGGCATCCAGCGCCAGAATCTCGGACGAGGCGCCCGGCAATCCCCGACGCGAGAGCGCCGCATCGAAAGCGGCGGGATTTTCGCGGATGGCGCGGATGTCGTGCATGTCAGACCTCGTCTGGTTGGATAGGTCCGCCTGATATGCCCGATCCGACCTGAAAGGGAAAGTGCGTCACGCAGGCCCTTCGCCCAGCGGTGTAACGGGCGAAGGGCTGCGCGGGTTGAGGCCCGGACTCAGGCCGTTGCGATGTCGAGCTTCACCAGAGTCTGGTTCAGCAGGATATAGGCGATCTCGCCAAAGGTGACCGGGCCGATGAACTTGCCGGTCTTTTGCCCCGCCAAGTCGCCGTAAAGGTAGTTCAGGATGCAGTTGCAGCTGTGCGTTCCGCCCCCCCCCTCGCCGATCTGCGCGGCGAAGGCCGCGGCATAATCGGCCAGCGGATTGGCCAGATGGTAGACCGCGCCTTCGACGACGGGGGCAAAGAACGACACCTCACCCTTTTCGGCATCCACCGCGCGGATCGACACGTTGATCAGCGCGCCCGCGTAGTTGGCGACGAGGGGCAGACGGGTGTCCAGCCCCTTTTCGGTGATGTAGCGGGCCAGATTGACGGTCTTGCCGCCCACGCTGACCTCGGTCGCGGTGAAACCCGTCCGGGGGAAGCAGAAGGTGGTGGCGGGATCGTTCGACTGCGTGAAAATGTTCACGATGTCGAGCGACGTGCTGCTGCCTTCGGGCAGGGCCAAATGCATGAGAAGCGCGCCATCGCTGTGGCGCAGGCCTGTTGCCCCGTCATAGACGGCGGGCGCGGTGGTGCTGATCTCTTCGACCGGAACGCCGGTGACCCAGCCCATCAGCGGCTGGTCGAACAGGCCCGGATAGCCCATGCCGTCCATCGCAAAGGCCGAATGGGCCGAAGAAAAGGCCGGGATCAGCACCAGCGACACGCCGCCCGGCGCATAGCCCTGGGCCAAGGTGTCCAAGGCCTCGGTCGGCAGGTGCCGGATCGTCGCGCCGGTCGCCTCGGGGAATTGGGTAACGAACAGCCGGTCGTCGATCCGCGCGCCGCCGTTCTCGGTCAGGGCATAGACGGTGGTGCCGCCGATCCAAGTGCCGCGCGGCAGTTGCGCCAAAAGTGCCTCGGGGCCCGCGATGGACAGGGGATGTCCCGCCGCGATCAGCGCCACGGTGTCGGACAGGCTGAGAAGATGGTTTTTCATGGCAATATCCGTGGCTCAGGCGTTGGCGAGGTCGATGCCGGCAAAGGCATTCTTGGCGATGAAGGCTTTCAATTCCTCCAACTTCGCCGGGAGGCTGTCAGGTTTCGCGCGCACCTCGATCCGCAGGCGGCTGACCAGAATCCGCGTGGCAAGGCTGGCCTTTGACAGGTCGGTCGATCCTGTCAGCAGCGCGGTCAATCGTTTGTCGTCCATGATATGTGTCCGTGGGGGTCCGCAGCGCGGCCTGCGGCGCGGATGGGCGTCACGGCGTGTTGCGGTCCGGTTGCAACATTTCGAGTGACGTCCAAGGCGGGCGCGGTTTTAGCGGTCCCGTCCCACCACCATGCCGATGCGATCCCGGACCCATCCGGCGGGATGGTGTTGCGTCTGGACATCGGGCCAACGGCTTCCCATCTGGGCTTGGCCGGGCCCGGTCACGAAGCCGTTGCGGCTCTGGCCCCGTGCCTTGCCTTCCCATGGCCCCGAAGATAGGGTGCCCGCCAAAATGCCGGTCCCGTACCGGCCAGAGAAAGAGGACCGACCATGTTCGCAACCCCCGCCTTCGCGCAGGCCGCAGGCGCAAGCAGCACCTCGGCGCTTGCCGGAAGTTTCATCCCGCTCGTGCTGATGATCGCCATCATGTATTTCCTGCTGATCCGTCCGCAGCAGCGCAAGGCCAAGGAACACCGCGCCATGGTTGAAGCCCTGCGCCGGGGGGATCAGGTGATCACCCAGGGCGGCATTCTGGGCAAGGTCTCGCGCGTGATGGACGACGGCATCGTCGAGGTTGAAGTCGCCGAAGGCGTCAAGATCCGCGTGGTCAAGTCCACCATCGCCCAGGTCGTGAACAAGACCGAACCTGCCGCAGCCTGAGACCGAGACCCGCAATGTACACCCCGCTCTGGAAGCGTCTGCTGATCATCGCCGTCGTTTTGGCGGGGTTTGCCATCGCGATGCCCAACCTGTTCTACAGCACGGTTGAAACCCACAACGACGCGAAAGCCGCCGCCGAAAAAGCCGGTTTCGCCACGACCGAGCAAGAGGCCGACATGGCGCTCTGGCCGGATTGGCTGCCCTCGGGTCTGGTCAATCTGGGGCTTGACCTGCGGGGCGGGGCGCATCTCTTGGCCGAGGTCAAGGTCGAGGATGTCTACAAGTCGCGGATGGATGCGCTCTGGCCCGAACTGCGCGACAGCCTGCGCGACCTGCGTGACCAGACCGGCGCGATCCGCCGTCAACCTGCGCCAGTGGGCGAATTGCATGTCCGCATCGAAAAGCCCGAAGGCATGCAGGCGGCGGTGGACGCGGTCAATGCATTGGCCGCGCCGGTCGTGTCGCTGACGGGGGCGGGATCGTCCACGCTGGATGTGACGGTGGATGGCGACGTGATCCAGATCCGCTTGTCGGAGGCTGAAAAGACCGCCACCGACTCGCGCACCATGCAGCAGTCGCTGGAAATCATCCGCCGCCGCGTGGATGAGGTCGGCACCCGCGAACCGACGATCCAGCGCCAGGGCGATGACCGCATCCTGATCCAGGTGCCCGGCATCGGCTCGGCGGCGGAACTCAAGGCGCTGATCGGCACCACCGCCAAACTGACCTTCAACTCGGTCGTCGGGCGTGCGGCCACCAAGGACGCGCAAGCCCCGGCGGGCGCGTCGGTGCTGCCTTCGATGGATGAAGAGGGCGTCTATTACATCATCGAGGATGCGCCCGTGGTCACGGGCGAGGAATTGGTGGACGCCCAGCCGTCCTTTGACCAAAACAGCAGCCCCGCCGTCAGCTTCCGCTTTGATACCTCGGGGGCGCGGAAGTTCGGGGAATACACCTCGGCCCATATCGGCGCTCCTTTTGCCATCGTGCTGGACGGCGAAGTGATTTCTGCCCCGGTGATCCAAAGCGCCATCATGGGCGGATCGGGCATCATCACGGGCAATTTCTCGGTTGAGGAATCGACCAAACTGGCGGTGCTGCTGCGCGCGGGCGCCTTGCCCGCCGAGATGACCTTCCTTGAAGAACGCACCATCGGCCCGGAACTGGGGCAGGACTCGATCGACGCGGGCCGGTCGGCCACGCTGATCGCTGGCGGTGCGGTGGGCGCGCTGATGATTGCCTCTTACGGGTTGTTCGGCACCTTTGCCGTGGTGGCGCTGGCCATCAACATGGTGCTGATCTTTGCCGTCCTGTCGCTGATCGGCGGCACGCTGACGCTGCCCGGCATCGCCGGTCTGGTGCTGACCATCGGCATGGCGGTGGATGCCAACGTGCTGATCTATGAGCGGATGCGAGACGAAATCCGCAATGGCGCGAAATCCGCGACCAAGGCCATCGAACAGGGCTTTGAGCGCGCGCTGCCCGCCATCATCGACGCCAACGTGACCACGCTGATCACGGCGGGGGTGCTGTTCTTCCTCGGGGCCGGTCCGGTGCGCGGCTTTGCCGTGACGCTGGCCATCGGCATCATCACCTCGGTCTTCACCGCGATCAACGTGACGCGGCTGATCGTCGAGCTGTGGTATAACTGGCGCAAGCCCAAGACCATCGTCGTGTAAGGAGAGACCGTCATGGCATGGCGTTTCCGGCTCGCCCCTGAACAGAACAATTTCGACTTCTTCCGCTGGCAGTGGATCACCTTTGGCGGGTCCTTGGCGCTGTCGGCGCTGTCTATCGTCGTCTGGGTCTTCATGGGCCTGAACTTCGGGATCGACTTCAAGGGCGGCACTACGATCCGCACGGAATCCGCGATCCCCGTGGATGTCGGCGCTTATCGCAAGGCGCTGGAGGGTCTGCCCTTGGGCGACATTTCGGTGACCACGGTGGCCACCGATGCCTTTGAGACCGAGCCCACGGTGGCAATGGTCCGCATCGCCGCGCTGGACGCGCAAGAGGCGGTGACGCCCGAACAGATCCAGCAGGTGGAAAAAGCCCTGCAAGGGATCGACCCGGCGATGAAATTCCCCAGCGTTGAAAGCGTGGGGCCAAAAGTGTCGAACGAGTTGGTGTTTTCCTCTGTCCTGTCGCTGATCGTGACCAGCCTGTTAATCATGGCCTATATGTGGCTGCGGTTCGAATGGCAGTTCGGCGTCGGCGCGGTCTTGGCGCTGTTGCATGACGTGCTGATCACCATCGGGGTCTTCGCGCTGTTCCAGTTGAAGTTCGACCTGACCATCGTGGCCGCGCTTCTGACCATCCTTGGCTATTCGATCAACGACACGGTGGTGGTGTTCGACCGGCTGCGGGAAAACCTGCAGAAATACAAGACCATGCCGCTGCGCGACGTGATGAACCTGTCGGTGAACGAGACGCTGGCGCGGACGCTGATGACGTCGGTCACCACGCTGTTGGCGGTGGGCGCGATGCTGGTGTTTGGCGGCGATGTGCTGCGCGGCTTCAGCCTTGCGATCTTCATTGGCGTGCTCTTGGGGACCTATTCGTCGGTCTATGTCGCCAAGAACATCGTGCTGCTGATCGGGCTGGACCGGTCGGGCAAGAAGAAATCCGCCGCCCCCGACGAATTCGCCAACGTGGACGCATAAGGAGAATGGCATGCGCCTGACCGAGATCAGCTACGGGCAGGCGCAGCCGGTGGACGGCTATGGGCCGGGATTTTTCCGCCTTGGTGGCCATGTGCTGCGCGGGGCCTGCCTGATCACGCCTTGGGATGCCGGAGAGTGGGGCGGGTTGGAGGATACGGCCACCCCGCTGTCCTTGGTCGGCAAGATTGACGTGTTGCTGTTGGGCATGGGGGCCGATGTGGCGCATCCGCCCAAGGCCTTCCGGATGGCATTGGAACAGGCCGGGATCGGGGTGGAGGTGATGTCCTCTCCTGCCGCGTGCCGGACCTATAACGTGCTCTTGGGCGAGGGCCGCCTGATCGCCGCCGCCCTGCTGCCCGTGCATGAGGTGCCGCGGTGATCTGCGGAGGGGGGCGGTCTTGGCCGAGGCCGTGACGCTGTCCGTGACAGGTTTGGCCGTTGCGCGGGGCGGGGTGCCGGTTCTGGAGGGGCTGAGCTTTGCCCTGCCATCCGGCAAGGCGCTGATCCTGCGCGGGCCGAATGGGGCCGGAAAGACCACCCTGCTGCGAACCTTGGCCGGATTGCAGCTCGCGCTGGCGGGATCCCTCTCCTTGGCGCCGGAAAGCCTGACCTATGCCGCCCATGCCGATGGCATCAAGGCGGTGCTGACGGTGTCGGAAAACCTCTCCTTCTGGGCCGCCGTGCATGGCACGCAGGAAGTGGCAGCGGCGATGGCGGCGATGAACCTGACCGCCCTTGCCGACCGTCGCGCGGCGCATCTGTCCGCCGGGCAAAAGCGGCGGCTGGGTCTGGCGCGGCTTCTGGTCACCGGGCGGCCGGTCTGGCTGCTGGATGAGCCGACGGTCAGTCTGGATGCGGCCTCTGTCACCCTGTTCGCGGGCGTCTTGCGCGGGCATCTGGCGGCGGGCGGATCGGCGGTGATCGCCACCCATATTGATCTGGGTCTGCCGGAGGCGGCGGTGCTGGACCTGACCCCGTTCAAGGCCCGTGCGCCGCAGGATGGCGGAGCGAAGGGTGCGTTTGATGAGGCTTTCTCGTGAGCGTCGCGTGGGTTGACCTGACAGAAGCGGGGGGTTTCACACCCCCCGCACCCCCCGTGGGGTATTTGGGCCAAGATGAAGGGCGCAGGGGGAGAGAGCGATGCTGGCGCTTTTGACCCGCGATCTGCGGCTGGCGTTTCGGGCGGGCGGGGGCTTCGGCCTTGGGCTGGCGTTTTTCCTCTTGGTGGCGGTGCTGGTGCCCTTGGGCGTGGGGCCCGAAGGCGCGGTGCTGGCCCGCATCGCGCCGGGGATATTGTGGGTGGGGGCGCTCTTGGCCTGTCTGCTCTCCTTGGACCGGCTGTTCGCGCTGGACGTCGAGGATGGGTCGCTTGACCTGCTCGCCACCGCGCCGATGCCCTTGGAGGTGGTGGTGGCGCTGAAGGCGCTGGCGCATTGGCTGGTGACGGGCCTGCCCTTGACGCTGGCGGCACCTGTGCTGGGCTTGCTGCTGTTCCTGCCGGAGGCAGGCTATCCGTGGCTGGTGGCGGCGCTGGCGCTTGGCACACCGGCGCTGTCGGTGATTGGGGCTTTTGGTGCAGCCTTGACGGTGGGGGTGAAGCGGGGGGGATTGCTCTTGTCCCTGCTGGTGCTGCCGCTTTATGTGCCGACGCTGATCTTCGGGGCCGAGGCGGTGAAGCGTGGCGCGGCGGCACTGGACGGGACGACGCCGCTGGTGCTGATGGCGGGGATCACGCTGGGGGCGGTGGCGCTGTTGCCCTTTGCCGCCGCCGCCGCGATCCGCATCAATCTGCGCTGACGCTGGCAAAAACGTGACGTGACGGTGGTTTGGGAAGAACGTATGAGGGGCCCCATGTCGATCTGGGAATATGCCAATCCGAAGAAATTCATGCAGACCTCTGCAGTGGTCTTGCCTTTTGTGGCGGGGCTGGCGGGGCTGTGCCTGCTGGTAGGGCTGGTCTGGGGGTTCTTCCTGACGCCGGATGATTACAAGCAAGGCTCCACCGTCAAGATCATCTACCTGCATGTGCCCGCCGCGATGATGGCGATCAACGCCTGGGTGATGATGCTGGTGACTAGCCTGATCTGGCTGGTGCGGCGGCATCATGTCTCGGCCTTGGCGGCCAAGGCGGCGGCGCCGGTCGGGCTGACATTCACCGTCATCGCGCTGGTGACGGGCGCAATTTGGGGTCAACCGATGTGGGGGACGTGGTGGGCCTGGGACCCGCGCCTGACCTCCTTCCTGATCCTGACGCTGTTCTACCTTGGCTATATCGCGCTTTGGGCGGCGATCGAGGACCCGGATACGGCTGCGGACCTGACGGCGGTGCTGTGCCTTGTCGGGTCGGTCTTTGCGCTCTTGTCGCGCTATGCGGTGCTGTTCTGGAACCAGGGGCTGCATCAGGGCGCGTCCTTGTCGATGGACAAGAAAGAAAACGTGGCCGATGTGTTCTGGCTGCCGCTTCTGGTCTGTATCGCGGGCTTCGTGCTGCTCTTCGTGGCGCTGGTGCTGGTGCGGACGCGGACGGAAATCCGGGCGCGCCGACTGTCGGCGCTGTTGGCGCGGGAGCGGTTGGCATGATGCCCGATCTGGGAAAATACGCGGTTTCGGTGCTGTCCTCTTACGGGGCGACCTTGGCGCTTTTGGCGGCCATCGTGGGCCTGAGCTGGTGGCAAGGCCGCCGCATGAAGCGCAGCTTGGCCGAGGTCGAGGCGCGACAGGGGAAGAACGATGGCTAAATGGTTGATGGCAGTGCCGCCGGTGCTGTTTCTGGGGCTGGCGGGCCTGTTCTACACCGGCATGCAGCGCGACAACCCGTCGGAGCTGCCGTCGGTCTTCATTGGCAAGGCCGCGCCGGGGGTTCCGACCGAAGCCTTGGGCGATCTGCCGCTGCTGACCGATGCCATGCTGCGCGACGGCAAGGTGACCGTGGTCAATTTCTGGGCGAGCTGGTGCCCGCCCTGCCGGGCCGAACATCCCGTTTTGAAAAAGATGGCGGCCGAGGGCGTGCGCGTGGCGGGCATCAACATGATGGATGATGCCGACAAGGCGCTGGGGTATCTGGCCGAGGATGGCAACCCCTTCTTCGCCATCGCCGCCGATCCGAAAGGCCGCAACCGGGTGGACTGGGGGGTCACCGCCCCGCCCGAGACCTTTATCATCGGGGGGGATGGCACGGTGCTGTTTCGCTTTGTCGGACCGCTGGTTGGCACCGATTATGAGGCCCGGTTTGTTCCCGAATTGGAAACAGCGCTCGCCGCACAGGGCAATTGACGCTGACCCATCCGAAAGAATATGTTAAATCCATGCTTCCGGCAGCATGATGCTGGTTCACAGGCAGCAAACTTTATACGTATTCTTTTTATAGACAGTCGGGGAAACCCACCTTCGGATGCCACTCGGGGCGGAAAAGGCGGGTCAAACCGGGAATTTTGGAATGAGGTCGCCCATGGCCGTTGAATTCACCAAAGTTGTCCCGCTGACGGATGGCCAGTCGCTGCCGTTTCACCGCTATGAACCGGATGACGAACTGTTCCGCAACCGCCGTCTGGATGCCTTTGAAGTCGCGACAAGCAGCCTGAACTCCCGGCTGATCTTTGACGGGATGGTCGCGATCGAGGGATGTCTGGGCGGGATCGGTGTGCTGATCTGCTTTGCCGGGACGCGCGCTTGTGAATTCCACCGCGGCCTTGGTCAGCTCTTTCTCGACATCCGGCCGGCGGGGGCGGGTCTGGTCGCCAGCCGCAATCGTTATGAACCGGAATTGTCGGTGACGGTTTTTGGCGTGTCCGACCCGGATGGTCCGGATGGCTATGCCGTGCCCTGCATCCGCGCCGCCGCCTGGAGCTACGAAAATCATGGCACTGGCCTTTTTGGTCGGCGCAAGATCGAAGGGCATCTGCCCGCTTTCCCGGTGGATGGCTTTCTGGGGTTTTAAGCGGCCAAGTCGTTCGCGACGGTCTTTCGCCCGGCATGAAAAAAGCCCCGGTCCTGCGACCGGGGCTTTTTGCTGTTTTGCGGCGATCAGGCCGAGGCGAGGTCGCGCAGCACATAGTGCAGCACGCCGCCGTGTTCGACATATTCAATCTCGATTTCGGTATCGATGCGGCACTTGATCTGGATGGTCTTGGTGCTGCCATCCGCGAATTGGATGTGGCAGGGGACCAGCGACAGCGGTTTCAGGTCGCCTTCCAGACCGTCGATGCTGATGACCTCATCGCCCTTCAGGCCCAGCGACTTGCGGGTTTCGCCGCCAGTGAATTCGAACGGGATGACGCCCATGCCGACGAGGTTGGAGCGATGGATGCGCTCGAACGACTCCGCGATCACCGCCTTGACGCCCAAGAGGGCCGTGCCCTTGGCCGCCCAGTCGCGGCTGGAGCCTGCGCCATATTCAATGCCGCCAAAGATCACCAAGGGCGTGCCCGCCGCCTGATAGGCCATCGAAGCGTCGAAGATTGAGGTCTGCGCCCCATCCGGCCCCTTGGTGTAGCCGCCCTCAACCCCATCGAGCATCTCGTTCTTGATGCGGATATTGGCGAAGGTGCCGCGCATCATCACCTCATGGTTGCCGCGACGGGCGCCGTAGGAGTTGAACTCTGACACCGGCACGTCACGCTCGGTCAGGTATTTGCCTGCCGGGGTGGTGGCTTTGAAGCTGCCTGCCGGGCTGATGTGGTCGGTGGTGATCATGTCGCCCAAAAGCGCCAGAACACGCGCGCCCGCGATGTTCTTGATCGTGCCCGGCTTGGCCGCCATGCCGCGGAAGTAGGGCGGGTTCTGGATATAGGTCGACTCTGCGGGCCAATCATAGGTTTCCGCTTCGGTGATTTGCACGCCCTGCCACTTTTCATCGCCTTTGAACACATCGGCGTATTTCTTCAGGAAGGCTTCGCGGGTCACCGTGGCGTGCACCAGATCGGCGATTTCCTTGTTCGTTGGCCAGATGTCTTTCAGGTAAACCGGGCCATTGGTGCCCATGCCCAAAGGCTCGGTCGTGAGGTCGATGTTCATGTCACCGGCCAGCGCATAGGCGACAACCAGCGGCGGCGAAGCGAGGTAGTTGGCGCGCACATCGGGGCTGATCCGGCCCTCGAAGTTGCGGTTGCCCGACAGCACGGCAGTCGCCACCAGATCGCCTTCGGCAATCGCTGCCGAAATCGCGGGGTCCAGCGGGCCGGAGTTGCCGATGCAGGTGGTGCAGCCATAGCCCACAAGGTTGAAGCCCACGGCATCCAGATCTTCTTGCAGGCCCGCCGCGTTCAGATATTCCGACACGACCTGAGATCCGGGGGCGAGCGAGGTTTTCACCCACGGTTTCGCCTGCAGCCCCAAAGCCCGCGCCTTGCGCGCCACCAGACCCGCGCCGATCATGACGTAAGGGTTTGAGGTGTTGGTGCACGACGTGATCGAGGCAATCACCACCTTGCCCGAGGACATGGTGTAATCCTGCCCCTTCACCGCGACTTCGGTGCCAAGCGGGCGCTTGAAGGAGGCGTCCATCTCTTTGGCAAAGCTGGCTTTCGCATCGGTTAGCGGCAGGAAGTCCTGCGGACGCTTGGGGCCAGAGATCGCCGGGACGATGGTGCCCATGTCCAGATGCAGGGTCGAGGTGTAGATCGGATCATAGCCCGCATCGCGCCACATGCCATTGGCCTTGGCATAGGCTTCGACCAGCGCAATCCGCGCCTCATCCCGGCCCGTGCCACGCAGATAGCGGATGGTTTCGGCGTCAATCGGGAAGAAGCCGCAGGTCGCGCCATATTCCGGCGCCATGTTGGCGATGGTCGCGCGGTCGGCCAAGGGGAGGTGGTCCAAACCTTCGCCGTAGAATTCGACGAACTTGTTCACCACGCCATGTTTGCGCAGCATCTGCACGACCTTCAGCACCAGATCGGTGGCCGTGGTGCCCTCCATCATCGCGCCGGTCAGCTTGAACCCGACGACCTCGGGGATCAGCATGGATACGGGTTGACCCAGCATCGCGGCCTCAGCCTCGATCCCGCCGACGCCCCAGCCGAGGACCGCCACACCGTTGACCATCGTGGTGTGGCTGTCGGTGCCCACCAACGTATCCGGGTAGGCCACTTCCACGCCGCTGGGATC
>JAIXPH010000056.1 GCA_027486345.1 Paracoccaceae bacterium
AGAGTTTGGCCCTGCCTTGTGATCTTTGTCAGAAATGAAAACGCGCGCCGGGTGGGGCGCGCGTTTTGGTCTTTGCGGATTGGTTCGGGCTTAGCCCTGCAACGTCCGCACGCCATAGCCCTCACCCCGGGCCTTCATCGCGGCGACGGCGGCGATGCTCGCCGCGGCGGTGGTGAAATAGGCGATCTTGTCCATCAGGGCGACGCGGCGGATGTCGCGGCTGTCGGCGATGGCCTGGGTGCCTTCGGTCGTGTTCAGGACCAGTGCGATATCGCCGTTTTTCAGGCGGTCCACGATGTTCGGGCGGCCCTCATAGACCTTGTTCACCGACTCGGTCTTGACGCCCTGACCTTTCAGCCAATCCGCCGTGCCTTTGGTGGCAACGATGTCAAAGCCCATCGCCACCAGATCGCGCGCGGCATCGGCCAGCGCTGCGGTCTTGTCCATGTCCTTGACCGACAGGAAGACGCGGCCCGATTCCGGCAGCACCGTCCCTGCGCCCATCTGCGCCTTGAGGAAGGCCAACGCGAAGGTGCGGTCCCAACCCATCACCTCACCGGTGGAGCGCATTTCCGGCCCCAGCAGGGGATCAACTCCGGGGAAGCGGGCGAAGGGCAGCACGGCCTCCTTCACGCTGAACCACGGGGTCTGGGGATCGGCCAGCGTCAGCGGATCGGCCAGCGGCAAGGGGCTGTCCGGGCCGACACCCGCCGGATAGGGCGCACGCAGCGGGAAGTTTGACAGGGGTTCGCCAGCCATCAGGCGCGCGGCGATGGAGGCGATGGCAGAGTCCGTGGCCTTGGCGACAAACGGCACGGTGCGCGAGGCGCGGGGGTTCACCTCAAGCACATAGATCGTGCCGTCCTTGATGGCGAATTGCACGTTCATCAAACCCACGACATGCAGCGCGCGGGCCATGACCACGGTCTGGCGCTTCAATTCGGCAATCGTGTCGGCGGACAGCGAATGCGGCGGCAGGCAGCAGGCGCTGTCGCCCGAATGCACCCCGGCCTCTTCGATATGTTCCATGATGCCCGCGACATGCACATCGCGCCCATCGCACAGGGCATCCACATCCACCTCAATCGCGCCAGACAGATAGCTGTCCAGCAGAACCGGGCTGTCGCCCGACACCTGCACGGCGGTGGAGATATACCGCTCCAACTGCTCATCCGAGCGGACGATTTCCATCGCGCGGCCGCCCAGCACGAAGGACGGGCGGATCACCAAGGGGTAGCCGACATCCTTGGCCACAGCGAAAGCCTCATCGCGTGAACGGGCGGTGCCGTTGTGCGGCTGCTTCAGGCCCAAGGATTGCAGCAGGCCCTGGAAGCGCTCACGATCCTCGGCCAGATCAATCGCGTCCGGGGTGGTGCCAAGGATCGGGATGCCTTCATTGGCCAGCGCTTGCGCCAGTTTCAGCGGGGTCTGGCCGCCGAATTGCACGATCACGCCGTGCAGTGTGCCATTGTCCTGTTCGACCCGCAGGATTTCCAGCACATGTTCCAGCGTCAGCGGTTCGAAATACAGCCGGTCCGAGGTGTCATAGTCGGTCGACACCGTCTCCGGGTTGCAGTTGACCATAATGGTTTCATAGCCCGCCGCCGTCAGCGCGTAGCAGGCATGCACACAGCAATAGTCAAACTCGATGCCTTGCCCGATCCGGTTCGGACCGCCGCCAAGGATGACGACCTTTTTCTGGTTTGACGGCCGCGCTTCGCATTCCACATCGCCCATCGCGGGGGCTTCATAGGTGGAATACATATAGGGCGTCTGCGCCTCGAACTCTGCTGCGCAGGTGTCGATGCGCTTGAACACCGCCGTCACGCCAAGATTGCGGCGGGCGCGGCGGACCTGACCTTCGTCGCGGCCCGTCAGTTTGGCCAGACGGGCATCGGTAAAGCCCATCATCTTCAGCTTGCGCAGGCCTTCGGCGGTTACGGGCAGGCCGGATTTGCGGATATCGGCCTCGGCGTCGATGATTTCGCGGATGCGCGACAGGAACCACGGATCAAAAGCGGTGGCGGCTTGGATGTCGTCGTCGCTCAGGCCGTGGCGCATGGCTTGGGCGATGACGCGGATGCGGTCGGGCGTGGCCTCGGACAGGGCCTTGATGATCGCGGCCTTGTCCGGTGCCCCCGGGATGGCGATTTCGTCAAAGCCGGTCAGGCCGGTTTCCAACGAGGCCAGCGCCTTTTGCAACGACTCGTGGATCGTGCGGCCAATCGCCATCACCTCACCCACCGATTTCATCGCGGTGGTCAGGTTGTTGACCGATCCGGGGAATTTCTCAAAGGCAAAGCGCGGGATCTTGGTTACGACATAGTCGATGGACGGCTCAAAGCTGGCGGGCGTCACCTTGGTGATGTCATTGTCAAGCTCGTCCAGCGTATAGCCCACGGCGAGTTTCGCGGCGATTTTGGCGATGGGGAAGCCCGTCGCTTTGGACGCCAAAGCCGAGGACCGCGACACACGCGGGTTCATCTCGATCACCACCATACGGCCATCGGCGGGGTTGATCGCCCATTGCACGTTGGAGCCGCCGGTTTCCACCCCGATCTCGCGCAGCACGGCGATGGAGCCGTTGCGCATGATCTGGTATTCCTTGTCCGTCAGCGTCAGGGCAGGGGCTACGGTGATGGAGTCGCCGGTGTGCACGCCCATCGGGTCGACGTTTTCGATGGAGCAGACGATGATCGCGTTGTCCGCTTTGTCGCGCACAACCTCCATCTCATACTCTTTCCAGCCGAGCAGGGATTCATCCACCAAGACCTGCGCCATGGGCGAGGCCTCAAGGCCGGAGCGGACAATCGCCTCATAATCATCGCGGTTATAGGCCACGCCACCGCCCGTGCCGCCGAGGGTAAAGGCCGGACGGATGATGGCGGGCAGACCGACATAGTCCAGCGCCTCAACGGCCTGCCGCACACCGGCGGCGATGTCGTATTTGCCGTTTGCCAGTTTGGGCGCGGCGATGATCGTGGCCTTGGGGTTTTCCAGACCGATGCGGTCCATCGCCTCGCGGAACAGTTTGCGGTCTTCGGCCATTTCGATTGCATGGCGGTTCGCGCCGATCATCTGCACGCCGAATTTCGCCAGCACGCCCAGATCGTCCAGCGCCAGCGCGGTGTTCAGCGCGGTCTGGCCGCCCATCGTGGGCAGCAGGGCATCGGGGCGCTCTTTCTCGATGATCTTGGCCACCACTTCGGGGGTGATCGGTTCGATGTAGGTGGCATCCGCCAGCCCCGGATCGGTCATGATCGTCGCGGGGTTGGAGTTCACGAGGATGACGCGGAACCCTTCTTCGCGCAGGGCCTTGCAGGCTTGGGCGCCCGAATAGTCAAATTCGCAGGCCTGCCCGATGACGATGGGACCGGCGCCGATGATCATGATGGATTTGATATCGGTTCTCTTCGGCATTTTTCCTGTCCCGCATGGTGGAACCCAGCCCTGAGAGGTCTGGGTTCGGATTCGTGCTACGCGCAAATTGACGGGGGTTTAGGGGGTTCACACGCGCGGCGCAAGGGACTGTGGGTGGCGATGCCGCAGACACCACGGCTGCGCCTCTCCCGGCCAAGAAAAAGGGCCGGAGGTTTCCCCCCGGCCCCTGTGGTTTCAAGTGACTGCTGGATCAGCGCCGTTCGCCCACGGCCGCCTCTGCCGCCGCAATCGCGGCTTTGCGGGCGGCGATGCGGTCGCCGGTGGGCGGGCCTTCGAAGCGGCGGTTTTCCACGGCGAACCACAGGATCAGCGCCAGCACGAGGAAGCCCAGAACCACATAGAGCACCCGCTCATTCGGCGGGGCGACGGCGATGAACAGGATCACGCCCATGCCGACGACCGCCAGCACGGTGACCAGCCGATACAGCCCGTCCCCGATGTTCCACGGTCCGGCCTTGGGCCATTTCGGACCACCATAGGCCAGCATCGCCGCGACCAGCGGGATGGTGAAGGACAGGAACAGGAACACCAGCGTGGAGTTCACGACGATCACATAGATCGAGGTGCCGCCGACCTTGATGCTCATGGCCAGCACGACATAGAGGATGCACAGCACCGTTGCCGTCCAGATGGCCGTCACCGGCGTGCGATATTTCGGCGACACGCTGGACAGGGCCTTGGACCCTACGGGCATTCCGTCATCGCGGGCAAAGGCGAACAGCATCCGGCTGGCCGAGGTGACCGTCGCCAGACCGCACAGCAGTTGCGCGATGAAGATGCCGGCATAGAGCACGGTCTTCAGACCGGCAGGCATGATCGCATCCATCGTGCCGAAGAACATGCCCCAGCCTTGGCCTGCCGCGGTCGCCATGTCTGGAATGGCCAGCGTGATCGCGCAGATCATGACCCAGCCGACAATCGACGACCAGAACACCGCCGTCACGATCCCCTTGGGCACCGATGTGGCGGCGCCCATGGTCTCTTCGGAGGTATGGGCCGACGCGTCATAGCCGGTGATCGTATAGACCGGAAGCAACAGGCAGAGCAGGAACAGATAGCCCATGTTGTCCGATTGCGGGAACACGCCGCCACCCGCATCACCCGAATAGTTGGTGAAGGTCCAAAGACGCGAGATGTCGATGGCCGGGGCGAAGTAAAGACAGGCCACGACCAGAACCGCTGTCGTGGCAAAGATGATATAGCCCGACACGTCGGTCAGCATCGTGGTGACCTTGATGCCCAGATGGTTGAGCAGCGCCTGTGCTATGGTGATCACCGCGACGAAGGTGACAACCTGCATGTCCGTTCCGGTAAAGCCGATCAGGCCGCCAAAGGTGCCCGCAAAGAAATAGGCGGTACCGATGTTGATGGCCCCCAGAACGGTGATCAGGCCGAGCAGGTTCAGCCAGGCCGTCAGCCAGCCCCAGAACCGGTTTCCAAGGATGGATGCCCAGTGATACAGGCCCCCCGCCGTCGGAAAGGCCGAGGCGATCTGTGCCATGGCCAGCGCGAACATGCCCGACAAGAGGCAGCCCACGATCCAGCCGATGCCAGCCCCCGCACCACCCACAGACGAGATCGCCTGTGCAAAGCTGTTGATCCCCCCCGACAGGATGCAGATGATCGAGAAGGAGATGGCGAAATTCGAAAACTTCGACATGGAGCGCTGCAATTCCTGCGCGTACCCCATGCTGTGCAGGACGGCGACGTCCTGATGCTTGTCATGATCGGTGTAATCGTCCGATGCCATGATCTACCCCGCTGTTGTTGGCGTTTGATCCGTTGTCGTCTCGGTCTTCGTGGCGGGGCGGTTGGGTCCGCCTCTCGCACCCGTGATAAGAGTCCGATTTTTCACATCCGGCAAGCACTGAAACGATCTTTTCAGGTTTTGTTTGCCTGTCGGGTCCGCACCGCTGGCCTCTCGCCACTTCGATGGGCAAAGGCGCGCCCGCGCGGCAGGGTGTCGCGGGTGGACTGGTCGGGCCGGGGTGGCGGTGCTATCTGGGCCATCTGCCACGGCGCGGATGGCCCCGCGACCCCAAGACCGCCAACGGAGAGACGCGCGTGATCCTGTGCGAACATGGCCCCGAAAGCCGCCCCGCGCTGTTTGACGCCCCGCGTTCAGTCGTGGTGGCCCAGACGGCGCGCGAGGTGGCCCCCGCCTTGGCACGGGCCGAGGCCGCGCGCCGCGCCGGGGCCTGGGTGGCGGGCTATCTGGCCTATGAGGCGGGGTTCGCGCTGGAGCCAAAACTCGGGCCCCTGATGCCGCGCCGCCGGGCAGGGCCGCTGGTGGCGCTGGGGATTTACGACGCGCCGCAGGATGCCACCGCGCTGCTGGCACGGGCTTCGGCCGAGGCGGAGACCGCCCGGCTTGCCGCACCCCGCCCACAGGTCAGCCGCGCCGCCTATGGCCGGGCCTTTGACCGGGTGGCGGCCTATATCGCGGCGGGGGATTGCTACCAGATCAACCTGACCTTTCCGATGACCAGTCGCCTCGAGGCGGGAACGCCGCTCGGGCTTTATGGCGCTTTGCGGGCGCGGCAGGCGGTGGGCTATGGGATGTATTGCGACCTCGGGGCCGGGCCGGTGGTGATCTCGCGCAGTCCGGAGCTTTTCTTCCGGGTGGGGGGCGGCACGATCTCGGCCCGCCCGATGAAGGGCACCGCGCCGCGCGATCCCGATCCTGTCGTGGATGCAGCGATTGCCGCCGAATTGGCGGCCTCCGACAAGGGCCGGGCCGAAAACCTGATGATTGTGGATCTCTTGCGCAACGATATCTCGCGCATCTCTCGGGTCGGGTCGGTCAAGGTGCCAGAACTCTTTGCGGTGGAGCCCTTTGCCACCGTGCATCAGATGTCCTCGACCATCACGGGGCAGCTTCTGGAGGGCGCGGACCTGCCCGGGCTGATGGCGGCGCTGTTTCCTTGCGGCTCTGTGACCGGCGCGCCCAAGATCCGCGCAATGCAGATCATCCGCGAGGTGGAGCGCGCCCCGCGCGGTGTGTATTGCGGTGCGATGGGCTGGATGTCCCCCGGCGGGGACGCGGCGTGGAATGTGGCGATCCGAACGCTGTCGCTGTTCCCGGATGGTAAGGTCACGTTGAATGTCGGCGGCGGCGTGGTGCATGATTCCACCGCCGATGGCGAATGGGAGGAGGCGCTGTGGAAGGCCCGCTACGCGACCGGACTTTCGGCGACACCACCGGCGTCCGCCTGATCGAAACGCTGCTCTGGGATGGGGCGACCTATCCGCGCCTTGCCTTACATCTGGCGCGCCTGACCCAAGGCGCGGCGCGGCTTGGATTCGTCTGTGATCTCTCTGCCGTCCGCGCTGCCTTGGCGGCGGCCCGCGGGCCGAGCCCCCTGCGGGTGCGCCTCACCCTCGGGGCAGAGGGCGATGTCGATGTCACCACCGCCCCGCTGCCGCCGGTGAAAGCCGCATGGCGCCTGGGCCTTGCTCCCACCCGTCTGTCCTCATCCGACCCCTGGCTCAGCGTCAAATCCACCAACCGCGCCGCCTATGACGCCGCCCGCGCCGCCCTGCCTGCGGCGCTGGACGAGATGATCTTCCGGAACGAACGCGATGAGGTCTGCGACGGCAGCATCACCACGGTCTTCTTCGACCGGGGGCAGGGGATGCGCACCCCGCCCGTGTCGTCCGGCCTGCTGCCCGGGGTCTTGCGCGCCGAGCTGGCGGTGCCGGAAGAGGTTCTGCTGGCGCGCGATCTGCCCCATGTCCGCCTTTGGGTCGGCAATGCCCTGCGCGGCTTGATCCCCGCCCTCTGGTCCGACAGCTAAGTGGCGCGCGGGCAGGCCCGCGCACGCCATGCGCTTCGCCCGGTGCAGAGCACCGGCCAAAGCAGGGGGGCGTGCCGCCCCCGTCGCCGCAGGCGCGGCGACTCCCCCGGCGGATATTTGGACAACGGGGAAGGTGCAGAGCCCCTGTGCCGCTTCCCCGTTGCGGAAATATCCTCGGGGGGAGGCGCGGGACGCGCCGTGGGGGGCAGACAGCCCCCCCCCGCGACGGCGGGCGTTGCTGCCGCGCTGGGGCAGCGGGCCTTGACTTCGCGCGCGGCAAGGGGTGTATCGGCGACAAACGCCAGACAGCCTCTTGAAGGGGATAACCATGCACGCCTACCGCAGCCATACCTGCGCCGAACTGAACACCGCCCATGTGGGCCAGACGGTCCGCCTGTCGGGCTGGGTGCACCGTGTGCGCGATCATGGTGGCGTGCTGTTCATCGACCTGCGCGACCATTACGGCATCACGCAGGTCCTGGCCGACAGCGACAGCCCGGCATTCGCCGGGATCGAAAAAGTCCGCTCGGAATGGGTGATCCGCATTGATGGCCGCGTGAAGGCGCGCGATGCGGCCTTGGTCAATCCCAAGATCCCCACCGGCGAGATCGAGGTCTATGCCACCGGTTTGACCGTCCTAGGGGCCGCCGAAGAACTGCCGATGCCGGTTTTTGGCGAGGTGGATTATCCCGAAGAAACCCGCCTGACCTACCGCTTCCTTGATCTGCGTCGCGAGAAGTTGCACCGCAACATGATGCTACGCTCCAACGTGGTGCGGTCCTTGCGCAATCGGATGTGGGCGCAAGGCTTCAACGAATTTCAGACCCCGATCATCACGGCCTCCTCGCCCGAAGGCGCGCGCGACTTTCTGGTGCCGAGCCGCCTGCATCCGGGCAAGTTCTATGCCCTGCCGCAGGCACCGCAGCAGTTCAAACAGTTGATCATGGTGGCGGGCTTTGACCGTTATTTCCAGATTGCGCCCTGCTTCAGGGACGAGGACCCGCGCGCAGACCGGTCGCCGACCGACTTTTACCAGTTGGACGTCGAGATGAGCTTTGTGGAACAGGAAGACGTCTTTGCCGCCGTGCAGCCGGTCATCCAAGGCATGTTCCAGGAATTCCGCCCGGATTGTTCCGTGCCTGCGGACTGGCCGCGCATCGCCTATCGGGATTCGCTTCTGTGGTATGGCTCGGACAAGCCGGACCTGCGCAACCCGATCAAGATGCAGATCGTGTCCGAGCATTTCCGCGGGTCGGGCTTTGCGGTCTTTGCCAAGCTGTTGGAGAATGAGGGCACCGAGGTCCGCGCCATCCCGGCCCCGACAGGCGGCAGCCGCAAGTTCTGCGACCGCATGAACGCTTTTGCGCAAAAAGAAGGTCTGCCCGGCATGGGCTATATCTTCTGGCGTGAGGCCGAGGATGGGTCGGGCATGGAAGCCGCCGGTCCCTTGGCCAAGAACATCGGCCCCGAACGCACCGAAGCCATCCGCCAGCAACTGGGTCTTGGCCTTGGCGATGCGGCCTTCTTCCTCGGCGGCAAGCCGGAGCAATTCGTCGCCGTCGCGGGCCGTGCGCGCAATGAGATCGGGCGTGAGTTGGGCCTGATGGAAAAGGACACCTTCCGCTTTGCCTGGATCGTCGATTTCCCGATGTATGAAAAGACCGATGACGGCAAGATCGATTTTTCCCACAACCCCTTCTCGATGCCGCAGGGTGGGCTTGAGGCGCTGATGGGCGATCCGCTGAACGTCTATGCCTATCAGTATGATCTGGCCTGCAACGGCTATGAGTTGATCTCGGGCGGCATCCGCAACCACAAGCCAGAGATTATGTACAAGGCGTTTGAGCTGGCCGGATACCCGAACTCGGAAGTCGACAAGCGCTTTGGCGGCATGGTCAAGGCGTTCAAATACGGTGCCCCCCCGCACGGCGGCTGCGCCATGGGCATCGACCGCGCCGTGATGCTGCTGGCTGATGAGCAAAACATCCGCGAGGTCATCATGTTCCCGATGAACCAACGCGCCGAGGACTTGCTGATGGGCGCACCGAGTGAGCCGATGAACGAGCAGTTGCGCGAATTGCGCCTGCGCGTGGTGCCGAAGGATCAGTGACGGGGAAGGGGGCTGCGGCCCCCTTTTTCTTTGGGCATGGATTACTGCTTGGTGCGGTTGATCGGACGGATTGCGGTGGTATCCAGACCAGCAATCAACGGGCCGACACTTTGCTGGAACCAGACGAGCACGCCTTTGCCATAGGTCGCGGCGACTTCGGATAGAAGGCCATAGTTGCGGACGACAAAATCCTTGATGACAGGTCCCAGCGCTTCGGTCAGTAGACTAGATGCCATGTCATGACCGAGGCCCAAGGTCAGGGTGCCAGCGCCTGTCGCGATTGCCCAAATCAGGTTCTTATGCTTTGCTTTTTGCAAGGCACGCGACGCAGCCTCATCGGCGACCCGCTGGAGCAATTCTTCCATCGCACGCGAGTTCGGGCCGTTCGCGGCGGCATCGTCGATCACTGCCTGCGACAATCGCTTGTGCGCTGCCTCTTCTGCCTCGGGCATCACTTCGTCCCGCGCCCTTCGGCGACGATCCAGCAAAAGCTCCACAGAGGGATGATCGACTGTCAGCCCCGGCCCGGCACGGGTGACATCGGAAATGGCTTGCCGGACTTCCTCGGTGTAGGGCTGGCCATCCTCGAGCCCGGTTTCGCGTCGTTCGTCGAGGTCTTCGATTTCCAAATGCAGGCTGAGGATATCCAGATCCGCAAAATCGCGGTCTAGAAGCTCATAGACAGCCCGCGCCCGACGATTGAGCAGCGGGAACTGATTGCCCGCCGCCGCCGCGAGTGCAGATGATTTCGCCTTCAAACGGTCATGCAGCGCCTGTTTGATCCGGTCCCGCCGCTCTTCCTCGGTTGGCGGGTCGGGGGCGATTTCTAGTTGCCCGTCGATAAGCAGGGATCGGAGAAGGGGGTCAGGGTCAAGTGCCACGGGCGTTGCGCTTTTGGGCGGCTCCCACCCCGCATCCAGCAGCGCAAGCAAGGCACTGGCGCGGTCTTTTCCGTCTGCAAGCGTGACGATGCTGGCGATCTGCGGATCGGCGCAGGCGGGAATGCCATCGAACCAGATGCCAGCAAACGGGTCAGAACCAGCCAATCCGCTCAGTCCCCGCAAAGGCCGGAGATCGCTGACCTGCGTGTTGTTGATGCGTAGGCCCTGCAACCCGGTCAGGGCGGCGAGGGGCGTCAGATCGCTGACCTGCGTGTTGGTGAGGTCTAGCAGGCTGCTGAAGAAGTCGGCCCTTGGCCCGGTTTGAGGAACATGATTCACCCTCGGCACGGTAACGTAGGGGGCAAAGATGCGGGGGACGGACGAGACGAGCGGGTCGCTGTTCAGCT
>JAIXPH010000062.1 GCA_027486345.1 Paracoccaceae bacterium
ATCCCGCGTCAGAGAAACATGTTTTCCCTTGGCCCCCCAAGCCCCTAGGCTTTGCCGGAAAAAGGGGGGAAGAGGATGAGCAAGGACATCGCCGGGCCGACCGCGACGCCAGAGGTTCTGGCCCTGGATTGGGGCGATCTTGCCCATGCGCTGCGGGCGGGCTGGCGGGATTTCCTTGCGGAACCCACCTATGGCGCCTTCTTCAGCCTTGTCTATGTCGCCTGCGGCTGGCTCTTGGTCTTTGCCTTCACCATCAAGGGTCAGCTGTGGTGGACGCTTCCCGCGAGCGCCGGGTTCCCTATCCTTGGCCCGTTCATCGCCTGCGGGTTCTACGAGATCAGCCGCAGGCGCGAGTCCGGCACCCCGCTTGTCCTGCGCGACATCTTGTTGACGGTGCTGCGCCAGAAGGACCGCCAGATCCCGTCCATGGCGGCGGTGATCGTGGTGTTCTTCCTGTTCTGGAACTTCCTGTCACACATGATCTTCGCGCTGTTTCTGGGGCAGGCGACGCTGACCAATGTCACCTCGTCGCTTGGCGTGTTCCTGACGCCGCAGGGATTGGCGATGCTGGCCTTCGGGACGGCGGTCGGCGCGGTCTTTGCCGGGGTGCTGTTCTCGCTGACCGTGGTCAGCCTGCCGATGCTTCTGGAGCGGGAGGTGGACTTTGTCACCGCCATGCTGACCTCCTTGGCGCTGGTGCGTCAGAACCCGGTGGTGATGCTGGTCTGGGGCGGCGTCATCGCGACCTGCCTGTTTGCGGGGATGGTTCCGCTTTTCTTTGGTCTGATGGTGGCGCTGCCGGTTCTCGGCCATGCCTCGTGGCATCTCTACCGGCGGGCCGTGGAGTGGAATTGAAAAGGGCGCCCGAAGGCGCCCTGACAGGACCGACACGCGGTCAGATCATTCGCTGGCTTCGACCCGCGCCGCAGCGGCGGGGGCCCCGACTGGCGCCCCGACGGGTGGCCGCCCGGTTTGCAAGGGATCGTCCTGCCGCTGGACCGAGCCTTCGAAATGCGCGCCGCTTTCGATGGCGATGGTCTTGTGGATGATGTCACCCTCGACCCGCGCGGTGGCGGTCAGGCGCACCTTGAGGCCCCGCACGCGGCCGATCACGCGGCCATTGACCACGATGTCATCGGCGACGATCTCGCCCCGGATCGTGGCGCTTTCGCCCACGGTCAGAAGATGGGCGCGGATGTCACCTTCGACCGTGCCTTCGACCTGGATGTCGCCGGTGGTGCGCAGGTTGCCGACGACGGTCAGATCCGAGGACAGGATCGACGCCTGCGCCTTGCCCTTGGGGGCCGAGGGCGTGAAGTCGGATTGCGGTTTGGGGGTTGCTGCTTCAGGGGCCTTGGGCTTGTCGGCATCGGCCGTCTTGGGGCCCGGCTCATTGATGCGGCTCTTAGAAAACATTTCTCGCTGCCTTTATGAAGGTCATCGGGTTGATTGCGTCGCCACCGATCCGGATCTCATAGTGAAGATGCGTGCCGGTCGAACGTCCTGAATTGCCCATATCACCGATCCGCTCGCCGCGCGATACCCGATCACCGACATTGACGCGGATTTGTGACAGGTGGCCGTAGCGGGTTTCGATGCCGAACTCATGCTTGATCTTGATCAGGCGGCCATAGCCGGATTCCCAGCCCGCGTAGGTCACCACCCCGTCGGCGGTGGCCAGAATCGGGGTGCCATAGGCCCCGGCCAAGTCCTGACCCTCATGCCGCCGGTAGCCGCGTCCGAAGGGATCGTTGCGGCCGCCAAAGCCAGAGGTATAGCGCACCGGCCCGTTGACCGGCATCGAGAAGGGCGCCTTGAAGGCCGCGATGCGGTACATGTTCATGCGGTCCAGCCCTTGCAGGATCGCATTGGCGCGGATCTCCTCGGCCGGGGCAGGCTCGCCCTTGGTCGAGAAGGAGATGGGCGACAGGGGCCCACCCTGACCGGAATAGCCCTTGCGGACCGCAGAGAGCAGGTCATCCGGGTCCAGCCCGGCGGCAGAGAACATCTTGTCGAGCGGTTCGACCGAGACGGTCAACGCCTCTTCCAGCTTGGCAAAAATCTCGTCGTTGCGGCGGATGAGGGCGTCTTTCTCCTCCAGCACCTCGGCCACGCGATCTTGCGATTTCGCGGCCTCGCCTGCGATCTGGTCACGCTGTTCGGCAGTGCTGCCCAGAGCGTCGGTCAGAATCGAGAGGGTGGCGAGCGTGTCGCGGGCGCGCCCCGCCGCGGAGCGGCCACCGCCGGTCTGGGCGGCAAGGTTGGCGGTCGCGCTGTCGGCGGCGGCGCGGGCCTCGTCGCGTTCCTTGATCGTGCGGCGCAGGGTGTTCTGGACCACGTCGATCCCGGTTTCCAGTTCCCGCCGCCGGTCCTCGGACGCCAGCAGGCGGGCCTGCATTTCGGCCACCTGCTTGAGCGCGAGGTTGAAGCGTTCCTGCGCCGCCGCCGCCTCTGCCGCGCGCTGATCGCGGTCGGTGGAGAGGGCGTTCAGCCGATCCTCGAACATCTCTTGCCGGATCTGGACCTGTTCACGGCTGGTCCCCGCGCTGACCGAATCCATCAAGATCACGGCGGTGGCAAGGATGGTCCAGCCGAAGATCAGACCGATCCCCGCGATGGCCAGCGCCTGCGTGGCGGGGCGCAGCCGGATGAACCGGGTTTCGACATCGGATTTCAGGAAAAGGCGCTGTTCGGGCAGGTGCCGTTCCAGCACCAAGTGAATCCTGTGGGCGATACGCGAAAGCACGGGTGGCGGGTCCGTTCATTGTTGGAAATCGCCCGGAGCCCCGTCTGACAAGGCCGACCCGGGAGAGGGCGCTTCCTGATTAGCCACGCCCCCGCGCTGTCGCAACAAATTTGACCGGACGGAGTGCTTTCCCGCCGAAACATCCCCTCGTTTAGGCGAAAACCCGCCGATAGGATGGGAATGGCCTCAACGCGGGCCGCTGTCGGCGGGTTCCTGCCCGTCGCTGAGATCTTCGGTCAGGGGCCAGTAAAAGTCTGGCGGCAGTCCGGCCTCGGCGCGTTTTTCGGCGTTGAAGGGCGGTTTCAACGTGCTGTGGAAATAGCGGCGCACCAAGGCGTGGAACACGTCCTTGGGGTCAAGCCCATCGCGCCCGCACAGCCAGTTGAACCATTTCGACCCATAGGCGACATGGGCGACCTCTTCGGCATAGATCACCTCAAGCGCCTGCAAGGCTTGTGTCTCGCCGGAGGTGCGGAAGAGGTCGATCATGCCGGGGGTGACGTCCAGTCCCCGCGCCTCAAGCACCATGGGCACGACGGCGAGACGGCCAAGGAAGTCGTCCTTGGTGTCCTCGGCCGCGCGCCACATCCCGGCATGGGCGGGCAGGGCGCCGTAATGGCTGCCCATCGCCTCGAGACAGTCGCAGACAAGGTTGAAATGCTTGCACTCCTCATCCGCGGCCTTGACCCAGTCGTCATAGAAACCGGGGGGCATCGGGTGATCGGCAAAGCGGGCGATGATGTCCCAATGCAGGTCCACGGCATTGAGTTCGATATGGGCCACCGCATGCAACAGGGCCAGACGCCCCGCCAGCGTGCCGGGCCTGCGCCGGGGCATGTCCCGCGGGGACAGCAGTTCGGGCCGTGCCGGACGCGCCGGGTTGAGTGGCGGATCGGCCCGACCAATGGCGATGGGCGCTCCGTCGGCGCGGGCGGCAAACCATGCTGCCGCATGCCGCCGTCCCAGCGCGGTCTTGGCGCGGCCGTCGGCGGTGGTCAGAACCTCCACCGCCATCTCTGCCAGCGTGGTCACAGGGCTTGCACCGCGGCCAGCACCTCATCGGCGTGGCCCTTGACGCTGACCTTGTTCCAGACGCGCGCCACGGTGCCTGCGCCGTCAATCAGCACGGTGGTGCGTTCGATGCCCATGTAGGTCTTGCCGTACATGCTCTTTTCCAGCCAGACGCCATAATCTTCGCAGGTCGTGCTCGCCTCGTCGCTGGCGAGGATGATCGACAGGCCATGCTTTTTGCAGAATTTGTCGTGGGCCTTAACGCTGTCTTTGGAAATCCCGATCACGCTGCATCCGGCGGCGGTGAAATCGGCCAGACGGGCGGTGAAATCCTGCGCCTCCAGCGTGCAGCCGGGGGTGTCATCCTTGGGGTAGAAGTAAAGCACCACCTTGCCGGGGCGGAAGGCGGACAGGGTGACGGTCGTGCCGCCGTCGCGGGGCAGGGTGAAATCGGGGGCGGTGTCGCCTTGGGCAATCATGGGCTGCTCCTTTGGATGTTCAGGGCCTTTTGATCGGTCCTGTTCGGGTTCTAGTTGCCTTCGTGCAAAGATAAAGGCAATCCCGGCGAAAGAACCGGGCAGGGTGGCGGCGCGCATGACAAAGGCCGAGGCAGAGGCGGACAGGACAGGGGCGGACGGCAGTCCCGCCGCCGGTCCCGCGCCCTTGGCAGCGCCGCCCGATGACGTGCCACCGCCCCCCGGCCCCAGACGCAAACCGCGCCGCCGCAAGCCGCGGGTGGGCGGCGGGCTGGGGCTGATCGTTCTGACCCTTGCGCTTGTCCTTGGCGGTTTGGCCATCGCGGCGGCGGGGGGCGTCATGCTGCGCCTGCCGGTCTGGGCCGTGGCCGAGGTTGAGGCGCGCCTGAACCGGGCCGTCGATCCGGCCTTGCCCGAAGGGGCGGTCTCTGTCGGCGGCATCGCGCTTGGCCTGCAGGATGGCTGGCAGCCTGTCCTGCGCCTGTCGGACCTGCGGCTCTTGCAGCGGGGCGGGGCGTCGCTGTTGACGCTGCCCGAAACCGAAATCACGCTGGACCTGCCCGCGCTCTTGTCCGGGCACCTGCGCCCCAGCCGGTTGCATGTCTCGGGCGGGGACATCACCGTCAAGCGCGGGCCGGACGGGCGGTTTGACATCGCGCTTGGCCAGATGCAGGCCGGGCCGGAGATCCGCTCGCTTCCGGATCTGTTCGACGCGCTGGACCGGGTCTTTGCCCTGCCACTGCTGGCCGAACTGACCAAGGTCGAGGCGGATGCGCTGAGCCTGACGGTGACGGACGCTCGGGCGGGGCGGGTCTGGCAGATCGGCGATGGCCGGTTGCGGCTGGACAACCGCCCCGACGCGCTGGCCGCCGAGCTGGCCGTGACGCTGGCGGGCAGCGGGGCGGCCACCGGTCAGGCAGATCTGGTGGTGGTGTCGGACAAGGGCACCAGCACCGCGCGCCTGACCGCCACGGTCGAGGGTGTCGCCGCGCGCGACCTTGCCGCGCAGGCGGGGCCGCTGTCGCCGCTGGCGGTGCTGGATGCGCCGATCTCGGGCCGCTTGGCGGCGACGGTGGGGCCGCAGGGCATCGGCGCGCTTGAGGGGCGGCTGACGCTGGGCCCCGGCGCGCTGCTGCCGCGTCCCGGCGTCCTGCCAATCGCCTTTGACCGCGCGGTGCTGGCCATCGGTTTTGATCCCGCCCGTGCCCGGATCGAGCTGTCCACGTTGGAGGTCGAAAGCCGCACGCTGCGCTTCAAGGCGACGGGCCATGCCTATATGCAGGATGCTTCGGGGGCTTTTCTGACCGGGCCGGTGGGGGCGGTGCTGCCAGCCAGTTTCCTGACCCAGATCGCCATTTCCGAAGCCGCGGTGGACCCCGAGGGGCTGTTCGAATCCCCCGTGGCCTTCAGCTCTGGCGCGCTGGACCTGCGGTTGCGGCTGGACCCATTCTCGCTGGACATCGGGCAATTGGCGCTGATGGACGGGCCGCATGGCCTGCATGCGCGCGGCAGCATCAGCGCGGGCAAGGACGGCTGGAGCGTCTCTCTCGACACCGTGGTCGATCAGATCCGCCATGACCGGCTGTTGCAGCTTTGGCCGCTGCGGCTGGTGCCGATGACGCGGGACTGGCTGGCCAAGAATGTCTTTGACGGCACGCTGACCGATGTGCGCGCCGCCGTGCGCGTGCGTCCGGGCAAGGAGCCGCTCTTGTCCTTGGGCTATGACTTTTCGGATGGCGAGGTACGGTTCATCAATACCTTGCCGCCGATCCTGAACGGCACCGGATATGCCACGGTGGAAGGCCAGACCTTCACCATGGTGCTGGATTCGGGCCATGTCGAAGCGCCCAAGGGCGGTGATATCGACATGTCGGGCACGGTGTTCTCGGTTCTCGATTTCACTCGCAAACCGGCACAGGCCGAGGTGCAGTTGAAAACCCGCTCGGATGTGACGGCGGCACTGGCGCTGCTGGATCAGCCGCCCTTCGGCTTTCTGACCAAGGCCGGGCGTCCGGTCGATCTGGGCACCGGCACCGCCACGCTGGAGGCCGTGCTGCGCTTTCCCCTGAAGCCGCGCATCCTGACCGGGGACGTGACCTATCGGCTGCAAGGCAAGATCGCGGATTTCGCCTCGGGCAAGATCGTGCCGGGCAAGGAGGTGCGGGTGCCGGATGTGACGGTCTTTGCCGATTCCACCGGCTTGCGCCTGACCGGGCCGGGAACGCTGGGCGCGGTGCCCTTTGACGTGGTGTTCTGGCAACCCTTCGGCAAGGACCCCGCGCCCGCCCGGGTCGAGGGCACCGTGCGCCTGTCGGCAGAGGCCGCGCGCGATTTCGGCATCAGCCTGCCCGACGGCATGGTGCAGGGCGAAGGCGCGGCGCTGGTGACGATCACCCTGCCAAAGGGCGCACCGGCCAGCTTGGCGCTGGTGTCCGACCTCAACCGCATCGCGCTGGACATTCCCGGCACGGGGTGGCGCAAGCCTGCCGCGACACTGGGGCGGCTTGAGGTGGACGCCACGCTGTCCGCCCCGCCGCGCATCGACCGTCTGACCCTCAGCGGACCGGGGCTGGCGGCCGAAGGCACCGTCAGCGTCGTTCCGGGCGGCGGGCTGGAGCGGGCGGAGTTCGACCGTGTCAGCCTTGGGGACTGGTTCCGCGGCGCGGTCCGCCTGACCGGCCGCGGCAAGGGCCGCGCGGTGGGCATCGCCATCCTCGGCGGCGAGGTGGACTTGCGACGCCTGCCAGAGGGCGGCACCGGCGGGGCGGAGGGCGACGCCGCCAGCCTGCCGCTGGAGGTGGCCTTGGACCGCGTGATCGTCACCGACGCCATCAGCCTGACCGGCCTGACCGGCAGCCTGTCCACGCTTGGCGGCCTCAACGGCGGCTTCACCGGATCGGTCAACGGTTTCGTGCCGGTGCAACTGACCCTTGCGCCCAGCCGCAACGGCACGGCGGCGCGGGTGCAATCAAGTGACGCGGGCAAGGTGCTTGCGGCGGCGGGCATCTTCGCCTCGGCCCGTGGCGGCACGCTCGATGTCACCCTGACCCCGCGCGAACGGCGGGGCAATTACACCGGACGGGTGGCGATGCGCGGCCTGCGCGTCGTCGATGCCCCCGTGCTGGCCGAGCTTTTGAACGCGGTCTCGGTCATCGGCATCCTTGATCAGTTGAACGGTGAGGGCTTGTCCTTCTCGGACGTGCGCGGTGACCTGATCATCACCCCCGGCGCCATCGAGGTGCAAAACGGCGCGGCGGTCGGGGCCTCGCTGGGCGTGACGATGGATGGGGTCTATGCCAGCGCTGACAAGCGGCTGGCGATGCAGGGCGTGATCTCTCCGGTCTATCTGGTGAACGGCATCGGATCGGCCATCACCCGCCGGGGGGAGGGCGTCTTCGGCTTCAACTACGAATTGCGCGGCACTGCGGACCGGCCCGTGGTTTCGGTCAATCCGCTGTCGCTTTTGACTCCGGGCCTGCTCAGGAACCTGTTCCGCGATCCGGCCCCGAAACTGGGAGACCCCGGCGAATGAAACTGACCGACTTCGATTTTGACCTGCCCGAGGCGCTGATTGCCACCCGCCCCGCGCGGCCCCGCACCCATGCCCGGTTGCTGCTGGCCGAAGGCGACCGCATCACCGACAAGTATGTCTATGATCTGGTGGACATCTTCCGCCCCGGTGATCGTCTGGTCCTGAACAACACCAAGGTCATCCCCGCCCGCCTGACCGGCCATCGCCAAAGGGGCGAGGCGCGCGCCAAGGTCGAGGTCACGCTTCTGGAGCCGCAGGCGACGGGCTGGCGCGCCTTGGCCAAACCCCTGCGCAAGGTCGAGGTGGGGGAGGTCATTGAATTCTCGGCCGATCTTTCCGCCACCGTGCGGGAGAAATCCGAGACCGACATGCGGATCGGTTTCAACCTGACGGGCGACGATTTCGACCGTGCGCTGGCCGAGGCGGGCGCGATGCCGCTGCCGCCCTATATCGCTGCCAAACGTGCGCCGGATGCCAGCGACAAGACCGATTACCAGACCGTCTTTGCCCGCCATGCCGGGGCCGTGGCTGCCCCGACCGCCAGCCTGCATTTCGATGAGCTGCTCTTGCGCGCGCTGGCAGACAAGGGTGTGACCTTCACCGAAGTCACCCTGCACGTCGGCGCGGGCACCTTCCTGCCCGTCAAGGTGGACGATGTGACCACCCACAAGATGCACGCCGAATGGGGCCAGATCACACCCGGCGCGGCGGCAGAGATCAACGCAACCAAGGCGGCGGGGGGCCGGGTGATCCCCGTGGGCACCACGGCGCTGCGGCTGATCGAAAGTGCGGCCATGGCGCCGGGGCAGGTGGCGGCTTGGACGGGGCCCACCGACATCTTCATCTATCCCGGTTTCCAGTTCCGCATCACCGATGCCTTGATGACCAATTTCCACCTGCCCAAGTCGACGCTGATGATGCTGGTCTCGGCCCTGATGGGGCAGGACCGCATTCGCTCGATCTATGATCACGCCATCCGAACCGGGTATCGCTTCTTCAGCTATGGCGATTCTTCGCTGCTGATCCCCGACCGCTGAGGCTTCATCGCTGCCCGCCCCGCGCCTGTCGCTTTTGAACCAAAGCGACAGGCGCGTTTCTTGCTATGGTTGACCCAAGCCCCCTTTATGCGGACCATCACCGATGCTGAAAGTCGTCTCCACCTCCTGGCCGCTGTTGCTGGGGGTCATGCTCCTGATGGTCGGCAACGGCATCCAAGGCTCCCTCCTTGGCATCCGGGGCGGGCTTGAGGGGTTTAGCACATTCGAAATCTCGGTTGTGATGTCGGCCTATTTCGCGGGCTTCCTGATCGGATCGCAACTCGCCCCGGCGATGATCCGCAAGGTGGGGCATGTGCGGGTCTTCGCGGCGCTGGGGTCGCTGATTTCGGCCATCCTCGTGGTCTATCCCGTCGCGCCGGATTGGATCGTGTGGTCGGCGCTGCGGGTGATGATCGGGTTCTCCTTCTCGGGCATCTACATCACCGCCGAAAGCTGGCTGAACAATGTCGCGACGAATGAGACGCGGGGGCAGGCGCTGTCGGCCTATATGATCGTGCAGATGCTGGGGATCATCGCGTCGCAGGCGCTGCTGAACGTGGCCGAACCGTCGGGCTTCGTGCTCTTCGTCATCCCCTCGGTTCTGGTGTCGCTGGCCTTCATGCCGCTGCTGCTGGCCCCCACGCCCGCGCCCACCTTCGACCAAACACAGCCGCTATCGTTCCGCGCCCTGTTCCGCATCTCGCCATTGGGCTGCGCGGGGATGCTGCTGACGGGGGGTGTGTTTTCCGCGATGTTCGGGATGGCGGCGGTCTGGGGCCAGATGAAGGGCCTGTCGGTGCGCGACATCTCGATCTTCATCGGCGCGCTCTATGTCGGCGGCTTGGTGCTGCAATATCCCATCGGCTGGGTGTCGGACCGGATGGACCGGCGCAAGCTGATCATGGGCCTGTCGGTGCTGGCGGCGGTGGTGATGTTTCTGGCCACCCTTCCGGGCCTGCCCTTTGCCGCCCTGCTTGTCGCGGCGCTGCTGCTGGGCGGGATCACCAATCCGGTCTATGCGCTGCTGATCGCCTACACCAATGATTTTCTTGCGAAAGAGGATATGGCGGCGGCCAGCGCCGGGATGATTTTCCTGAACGGCTTCGGTGCGATTTTCGGCCCCTTGGTCACCGGCTGGATCATGGGGCGGGTCGGGCCGTCGGGGTTTTTCCTGTTCATCGGCATCCTCTATGTCGCGCTGGCGGGATATGCGCTCTACCGCATGACGCGCCGCGCCGCACCTGCGGGGCATGGTCAGGCCGCCTTTGTGGTGCCCACCGCCTCGCCCGTTGCGCAGACGGCGGCCATCGAGGGCCAGAAGGGCCGCTGACCCGGGCATGGCTTGCGCGGGGCCTCGAAGCCTGTCACCGTCCCTGAAACGGTGGGGGAACAGGCGATGGCGGACCCGGTGGAGGTTCTCGATTTCTGGCTGGGGACCATCGGTCCCGAGGGCTGGTATGCGGGCGGGGATGAGGTGGACGCGCTCTGCCATTCTTTTCGCGATGTCTGGCAGGCGGCGCGCGATGGCGGGCTGGAGCATTGGGTCGATGGGGCCATCGGCACGCTGGCCTACCTCGTGCTGACCGACCAGTTGCCGCGCAATATGTTCCGCGGGCAGGCAGAGGCCTTTGCCACTGATCCCATGGCCTTGGCGGCGGCGCGCGTGGCCGTGGCGCAGGGCTGGGACATGGACGCGCCCGAACCCGACCGGCAGTTCTTTTACATGCCCTTCGAGCATTCCGAGGATCTGGCCGATCAGGACCGCGCTGTGGCCCTGATGGAGGAACGCCTGTCTTCTGACCCCGAGATGGCCCTGCACGCCCGTGCCCATCGCGAAGTCATCCGCCGCTTTGGCCGTTTTCCGACACGGAATGAGGCTTTGGGGCGCGAGTCGACCGTGGCAGAGGCCGCGTATCTGGCGGCAGGCGGCTATGCGGCGGTTGTGAATGACCTGCGGGCACAGGGATGAGCGCCAAATTCGTTCGAACGAATTTGCAAATTTCTTCGAAGAAATTTGCGCGCTGGCCCAAGGGACGGATCAGCCTTGCACTGGTTGCATAGGCCTGCGGCGTTGGCTGCGTTGCTTGGCTGGAAAATATAGTTTAAGGCCAAACTACTTTTTCAAGGGAGGGAAAGATGGCCGCTACCTATGATGTGATCGTGATCGGCGCAGGTCCGGGCGGCTATGTTGCTGCCATTCGGGCAGCCCAACTGGGCAAGAAGGTCGTGATCGTCGAGCGCGAGAATCTGGGCGGCATCTGCCTGAACTGGGGCTGCATCCCGACCAAGGCCCTGCTGCGCAGCGCCGAGGTGTTCCACCTGATGCACCGCGCCAAGGAATTCGGTCTGTCGGCCAGCGGTATCGCCTATGACCTGCCCGCCGTCGTCGCCCGCTCGCGCGGTGTGGCGAAACAGCTGTCGGGCGGCATCGGCCATCTGATGAAGAAGAACAAGATCGCCGTGGTGATGGGACAGGCGACCGTCACCGCGCCGGGCAAGGTGTCGGTCAAGACCGACAAGGGCGTTGAGGAGTTGCTGGCCAAGGACATCATTCTTGCCACCGGCGCGCGGGCCCGTGAACTGCCGGGGCTTGAGGCGGATGGCGACCTCGTCTGGACCTATCGCCACGCGCTGCAACCGGTGCGGATGCCGAAAAAACTGCTGGTCATCGGATCGGGCGCCATCGGGATTGAATTCGCGTCCTTCTTCAACACGCTGGGCGCGGATACGACCGTGGTCGAGGTGATGGATCGCATCCTGCCGGTCGAAGACGCCGAAATCGCGGCTTTCGCCAAGAAGCAATTCGTCAAGCAGGGGATGAAGATACTTGAAAAAGCCGCGGTCAAGAAATTGGACCGCAAGCCCGGTGTGGGTGTCACCGCCCATATCGAGATTGGCGGCAAGATCGAGACGCAGGAGTTTGACACCGTCATCTCTGCGGTCGGCATCGTCGGCAATGTGGAAAACCTCGGGCTGGAAGCGCTTGGCGTGAAGATCGACCGCACCCATGTGGTGACGGATGAATTCTGCCGCACCGGCGTGCCGGGGCTTTACGCGATTGGCGATATCGCCGGCGCACCGTGGCTGGCGCATAAGGCGAGCCACGAGGGCGTGATGGTGGCCGAGCTGATCGCGGGCGGCCATCCGCATCCGATCAAGCCGAACTCCATCGCGGGCTGCACCTATTGCCACCCGCAGGTGGCCTCGGTCGGCCTGACCGAGGAAAAGGCCAAGGCGGCGGGGCACCAGATCAAGGTCGGGCGCTTCCCCTTCATCGGCAACGGCAAGGCCATCGCCTTGGGCGAATCCGAGGGCATGATCAAGACCATCTTCGACGCCAAGACGGGCGAGCTTCTGGGGGCCCATATGGTCGGCGCGGAAGTGACCGAGTTGATCCAGGGCTATGTCATCGGCCGCAGCCTCGAGACGACCGAGGAAGACCTGATGAACACCGTCTTCCCGCATCCGACCCTGTCCGAGATGATGCACGAGTCGGTGCTTGACGCCTACGGTCGCGCGCTGCACTTCTGACAGGAGCGGGGGCGCTTCGCTCCCCGCACCCTCCGAGGATATTTAAGCAACGGGGAAGCGGGAGGGCAGGATGCGCGTTCTGGTCACGGTGCTGGCCCTTTGGTGTGCAGGGTTGGGGGCGGCGGCGCAGTTCGGCAAGGTGTCCTTTGCGCTGGACCTCTTCGCCGCGCGCTATCCTCTGGCGGGGCCTGTGGCGCTGGGGCTGATCGTGTCGGTTGTCGGCATGGTGGGGCTGGTGTTCGGCACCACCGCCGGGTTGCTGGTCGCGCGGATCGGGCCGCGCCGGGCCATTGTCGCGGCGCTGGCGCTGGGGGCTGTGGTGTCGGCCCTGCAGGTGACGGATCTGCCTTATCCCGTCTTGATCGCCAGCCGTGTGCTGGAGGGGCTGTCGCATCTGGCCATCGTGGTGGTCGGGCCGACGATGATCGCCGGGATCACGCCCGCGCGGCATCAAGGGCTGGCGATGACGCTGTGGAGTTCTTTCTTCGGTGTGACCTATGCCGGGTTGGCTTTGGTCGCGCCGATGGCCTTGGCCGGGGGATTGGCGGGGCTTTATCTGCCGCATGCGCTGTGGATGGCCGCTCTGGCGCTGATCTTGCGCTTCCTGCTGCCGCCCGATCCGCCTGCGCCCGTGATGGCCGGAGGGGGCGTGTTGGCGCAGCACCTCGCCATCTATGCCTCGCCGAGGATCGCCGCGCCCGCCTTGGGCTTTGTGAATTACACCGCCATCTATGTCGCCGTGCTGACGCTGCTGCCGCCCTTGATGCCGCCCGCCATGGTGGCGACGGCGGCGGCGGGGATGCCCTTGGTGTCGATTGCGCTGTCTCTGACGCTGGGGGTTTGGGCGCTGCGCCATGTCTCTGCCGTGCGCTTGGTGCAGGCTGGCTTTGCCGTGGGCGCGCTGTCGGTCGTCGTCTTGGCGCTGGTCTGGGGGCAGGGCGCGTTGATGCTGACCGCCGCGCTGATCTTTGCCGGGGCGATGGGCATCGTGCAGGGGGCGAGTTTTGCCGCCATCCCGCAGTTGAACCACACGGCCGAGGATCGCGCCCGCGCCTCGGGTGCCGTGGCGCAATTGGGCAATTTGGGGACCACCACCGGTACGCCGGTGCTGGCCTATCTGATCGCCGCGATGGGTCCGCCAGGGGTGCTCGCCTTTGCGCTGCCGCTGTGCCTCTCGGGCATCGCGCTGCACCTTTGGCTGGCGCGGCGTCGGGCTTAGCGCTGAACCGGACCGCCTGCGGCGACCCAGTCGCCGAAACCGCCGATGTTATGCGCTTCGATCCCCTGCGCCTGCAGGAACTGCGCCGCGCGGCCTGCGCGTGCGCCCGCTGCACAGTAGACGGCCACGGGTTTGCCGGTCAGGCGGCAATCAAAATCCGGGGCCTTCGGGTCACCTTTCAGTGGCAACAGGCCCAGCGGGATATGCAGCGCCCCGGCGGCGAGACCGGAGGCCTGAACCTCGCCGATTTCGCGCACATCGAGAAGCGTGATCTCACCGGCAGCGGCCATGGCGATGCAGGCGGCGGGGGAAAGCGGGGTGGTCATGGGAAGCGGTCCTTTCGTGGCTTGCCGCAATATATATTCCGGTAATTGAATGCTTAAAGGGGGATCTGCCACTTTCCGCGGCGGTGGTCGCAATTCCCCACATATGTTCATTCTTTGTTCACTATTTTCGATTGGAGACTCATCCGTTTCGGCCTATCTCTGGCCCCGTGGCCCGCGTTGGGCCGGGCGGGGAAGACTCATGGCCGAACAGAAGTTCATCGAAGTCCGTGGCGCGCGGGAGCATAACCTCAAGGGAATCGATGTCGATATCCCCCGCGACCAGTTGGTGGTGATCACCGGGCTGTCTGGGTCCGGCAAATCCAGCCTCGCCTTTGACACGATCTATGCCGAGGGGCAGCGCCGCTACGTCGAAAGCCTGTCCGCCTATGCGCGGCAGTTTCTGGACATGATGGGCAAGCCGGATGTGGACCATATCTCGGGCCTGTCGCCCGCGATTTCCATAGCACAGAGGACGACGTCGAAGAACCCCCGCTCCACCGTCGGCACGGTGACCGAGATTTACGACTACATGCGCCTGCTGTTCGCGCGGGTCGGCACGCCGTTCAGCCCCGCGACGGGCCTGCCGATCACCGCGATGCAGGTGCAGGACATGGTCGATGCCGTCATGGCGATGGAAGAGGGGACGCGCGCCTATCTGCTGGCCCCGATCATCCGCGACCGGAAGGGCGAGTACAAGAAAGAGTTTCTGGAACTGCGAAAGCAAGGCTTTCAGCGGATCAAAGTGGACGGCACCTTTTACGAATTGGAAGAGCCGCCGACGCTCGACAAGAAGCTGCGCCATGACATCGATGTGGTCGTGGACCGCATCGTGGTGCGCGACGGCATCCAGACACGACTGGCCGACAGCTTCCGCACCGCGCTGGATCTGGCCGATGGCATCGCCGTCCTTGAAACCGCGCCGTCGGAGGGGGAGCCGCAGCGCATCACCTATTCGGAAAAATTCGCCTGCCCGGTGTCGGGCTTCACCATCCCGGAGATCGAACCGCGTCTTTTCTCCTTCAACGCGCCCTTCGGGGCCTGCCCGGTCTGTGACGGGCTGGGGGTGGAGTTGTTCTTTGACGAACGCCTTGTCGTGCCGGATCAGGGGCTGACGCTGGCGCAGGGGGCCTTGGCACCTTGGGCCAAATCGAAGTCGCCCTATTTCACCCAGACGATTGAGGCGCTGTCGAAACATTACGAATTTGACCGCAAGAAAAAGTGGAAAGACCTGCCCGCCCATGTGCATCAGGTGTTCCTGCACGGCTCTGGCGATGAGGAAATCAAGTTCCGCTACGATGAGGGCGGCCGGATTTACGAAGTCTCCCGCGTGTTCGAAGGCGTCATCCCCAACATGGAACGCCGCTACCGCGAGACGGATTCCGCTTGGGTGCGCGAAGAGTTTGAACGCTATCAGAACAACCGCGATTGCGGGGCCTGTGGCGGCTATCGCCTGAAGCCCGAGGCCTTGGCGGTCAAAATCGCCGGGGTCCATGTCGGCCAAGTTGTCCGCATGTCGATCAAGGAGGCTTTCGCTTGGATCGGGTCGGTGCCCGAAACCCTGTCCAACCAGAACAACGAGATTGCCCGCGCCATCCTGAAGGAAATCCGCGAACGTCTTGGATTCCTTGTGAATGTGGGTTTGGACTACCTGACCCTCAGCCGCAATGCGGGCACGTTGTCGGGCGGGGAGTCACAGCGGATTCGGCTTGCCTCGCAGATCGGATCGGGTCTGACGGGTGTGCTTTATGTGCTGGACGAACCCTCCATAGGGCTGCACCAGCGCGACAATGACCGCCTGCTCACCACGCTGAAAAACCTGCGCGATGCGGGCAATACGGTCTTGGTGGTGGAGCATGACGAGGATGCGATCCGTGAGGCGGATTACGTCTTTGACATCGGCCCCGGTGCCGGGGTGCATGGCGGGCAAGTGGTCGCTCATGGCACGCCGGGCCAGATTGCCAATGATCCGGCCAGCCTGACCGGGCAATACCTGTCCGGCACGCGCGAGATTGCGGTGCCGAAAACCCGCCGCACCGGCAATGGCAAGAAACTGACCGTGGTGGGGGCGACGGGGAATAACCTGAAAAATCTGACGGTTGACTTCCCCTTGGGCAAGTTTGTCTGTGTGACGGGCGTCTCGGGTGGCGGCAAATCCACCCTGACGATTGAGACGCTGTTCAAGACCGCCTCGATGCGGTTGAACGGCGCGCGCGAAACCCCGGCACCCTGTGAGACGATCAAGGGGTTTGAGCATCTGGACAAGGTCATCGACATTGACCAGCGCCCCATCGGGCGGACACCGCGTTCGAACCCTGCGACCTATACCGGGGCCTTCTCGCCGATCCGCGATTGGTTTGCCGGCCTGCCGGAGTCGAAAACGCGCGGCTATCAGCCCGGACGGTTCAGCTTTAACGTCAAGGGCGGACGGTGTGAGGCCTGTCAGGGCGACGGCGTCATCAAGATTGAGATGCACTTTCTGCCCGACGTCTATGTGACCTGCGAGACCTGCAAAGGCGCGCGCTACAACCGCGAGACTTTGGAAATCAAGTTCAAGAACAAGAGCATATCCGACGTTCTTGATATGACATGTGAAGACGCCCAAGGCTTCTTTCAGGCCGTCCCCGCCATCCGCGAAAAGATGGATGCGCTCTGTCAGGTGGGCTTGGGCTACATCAAGGTGGGTCAACAGGCGACCACCCTGTCGGGTGGTGAGGCGCAGCGGGTGAAACTGTCCAAGGAACTCAGCCGCCGCTCCACCGGCCGGACGCTCTATATCCTCGATGAACCCACCACCGGCCTGCACTTTGAAGACGTGCGCAAGTTGTTGGAAGTGCTGCATGAATTGGTGGATCAGGGCAATTCGGTCATCGTGATCGAACATAACCTCGACGTCATCAAGACCGCCGACTGGATCATCGACATCGGCCCCGAAGGCGGCGATGGCGGTGGTGAAGTGATCGCGGTCGGCACGCCCGAGGATGTGGCCAAGGTCGAGGCCAGCCACACCGGGCGCTACCTGAAAGACATGCTGAAACCCAAGCGCATGGCGGCGGAATGACGCAATTTTCTTCGAAGAAAATTGCAAATTCCTTGCAAGGAATTTGGGTCAGGATCAGCCGTCAAAGCTTTGATTAAAAATGAAAAGGGCCGCCCATCGGGCGGCCCTTTCGCGTAATTGGTGCAGGATCAGTCCAGCGCCTTGAAGTTCAGGCTTGCGCCATCCTTGATGCCGCTGAACCAGCGCGCCGTCACCGTCTTGGTCTTGGTGTAGAAGCGGAAGGCGTCGGGGCCATATTGGTTCAGGTCACCGAAGGACGACTTTTTCCAGCCGCCGAAGGTGTAATAGGACAGCGGCACCGGGATCGGGAAGTTGATGCCGACCATGCCCACGTTGACACGGGACGCGAAATCGCGGGCGGTGTCCCCATCGGCGGTGAAGATCGCGGTGCCGTTGCCATATTCATTGGCGATCACCAGTTGCAGCGCGTCCTCATAGGTCTTGGCGCGGACGGTGGACAGGACGGGGCCGAAGATTTCCTGTTTGTAGATGTCCATGTCCTTGGTGACATTGTCAAAAAGCGTGGCCCCGACAAAGAAGCCATGCTCATAGCCTTGGATCTTGATCCCCCGGCCATCGACGACCAGCTTTGCACCCTGTTCAACACCTGAGTCGATCAAGGCGCGCACGCGGGTTTCGGCCTGTTTGGTGACCAAGGGGCCAAAGTCCACGTCCTCACCGGCGGTGTAGGGGCCGACCTTCAGCTTTTCGATGCGCGGGATCAGTTTGTCGATCAGCGCATCGGCGGTTTTCTCGCCCACCGGCACGGCGACCGAGATCGCCATGCAGCGTTCGCCCGCCGCGCCGAAGCCTGCGCCCACCAGCGCATCCGCCGCCTTGTCGAGGTCCGCGTCCGGCATGATGATCATGTGGTTCTTGGCACCACCAAAGCACTGGGCGCGTTTGCCATTCGCCGCGGCGCGGCCATAGATGTATTGCGCGATGGGGGTGGAGCCGACGAAGCCCACGGCCTGGATGACCTCGTGGTCGAGGATGCCGTCCACGGCTTCCTTGTCGCCATTGATGACCTGCAAGACGCCATCCGGCAGACCCGCCTGTTGCAAAAGCTCCGCCAGCAGCAGCGCGGTGGAGGGCGTGCGCTCGGACGGTTTCAGGATCATCGCATTGCCTGCCGACAGGGCCGGACCCATCTTCCACAGCGGGATCATGGCGGGGAAGTTGAAGGGCGTGATGCCCGCCACCACACCCAGCGCCTGACGCATGGAATAGATGTCGATGCCGGGACCGGCGTTGTCGGTCATCTCGCCCTTCAAGAGGGCCGGGGCACCCATGCAAACCTCGATGACTTCCAGCCCGCGCTGCACATCGCCGCGTGCATCGGGGATGGTCTTGCCATGTTCGCGGCTGACCAGTTCGGCCAGCTTTTCCATGTTCTGGTTGATCAGCGCGCCAAAGGCCATCATCACCCGCGCGCGGCGCTGCGGGTTGGTGGCAGCCCACAGGAGTTGCGCCTTGGCGGCGTCCTGGATCGCGCTGTCGAGTTCGGCGGCAGAGGCGAGCGCCACGCGGGCCTGCACTTCGCCGGTGGCGGGGTTGTAGACGTCGGCGAAGCGGCCCGAGGTGCCTGCAACGTGCTTGCCGTTGATCCAGTGTCCGATCTCTTTCATGGGGTCCTCCATTGGTTGGGCGGACAATAGCCTTGCACAAATGCCGGGAACAGAGGAGATTTGGCAAAAGCGTCTTGCGGAAATGCGGGTATCAGAGGACCGTTAGGCAAACGTCCAGTGGACGTTTGCCTAACGGTCCGATTGTGGCTGAGGTAACGAAGCCGCAAGGGGGGTGCCGCCTATCCAACGCTTGGGGGGCACGGGTCGCGCGGGACTAATGGGGCGGAGGAGACACCGTTGACGGGAAAATCCGTTGCAGAGCAGACGATTGGGATTGCCCCGATGCCCAAAGCATCGGGGCGCGCACAGCCCGCCCCCCCGGGCTGTGCACACGTATACGTGCACCCACCCCGGCGTGCCGTGCGCGCCCCTTGGCTGATGTTGGAAAGAGCATAGAGATGGACTGGGACGACCTGCGTATCTTCCTTGCCGTGGCCCGGACGGACAGCCTGTCCGCCGCCGGAAAGCGGCTCAAGATCGACCCTGCCACGGTCAGCCGCCGCATCGCGCGGCTGGAGGAGGCCATCGCCGCGCGCCTGTTCACCAAATCCCCGCAAGGCTATGCCCTAACCGAAGAGGGCGCGCGCCTGATCCCCCATGCCGAGCGCGCCGAATCCGCGCTGGACGGCGCGCGCGAGGCGCTGACGGGGCCCGAAGGGCTGCAAGGGCAAATCCGCATCGGCGCGCCGGATGGCTGCGCGAATTACCTGCTGCCGCAGGTGCTGGCTGCGATCTGTGACGCCAATCCGGGGCTGGAGGTGCAGATCGTCGCCCTGCCGCGCGTCTTCAACCTGTCCAAACGCGAGGCCGATATGGCCATTGGTGTCAGCCGCCCCACGGCGGGCCGTCTGACGGTGCAAAAGCTGACCGACTACCGCCTGCATCTGGCCGCGCATCGCGACTATCTGGCCGACCATCCGCCGATCCGCAGCCCCGAAGACCTGCGCGCGCATCGGATGGTCGGCTATATCCCCGACATGATCTTTGACAAGGAACTGGACTACCTCACCACGGTCGGCGCACCGCCGGTGGCGCTGGCGTCAAACTCGGTCTCGGTGCAACTGAACTGGCTGCGCGCGGCGGCGGGGGTGGGGGTGGTGCATGACTTCGCGCTGCCTGCCGCGCCGGAGCTGGCCAAGGTGATCCCGGACCAGGTCAGTCTCAGCCGCAGTTTCTGGCTGATCCGGCATGAGGATGACGGGCGCGTCGCCCGGCTCAACCGCTTTGCGGATTTGCTTGTGGCGGGGTGCCGGAAAGAAATGCAAAGGCTGGAAAGTCTTTCTTGACAGAATGTTGCGCGGGGTGGACCCTTTCCGGGAAGGAAGCAGGGAGGACCACCATGCATGTCTCGCAAATCCTGAAATCCAAGGCCGAACAGGCGGTTGTCACCATCGCGCCGGGCAGCACCGTCGCGGCGGCGGCAGAGCTTTTGTCGTCCCGGCGCATCGGGGCGGTGATCGTCTCGCCCGACGGGCGGCGCGTGGCAGGCATCCTGTCGGAACGTGACATCGTGCGCGAGCTGGGCCGTCGCGGACCGGCCTGCATGTCCGACCCGGTGGAGACGATCATGACCGCGCGCATCATCAGCTGCCGCAAGGATGAGGTGGCCAATGACGTGTTGCAAAAGATGACCGACGGCCGGTTCCGCCACATGCCCGTGATGGAGGGGGACGAGATGGTGGGGCTGATCTCGATCGGGGACGTGGTCAAGGCGCGGCTCGCCGAATTGGCGATGGAACGCGACGCGCTGGAGGGCATGGTCAAGGGCTACTGATACCATGCATGGTGAGTTGGCGCCGCGGCGCTTTGGGCCTTGCATCCGCTGGCGCAATAATGTTGCGTCAGCGGGCAGTTAAAGGGGGGAGTGGACCCATGCGGATCGGTCTTTATCCGGGCACCTTCGACCCGGTCACGCTGGGCCATGTGGATATCATCCAGCGCGCCATGGCCTTGGTGGACCGTTTGGTCATCGGCGTGGCGATCAACCGCGACAAGGGGCCGCTGTTTTCGCTCGAGGATCGGGTCTCGATGGTGCGCGCCGAGTGCGACGCGATCACCGCCAAGACCGGCGGCGAGATTGTGGTGCACCCGTTCGAGAACCTGCTGATCGACTGCGCCCGCGATGTGGGGGCCACGGTGATCGTGCGGGGGCTGCGCGCGGTGGCGGATTTCGAATATGAGTTCCAGATGGTGGGCATGAACCGCGCGCTGGATGCCAGCATCGAGACGGTGTTTCTGATGGCCGATGCCCGCCGTCAGGCCATCGCCTCCAAGCTGGTCAAGGAAATCGCGCGGCTGGGTGGCGACATTTCCAAATTTGTCACGCCCCCGGTGGCGCAGGCGCTGCACCGGCGCTTTGCGCCCCAAACCTGATCCCTGAACTTGACCCCGGAAATGACAACGGGGGGCAAGGCCCCCCGTTTCACGCTCTGGCGCAGGCGGGGGTGACCCCGCCCGGTGTGACACTGCGCCGAACGGAGCGTGTCGGTTATTTCCCGTACACCGCGGCCCAGGCGATGCGATGGGCGTCCTCGGGGAAGATCCCGATGTCGAGCGCCATGTCGCGGGGCAGGCGGGCGATCTCGTCGCGGGTCCGCTTGTAGAGCGCACGGTTGGCGGCAGCGGTCTTCAGCGTTTCGATCAGTTTCATGTCCGTTTCCTCTCGGTCATCACCCAAGGGCTCACATCGTCCCTTCCGGCGTGCCTTGTATCTGGGGCATCCTGATGGCGCTAACAACGGACAAGGACGGCAATCTGCCATGCGCTGGATGCATGGGTCGTGCAAAACTGCATGGCTGAACGAAAAAGGGCACCCAAAGGTGCCCTTTGCCGTCGGTCTGATCGAGGAGGCTCAGGCCAGCGCGGCGGTCACGATCACTTCGACCAGATAGTCCGGGGTGGCCAGCTTCGCCTCACCCGTGGCGCGGGCCGGGGTATGGCCCTGCGGCACCCAGGCATCCCAGACGGCGTTCATCTCGGGGAAGGTGGCGATGTCGGCCAGCCAGATTTGTGCCGACAGGATGCGGGTCTTGTCGGTTCCGGCCTCGGCAAGGATGCGGTCCACCTCGGCAAGGCAGGTGCGGGTCTGATCCGCGACCGAGTCGCCGGGATTGCCGACCTGACCCGCGAGCCAGACGATGCCGTTGTAGCACACCGCCTCTGACATGCGCGCGCCGACGCCAATGCGTTTGATCTCTGCCATTTCCGGTCCCTCTGGGCTGATTGGTTTGGATGGGCGTTGGTTAGCGCAAGGTCCGCTCAAAGGAAAGCGGCAGAGAACCGCCCAGCCATGGCGGCGACGTCGGCAAGGTTCCGCCGCCTTGCGGCAAGGCGGTCGGTGCAACCTTGGCGGGCGGCCCATGCCGTGCCAGAGGTGGCGCGTAGACAGTGATGCCGAGGTCGTGATGAAGCCCAAAGCCCCGTTCCAATTCGGCTCGCTCTTGCTGGTCGCCGCCCTGTCCCTGCCGGTGCTGATGTCCGGCGCGGCCAGGGCCGAAGCGACGCAGAACCCACCCCGCAAAGGGCTTTTCGCCTTTCTGATGCCCGCTGCTGACCGTCACGCCCGGGCCGACCGTCATGGGAACGCGGATGAACAAGCCCGCGCGGAATTGAAGGCCGCCGTTCAGGTGGCGGTCGAGAATCGCCCCCGTGGCCGCCTGTGGTGCGTGCCCTTCGCCCGGGCTGTCACCGGCGTTGATCTGCGCGGCAATGCCAAGACATGGTGGCATCAGGCCAAAGGCCGCTACGAACGCGGCAATGAGCCGCAAATTGGCGCTGTCATGACCTTCTCCGGCAGCCGTTCGATGCCGCGCGGCCATGTCGCCGTGGTGTCCAAGGTCTTGTCCGACCGCGAAGTGCTGATCGATCAGGCCAATTGGGAACGCAACCGCATCACGCTGGACACGCGGGTGGTCGATGTCTCGGCCAAGGGCGACTGGTCGCAGGTCCGCGTCGCCAACCGCGATGGCACCCTCGGCCGCGTGAACCCGGTTTACGGCTTCATCTATAACTGACCAGCCCATCGGGCTAAACGGGGCAAGCCTCGCACCTGCGGGGCTTTTTCTTTTGCGCTTGGGAGGATGGAGCGGGTGAAGGGAATCGAACCCTCGTCATCAGCTTGGGAAGCTGCGGCTCTACCATTGAGCTACACCCGCGACAGGGCATGAGGTAAGCGATCAAGGGCGCGGCGTCAAGCGGGGGGCGAGGGCGTCAGCGCGGGAAAAACGTGGCGGCGCGGGACAGGGCCTGCGCATCCGTCAGCACATCGCCCGCCGCATCCCCGATGCCATGCAGGGCACCGCCCCACTCCATGCCGAGCCATGTCGCACTGCGCTGCAGCATCGCCTCCATCGGGTCTGTCACCGTCGGATCGGGATCGGCGCGGGCGGTCACCAGCCACATCCGCTTGCCACGCATCCGCGCCGCGAAGGCCATGTCCGGCGCATCCAGCCAGCCCGACCAATGGTCCAGCAGCAGTTTGGCGGGCGCGGGCAGGGCGTACCAATAGACGGGGGCCACAAAGACAAGGTCGGTGGCGGCAAGCATCGCCTGCCAGACCTCGGTCAGCGCACCCTCCGGGCCGGTGCCTGCGGGCCGCCGGTCATGGAAGGCGGGCAGGGCGAGGCTGGCAAGGTCGATCCAGTCTTGCGGCACTTGTGCAGGCAGGACCGATGCCGCGCGTTCGGCCAGCAAGCGCGCATTGCCCTTGGGCCGGGCGGAGGAGCAGAGGAACAGGAACCGCGTCATCGCCCCGGATCAAGCCCGGCAAATCCCTGCTGCGCAAGTGAAAAAAGGGGTCCGGGGTGTGGAACCCGGACCCCGGCCGCATCCGCGTCGTGGGGACGAAAAGAGGGATGCGGCACGGCTGCCAGCGGTGTGACGTGGCGCGGCAACCGATGCTGTCCTTACATGGCAGGCAGAAGGACGGTGTCGATCACATGGATCACGCCGTTGGACTGCTTCACATCGGCGATGGTGACGGTGGCGATGTTGCCCTGACCGTCCTTGATCTGCACCTTGTCGCCGTCCTTCATCGCGGTGAACTCGCAGCCGCCCACGGTTTTCACGGTGTGCATGCCGCCGTCATCGGCGATCATCTGGTTGATGGCATCCGACATCGCATTGGCGGCCACGACATGGCAGGTCAGGATCTTGACGAGCTGATCCTTGTTTTCCGGCTTCAGCAAGGTTTCCACCGTGCCTGCGGGCAGCTTGGCGAAGGCCGCATTGGTGGGGGCGAATACGGTGAAGGGACCTTCACCCTGCAGCGTTTCCACCAGACCGGCGGCCTGCACTGCGGCCACAAGCGTGGTGTGATCGGCGGAATTCACCGCATTCTCGACGATGTTCTTGTCCGAGAACATTGCCGCCCCCCCGACCATCGGGTTTTCGCTGCCATCCGAGGCGGCAAAGGCGAAGGAGGTCGACACGGCGAGGATCAGGGCGGACAGACGAAGTTTCATGACAGCTTCTCCGGGTTATGCAGCGGACCAGTTCCGCCTTGCACCTGAAGCTACGGGGCGGTTTCGGTCGAAGTTTCAGACCGCCCCGATTTTTTGCGTTCACGAAAACGTCAGACGTCGCCCACCACGCCTGCGGCCAGAACCGGCCCCGTCGGTGCCCCTGTGGGGGAGCCGCCGGCCGGTTCCAGCGACACGGCCAACGTCCAACCCTGCGGCAGGGTCGGATAGGGCACCGCAAGCGATGCCTCTTGCAGCAGGCCCAAAGACACCGGCGCGGCATCGGGCGCGATGATCCACAACTCCTGCACCTGGCCTGCGGGGGCGGCAGAGCCTGCGACGCGGATCACCTCCAGCGTGCCGTCGCGGAAGCGCGCTTCAAAGCGCAGGGCATCGCCCTCGCCAAGGATCGCCACCACGGGGCCAGCAGTGGGCGGCAGGATCGGCAGGGTGACCAAGGCCAGCACCGCCAGCGCGCCCGCGGTCAGCGCCCCGGCCAGCCAGCCCGCCAGCCGACCAAAGCGGCGTTTGGGCGGGGCAGGGAACAGCCGCGCCTCGATCTTGGGCAAGAGGTTCGGGACCGGGACGGGGGCGTAATCTTCGTTCAGGGCGGACAGGCGGTTTTCCCAATCCTGCACGGCGCGGGCAAAGACGGGGTCCGCCTTGATCCGCGCCTCGGCGGCCAGACGTTCGGACAAGTCCAGCGTGCCCAGAACATATTCGGCGGCCAGCGCATCGTCCATTTCGCGGGGGGAAAGCGGAAGGTCGGTCATGCGTCCATGCACTCCCGCAGGCTGATCAGGCCCCGGCGCAGCCATGTCCGCATGGTGTTCAGCGGCACGGCGTGGCGCTCGGCCAGATCCTGATAGGACAGGCCCTGAAGATAGGCCCCGCGAATGGCGGCGGCGCGGTCGGCCTCCAGCCGGTTGAAGCAATCGGCGATGCGTCCCGCCTCTCCGGCGGCGATCAGGCGGGCCTCGGCACCGGGGGTGGCATCGGCGATGGCGGCGACGGCCTCTTCGTCATCGTACTGATGCATCCCCTTGGCCTCGGCCCGCGTGCGCAGGCGGTCGATGCAATGGTTGCGCGCGATGGAGATGAGCCATGTCATGCCGCGCCCCTTTTCGGGGTCGAACCGGGCTGCGCGCAGCCAGACACGGGTGAAGACTTCCTGCAACGCATCCTCGGCCTCGCTTCTTGTGCCAAGGATACGCAGGCACACCCCCATGAGTTTCGCCGAGGCGTCATTATACACCGCCTGAAAGGCCGCGCGGTCTTGCCGCGCGACCTTGATCAGCAGGTCTGCCACCGGATCGTCACTCATGTCCCACCGTTTTTGCGTCCGGACAAGGTAACGACATGGCGGCAAAAGGGAAGCGCTGGATCACCCACGCCGCCGACGCCGCCCACCGTCACCGCCCGAACCGTTGGCGTTGAAGCTGACATCGGGCAGGCTGACGATCTTGGACAGTTCCGGGAACGGGTCCGTCGCATGCGGGATGGCATTGGCGGCGACGAAATGTTCCTGAAAGCGCGGCTCAATCGCGGTTTCGACCTTGTGGATGTGGTGAACGGTTTCCTCGATGGCATTGCGCGCGGCCACGTTGCACAGCGCGATGCGCGCCCCGGTGCCAGCGGCATTGCCCGCGCTTGTGACCTTGTCCAAGGGCACATCCGGGATCATGCCCAAGACCATCGCATGTTTGGGGCTGATATGCGCCCCGAAAGCGCCCGCCAGCGTCACGCGGTCCACCTTATCCACGCCCATTTCATCCATCAGCAGCCGCGCGCCCGCATAGAGCGCGGATTTCGCCAGTTGGATGGCGCGGATATCGCCTTGGGTCACCATGATCTTCGGCCCGCCCTCAAGGCTGCCATCATGCAGCACATAGCTGTGTGTGCGCCCCTCGGGCGTGCAGCGCCATGTGCCGGTCTGCTCTGGGCTGCCGATCAACCCGCCGGGATCAAGCAGGCCCGCCATGCGCAGTTCCGCCACCGCCTCAATGATGCCCGACCCGCAGATACCGGTGATGCCGGAGTGCTTGGTCGCCTCTGCAAAGGCCGGATCGTCTGACCAGATGTCCGATCCGATCACGCGGAAGCGGGGTTCCTTGGTGACGGGGTCAATCTCGACCCGCTCAATCGCCCCCGGTGCGGCCCGCTGACCCGAACTGATTTGCGCGCCTTCAAACGCGGGACCCGTGGGCGAGGAACAGGCCAGAACCCGCGTCTCATTGCCCAGCAGGATCTCCGCATTGGTGCCGACATCGACGATCAGCACCATGTCCTTGGATTTGTTCGGCTCTTCCGACAGCGCCACAGCAGCGGCATCGGCCCCCACATGGCCCGCGATGCAGGGCAGGACATAGACCCGCGCGGCGGAGTTCAGGTTGGACAGGTCCAGATCACGGCCATTCAGCGACAGGCTGCCGGACGTTGCCAGCGCAAAGGGCGCTTGGCCCAGTTCCACCGGATCGATCCCCAACAGCAGGTGGTGCATCACCGGATTGCAGACAAAGACCACCTCATAGATCGCCGTGCTGTCCACCCCGGCCTCTGCGGCAATCGACGCCGCAAGCGCGTTGATCGACTCGCGCACCGCCCGGGTCATCTCCACATCGCCGCCGGGGTTCATCATGGCATAGGACACCCGGCTCATCAGGTCTTCGCCGAAACGGATTTGCGGGTTCATCAGACCGGATGAGGCCAGAACCGACCCGTCCCGCAGGTCGCACAAATGGGCCGCGATGGTGGTGGAGCCAAGATCGATGGCCAGACCGTAAAGCCCGCCGTCATGGAATCCGGGGAAAATGTCCAGAATCTGATACCGGTCGTCGTGGTTGCCCTTGTGCAAGGCGACGGTGACTTTCCATTCGCCCTTGCGCAGAACGGGTTGCAGGCGGCGCATCAGCGCCAGATCAGCGGACACATCCGGCACCTGCCACTGGTCACGCAGCGCAATCGCCAGCCGTTCAAAATCGCCGGTGGGTTCGTGCATGTCCGGCTCGGCCACCTCGACGTACAAAAGCCGCGTTGCCGGGTCCATCACGATGTCGCGCTGGGTGGCCGACTTGCGGATCACCTGCTTGTGGACTTGGCTTTCCGGCGGCACGTCGATGACCACATCGGCCATCACCTTGGCCTGACAGCCCAGACGCCGCCCGTCGATCAGGCCACGCTTGGACTTGTAACGCTCTTCCACCGCGTTCCATTCGGTCAGCGCGCCATCGGCCACCGTCACGCCATGCTTGGGAAAGTCACCATAGGACGGGGTGATCTGGCATTTGGAACAGATGCCCCGCCCGCCGCAGACGGAATCGAGGTCCACCCCCAACTGCCGCGCCGCCGTCAGCACAGGCGTGCCAATGGCAAAGCGCCCCCGCTTGCCCGAGGGGGTAAAGATCACGAGAGCATCATCCGACATCGGTTCACCTTGTCTGTTCGCGCTTCCCGGTTTTAGGGCGGTGCGCGGCGGCTGCAATGCCTGATCGCGGCGTGTGAAGGTCGGGCGGCGTCAAAAGGGCCGGTCCGGGGCGGAAGGATTTTCTGTGGAAAACCCAAAGGTGCTCTATCCGCAAAGGATTGGTCCCTGCGATGCCCGGCCAACGCTTTCTTGGGACGCCGCGCGGAGGGGGCGCGAGGGTCAGGACAGCGCGCCATCAAGAGGGGGAGAAGCGGGCTGTGGCACGGTCCCTCTCTGACGATGCGTTGACCGGAGGACCGCCCCCTCTCCCCGCGGGGGAGAGGGCCGGGGTAAGGGGGCGTCGCAGGGCTTGACCTCCCGGTCCCGGCGCGAAACTCTGGGACGGACAGGAGCCTCCGATGACCCAGACCCCAGACGACCGCCGCTTTGCCGAACTTCTGCACCACCGGGCCGAAGGGTTGGCGCAGGGCGATCCGATCACGCCGCCCTTGGTGTCCTCGGCCACCTACCACCTGCCGCGCGTGGATCAGGGCGGGTTCATGTATGGCCGCATGTCGATGCCGACATGGGAGGCGGTCGAGGCGCAACTGGCCATCCTTGAGGGCGCGCCCTGCCTGTCCTTCCCCTCCGGGATGGCGGCAATTTCGGCGGCGCTGATGGCAACGGTGGCGCCGGGGCGGCGCGTGGTGCTGCCCTCGGACGGCTATTACACCACACGGCTGTTCGCGGATGCCTTTCTGGCGCCCTTTGGGGTGACGGCGGACTATGTGCCGACGCTGGCGATGGCGCAGGCGGATTTGACCGAGGCGGGGGTGGTGTTTCTGGAAACCCCCTCGAACCCGGGGCTGGAGGTTTGCGACATCGCCGCCATCGCCGCGCGGGCCCATGCGGCGGGGGCCAAGGTGATTGTGGACAACACCACCCTGACGGCGGTGCTGCAACGCCCCTTGGACCTTGGCGCGGATGTGGTGGTGGCTGCCGACACCAAGGCACCGGGGGGGCATTCCGATGTGCTCTTTGGCCATGTCGCGACGCGGGATGCGGCGCTGATGGCGCGGGTCAGGGATTGGCGCAAACTCTCGGGCGCGGTGCCGGGGGCGTTCGAGGCCTGGCTCGTGCATCGCGGGATCGAGACGCTGGAGGTGCGGATGGCGCGCATGTGTGCCAGCGCGCAGGTGATCGCCGAACGGTTGGCGGCGCATCCGAAGGTGCAGGCCGTACGTTATCCCGGCCTGCCCGGTGATCCGTCCCATGCCCTGATGGCGCGGCAGGCGCGGGGGTTCGGCTTCCTGATCGGCGCGACATTGGCGGATGCCGATGTCGCGGAACAGTTTCTGGAAAGCTGCCCCTTCCTTGCCCGCGCGACGTCCTTTGGTGCGACCCACAGCGCAGGCGAACGCCGCGCGCGCTGGGGCGACGCCGTGGCCCCCGGTTTCTTGCGCCTGTCCATCGGGGTGGAGCCGGTTGAGGCGCTCTGGGCCGGGATGGCGGAGGCGCTGGCGGGGTTGTGAGGGCCGAGCGCCCCCGGTCGGTGATCTTGCGGCGCAAGGCGCAAGGCGCGCCTTGCAAGCTTGGGCGCTTTGTCCCGCGCTTGGGCGCGGGTCAAAGCAGGGGGGGCTTCGCAGCCCCCGTCACCGCGCGGGCGCGGTGACTCCCCCGGCGGGATATTTGGGCAGAGAAAACAGGGTGCAGGGTTAGAGGAGTGCGGTCAGGATCCGCTGCGCCTCGTCCTTTATATCAGCCAGTTTGGCACGATCCTCGCCCGGAAAGAAGCGGGCGCGGGTGGCGGTGGGCAGGGGGGCAGGGGTGTCGATGACCACGCGCACCGTGGGCAGTTTGGCGGTTTCGGCCGCCCATGAGCGCGCGAGGGCGATTTGCGCCGCCTTGGTCGCGCCATAGGCACCAAAGAAGGGTTGACCGGCGCGGGGGTCGTCCAGAAAAAGCGCCGTGCCCTTGCCCGTTTCTGTGCCCGTTGCGCGCAGCAGGGGCTCCACCATCGGGATCAGCATGCCCGTGGCGCGGGTGTTGATGGCGATGGACTTCTCCCAATCCTTCTGGTCAAGGCTGCCCATCGGGGCCAAGGGGGCTGCATGGATCGCGGCATGGACCCAGAGCCCCAAGCCCCCCCAGCGGTCATGGATCGACCGGCAGAGATGCCGCATCGCATCGTCATTGGTGATGTCCATCGGCGCGAGGGTCAGCGTGCCCGCACCCGGCAGTTTGGCGGCCTTGACCCGGTCGTCCAATTCTTCGAGCCCGCCGACGGTGCGCGCCACGGCCACCACCTGCCAGCCGCGATAGGCCAGTTGCTCGGCGATGCCCGCGCCTAGCCCGCGCGACGCCCCGGTGACCAGCGCAACGCGCGACGGATGTTCTCCTGCCATGTGCCAACCCTTCCGATCCGGCCCGGCGTCCCGGCGGGGACGCTTTCGTTGTGGCGGATGGAACATTCCTGAAGGGCCAAGTCAAGGCGACCCGACATCCCGGCCCAATCCCACAGGGCGGGAAGGTCGCGCGTCAGAGCCTCGGTCGTCAGGCGCATGACATGGGGTTTGCCGACCAGAAATGCGTCAATATTGGCGGTGACCGTGGCCACCATGTCGCGGGCATAGTCCAGCATGGGCCGCGGACCCTCGGCCGCAGGGGATGGAAAGACGACGCCCTGCGCATAGGCATGCATGATGCCATAGGCCGCGCGAGCGGCGTAGGAATGCGCCACCGCCTCTGGATCACGCGTCAGGTGCACATATCCGGCGTTGGGGCCATAGCGCGTTTCCAACCGCCCCAGCATCCAGGACAGGCGGTTGTCAACCTCGACATGGCGGGTTGGATAGTCCAGACGCGCCGCGCCCAAGAGATGGCTGCGGCTTTCATGTCCCGCGGTCCAGTTGCTGGCATGGCCACAGGCACGGGCGAGGGTGGTTGACCCGCACCTCCCGGTGCAGAGAACGAATATGCTGTCGAAGGCGGGTTTGGGCATCGGAATACTCTCCGGCGGGGCGATATTCCGCCAACCCTGTCCCTGCGCCTCGGTTCCTAGGTTCGACCGTCGCCCGCTGCGATTTCGTCGAGGCGCAGCGCCACGATGCGGGCGACCAGAGCATCGGGCAGCGGGTGATCGGGCGTGAACAGCACCCCGGATTTCGAGGTCTTGAACCCCGCGCAATCGGCGGTCAACTGCGGGATGATGCGGCCGGAATGGGGATAAAGGCCAAGATGGCGGGCAAAGGCGGCGTAACCTGCGACCATCTTGCCTTTGGGTCCGGGCTGGCGAAAGCCGGGCATCGCGTAGGAGATCACCTCAAGATGCCCCGGCAGCAGGTCCGCCAACGTGGCGCGCAGCGCGGTCAGCGCGGCGCATTGCTCGGGCGGCAGGGCGGCCAGATAGGCATTCACCCGTGCCGCGCCGTCCATGTTACTGGGCGGCCTTCATTTCAAAACCCTCTTCGATCTTGTCCGAAGGGGCCACGGGGTAATCGCCCGAGAAACAGGCGTCGCAATAGGCGGGTGAGGCCGGGTCGCGCCCGTTCATCTCACCGGCCGCGCGGTAAAGACCGTTCAGCGAGATGAACTTCAGGCTGTCCACCCCGATCCAATCGCGCATCTCATCTTCGGACATGGTGGCGGCGAGGAGTTTGGACCGTTCCGGCGTATCCACACCGTAGAAGCACGGCCAGGCCGTCGGCGGTGAGGCGATGCGGAAGTGCACCTCTGCCGCACCTGCCTCAAGGATCATGTCCTTGATCTTGCGGCTGGTGGTGCCGCGCACGACCGAGTCGTCCACAAGGATCACCCGCTTGCCCTTGATCAGCGCGCGGTTGACGTTCAGCTTCAGGCGCACGCCCATGTTGCGGATGGATTCGGTCGGTTCGATGAAGGTCCGGCCCATGTATTGGTTGCGCGTGATGCCCAACCCGAAGGGAATGCCCGATTCCGCCGCATAGCCGATGGCCGCCGGGGTGCCGCTGTCGGGCACGGGGCAGACGAGATCGGCCTCGACCGGCGCTTCGCGGGCGAGTTCCACGCCGATCTGGCGGCGGGTCTCATAGACCGACCGACCACCGAGGATGGAATCGGGGCGGCTGAAATAGACATGCTCAAAGATGCAGAAGCGCGATTTGGCGGGGGCGAAGGGGCGGAAGCTGTTAACCTTGCCGTCTTCGATCACGACCATCTCGCCCGGATCGATCTCGCGCACGAAATCGGCGCCGATGATGTCCAGACCGCAGGTTTCCGATGACAGCGCGTAGCCGTCGCCGACCTTGCCCAGCACCAGGGGACGCACGCCAAGCGCATCGCGCACGCCGATCAGCTTCGTCCGCGTCATGGCCACGACCGAGAACGCGCCTTCGACGCGGCGCAGCGCGTCCTTGATCCGTTCGGGGATGTTCTTCTGGATCGACCGCGCCATCAGGTGGATGATGCATTCCGAATCCGACGAGGATTGGAAGATCGACCCGCGCTCGATCAGCTCGCGCCGCAGGGCGGCGGCGTTGGTCAGGTTGCCGTTATGGGCGATGGCGGCACCACCCATGCTGAATTCGCCGAAGAAGGGCTGCACGTCGCGGATGGCGGTGGCGCCCTTCGATCCGGCGGTGGAATAGCGCACATGGCCGATGGCCAGTTCACCGGGCAACGTGTCCATCACATCGGCCTTGGTGAAATTGTCGCGCACATAACCAAAGCGGCGGGCCGAGTTGAAACCGCTTTCGGGGTGATAGCTGACGATGCCGCCCGCCTCTTGCCCGCGATGTTGCAGGGCGTGCAGGCCGAGGGCCACGAAATTCGCCGCGTCGGCCACGCCGATCACGCCGAAAACGCCGCACTCCTCCTTCAACTTGTCATCATCGAAGGGGTGGGAAAGGAACGGGCGCATGGGGCCTCCGAATCCGGGGAAATTCTGCCCCCCGTTTAGGCCCTTGTCACGCCGCTGTCACGCCCCCTTTGCCGCATCGCGGCACAGGGGATGTGCGGTGCGGGATCAGTTCGCCGGGGCGGGGGTGGTCTCGACCGCGCCGGCCGGTTTGACGCAAACCGCCGTCATCTCATTGTAGCGGGCCACGATCCAGCCCGGCGCATCGGTGGGGATGGAGGCGTCGATGTTGTCCTGAAACGAGGCGAAGACCTTGGCCGAGCGGCTGTTGTCCACCATCGGGATCGCCTCGGACGCCACGGCGCGGTCATAGACAATGAAGGCCACTGCGACCAGCAGCACACCGCGCGCCACGCCGAACAGAAAGCCAAGCCCCTGATCCAGACCGCCAAGTGCGGTGCGGTGGATCGCGGAGGACAGCAGCGGCGTGAAGAGCGAGGCGATGATCAGCGCCACGGCAAAGACGGCGGCAAAGGCCGCGATGATCGAGAGTTCGCAGGAATCGGCAAGGAAATCGCCCACGACGGGCAGTTCCTTGACCAAGGGCTGCACCGGGGCAGCGAACATGCGCGCGACGATGGCGGCGAGGATCCAGCCGAGGATCGCCATGCCCTCCCGCACCAGACCGCGCGAATAGGCGAGGATCGCAGAGAGGACGATGACGCCCGCGACGACCGCATCGACCAAGGTAAAGCCTTCCATTCCACCGCTCCCTGCAAGCCGTCATCCGGCCCCGAATATTTCCCCGACAAAGGCGGTCAGATCCGGCATCTGCCGCACCTGCATCCCCGTCTCTGCCCCGGTCTTGGACCGGCTGGGCGCAACGGCTTGGTTGAAACCAAGTTTCGAGGCTTCTTTCAACCTGTTTTCGGTCTGCCCCACCGGGCGCAGCGCCCCGGAGAGGGAGATTTCCCCGAAAAGCACCATATCGGCGGGCAAAGCCACGTCTTCGCGCGCCGAAAGCAGGGCTGCGGCCACGGCCAGATCGGCGGCGGGTTCGCTGACGCGCATGCCGCCTGCGACGTTCAGGAACACGTCCAGACCCGCGAAGGGGATGCCGCAGCGTGCCTCCAGCACGGCCAGAATGGTGGAGAGCCGCCCCGAATCCAGCCCCACGACCGTGCGGCGCGGCGTGCCGAGGGTAGAGGGCGCGACCAGCGCCTGAATTTCGGTCAGGACGGGGCGGGTGCCCTCGATGCCCGCGAAGACCGCCGACCCGGGGCTGGCCTGCCCGCGTTCGGACAGGAACAGCGCCGAAGGGTTGGTCACCTGGCTCAGCCCGCCGCCGGTCATTTCAAAGACGCCGATCTCATCCGCCGGGCCGAAGCGGTTCTTCACCGCGCGCAGGATGCGGAACTGGTGGCCACGCTCGCCCTCGAAATACAGTACCGTGTCCACCATGTGTTCCACCACCCGCGGACCGGCGATCTGGCCGTCCTTGGTGACATGGCCGACAAGGATGATCGCCACGCCGCGCTTCTTGGCAAAGGTCACCAGCTCATGCGCTGCCGCGCGGACCTGTGAGACCGAGCCGAGGGCGGCCTCCACCGTGTCCAGCCACATGGTCTGGATCGAGTCGATCACCGCCAGTTGCGGGCGCTCGGCATCCAGCGTGGTCAGGATGTCGCGCAGCGCCGTTTCCGCCCCCAGTTGGACGGGCGCATCGGCAAGGCCAAGGCGTTGGGCGCGCATGCGCACCTGCGCGCTGGCCTCTTCGCCCGAGATATACATGCATTTCAAACCGTTGCGCGCGAAGCTTGCGGTGGCTTGCAGCAGCAGCGTCGATTTCCCGATCCCCGGATCACCGCCGACAAGGATGGCCGAAGCGGGGACAAGGCCACCACCCAGCACGCGGTCCAACTCCTCCATGCCGCTGGCGGCGCGGGGGGGCGGGGCCTCTTCGGTGGACAGGTCGGTCAGGGGGATGGTGCGGCCCTTGGCGCCCAAGGATTTGGGGCCAGAGGACAGCGGGGCCTCTTCGACGATGGTGTTCCATGCGCCGCAGCCGTCGCATTTGCCGATCCATTTGCGATGGACCGCGCCACAGGCCGTGCAGGTGAAGGCGGGGGAGGATTTGCTCATGCCGTGCAGAGTGACGGAGGGCTGCGGCGGGGGCAAGGGGGGGCAAAGGACGCCTTGCGGCAGCCAAAGCACGTGCCCCATGGACATTGCCAAGGGCGCAACCGCTGGGGTTGCCCCGATGCCCAAAGCATCGGGGCGCACACAGCCCGCCCCCCCGGGCTGTGTGCACGTATACGTGCACCCACCCCGACGGGCCGTGTGCGCCCCTGCCGTTGTGATGGGGAAGTAGAATTATTTCAACGGCTTGGGCAGCGACACCACATTGCCGTCGCCCCGCACCGGTTCACCGAACTCCAGCCCGAGCGCGGGCAGGAGTTCGCGCAAATCCTCTTCAAGCCGCTTGAGTTGCACCTGCGCCTGACGCTCTTCGACCTCGACATCGGTCAGCCATGCGCGCAATTCATCCGTCAGCGACCGGGCGAGTTTCAGCCGTTCGGCCAAGGCATCCACCTCTTCCTGACGCTGGCGCAGGAAGCGGCGGGCCCGGTCGATCTTGGTGTCGGAATAGATGCGCGCCAGATCGCGGGACTGGTGACTCATCACCGCCGCGAGTTCCAGCAACTCAGGCTCCAGATCGGCAAGCTCGGGATGGCGGCGCAGCACCTCCATCCGCTGGCGGATCGATTCGAACTCTCCAGACAGGGCAAAGACCCCGGCCCGGTCGGCGGCATGGGCGATGCGATAGGCGCGGGCGATATCGTCCATGGCGATGCGAAAGCTGCGATGCCCCGTCTCCAGCGCCGCGATGCGCCGCAGGCTGGGCAGGGTCAGGCACAGCGCGACCAGCATCGCCAACAGCAGCAGCTGCACCACAAGGCCCGCATGCTGGGGCGACCAGTCACCCAGACGCAGCGGCAGGACCGGCCATGGCCATACGCCGAACGCCGCCCCCAGGGAGAACAGGGTCAGACCGGCCGTGAGGGTGATGATCAGGACAGGGGCAATGAACAGCGGCACATCGCGCCAGGCAATCGGGGCAGAGGACACGGGAATGAACCCCTTACTGGATAACGGAACACCAAAAGACCAATCGGCCCATGCCACAGCGCGTGCGGGTCAGGCCCAGAGTGCAATCAACCAGCGCCTGCATCGATTCGGCAACAGATTTCGTGATTCGTGGGCGCGGGGGGGCATCACAGGCCGCGGATCAGCACCACGGCCCCGACCACGGGCACGAGCAGCAGAAGCGTGCCGACAATCCAGTGCGACCAAATCGGCGCGGGCCATTCGGTCAGCACCAGCCGCCCCCAGCCCCGCACCAGCCACAGCCAGCACAGGATCGACACGAAATTGCGGAACGCCTGCAGTTGCGGGTCGGTCACTGGCAGGGGGACAAAGATCCACAGGCCGAGCAATCCGCCCCAGACGGCCAGCGGCAGGGTGTGGGGCACCTTGGCCCGCCATCCGGCCAGACCTGCGACGGCGATGGCCAAGGGCACGGCAGAGGTCAGCGCCTGCAGGATCGGCGAATGGCCGAGCAGATCGAGCATGCGGACCAAAACCGCCTCCATCAGCGCACCGCGGCGATGGGGCCTGTGGCGCGGCCATGGATGAACTGCTGGACGTAAGGATCGGGTGTGGCGTCCATCTCCGCGACCGGGCCGCTCCAGCGGATCAGCCCGTCATGAAGCATCGCCACGCGGTCTGCGATGGCGCGGACCGAACTCATGTCATGCGTGATCGTCATGGCGGTGGCCCCCATCTCGACCACGATCTCGCGGATCAGGTCGTTGATGACGCCGGACATGATGGGGTCAAGGCCGGTGGTGGGTTCGTCAAAGAAGATGATCTCAGGACTTGCGGCGATGGCGCGGGCGAGACCCACGCGCTTTTGCATCCCGCCGGACAGTTCGGCGGGGAACATGTCGGCGGTCTCCGGCTTCAGCCCCACGCGGCGCAGCTTTTCGATGGCGATCTCGCGCGCCTCGGCCTTGGGGCGTTTGAGTGTGCCGCGCAGCAGGCGGAAGGCGACGTTTTCCCAGACCTTCAGCGAATCAAACAGTGCGCCGCCTTGGAACAGCATCCCGAACCGGGCGAGAAAGGCATCGCGGTCACCCTTGGTCACGTCCTGACCGTCCAGCGTGATCGTCCCCTGATCGGGGGTGACAAGGCCCAGCACGGATTTGAGCAGTACCGATTTCCCGGTGCCCGACCCGCCGATGATGACCATGCTTTCGCCCTTGGCGATGGTCAGGTCCACCCCGCGCAGGACGCGGTTGGGGCCGAAGGATTTGTGCACGCCGGAGAGGGTGATCATGCGCTGAAAAACACCTCTGTCAGCAGGTAGTTGGCGGCAAGGATCAGCACGGATGCCCCCACCACGGCTGCCTTGGTCGCGGCCCCCACGCCCTGCGCGCCGCGCCCCGAATTCATGCCGTGATAGCAGCCCATGACGGCCACGATGAAGCCGAAGGCGGCCCCTTTCCACAGGCCCGAGGTGACATCCCAGACTTCAAGGAAATCGGCAGTGTTTTGCAGATAGGTGGCCGAATTGAAGCCAAGACGCTGCACCCCCACCATCCAGCCCCCGGCAATGCCGATGGCATCACCCACCGCGACCAGCACCGGCACTGCCAGCGTGGCGGCCAGCACGCGCGGCACGGCGAGGTATTTCAGCGGGTTGGTCGAAAGCGTCACCAGCGCGTCGATCTGTTCGGTGACCTTCATGGTGCCGATTTCAGCGGCAATCGACGAAGCCACCCGCGCTGCGACCATCAGGCCGCCCAAGACGGGGCCCAACTCGCGCACCATGCCGATGGCGACGATAGAGGGGACCACCGCCTCGGCATTGAACCTTGCCCCACCGGAATAGATTTGCAGCGCCAAAGCGCCGCCGGTGAAGACGGCGGTCAGGCCGACAACGGGCAGGGAAAACCAGCCGATCTGCATCAGGGCTTGGCCGAATTCCCGCGGGTAGAAGGGCGGGCGGAAGATGTGGCTCACGATGGCGGCGGCGAAAAGCGCCACCCGCCCGGTCGCGGCCAAGAGCGCCAGCGTCATGCGCCCCAGCGCGGCGAGGGGGGCGGTGAGGGTCACGCGCTCTGTCCTCCGTTCCAATCCACTGCGCTACGCTCGATATGGCGGCGGGTATAGCGATTGCCAAGGCTGGTCAGGATCTCATAGCCGATCGTGTTGCCGATGGTGGCGAGTTGGTCCACCCCCTGATGGGGCCCGAGGATGTCCAATGTGCGCGGCACCTGCGGCAGATGGCCGATGTCGACGGTGATCAGGTCCATCGAGACGCGGCCCACCAGCGGACAGGGGGTGTCGCCATCCCAGAGCGTGGCCTTGCCCGACAGGCTGCGCAGCAGCCCATCGGCATAGCCGCCCGACACGGTCGCGATGACCGTGGGCCGATCCGCGACCCAGGTGTTGGAATAGCCCACGGGTTCGCCCATCGCGACCTCACGCGTCTGGATCACCGGCAGCGACAGGCGCACCACCGGATGGGCCTGCGCAAACGGCTGTCCGCCATAAAGCCCGATGCCGGGGCGGGTCAGGTCGAATTGATAGCGCGGACCAAGGAAAATCCCCCCGGTCGAGGCAAGGCTGCGTGGCACGCCGGTGCCATCGGTCATGGCGTGGAAGGCCTGCAATTGCACGGTATTCATCGGATGTTCCGGCTCATCCGCGCAGGCCAGATGCGACATCAGAAGTTCCGGCCCGGCCTCCAGCACGAAGGGGGCCACGGCCTCCCATTCGCCTTCCTCCATGCCCAGACGGTTCATGCCGGTGTCCAGTTGCACGCCAAAGGGCTGGCCGGGCAGGGATTCCAGATGCCGCGTGACCTGTTCCACCGAGTTCAGCATCGGCGTCAGATCAAGGTCGTGGATCATCTCGGTATCCCCGGCCATATGGCCCGAGAGGATGCAGATCTGCGGCCCTGGTCCCAGCGCCTGCCGCACGGCGGCCCCTTCTTCGGCAACGGCGACGAAGAAGCGCCGCGCCCCCGCCTGTGCCAGCGCGCGCACGACACGGGTGGTGCCAAGGCCATAGGCATCCGCCTTGACCACGGCGGCGGTCTGCACGCCCGAGGGGGTAAGCCGGTCCAAGGCGCGCCAATTGGCGGCGATGGCGTCGAGGTCGATGGAAAGCGATGCGGTGGCCATGATGCGCCGTTTCTGACAGGGAGGGGGACAGGGTCAAGCGGTTTCGTCGGGGTCGGCCGCCATCCCGGCCGGTGATCTGGCGGACAGGCGCGGGCCGCGCCTGCGAGTCATGCACCCCGCCCCGCGCCGGGCGCGCGGGCCGGGGCCCGGTCAGGGGGCGCTCGCGCCCCCTCTGGCCGCGCGCGGCCATTCACCCCCTGAGGATATTTGCCGCAACGGGGAAGCGGGGATCAGTATTCCGGACCGCCTTCGGCCTGCCAGGGTTGGACGAGGTTGCCAAAGCGGGTGAAGCGGCCTTCGAAGCTGAGTTCGACGGTGCCGATGGGGCCGTGGCGCTGTTTGCCGATCACCACCTCGGCCTTGCCATGCACGCGGTTCATCTTGTCCAGCCATTCGGCAAAGCGCGGGTCGTCTTCCGGTGGCTTGAGCCGTTCGTGGTAATATTCGTCGCGATAGACGAACATGACGACGTCGGCGTCCTGTTCGATCGAGCCGGATTCGCGCAGGTCCGACAGTTGCGGGCGCTTGTCCTCACGGCTTTCGACGGTGCGCGACAGTTGGGAGAGCGCGATCACCGGGATCTGCAATTCCTTGGCGATGGCCTTCAGCCCTTGGGTGATTTCCGAGACTTCCTGCACGCGGTTCGATTCGCCGCGTCCAGTGCCCTTGAGCAGTTGCAGATAGTCCACCATCAGCACGTCGAGGCCATGGGTGCGCTTCAGGCGGCGGGCGCGGGCGGCGACCTGGCTGATCGGCAGGGCGGGCGTGTCGTCGATGTAGAGCGGGCAGGATTCCAACGCCTTGGCGGCCTCGACGAAGCGGCGGAACTCCTGTTCGGTCATGTCGCCGCGGCGGATCTGTTCTGACGGGACTTCTGACGCCTCGGACAGGATACGGGCGGCGAGTTGTTCGGCGCTCATTTCCAAGCTGAAGAACCCCACCACGCCGCCATCCACCGCACCCTCGCCGCCGTCATGCAGACGGCCCCGGCGGTAGGCCTTGGCGATGTTGAAGGCGATATTGGTGGCCAGCGAGGTTTTCCCCATCGAGGGGCGCCCGGCGAGGATCAGCAGGTCCGAGGGGTGCAGCCCCCCCAGCTTGCGGTCAAGGTCCACAAGGCCGGTCGAAATGCCCGCGAGGCCCCCGCCGCGCTGATAGGCGGCATTGGCGGAATTCACCGCCTCGGTCACCGCTTTCAGGAAAGAGGTGAAACCGCGTTCGGCGACACCCTGTTCGCCCAGCTTGTAAAGGCGCTGTTCAGCCTCGGTGATCTGCTCGCGCGGTTCGGAGGTGATTTCCACCTTGGCGGCCTTGGACGAGATGTCGCGGCCCAAGGCGATGAGTTCACGCCGCACGGCAAGGTCATAGATCATCTGCGCGTAATCGCGCGCGGCAAAGGCGCTGATGGCGGCCCCGGCAAGACGGACCAGATAGGCCGGACCGCCCAATTCACGGAGACCTTCGTCATCCTCGAAGAAGGGTTTCAGCGTCACGGGACTGGCCAGCGCGTTCTTCTGGATGCGGGCCGCGGCGCGTTCGAAGATACGCTGATGGACCGGGTCGAAGAAATGCTCGGATTTCACAAGGGCGGCGATGCGGTCATAGACATCATTGTTGGTGAGGATCGCCCCCAGAAGCTGCTGCTCGGCCTCGATGTTGTGCGGCAGTGATTCGGCGAGATCCGGGCCCGCGGTGGCGGGAAGGGCCGGATTGAGCGCGCGGAAGGTGGCGATTTCGGTCATGCCTGTGGGTATCCCGTTCTTGCCCCCCGACACGGGCGGAGGGTCGCAAAGCTATGCCCGTTTCCCCGCCGCTGTTCCAGATGCGGCGCGGCGGCGGCCGCGGTCGGGATCGGTGGGCAGGTCTGTGGATAAGACCGCCGGAACCGGGTGGAGAAGCCGGGGACAGCTCTGATCATCAAGATATTGCGGATCGGGGGCGCGCGTCCACCGTGGAATGCGGTCAGGGCCGCGCGGGGCGGGAAAAGCTGTCCACAGGGGTTTGGGCGAAAATCCGCGCGACGTGACCGGCAGGCCACGCGCGCGGCCGGGCCGGTCAGGCCGTGGTGCGGGCGGCTTGCCAGGCGCGGGGATCGTTCAGGAATTCTTCCACCCCGGCCAGCGTGGCGGCGTCAAAGGCGCCCGAGGCCCGCGCCTCGGCCAGCACATCCCACCAGGTGCAGAGGTGATGCAGCGCCACGCCGTGATCGGCCAGCCGCTGGGTCGTTTCCGGGAAGATGCCGTAGTAGAAGATCACCGCCGTATGGCCGCAAGTGGCCCCCGTCTCGCGGATGGCATCGACGAAGGAGAGTTTCGAGCCGCCGTCGGTGGTCAGATCCTCGACCAGCAGCACGCGCTGGCCCTCGGACATCGCGCCTTCGATGCGGGCGTTGCGGCCGTAGCCTTTGGGTTTCTTGCGCACATAGGTCATCGGCAGGGCAAGGCGTTCGGCCACCAGCGCGGCGAAGGGGATGCCTGCGGTTTCACCGCCGGCGATGTTGTCGAACGCCTCGAACCCCGCCTCGCGCATCACGGTGACCGACAGGAAATCCATCAGGGCCGAGCGGATGCGCGGATAGCTGATCAGCTTGCGGCAATCGATATAGGTGGGCGAGGGCAGACCCGAGGCCAGCGTGAAGGGCGTGTCGGTGTTGAAATGCACGGCCTTGATCTCCAGCAGCGCGCGGGCGGTCAGGCGGGCGATTTCTTCCTTGGGCGGGAAGGCGGTCGGGATCATGGCGTTTCCTTATGAAGGCCATCGCGTCCGGTCCAGCACGAGACGGGCGAGACGGTCGGGCGGCATGTCGGCGGTGTCGGCGGTCAGGTCGGGGATGTGGCGGCGGAATGGACCGGAACGCAGGGCCGCGTCAAGAACCCTTGCCCGCTCGCGGTGCCAGCGAAGGGCGTCGCCCTGTTCGCGGCGGGCGAGGCGGGCCTCCATCACGGCGACGGGGGCGAGCAGCAGGACATGGGTGATCCGCGATCCGGGCAGGGCGTCGGTCAGACGGTCAAGATCGGCGTCGGTTTCCCAGACATGGGGCAGGATCAGCGGCAGGGGGCCGTCTTGGTCCAACGGGGGCAGCAGGCGGGCCAGTTGCGCCAGGGCAAGGCGCTGGCCAAAGGGATCATCATCGGGCCGGGGATAGACCCAGGCCAAGGCGTCCAGATCGAACAGCGCATGGCGGAGGGGCAGGAGGGCATGGCTGATCGCCCCCGCCAGCGTTGTCTTGCCCACACCGCAGGGGCCGTTCAGGATCAGGACGGGGCGGTGGGTCACGGTGAGGTGCGTTTGCGCTGGCATGTTTGCCGGTTGGCGGCGGTGGTCTGTGGCGCGAGGCGTAACGGGATCAGGGGCCGGTGGCCATCCATATCTTGTACGTGCGACGCGCCATCGGCCGCAAGTCGTTGCCATGGCCAACAGGATTGCAGATGGGGCCGGGACAGACCTTGGCCAAGGCGTCCAGATAAATGGGGCCGACGAGGATTACGGAGCGTCTCGGTCCGCCTTGTCTACACCTGCCTTGATCCCAACGATGAACCCGGATCGACGCAGGACTTGCCCCATGCGGCGGCTGCGTTACGCTTGGATCTTCAACCTGCGCGTGTGTGATGTTCAAAAGGGCTTTTTCTTCGGTTCGGCGGGTATTTGCGGTTGGAAACGCCTTTGCGGCGTATAGACCGATTGCGCTGACGTTGACCTGTGTTTCGATGTCGGGGACGGATGCAACCCTGACTTGGGCGGCAAAGGGTGCGCCGGACGTGCCGCAGGATGATCTCATCTTTGACATCGACTTTCTGGGGCAACCCTCTGGCGTCACGACCGGATTTCTGTGGGATGGTGCTCAGAGCCGTCTAGAAGGCGTCTATGTCATGCGAGGCGATACGGCCTTTGTCGTGAATAAAGGCTTTGCCTATGCCGGGCTTGCACAAGATAGGTCAGGGCGCGTCACAGCCGCGTGGTCCTTGGGCAGCCAAGGGGGACGATTGGCCTTGATCCGCGGCGATCACCTATGCCTGACGTTGGAGCCTGATCCGTCCATCCATCGCATCCGGCAGGTGTAGTGCGATGGGGACTTGGGGGCCGGGTCTGTTCAGCGACGATTTGGCCTGTGATCTGCGGGATCAGTTGCGCGATGCGCTGGCGGATGGGCAGAACCTGCCGCAGGCGGTGGCGGATTTGGAACACGCTTATAAGGCTGAGGTCGACGACCCTGACCAAGCGCCCGTGTTCTGGCTGGCGCTTGCCGCGACGGCTTGGAAACTGGGTCGGCTGGATGCGGCATAGCAAGCGCGGGCCTTGGCCGTGATTGCGGCCGGGGCTGATCTGCATCTCTGGGAGGGGGCAGAGCGTGCCAAACGCCAGAAGGTGTTGACCGCTTTGGCGGCACAGCTTTCGTCAGCCCAGGCCCCCGCCGTCAAATTGCGCAAACGCCGCGTGGCAGAGACGACCTGGGACGTTGGGGATGTTATCGAGCTGCGGTTGGCCTCGGGGCGGTGGACCCTGCTGCATGTGGTCGGGCATTTCACCGACCGGGGCGGGCGCTTTCCGCAATGCGAGGTGCTGGACTGGCTGGGCGATTGGCCCGCGGTCCTGGATAAAGCCGCGCAAAGGCTGATTGATCGGGCGCCTGTCCTGCCGCCGCTGGATTCGTCGCTCACCGTGGAGTTCACCTTGGCCGTGGTGCCGACCAAGGCGGAACCGCGCTTGATCCAGACCGGCCTGCGGCGTCTTGCGCGTCCTCGGCTGGTGGATCGGGTGGTGGGTCTGTTCACGCGCCCAACCCCGAAGTGGGGGCGGCCTTTTGTGCTGTGGCAGCACCTCGACTGGCAACTTCCACAGATTTACGGGTTGGAGTAGCGCGACACCCGAACGGCATCGCGCGGCGGCTTACCCCTCCACATGCCATTGCACCGGGAAGCCCGGATCGAAGACCGTGACCGGCCCCGCCTCGGTCAGGATCTTCGCGGGCCAGACGGCGGTTTCGCCTTTGTAGAGTGTCAGTGTCCCCGCATTCGGTGGCAGGCCGTAGAAGCGGGGGCCGTTGAGGCTGGTGAAGGACTCGAGCTTGTCCAAGGCGCCCTCTTCCTCGAACACTTGCGCCAGAAGCTGCATCGTGTTGGTGGCGGTGAAGCAGCCCGCGCAGCCGCAGGCGTGTTCTTTCAGCGCGTCGACATGGGGGGCGGAATCGGTGCCGAGGAAGAACCGTCCTTCGCCGGAGGTTGCAGCGGCACGCAAAGCCAGACGGTGTTTTTCGCGCTTGGCCACCGGCAGGCAATAGTAATGCGGTTTGATCCCACCGACGAGGATGTGGTTGCGGTTGAGGATCAGGTGGTGAGTCGTGATCGTCGCGCCCAGCGTGTCGCCACCGGAACGGGCATAGGCCACGCCTTCTTCGGTCGTGATATGCTCCATCACCACGCGCAAGGATGGGATGCGGCGGCGCAGGGGGTCGAGGACGGTGTCGATGAACACGGCCTCCCGGTCGAAGATGTCGACGTCATGCGTCGTCACCTCACCATGCACGCAGAGCGGCAGGCCAATGTCGGCCATGCGCTCCAGCACGCCGGTCACGCGGTCCAGATCGCGCACGCCGCCATGGCTGTTGGTGGTGGCCCCGGCGGGATAGAGCTTCACCGCCTTCACCAACCCGGACGCATGGGCGCGGGCGACATCCTCCGCATCCGTGCCCTCGGTCAGATAGAGCGTCATCAGCGGCTCAAACGTCATCCCATCCGGCAGGGCGGCGAGGATGCGGTCGCGATAGGCTGCCGCCTGATCGCCCGTCACCACGGGGGGGACGAGATTGGGCATGATGATCGCGCGGCCGAAATGGCGGGCGGATTCGGGCAAGACACCCTTCAGCATCGCGCCATCGCGCAGGTGCAGGTGCCAGTCATCGGGGCGGGTGAGCGTGATGCGTGTCATGCCCGTGGCCTAGCGTAAACAAGGGCCGCTTTCCAGTGGTCGGCGGGGCCAGCTGTGGGCTATTCTGCGCCCTGCGTCGGTTGGTCAGGGGGTGAGGATGGGCAAGATGACAGCGCGGGTGGCCGCTGTGGTTCTGGCAGGCGGTTTCAGCGGTATGGTCGCGGGGGGCGCTCTGGCCCAAAGCGTCGATTGCAATGACCCGCAGACCCAGATGGCGTTCAACCTCTGCGCCCAGCAGGACTGGCAGGCGGAGGACGCGCGCCTCAACGCCGAATATAAGCGCGCCATGACCCGCGCCAAGGCCTATGACGCCGAGGCTTATGAGGGTTTGGCCGGGGCGGCGGCGGCGCTCAAGACCGCGCAACGGGCATGGATCGCCTTTCGGGACGGCAATTGCGCGGCTGAGGCCTTCACCATGAAGGGCGGCACGGCCGAGTCGCAGGTCTATTACGGCTGCATGGCCGCGATGACCGCCGCGCGGTCAGAGGAATTGGCGCTCTGGCTGTCCTACTGACGGGGTCGGCTCACCGAAAGGCGGAGGAAAAATCCCGTTTGCCTGTTGCCCCTGCAATCGTTTACCAATCGGAAACGGCCTTCGGATACGCCGGGGGCCGCAAAAAGCGCGCGAATGCGCCGTAATGGTGGTGAGGGGCAGGGCAGCGCCGCGATGGGCCATGGGGTCCGGGGGTGCCTGTCGGGTGTGTGATGCGGATAGTCTTTCATTCCGGAACGGGAACGCAACTGGTGCGGTCGGTGCAGATGGCGCTGGCCGGCGCGCGGGCCGACGTGCTGACGCAGGGGGTGCTTTATCCCGATAGCCTTGGGGCCTTGGGCCAGTCCGACCTGTTCACGGCGGCCCTGTCGCCCGCTGAGGGGCATCCGCTCTTGGCGCTGCGGGGGCTGACCGATCCGGTTGATGCGCAGGATTTCGCCCTGCGCGCGCGGGCCGGTCTGGCCGGTCTGATCGTGAGGCACCGGCCCAAGATGCTGCTCCTGTCGCTGCCGGAAGCGGCGGTGTTTTGCACGACGCCCGCCGCCTTGGCCGCGATGCGGGCGGTGTTGTCCGAATTCTCCGATGATATCCTGCCCGTCCTGCACCTCGCCCCACCGGCCGAGGCGGCGGCGGATGCCTTCCATCTGCAAACCCTGCTCGGCGCGACGGGGGCGCCGCCGATGGGCAAGGGCACCGTCGGGATTGACCCGGATGCGACGGCAGCACTTTGGGCGCAGGTTTTCGGGGCAGAGACCTTGACGGCACGGGAATTCGCCGGAGCCTTGACCGCCAAAGATCTGGGCGTGGCGCTGGCCGATCTGGGGCAGGGGGCGCTAACGGCCCGGCTTGTGCCGCACCAACGCCCGTCGCTGGTCACCCTGCGCCGGGCCTTGGCGCTGAACGCAGGCTTGGCGGGGATGGACAGCCTGCCCTTTTCCTTGCGCGAGTCGTTGCTGGCCAAACTGGGCGGAGAGGGCGATCCCCTGACCGCCGCCGACCTTGCCCCGCTGACCGCCGCGATCCGCACGGTGAAGGGGGCGAGGAAAACCGCCCCCGATCTGTCACCGGACCCGGACTTCGAGCCCTCGCCCTTGCTGGCAGGCGTGGCCGAAGCCGCCGCCGCCGCGCGTCAGGCCGCCGATGCGGCGCGCGTGCAGCGGTTGACGGCGCAGGGCGCGGCCTCCACCGCCCGTGCGGTGGCTGCCCCGCGCCGCAAGGGGCCGGAACCGCTGACCAAGGCTGGGGAGTCGATCCTGTCGCCCACCGCCAAGGAGGTGCACCGCAGCTTTGCCGGGGGCCGCTATTGGCCGCGCAACACGGGTGTGGTGGGCATTGACGAAACCGCCGACCTGCCGCCCTTCCCGGTGGACACGCCACCCAAAACCGGCACGCTGATCGTCGGCTGCATGAAGAACGAGGGGCCCTACATCCTTGAATGGATCGCCTATCACAAGGCCATCGGGGTGGATCACTTCCTGATCTTCACCAACGATTGCAGCGACGGCACCGATGAGATCCTGATCCGGCTGATGGAGCTTGGCCATCTGACCCATGTCTCCAACAACGAATGGAAGGGCAAGTCGCCGCAGCAGGCCGCGCTGAACAAGGCGATGAAGATGGACCTTGTGAAACAGGCCGACTGGCTGATCCACATCGACATCGACGAATACATCAACGTGCGGATGGGCAACGGCACCTTGGCCGATCTTTACGCGGGCATGGGAGAGGCCACAAACCTTGCTATGACATGGCGGTTGTTCGGCAATGCCGGACAAGAGGAGATTGGTGAGGCCACGGTGATCGACCGCTTCACCGGCTGCGCGCCGGCCTATGTGCCCAAACCCCATACGATGTGGGGCTTCAAGTCGATCACCCGCAACGTCGGGGCCTATAGCAAGCTGTCCTGCCACCGTCCGAACAAGGTGGCCCCGAAGATGAAGGATCAGGTGCGCTGGCTGAACGGCAATCTGGCCGATCACTCCAAGGAGTTGACGGACAAGGGCTGGCGGTCCTCGATCCAGTCCATCGGCTATGACGCGGTGCAACTCAACCACTACGCGCTGCGCTCGCGCGAATCCTTCCTGATCAAGCGGCAACGCGGGCGGGCGCTGCATGTGGATCGCTCCATCGGGCTGAATTACTGGGTGCGGCATGACTGGCACCTGAACACCGACCGCAGCATCTTGCGGCAGGTGCCGCGCACCTGGGCGATGAAGGCGAAACTGCTGGAAGACCCGGTGCTGGCGCGGCTGCATGCCGATGCGCTGGCGTGGCATGACGCCAAGGCCGCAGAATTGCGCGCGACCGAGGCTTTTGCCGCCTTGTGGGAACAGACCAAGACCGCCGATCTAAGCGATGGTGAGCGTATGGCCTATGCCGTGGCCGAAGACATGGAAAGCTGACATGGCCCGCAATCCCGAAAAACGTCGCCGCAAGGCCGAGGTTCAGGCCGTTGAACCTCCGGTGGAAACGCCGAAAGCCCGCCGCCAGCGCAAGGCGGCAGAGGTTGCAGCGGCCCCCGCCGCACCCGTCATCACCGATCCGATGGATGCCCGCACCCCGCCGAGCGCCAATGGCGGCTGGTCGGAAACGGTGCAGATGGTGCAAGGGGCCTATGTGGTGCCAACCTCTGGCCGGGGTCTGGTGCAGGTCGGCGGCGTCTTTGATGCCGACCGGGGCTTCGTGCATCAGGCGGTGCATTGGCGGCGGGGGCGGGCGCTGTTGGAGCCGATCCGCCCGCGCCGCGTGCCGGTGGAAGGCGCGGAAACCCTGCCGGGGCGCTGGCTCTGGGGCGGTATCCTGCTTAACCACTTCGGCCATTTCCTGACCGAAAGCACCCCGCGCCTCTGGGGGTTGGCGGCAGTCGATGGTCCGCTGGATGGCATCCTCTTCCTGCACAAGCGCAACGCCGAGGTGATCCCCCTGCACAGCACCTTCCTGCGGCTGTTGGGGCATGACCTGCCGATCCGCGTGGTGGAAAAGGTCACGAAGGTTGAGGAGTTGCACATCCCCGGCCAGGGCTTTGGCATCGGGCGCATCTCTGCCGGGACCAACCGCTTCCGCGAGGTGTTCCGCACCACCTTCGCCCGCGACATCGCGCCAGACGGGCCGGAGCGTCTGTATATCTCGCGCTCCGCCCTTGGCCCCAAACGCGGCGGAGTGATCGGTGAGGTGTTCATCGAAGAGCATCTGGCCAAGCACGGCTATGAGGTGTTCCACCCCCAGCACCATTCGCTTGAGGTGCAGATCGCCCGTTATCGCGCCGCCAAGGACATCATCGCGCTGGATGGTTCCGCCCTGCATCTGGCGGCATTTTGCGCCACGCCGGGGCAGCGCGTCGCGATGGTGCGGCGGCGGAATTCGTCGGTGTCAAAGGCCATCGGCATCCACATCGCCGCCTTCACCGGGCGCGGGGCGGATGTGATCGACGCCATCCAGACCGATTGGGTGCTGAAGGCCAAGGGCAATGCCGACCGCTTTTCGATGGGCGAGTTGAACATGCCCGATTTGCAGCAGAAACTTCATGCGCTTGGCTATATCGGCGATGACGCGCCGTGGCAGCCCCTGGACCCCGATTGGCGCGATGGCCAGATTGCCCGCCTGCGCGATGAATACCGCAAGGACTATATCCCCCTGAGGCGCGGCGCAGTTGTAGCAGAGGCGGCGGAGTAAGCGATGATCCTGATGCAACCCGACCTTGCTGCACGCCCCGCGCCCATCAACGCCGACAGCTTCAAGCCGGAACTGTCCACGGCGGAGTCATCCGACCTGCCCAAGTTGATGGCCCCGGTGCGGCTGGAGACGCGGCGCGAAAGAACCACCCGCATTTTCCAGATCGGCTTCAACAAATGCGGCACGCGCAGTCTTTATCGGTTCCTGCAACGCTCGGGCATCCAAGCCGCGCATTTCAACCGGGGGCTGCTCGCATGGTCCATTCAGGACAACATCGCGCATGGCCGCAAACCGCTGCACGGGCGGATTGACCAATGGGTCGCCTATACCGACATCCAGCAGGTCACCCGCGAAGTGGCCATCGAAGGCGTGCGCTACTTCCGTGAATTGTATCACTACTACCCCAATTCCTATTTCATCCTGAACACCCGCGACAAGGCTGCGTGGATCAAGTCGCGCTTGGCCCACGGCGCGGGCTTCTACGCCCGCCGCTATGCCCGCGCGCTGGGGGTGGAGTCTGAGGAAGAGGTCGTCGCCGCATGGAGCGCGGATTGGGACCGCCACCACGCGGAGGTGCAAGAGTTCTTCGCCGACAAGCCCGGCCGCCTGCTGGTCTATGACATCAAGACCTCAAAACCGCAGGAGATGGTGGATTTCCTCTCCCCCGATTTCCTGACGCGGGTTGAGGATTTCCGCCATGAGGGCGACACGGCCAACGTCGATCCCGAACGCTATCGCGGCAACCGTCCGGTCAAGCACACGGCTGAGGCATCGGAAAAGCCGCGCCGCAAGAAAAAGCGACTGGAACGGAAACGCGCACGCGAGGCAAAGGCGACGTAGCGCTCAATCCTCGGCCCATGCCCCGGCATCGGCGCGTTCGGCGGGGGTGGCGTAATGGGCGTGCAGGCGCCCATAAAGCCGCCGTGCGCGGGGCAGGTTGACGCGGGTGTTCAGCGCCCGGCACAGCACCCAGAGCCGCCGCTGGCTTTGCGCGGCCTCGGTCCGTGCCAGCAATTCCTTCAGGAACGGCAGGTTCCGCAGCCGTCGCCGCCAGAGGCGGGCAAAAATGTGCGGGGTCAGCGTGCCTTCGCAGGCTTCGGTCAAGAGACGCGGCAGCACCCCCATCGAGGTCAGCGCATCCTCCAGCCGGTTGCCCGCAAAGCGCGCGCGCAGGTGGTGGACATGCGGCCCCCGGAACAGCGCGGCATGGATGAGGTCGGCCTTCAACGCCGGATCATAGATCAACCAGACCGCTGCAGCCCCTTCGACCATGTCGGGGGCAAAGCCGTAACGGCTGGTGAAATCCAAGCGTCGCAGACGGGCGAAACGGTCATCCCATCCCGTCACCGCCGGGTCCAATGTGGCGCGCGGCTGCACCGCCAGAACCACCGCCCCCGGCGCGCAGACGGCAAAGGCGCAGGCGGCATGCGCCCCGCTGCCGGTGCCGTAAAACAGCACGTTGTCGAAATCCTCGAAGAACCCTTCATCCACCAGACGGTCAAAGTAGCGATAGACCCGGTCATCCCTGAACCACGTCTCGCCGTCCGAGATCAGGCACAGATGCGACCACCCGCGCTGCGCGGCGACGGAATGGCCAAAGGACAACTGACCCTCGCGCGCCAGAATGCTGTCCAATGTCTCGAAGGTGACGACCAGCGCGGGACCGTCATCGTGAAACCATGCCCAGTGCCGGTCGCCCACCGGTTCGAAATAGCCCACTTCGGCGCACCGCGCTTCCATGGCCTGACACCAGCGGTCCCGGTCAGAGGGGGCGGTCACCGCGTGCCGGGTGTCCTGTGCGGGGGTCTCTGCCTCGTCCGACATGTGCCTGCCTTGTCGCCGTTCTGTGTCGCCATTCTGCCGATCTGCGCGCCTGCCCCACAAGGCAGACGGCACCGCCACCACGTTCACCCGGAACCGGGCGGGCGGGCAAGGTGGCATGGTGGAAACAATCGCTCCGCTCCGTTTCCGGGTTTCACCCGCGCGCCCGTCACCCGCGCGAATGCACCCAGATCAGCCGCGCCTCCTCTGCCGTCAGCACGCGCGAGGGCGGCACCAGCAGCAGCCGCCCGAACAGCGCACGCCACGGCTCCTCCTCCATCATCTGGGAAAACCGCTTTTGCCGCCAGCGGAACGCCGCCTTGTGCAGCGCGGCCAGTTCGGGGTCGGCGTGCAATTCCGCCCGCACCGCGCGGCTGTCCACGTTCAGCGAGGACCGATCCTCCACCGCGCTGAAATTGCGCTCCACCCAGTAGCCGGTGTCAAACCCCGCCGCATCGCGGTTGGCGCGGCCCCGGTCGCATTTCAGAAGATACCCCTCCATCGTGCCGATGGCGTAATGGTTCAACTGCACCAGCCCGCAATTGTCTTGCCCCAAGGGCGAAAACAGCCGCGCCGGACCCTCGGGCATCGCCCGCCCCGATCCGTCATGCCAGCGTTGCCCCTGATGGCCGCCGCGCGGGCGGTGGATGCCGGGTTTGGGAAACAGCGCCGTGCGGAACAGCGTCTTGAACATCTGCGCCCGCCACGGCCAGTAGAGCACCGGAGGGGCCGCGCGCAGAAAGGTTTCCGTCACCGGCGCGTCGGTCTGCTGCACGATCCCGCCATTGCCGAACATCCGCCACGTCAGGCTGATCGCATCGGTCTGGGGCAGGGCGTCCAGCAAGGCCCCCACCGTATGATCCCCCACATGCACCGCCAGAAATTCGTCAATGTCGATGGCTGCCGCCCAATCGGCCGCCTTGAACAGAGGGTGCTTCTCGGCCTTTTTCAGCGCCTCGAAATGCGCGCCCTTCTCGTGCGGGCCGGGGTTGGGGACATGGGTCAGCCAGCCCATCGCCGCCAGACGGTCCAGCATCGCATCGGTGCCATCCTGACACTCGTTGGAAAACACCAGAAAATCGGTGAAGCCAGTGGCGCGGTGATGCGCCAGCCATTCGATCAGGAAGGCCCCCTCGTTCCGCACCGTCAGGATTGCCAGCACCCGCACCCCAGTCCCCTTTCACGTTCACCTCCTTGGGTTACCACGCCGCGCCCTGCGGTCAAACGCTGCGCTTGCACTTTGGTCGCATCCCGGCCCCCCCACGCTTGACCCCACCCCGGCGCGGGGCCAAGCATGGCACAGCACAACAGGGGGCCGCGCATGACCACGATACCGTCCAGCATCGACGCGGTGGAAACGCTTCTGGCGGGCCAAGGCTATGTCGCCAGCCGCGCCCTTGCCACGGTGGTGTTCCTGTCCCTGCGCCTGAACCGCCCCCTGTTCCTTGAGGGAGAGGCCGGGGTCGGCAAGACCGAGATCGCCAAGACCCTTGCCGCCGCCCTTGGCCGCCGCCTGATCCGGCTGCAATGCTATGAGGGGCTGGATGCCTCGTCCGCCGTGTGTGAATGGAACTTCGCCGCCCAGATGATCGCCATCCGCACCGCCGAGGCGGGCGGGGGCGCGGATCGTGACGCGCTGAAGGCGGAACTGTTCACCGAAGACTATCTGATCGAACGCCCGCTCTTGCAGGCGATGCGCCCGCAACCCGGCGGCGCGCCGATCCTCTTGATCGACGAGTTGGACCGCACAGATGAACCTTTTGAGGCGTTCCTGCTGGAGGCGCTGTCGGATTTTCAGGTCACCATCCCCGAACTCGGCACTATCCGCGCGCCGGAACCGCCCATCGTGATCCTGACCTCAAACCGCACGCGCGAGGTGCATGACGCGCTGAAAAGGCGGTGTCTGTATCACTGGGTCGATTACCCCGACTTTGACCGCGAACACGCCATCCTGAAATCCCGCGCGCCCGAGGCGCAAGAGACGCTCAGCCGTGAGGTGGTGGCCTTTGTCCAGCGTCTGCGGCGTGAAGACCTGTTCAAGCGCCCCGGTGTCGCTGAAACCATCGACTGGGCGAAATGCCTGCTGGCCCTTGATGTCATCACCCTTTCGCCCGAGGTCATCGCTGACACGCTGGGGGCGATCCTGAAATATCAGGATGATATCCAGAAGATCCAAGGCTCCGAGGCCAAGAAACTGCTGGAAGAGGTCCGCAAGGGGCTGTCGGCGTGACAGGTGCTGTCAAACAGCCTTTGCCTGCTTGTCTTGGCCCAAGGGTCGCGTCATGTTTGGTATCTGTAACGAGTAGCCGTCCAGAAAGGCCAGGGTGTGGTCAGCGTCCCGATTTCCCCAGAGTTTCCCGAAACGGGCATGCAGGTCCTCCCCGGACCGCGGCGCATCCGGCGCTTTCAGGTGATCGGGGAACGCTGTTCCGGCACCAATTACGTGGCCTCGCTTTTGCGCGCGAATGTGCCGCTGGAACCCACCGACATGCTGGGCTGGAAGCACGGCCATCCCTCGCTGCTGGCGATCCCCGCCGATTTGGTGGTGGTGCTGGTGGTGCGCCGGGCGGAGGATTGGGTGCGCTCGATGTTCGCGCGGCCTTGGCACACCACCCCCGCGATGCAGAGGCTGGAGGCGTCGGATTTCCTGCGCGCGCCATGGGAGACCGTGGTGGACCATCCCCGCATCCTTGGCCCCGGCTTTACCGACGATCTGATCGGTCAGCCCTTGCAGGGCGACCGCGATCCCTTGACCGGCTTGCCCTATGCCAACATCGCCGCCCTGCGCCGGGGCAAGCTGCGCTCGCATCTCTCCTACGCCAACCGGGGCTGTGCCTTTTGTCTGGTGCGGATGGAGCGGGTCGTGGCCGAACCGGAGCCGTTCGTGGACAGTTTTCGCGCGGGCTTTGGCCTGCGCCCGCGCAAGGTGCCCTTTGTCCCGGTGGATCGCCGCCTTGGCCAACGCTTCAAGGCGCAGGTCAAGCGGCCCAAGGAACTGGCGCAACTCTCGCCGCAGGACATCGCCTTCCTGCAGGCCTGGGCCGATCCGGAACTCGAGGCTGCCTTGGGCTACGACGATTGGGGCCTGATGCGGCGGGCGCAGAAACGTGGCGGCGCCCGGCTGCGGCTGTTGCAATCGGCCTGACCGTTCGGCCCGGGGCGATCTGATGCGATACCCCACGCTCGACATTCCCGAAGACGGCAAGCTGGCGCGCAACATCGCCCATTTCGCGCGGGCCTTGCGCCGGGCGGGGCTGCCGATCGGGCCGGGGCGGGTGATCGACGCGATCCGCGCGGTTGCCGTGGCAGGCTTCACCGAGCGCGCGGATTTCTACTGGACGCTGCACGCCTGTTTCGTCAGCCGCCCCGAGGAACGCGCCGTCTTTGCGCAGGTGTTCCGCCTTTACTGGCGCGATCCGCAGTTTCTGGAACACATGATGTCGTTGATGCTGCCCGCCATCAAGGGCGCGCAAGAGGACCGGCTTGCCGATGCCGCCGAAAAGCGCGCGGCACAGGCGCTGCTGGACGGCATGGCCGAAGACTTGCCCAGCCCCGACCGCGACGACCCCGCCGAGGGCGACGAGATCGAGATCGACGCCACCGCGACCATGTCCGCCGAGGAACGGCTGCGCACGCTCGACTTTGAACAGATGTCGCTGGCCGAAATTGCCGAGGCCAAGCGGATGCTGGCGCGGCTGTCGCTGCCCGTGAAACCCCTGTTGACGCGCCGCATGGAGGCCGCCGGGTCCGGTGCCAGAATAGACTCCCGCCGCACCCTGCGCGCGGCCCTGCGCCGGGGGTGTGAGATCACCGAACTGGCTAAGAAAACCCCGGCGGAACGCTGGCCCAATCTGGTGGTGCTCTGCGACATCTCCGGTTCCATGAGCCAGTATTCCCGCATGGTGCTGCATTTCGTCCATGCGGTGGCCAACCGGCGCGGGCAGGGCTGGGCACGCGTGCATGCGTTCACCTTCGGTACCCGGCTGACCAACATCACCCGCCATCTGCGCACCCGCGATGTGGATGCGGCCCTGCGCGCGGCGGGGGCCGAGGCGCAGGATTGGTCGGGCGGCACGCGGATCGGCTCCAGCCTGCACGCCTTCAACCGCGATTGGTCGCGCCGGGTCTTGGGGCAGGGGGCGGTGGTCCTGCTGATCACCGATGGCCTCGACCGCGACGATGCCGATGCGCTGGCGCATGAGATGCGGCGCCTCCACCTCTCGTGTCGGCGGCTGATCTGGCTGAACCCGCTGCTGCGCTGGGACGGATTCGCCCCGCGTGCGACAGGCATCAAGGTGATGCTGCCGCATGTCGATGCCTTTCGCGCCGGGCATTCGGTGGATTCGCTCTCGGCCCTTGGACAAGCGATTTCCGACCCCGGCGATCAGGGCGAAAAGGCGCGGCTGATGCGGATGCTGGGCGATATCGCATAACGCTCTGCGGCGGGGGGCAGGAACCTGCCGATAGACCTCGTGTTATAGGCGCTGATATCGCATATCACCGGGAAAGCGCTTTTCTCTGGTCCCGCCGGATGCGTGGTCTTTGGCCTTCGTGCCGCTGCCTCGTGCCCTGCGTCATTCGTTCGAAAGGATAGTTTGCATGAAACGGCTTCTGATCTCGACCACGGCCCTGTCGGTGGCGCTGAGTTCGGTCACGCCCTTCCCGCTGTTTGCCCAGACCGTGGCAGAGGACGGCAGCATCATCGCTGAGGACGGCACGATCCTGTGCCTGAACACGGCGGAAAATGTCTGCGACATCGCCAATTTCACCACGGGCGTGGACCCCGCCGCCGCCGCCGCCGAGGCGGAAGCCGCAGCGGCAGCGCAAGCCCAAGCCGAGGCAGAAGCCGCGGCAGCGCAGGCAGCGGCAGAGCCACAAGCGGCAGCGGATGCAGCAGCAGCGCAGGCAGCGGCAGAGGCCCAAGCGGCAGCGGATGCAGCAACAGCGCAGGCAGCGGCAGAGGCCCAAGCGGCAGCCGATGCGGCAGCAGCGCAAGCGGCGGCAGAGGCCCAAGCGGCAGCGGATGCGGCAGCAGCGCAAGCGGCGGCAGAGGCCCAAGCGGCAGCCGATGCGGCAGCGGCACAGGCGGCGGCAGACGAGCAAGCGGCAGCCGACGCAGCAGCGGCACAGGCGGCAGCTGAGGCCCAAGCGGCAGCCGACGCAGCGGCAGCGCAGGCCGCAGCGGATGAACAGGCGGCAGCCGACGCAGCGGCAGCGCAGGCCGCAGCGGATGAACAGGCGGCAGCCGATGCCGCAGCGGCACAAGCGGCAGCGGATGCACAGGCGGCAGCCGATGCAGCAGCAGCGCAAGCCGCAGCGGATGAACAGGCGGCACCCGATGCGGCAGCAGCGCAAGCCGCAGCCGACGAACAGGCGGCAGCCGATGCAGGAGCGACACAAGCGGCAGCCGACGAACAGGCGGCAGCCGACGCGGCAGCCGCGCAGGCAACAGCGGATGCCCAAGCCGCAGAGGCCGCCGTTCCCACCGAACCCGTCGTGGTGCCCGAAGCGGTGCCCGAAGACCAGATCGAGGTCGCTGCCCCCACTGAGACGGCCGTGGATGCCTTGACCACCCTCTTGGCCGCCCCCGAGGCCGTGGCCGAGCCACTCCCCGCGACGGACGGCACCACCGATCCCGCCGCAGCGGCCCCGACGGTGGCCGAGGTTGCCCCGGTTGCGGCGGCGGCGGCGCTGGCGCTGGTTCCCGCCCCGGCCGAGGGCACGCCCCCCGCACCGCCCACCCCGATCGCCGATCTGCCGCCGCCCCCGGCCATGGTGCAAAACGTCACGATCCAGACCGTGACGCAGGAAACCGCCCGCTCTTCGGCCGAGGAATTTGCAACCTCTGCCCGCGAGGGCGACACGCGCGATGACCGCAAGGGCCTGTCCAATCTGGAAAAGGCCGGGCTTGTGGCCTTGGGTGCCGTAGCCGTAGGCATGATCATCAATTCGGCCAACAAGGACCGCGTGGTGTCAAACTCGGGTGACCGCGTGGTGGTGGAGCGCGGCACCGGCAACTATGTCGTCTACAAGGATGACGACGCCCTGCTGCGCCAGCCCGGATCGACCGTGCGGACCGAGACGTTCAACGATGGCTCGACCCGGACCATCGTGCAGCGCGCCGATGGCACGCAGATCGCCACCATTCGCGATGCCACGGGCCGCGTGCTGCGCCGGTCGGCCTATGACCTGCGCGGGCAGGAAATCCTGCTGGTCGATGACCTGCAACCGGAGCGTCGGGTGGATGTCTCGACCCTGCCGCCGCCGCGCGCGCGGGTGATCTCTATCTCGGGGTCCGAAGAAGATGCGATGCTGCGCGCCCGCATGGCGGCGCTGGACGCCGAGGAACTGGGCCGCACCTTCTCGCTGCGCCAGATCCGCGAGATCCCGCAGGTGCGCCAGTTGGCGGCGACGGTGGATGTGAACAACATCACCTTCGACAGCGGCTCGGCGGCGATCAAGGCGACCGAGGCCGAGGAATTGGCGGCACTGGGGCGGTTCATGACCTCGCTCATCGCCGACAATCCGGGTGAGGTGTTCCTGATCGAAGGGCACACCGACGCGGTGGGCTCGGCTGCGTCAAACCTTGCGCTGTCGGACCGTCGCGCGGAATCGGTGGCGCTGGCGATGACCGAGTATTTCGGCGTGCCGCCGGAGAACATGATCGTGCAGGGCTATGGCGAATCGGAACTGCGGGTGAACACCCAAGGCGACGAGCGCCAGAACCGCCGTGTCGCGGTGCGCATCATCACCCCGCTGCTGCGCACGGCGGCAAACTGACCCAAAGGGTGGGGTGCCCCTCACCCCGGCCCTCTCCCCCAAGGGGAGAGGGGGCGAAGACCGGAGGTGTCGCGCCCTTGGCCGGTCGGGCGCCATCCCCTCTCCCCTCCGGGGGAGAGGGTCAGGGTGAGGGGGCAGGTCCCCATGATCGGCCAACCTGCCCCCTGCCACCTTTTGCCAGTGGCACCTCACCCGCCCTTGGCGCATGATCGGCCCTGAGGAATGGAGGCCCCCATGCAGCGCGACATCAGCGACAGCATCCCCGAAATCGCACTCGACTGGCACCGCCAGGGCAAGGGCGCGGCCTTGGCCACGGTGGTGGAGACCTGGGGCTCTGCCCCGCGTCAGGCCGGCAGCCAACTCGCCATCTCCGGCACTGGCGAGATCATGGGCTCGGTCTCCGGCGGCTGTGTCGAAGGGGCCGTGGTGACCGAGGCTCTGGCGGCGCTTGAGGACGGCAGGCCGCGGCTCTTGACCTTCGGGGTCAGTGACGAGTCGGCCTTTGCCGTCGGTCTGGCCTGTGGCGGCACCATCCGCATCCTCGTGGAACCGGTGGGGGATGTCGCCCCCGCGCTGGCCGTGCAGGATCTGGACCGCATCGTCGCGGCCCGCGCCGCACGCCAGGCCGTGGCACTGGCGGTCACCCTGTCCGACTGGTCGCGCCGTCTGCTGTCGCCCGGCGATGATGCCGCCGCCGACGCGCGCTTTCGCATGGACCGGTCGGGCTGCGAGGAGGATGGCCGCTTCATCGCCATCCACAACCCGCCGCTGCGGCTGGTGATCGTGGGCGCGGTGCATATCGCGCAGGCGCTGGTCGGCATCGCCCGGACCTGTGGCTATGATCCCGTGATCATCGACCCGCGCTCCGCCTTCGGCTCCGCGGCGCGGTTCCCCGGTGAAACGCTGATCGAGGACTGGCCCGACGAGGCGCTGGAGGCGTTGGCCCCCGATGCGCGCACCGCTATCGTGACGCTGACGCATGACCCCAAGCTCGACGATCCCGCGATCCGGTTCGCGCTGCGGTCGCAGGCCTTTTATCTGGGGTGTCTCGGTTCCGCCAAGACCCATGCCAAACGGGTGGAGCGTCTGCGCGCTGCGGGGTTCTCAGAGCCAGAGATCGCCCGCATCCACGCGCCGGTCGGGTTGGACATCGGCGCGAAAACCCCGGCCGAGATTGCCGTGTCGGTCATGGCGCAGATCACCCATGCCCTGAGGAAGGGCTGATGTTTTTCGGCGAGGTTCCGGTGGGTCAGGCCGAAGGGGCGATCCTTGCCCATTCGGAAACGGCAGGGGGGCGGGTGCTGAAGAAAGGCACGGTCCTGACCGCCGCCGATGTGGCCGCGCTGGCGCTGGATCTGTCGCAAGTGACGGTGGCGCGGCTGGACCCCGGCGATGTCGGCGAGGATGCCGCTGCGGCGGCGCTGGCCGCCGCCTTGGTGCCCGACCCCGTGGCGCAGGGCCTGACGCTGAGCACCGCTTTCACGGGACGGGTCAATCTGAACGCCGCAGGGCCGGGGATCGTGGAGATCGACGCGGATGCCATCCTTTCGCTGAACCGCATCGACCCCGCGATCACCCTGGCCACCTTGCCGCCATGGCAGCGGGTGACGGCTGGCACGCTGGCGGGGACGGTCAAGATCATCGCCTATGCCGTGGGGGGCGCAGCCTTGGCGCGGGCCTGTGCCGTGGCACGGGGCGCGATCCGCATCCGCCCCGTGGCGCTGCGCGATGCCGGGCTGATCCTGACACGCGTGGCCGGGCAGGATGACAAGCTGATCCGCAAGGGCGCCGAGGCGGTCGAGGCGCGGCTGACCGCGCTTGGCATGTGCTTGGCGGGGGTAGAGGTCGTGGCCCATGACGCCGGCGCGATTGCCGGGGCGCTGGGGCGTTTGCCGGGAGAGATGGCCTTGATCCTGACCGCCTCGGCCACCTCGGACCTGATGGACACGGCCCCGCAGGGGCTGCGGCTTGCGGGGGGGACGGTGACGCGCTTTGGCATGCCGGTCGATCCGGGCAACCTGCTGTTTCATGGCGATCTGGGCGGACGTCCGGTGATCGGCCTGCCGGGCTGCGCGCGCTCGCCTGCGCTGAACGGGGCGGATTGGGTGCTGGAACGGCTGGCCTGTGGCGTGGCGGTGACGGCGGATGACATCGCGCAGATGGGGGTGGGGGGGCTGTTGAAGGAAATCCCGCTCCGCCCGCAATTGCGCGAACCGAGGAAACGCGACGGGGCAACGCCCGGCGATGTCACGGCCAAGATGCCGGACGATCCGGCCGGGCTGTAAGCGTTTGGAAGTGACCTTGCCCGTCCGGTGCGGAGGGGGCGGTTTTGCGGGGCGTTGGAACCGGACCTGGCCAGGATCGCGCGTTGCAGCCGGATGGGGTCCTGTCCCATGGGTTTGCCGCGCACAAGGCAAACAGGTCATCTGCGCCGCGTCCTGTGCCATGATCCACCCGACGGGCCGTTGCCGCACATGGTGGAAGGGATATGCACAGTGCAGACCATGCGGCGCAGAGGGCGCGCCGCATGGTCCGTTTTCAGCTATCAGCCGCGCCCGCGACGACCGCCGCGACGGCCCCCGGCGGCCTGCGAGGCGGCGGCAGAGGCTTCGGCAAAGCTCAGGCCGCCTTCGACGGCCTCGACCACTTTGGCAAAGCGGATCCATTCGCCGCTGTTCTCGTCATGGTTCATCAGCAGGTTGGCGGCGCGGATCGCCTCCATCTCCACCTGACGGACGGGGTTCATGATGGCGGAGGTCATGCCCGCGCCGATCGCCATCGGCAGGAAGGCCGCGTTGACGCCATGGCGCTGGGGCAGGCCAAAGCTGATGTTGGACGCGCCACAGGTGGTGTTGACGCCCAGTTCCTCGCGCAGGCGGCGGACCAGCGCAAAGACCTGCTGCCCGGCCGAGGCCATCGCGCCAATCGGCATCACCAGCGGGTCCACCACGATGTCATGCGCCGGGATGCCGTAGTCAGCCGCACGTTCGACGATCTTCTTTGCCACGGCAAAGCGGACATCCGGATCGGGCGAAATGCCGGTGTCGTCGTTCGAGATCGCCACGACCGGCACATTGTATTTCTTGACCAGCGGCAGGACGAGTTCCATCCGCTCTTCCTCGCCGGTGACCGAGTTCAACAGGGGACGGCCCTCAGCGGCCATCAGACCGGCTTCCAGCGCACCCGGAACCGACGAGTCGATGCACAAAGGCACATCGACCACGCCCTGCACCATCTCGATCAGCGCCTTCATCAGGGGCGGTTCGACAAAGTTGTTGTCGGCATAGCGCGGGTCAGCCGCCATGCGATTGGTGAACACCGCGCCCGAGTTGATGTCCAGCACGGTCGCGCCACAGGCCACCTGTTCCAGCGCGTCCTTCAGCACGGTGTCGTAGTTTTCCATCTCCAGTTCGGCCGCGAGCTTCTTGCGGCCGGTGGGGTTGATCCGCTCCCCGATCACGCAGAAGGGTTCGTCAAAGCCGATGACGACGGTTTTTGTTTTGGATTCCAGTACGGTGCGGGTCATTCTTGAACCTATTTCTCAGGCGGTTGCGGCAGCCGGGACGCCCGAGGCGCCGCCGTTTTCGGTGACCCATTGGGCATTGGTCTTGATGCCGCCCAAGGGGAAGAAATGGACCTGTTCGATGCCGAAGCCCGGATTGGCGGCCTTGTGCGCGGCCAGTTCGGCCACGAATTCGGTCGGCTCATAGGGCAGCAGCAGCTTGGTCACATCCATCGCGCGCTTTTGCAGCACGCGCAGGGATGGGCCGACGCCACAGGCGATGGCGAATTTGATCAGGGTTTGCAGCTTGGCCGGACCTGCCACACCGATATGGACGGGCAGGTTGACGCCTTCGGCGCGCAGGCGGTCCACCCATGCGATGACGGGGGCGGCCTCAAAGCAGAATTGCGTGGCCATGGCCATCTTCGCATCGGTGCGTTCGGCAAAGGCCGATTTCCAGCGCGCAGCCTCCATCACGGCCCGGTCGGAGCCATCGGGATCGATGTCCTTGTTGCCTTCGGGGTGGCCTGCGACATGCAGGCGGTCAAAGCCGTCAAAGGCGCCGGATTCGATCAGTTGCATCGAATTGTCGTAATCCCCCGCGGGCTGCGGCACGCCGCCACCCAGTAGCAGGGCCTGTTTCACATCGGCCTCGCCCTTGTAGCGGGCGACCCAATCCAGAAGCGTCGCCTTGTCCTTGATGATGCGCGCCGGGAAGTGCGGCATCACCGGGAAGCCTTCGGCATTCAGGCGCTTGGCGGTGGCAACCATATCCTCAATGGGGGTGCCGTCGATATGGGCGATATAGACCCGGGTGCCGCGCGGCAGGAGGGTGCGGAAATCCCCGACCTTCTCGGCGGTGCGGGGCATCACCTCGATGGAATAGCCCGACAGGAACGCCTCCACCTCGGTGTTGACGGTGGCGGAGGGGGCGGCTGCCTCGCGGCGGAAGTTGAACAGGGCCATAGGTCGCTCCTTGGGCGGTTTGGGGGCGGTTTGGGGGCGCTATCTGGCCGGGATCAGGCCTTTGCGGCCCATCCGTCGGCGTCGATCAGCGCCTTGAGGCGCGCGGTGTCATACTCGGCTTCCAGACGGTCCGCCTCGGCGCGGGCGATCTGGTCGGGGTCGCCCTCCACCTCATAGGGGGCGGCTTTGCGCCATTCGGCAAGGTAGCTGTCGGTGTCGCGTGCGCCCACTTTCATGGCGCAGCGGTCGATGGCCTGCTCGAAGCGTTCGGTCAGTTGGACCTTGGACCCACGCCGTCCCTTGCCCACGATGACCTGCGCCGGAATATCGCGCCAAAAGACCACGGTAACATCAGCCATCCGATTCCCCCTTGCACTGCTGCCTTCGTTGATAGCGCCAGTCTGCGACAGCCGGAGTCGGTTTTCGACATGGCGCAGGCGGAAGGCGACCCCGCCGCCCTGTCCACCCACCTAGCGCATCGCAGGGCCCCGCGCGACGGGCGCAAATGGAAAAATCTTCAACTCTGACTTGAAGTGGACGGAGGGTGGGGGGAGGACAAGACCTCCCCCCGCACCCCCCACCCGTTCCCGGACTTCTTCGCTTGCGTCAGGGGGGCAGGGCGGATACCGTTAACGCAACCACACATGGAGGGCGGTCATGACGCCCGAGCGTCCCCGGGGGGCGGACGCGATCCCTGCGCCTCGCGCCACGGCTGATCCCGGGCGCGCGCCGGTCGAACCGTCTGCTTCCCCCCCGCCGGAGCAGGCGCTGCTGTATGCGGCGCTTGATCTCGGCACAAACAGTTGCCGGATGCTGATTGCCCAACCGAAGGGCAGTCAGTTTCAGGTCGTGGACAGTTTTTCCAAGACTGTCCAACTCGGCGTGGGGCTTGAAGCCTCGGGCCGGTTGTCGCGTGCGTCGATGTCGCGGACGGTGCAGGCGCTGCGGATCTGTCAGAAGAAAATCGAAAAGCACGGCGTGCGCCGGATGCGTCTGGTGGCGACCGAAGCCTGCCGCCGCGCGCGCAACGCGAAGGAATTCATCCGTCAGGTCCGGCGCGAAACCGGCCTGTCGCTGGAAATCATCGCGACAGAGGAAGAAGCGCAGTTGGCCGTCATCTCTTGCGCGCCCTTGGTCAGCCCGCGCACCGAACAGCTTTTGGTGGTGGATATCGGCGGCGGGTCGACGGAACTGGTCTGGATCGACCTGTCCCGCGTGCCACCCGAGGAACGCCCGCGCGCCATCATGCGCCTGCATCGCGGCTTTCATGCCCAAGCCGAGCATGAGGCGCGGGTGGTGGACTGGATTTCCGTCCCCCTCGGCGTGGCCACGCTGAAAGACCAGTTCGCCGATGTCGAGGATGACGCCGCGCGCTTTGCCCTGATGTCGTGGTTCTTTGAGGAAAACCTGTCCAGCTTTTCGCCCTACAACCGCGAGAACCCGCGTGAAGGGTTCCAGATCATCGGCACCTCGGGCACGGTCACCACGGTGGCGGCGAGTTACCTGAACCTGCGCCGCTATGACCGGACCAAGGTGGACGGGTTGCAGATGACCTCGGACCAGATCGACCATGTGATCCGCGATTACCTGTCGCTCGGCCCCGAAGGACGCCGCACCGATCCACGCATCGGACGCGACCGACATTCGCTGATCATGTCCGGGGCGGCTATCCTTCAGGCGCTGATGCGGATATGGCCGACGGATCGCCTGAGCGTGGCCGACCGTGGCCTGCGCGAGGGGCTCTTATATGCACAGATGAGCGCCGATGGCGTTCTGGAAGACGGACCATTCGCATGACCGAAGGCAAGAACACCTCAGGCCGGGGCCAACGAGAGTTGCGCGTCCGGGTCAAGACCGCCAAGGGGCGCAAACTGTCCTCCACCCTCTGGCTGGAGCGGCAGTTGAACGACCCCTATGTCCAGCGCGCCAAGAAAGAGGGCTATCGCGGACGGGCGGCCTACAAGATCCTCGAACTGGATGACAAATACGGCTTCCTCAAGCCGGGCTGCCGGGTGGTGGACCTTGGCTGTGCGCCGGGTGGGTGGTGTCAGGTCGCCGTGGCGCGGGTCAACGCGCTGGGAGAGAACCCGAAAAAACCGCAAGGGTCGGTGCTGGGCGTCGATTTGCAAGAGATCGACCCTATTCCCGGCGCGCAGATCCATGTGCTGGATTTCCTGTCGGATGAGGCGGATGCGCTGGTCAAGGGCTGGCTGGGCGGAAAGGCCGATGTGGTGATGTCCGACATGGCCGCCGCCGCCTCGGGCCACAAGGGCACCGACCACTTGCGCATCATCGCGCTGGTCGAGGCGGCGCTGGCCTTTGCCTTTGACGTGCTGGAAGAGGGCGGCACCTTTGTCGCCAAGGTTCTGGCCGGCGGGGCCGAAAACGAGATGCAGACCCTGCTGAAAAAGAACTTCCGCAAGGTCGCCAATGTGAAGCCGCCTGCCAGCCGGTCTGACAGTTCCGAGAAATTCGTGGTGGCGCAGGGGTTCCGGGGCGGCAGTCTGGCGGCGGAGGTGGAGGGCGGGGAGGCGTGAACCCGGCCTCTTGGCCTTTCTACATATAGTGACCGTTGGGATTGCCCCGATGCCCAAAGCATCGGGGCGCGCCCGCACCGCCCCCACGGGGCGGGCGCACATGTATGTGCACCCACCCCGCGGTGCGGGCGCGTCCCTTAGCGTTTCGTGTTGAAGGAAAAGAAAAAGGGCGCCGCTATGGCGCCCGCCTTCATCCCGGCTGATCCGTCTGATCAACCGCCCCAGTGCCGCACCGGGCCGCAGTCCATGTGCACGAAATCCGACCGCGAATACCGCCCCACGCCACCCGCAGCGCAGGCCTCGGCGGCGCGGGCCATCTGGCTGACCGAACGCGACTTCAACCGCAGGTCCGCCGCCTGACCCTTCAGATGCAGCGAATTGCGCGCCACGCCAGACGACCGGCTGCGCAGCATGGCGTTGGTCTTGGGGCAGCGATAGCCCGACAGCAGCGTGTAAGGTTCGGACACATCCATCAGGCTGTGCGCCGCGGCCATGATATCGACGGTGCGCGCATCCATCGACTTGACCTCATTCGTGCGCCAGTCGCGCATGAAGTGGTTGATTTCCTTCAGAACCTCCGGGATGTACTCACCTTCGACCCAATAGATCGTGTCGATGCTTTCCCCGGTGCGGCCCGAATACATCTTGATGCGGCGGATGTCGCCCGCCCCGCGCAACAGCCCGAAGGCGTTGGAATAGGTCGGCGCGGCGGCCACGGTCACGGCCGCAAAGGCACCAAGCAAGCCACGCCGCGATACGGTCATCGAAGAATTGATCGACATGAACCCTGCCTGTCCCCGGTTTGACTTGCCGCCTGTATCGGCAGCTTTCGTGCCACTTTCCCCAAGTGCGTGAGTGTTATTGCACATGACCTGCCCTGTCCCAAGCGCCGAATCCCCGGATTGAGGCATCCTTGCCGCCATCGGCAAATTTTTGCTGAAAGCCGCAACCGAGGGCGGGGAAAATCCGCCCATCCCGCATCGTTGCCAATTTGTGACAGGCCGATGGGGCTTGCCCTGCGGCGCGGTGGACAGTTTCGCGGGATTCGCGGCACAGTCTTTTGGCGGGCGCTCCGGTCGCAACGGTCGGGCGCGGCCCCCATATATGACGTTCTGCATTGCCTTGAGGTTCAGATGTTGCGCCTGCGATCCATTTCCCCGCTGCTTGCCCTCTGTGCCGCGCTGGCCGTTGCCGCTCCCTCCGGGGCTGTGGCGCAGGTGACCCCCTTCACCCAGTCCCTGGCCGAAGCGGCGGCGGCGGATGACACCATCGCGGCCTTCTATCAGGCCCGCGCCTATGCCCCGTTCTGGACGCTGCCGGAACAGGCCGCCCGCCGGGTCGCGCTGTTTGCTGCGCTGGAACGCGCCGGGGACCATGGCCTGCCGGTGGCGCGCTATGATGCCGGGGCCTTGGCGCAGGCGATCCGCGCCGCACGGACCGAGGGCGATCTGGGCCGTCTGGAGGTCGCGCTGACCCGCGCCTTCCTGACCTATGCGCGCGACGTGCATTCGGGCGTGCTCGAACCCGCCAAGGTGGATGCGGGCATCCTGCGCGAGGTCACGCATGACGATCCGATGGCGCTGCTCAAGGGGTTTGAGTCGTCTGACCCCGCTGCCTTCCTGCGCGCCCTGCCGCCGCAATGGCCAGAATATGCGCGGCTGATGAAGGAAAAGATCGACCTTGAACGTGCCATCGCCGCAGGCGGCTGGGGGCCAGAGGTGACGGGCGGCAAGATCGAACCCGGTGCCAGCGGCGCGCGGGTGGTGGCGTTGCGTGACCGCTTGGCAGGGCAGGGCTATCTGACACGCTCTGCCACGCAGGAGTATGACGCCCGCATCACCCGCGCGGTGCAGCGGTTCCAGCTGGACCACGGCCTGACCGCCGATGGCGTGGCAGGGGACGGCACCTTGGCCGAGTTGAACATCCCGCCGCAGGACCGGCTGAAATCCGTCCTCGTCGCGATGGAGCGGTTGCGCTGGATGGCGGGCACCGACCGGGGGGAGCGCTACGTCTGGGTCAACCAGCCCGACTTCACCGCCCAGATCATCAAGGGCGGGGCGGTGGAATTCCAGACCCGCGCCGTGATCGGCAAGAACGTCCCCGACCAGCGCAGCCCGGAATTTTCCGACCAGATGGAGCATATGGTGGTCAACCCGTCTTGGGGCGTGCCACGGTCCATCATCGTCAAGGAATACCTGCCGCTGTTGCAGGCCAATCCGAACGCCGTGGCGCATTTGCAGGTGGTCGATGGCAATGGCCGCGTCGTCCCGCGCGAGGCCGTCAATTTCGCGGGCTATACGGCGCGCAGCTTTCCCTTTGGTCTGCGCCAGCCGCCCTCGGACGGCAATGCCTTGGGCAAGGTGAAGTTCATGTTCCCCAACCCTTACAACATCTACCTGCACGACACCCCCGCGAAAGAACTCTTCGCGCATGAGGTGCGGGCCTATTCCCACGGCTGCATCCGTCTGGGCGATCCCTTTGACTTCGCTTATGCCCTCTTGTCGGTGCAATCGGCGGACCCCAAGGCCAAGTTCCAGACAGCGCTGGACAGCGATCTGGAAACGGTGGTGAAGCTCGACAAACCCCTGCCGGTGCATCTGGTCTATTTCACCGCCTGGCCCGATGCGAAAGGCAACATGACCTGGCGGCGCGATGTCTATGGCCGCGACGGGCGCATCTTTGACGCGCTGACCGAGGCCGGGGTGGTCTTGGGCGGGGTTCAGGGGTAAACCTGTCGCAAGCGGGGCGACCAGACCCCCGGACAGCCGGAGTTGACGACATGGCCCATAGCATCCGCGACATCGCCACCGCCTTGGGGGCAGAGGCGGCGGGCGATCTGACGCTGACCGTGACCCATGCCAGTGAACCGCAGGCGGCGGGGACCGACGCCTTGGCCTTGGCGATGAGTCCCAAATACGCCGAAGCCCTGCCGAAAGGGCGGGCGCAGGCGGCGCTGGTCTGGCCGGGGGCGGATTGGCAGGCGCTGGGGCTGAAAGCGGCGATCTTTGCGCCGCGCGGGCGCTTGGCGATGGCGGGCTTGTCGGCAATCTTCGATCCGGGTCCAGAGATTGCGCCGGGCATTCACCCCATGACGGTGGTTGATCCGTCGGCCCAGATCGGCGACGGGGCCGCCATTGGCCCCTTCGTCACCATCGGGCGGGGCGCGGTGATCGGCCCGCGCGCGCGCATCGCCGCCCATGCCAGCATCGCCGAAGGGGCGCGGATCGGGGCGGATGCCCTGATCCTGCACGGCGCGCGGATCATGGCGCGGGTGGTGATCGGGGACAGATTCATCTGCCATCCGGGGGCTGTCATCGGCGCGGACGGGTTCTCTTTTGTCACGCCCGAGAAATCCGGGGTTGAAGAAATCCGCGAAACCCTCGGGGAACGCAGCGAAATCCGCGCGCAAAGCTGGACGCGGATCCACTCGCTTGGGTCCGTCAGCATCGGCGATGATGTGGAAATCGGGGCCAATTCCTGCATCGATCGGGGCACGATCCGCGATACCTCCATCGGATCGGGGACCAAGCTCGATAACCTTGTCCACATCGGCCACAATGTGCAGGTGGGCCGTGACTGCCTGCTGTGCGGGCAGGTCGGCATCGCGGGATCGTCGCGCATCGGCGACCGGGTGGTGCTGGCCGGGCAATGCGGTGTGAACGATAACATCTTCGTGGGCGACGATGTCATCGCGGGCGGCGGCACCAAGATATTCACCAATGCGCCCGCCGGGCGGGTGCTTCTGGGGTATCCTGCGATCAAGATGGAAACTCATGTGGAGTTGCAAAAGGCCCAACGCCGCTTGCCACGGCTGGCGGCACGGGTGGCAGAGCTTGAAAAAACCGTCATGCAACGGTCACAGGACACAGAGTAAACCGAGCGCGAACCGGAACAGGGGGCCGACATGGACACCACCACCAAGGTCATCGAGATTCTCGCCGCGCAGGCCTTGCGCGATCCCGCCACCATCGGGCCACAGGATACCTTGGCGACGCTGGGGCTCGACAGCCTCGGGCTGGTCGAGGTGATCTTCGCGCTGGAAGAGGCCTTCGACATCGCCATCCCCTTCAACGCCAATGATCCGGGTGACAGCGGGTTCGACATCTCCTCCGTCGCGGGACTGATCGGCGCGGTCGAGGGGCTTTTGGGCCAGAAAGCGGCCTGATCCGGCCATGACCCGCCGCGTTGTCATCACCGGGGCGGGCACGGTCAATGCCTTGGGCGGCGATGTGCCTGCGACCTTGGCCGCGATGCGTGCGGGGCGCGGGGCCATCGGCGCGATTGACCTGCCCGACCTTGACCGTCTGTCCATCCGCATCGGCGCGCAGGTGCCCCATTGGGATGCCGCCGCGCGCTTTGATCTGCGCAGCCTCGCGCTTTACGACCGCTGCACGCAATTCGCGCTGACCGCCGCGCAAGAGGCGGTGGCACGCGCGGGCCTGACCGGGCCGCTTGGTCCCCGCGCTGGCGTCATCATGGGCACGGCGGCGGGTGGCATCCAGACCTGGGAAGATAACTACCGCGCGGTGTTTCAGGATGGCAAAAGCCGGGTGCACCCCCTGACCGTGCCAAAGCTGATGAGCAACGCCGCCGCCGCCCATCTGGCGATGGCCTACGGCCTGACCGGCCCTGCGCTTACCGTCGCCACCGCCTGTGCTGCATCTAACCACGCCATCGGTCTGGCCTTCCAGATGCTGCGCGCAGGGATAGCCGATGTCATGCTGACCGGCGGGGCTGAGGCGATGCTGTGCTTTGGCGGCATCAAGGCGTGGGAGGGGCTGCGCGTCCTGTCGCCCGACGGTTGCCGCCCCTTCAGCCGTAGCCGCAACGGCATGGTGATGGGCGAGGGCGCAGGGGTCTTTGTGCTGGAAGACCGCGACCATGCACTGGCGCGGGGTGCCGAGATTTGGGCCGAGGTGGCGGGTTTCGCCATGACCGCGGATGCGTCGGACATCGTGATGCCCTCCCAGGACGGGGCCGCGCGGGCGCTGGCGGGGGCGCTGGCGGATGCGGGACTGTCGGCAAAGGATGTCGGCTATATCAACGCCCATGGCACTGGCACGGCGGCCAATGACCGGACGGAAACGGCGGCGATCCGGGCGGTGTTCGGCGATCATGCCGACCGGCTGGCGGTGTCGTCCACCAAGGCGATGCACGGCCATCTGATTGGCGCGACCGGCGCGGTGGAACTGCTGGCGGTGGTGATGGCCCTGCGCGATGGCATCCTTGCCCCCACGATCAACCATGATGGCGGTGACGCCGATTGCGATCTGGACGTGGTGCCGAACGCGGCGCGGCAGGCCGATGTGGCGGCGGCGCTGTCAAATGCCTTTGCCTTTGGCGGCATGAATGCGGTGCTGGCGCTCAGGCGCGCATGAAAACACCGCCGCATCGGGAATGCGGCGGTGCGGGGCCTGATTGGACGCTTACTCTTTGGGCGCTTCGGGCGCGGGCAGGGCGGCGTTGTTGGCCTTCACGGCCTCGAACCCGGCGGTGAAGCCCTTGAGCGACGCTTCCAGAACCACTTGCTGATCCGGAGCGACGGCGGGAACGATGGTCACGATGGCCTTGTCGCCCTTGCGCAGCGCATCCATCTCGGCGGCGGTAAAGCCGACGCGGGCGACGCAACCGATGCGGGCGCAGAAGGTGAAGGGATAGACCTTCGCTTCGGCTCCATCGATGGCGATGCGCAGACCGTCGGTCAATTGGGTTTCCAGCGGCGCGATCACCGTGGCACCGGCCACAGCCTCACCGCCTTCGGGCAGGTCGAAGAGGTTGAATTCCGCCACCGAGGTGCCCTGACCGTCCTTCAGCAACTGGTAAAGCTGGCAGGGGTCTTGCCCGGTTTCGGTCCGCACGCAGCGCAGGTCCCAGGCGTCGTAGACGGCCTTGGAATAGGTGGACCCGACCGCGTTGGGGTCTTGGGCGGGCTGGCCCATGGCCAGATCAGCGGGCGCTTCGGCAGCAGGCGCTTCGGTCGGCGCGGCGGTCTCTTGCGCCAAGGCGGCAAACCCCGTCACGGCAAGGCCGAGTGTCAGGGCGAGGGTAAGGCGAAGTTGGGTCATGGACTGTCCTGTTTCGTCCGGTACGTTCGCGCCGCGCATAGCATGCAGCGCCATGGGTGTCAGGCCCCAAAAGCGGGACGGGTCATAGCCCGCCGATCAAAGCGGCGCGGAGGGGGAACACAGCGCCGTCGAACTGTCACACCAAAACGAAAAGGGCCGGCAACCCGGCCCTTCCCACATTATTTTTTTGCTCCCTGTCGGACTGGCCGACTTCATGGGTAGGGACGCTATTGCGCTTTTCAGGTTCCGTCAACAGGGAATGTGACACCAGCGTGAACTGCTGAAAGATGAATAAAAACAGGGCCTTTTCACGGTTTCCTGCGTTTCGGCCGCGCCCGGCCCCCTGCGCTGCACCCGCTGGAGGCGGCACATGCGGTGCTTTGTGCGACATGGCGGCGGCAGGGGGGGGGCGGGCCGCGGGAAAGGGGTGGAACGCCCCCGCGCAGCCGCTATGGTGGCGCAGGGTCTTGGCCTGCATCCATGGCGGGTGCGCGGGCGGGGCCGGGTGTTCAAGTGGTGCCGGGGACGGGCAGTCCCGCAGGCACGGTGCAGGGGTGACGGGGGCAGCAATGACCGAGGATGCAAGCATTTTCGCAGGCGGCGGCGGCGAAGGCTACGGGGTGGCGCAGCGGCTTTTGCTGAAATACGGCAACCGCCATGGCCTAATCGCCGGGGCCACCGGCACGGGCAAGACGGTGACGCTGCAAATCCTTGCCGAAGGATTCTCGGCCGCGGGCGTGCCGGTGTTCCTGTCGGATGTGAAGGGCGATCTGTCGGGTCTTGGGGCCGCCGGTTCGGCCGCGCATAAACTGCACGAGCCGTTCATGAAACGCGCGGCAACCATCGGGCTGGACCTGCAATACCGGGCCTTTCCGGTGACCTATTGGGATCTGTTTGGCGCGCAGGGCCACCCGATCCGCGCCACTGTGGCCGAGATGGGGCCGCTGCTCTTGGCGCGTCTGCTGGAACTGACCGAACCGCAAGAGGGCGTGCTGAACGTCGCCTTCCGACTGGCGGATGAGGAAAAGCTGCCGCTGCTGGACCTGAAAGACCTGCAAGCGCTGCTGGTGTTCATCGCCGAACATGCCGACACGATCTCAAGCCGCTATGGTCTGGTCGCGACCACCTCGGTCGGGGCCATCCAGCGCGCGTTGTTGGTGCTGGAGAATCAGGGCGGCACGGCGCTGTTCGGGGAACCGGCACTGGATCTGGCCGATCTGATGCTGACCGATGCCACGGGGGCAGGGCGGATCAACATCCTTGCCGCCGACAAGCTGATGCAATCGCCCCGGCTCTATGCGACTTTCCTTTTGTGGCTGTTGTCTGAACTCTTTGAAACCCTGCCCGAGGTGGGCGATCCCGACAAACCGAAGCTGGTGTTCTTCTTTGACGAGGCGCATCTCTTGTTCGACGACGCGCCCAAGGCCTTGGTGGACAAGGTGGAACAGGTGGCGCGGTTGATCCGCTCCAAGGGGGTGGGGGTCTATTTCATCACCCAGAACCCCGCCGATGTGCCCGAAGACATTCTTGGCCAATTGGGCAACCGCGTGCAGCACGCCTTGCGCGCCTTTACCGCCAAGGATCAGAAGGACCTGAAACAGGCGTCAGAGACCTATCGCCCCAACCCCCGCTTTGCCACCGAAGACGCCATCCGCGATGTGGGCACGGGGGAAGCGGTGACATCCTTTCTGGAAAACAAGGGGATACCGGGGATTGTCGAGCGCACCCTGATCCGTCCGCCCAGCAGCCAGATCGGCCCGATTGATCCGGCGCTGAGGGCGCAATTGATGGCGGCATCGCCGGTCAGGGGCAAATACGACACGGCGATGGACCGCGACAGCGCCTATGAGATGCTGCGCCGCCGCGCCGATCAGGCGGCGGCAGAGGCGGCGCAGGATCGACCCGCGCCCGCCGATCCCACATCCCCTTGGCAGCGGAGTGCCGCGGGCGAGGATGACGGCCTGACCCGCGCCCGCCGCTATGACGGCGGGCGGGGCGGGGCCGCGCCGGTGGAGCGCCCGCGCAGCAGCGGGTCCCGCAGCGACAGCGTGACAGAGGTCTTCGCCAAAAGCTTTGCCCGCCAGATCGGCAGCAAGACCGGTCAGGCCGTGGTGCGCGGCATCCTCGGGTCCTTGTTCCGCAAACGCTGAGGCTGCGGCGTCAGCGGCGCTGCATGCGCACGGCGCCGGTTTCGGCGTCAATGTGGATGCCAAGTGCGGCCAAACGCGCCTCAAGGGCCATGCGGCGCGTTTGGGCCATCAACAGCGCGTTATGCATCGCAACAACCGAACGATCGCAATCCGGACCGATACGGGGGTGCGCGGTGGCAGGCAGCGGCACAGGCACGCGCTGGTCGGTGCGTGCGGGTTCGGGCCGGTCTATCACTCGTAAGGTTGCAGGCATCACAGTCCCATCCGCCACATGACCACCCTGTCCAAAAACATGCCGCGCTTTACCTAGCGTCGGGTTAACGATGGATCACTTCGTGCAAAAGGATAGTGACGTGGCGTCACCCTGTCTTTAGAGCCTGAGCGGCGTGACGCGCAGCCGGGTCAGGCGGTTTTCGCGCCGTTCGACCACCTCGAACCGGAAGCCGTGGAAATGGAAGACCTGACCCTCGGCCGGGATGGTCTGTGATTCGTGGATCACCAGACCGGCAATGGTGTTGGCCTCATCGTCCGGCAGCGCCCAATCCATCGCGCGGTTCAGGTCGCGGATCGTCATCGCGCCGTCGATCAGGTAATCCCCCGCCGGGCCGGGGATCAGTTGCGGCTCCCGCTCGCCCTTGTCGAATTCGTCGCGGATTTCGCCGACGATTTCCTCAAGGATGTCTTCCAGCGTGATCAACCCCTGCAAGCCGCCATATTCATCCACCACCAGCGCGAAATGCGTGCGTCGTTTCAGGAATTCCCGCATCTGGTCATCCAGTGAGGTGGTTTCCGGGATGAAATAGGGCTTCATTGCCACCCGCGCGACATCCAGACCCGCGATGGAGCCCGCCTCGCCGCGCAACAGGCGATGCACCTCGCGCAGCAGGTCTTTGGCATGCAGCACGCCAAGGATGTTCTCGGTCCCTTCGCGGAACACCGGCAGGCGCGTGTAGCGGGACGCCAGCACCTGCGCCACCACATCTTCCGGGCTGTCGTCGGCGTCGATCATCTCGATCTCGCGCCGGTGACGCATGATTTCCTCGACCGTGCGTTGGTGCAGGTCCAGGGCGCCCAGCAGGCGGTTGCGGTGTTCGGTTTCCACCCCGCCCGCCGAATGGCCGGTGGTGATGGCATCCATGATATCGCTTTGCGCCCCGTCAGAGGTGGTGGCGCGGGGGCGGAACAGACGGGCAAGCCGGGTCAGCACGGATCAGCCTTTCCGGGGCAAGGTGTTTTGGGCCAAGGGGTGATGCTCCAGCACCAGCGCTTTCAGGTGGTCGTCCAGCACATGGGTGTAAATCTCTGTCGTGGCGAGGTCGGCGTGGCCCAGCAACATCTGGATCACGCGCAGATCGGCACCCCCGGCCAGAAGATGGGTGGCAAAGGCATGGCGCAGGGTATGGGGCGTGACCTTTGTGGGATCAACCCCGCCCTGCACCGCGAAATCCTTGGTCATCAGGTAGAAATGCTGCCGCGTCAGATGGCCATCCGCGCCAGTGCCGGGGAACAGGAATTTCGATGCCGGACGCCCCGCCTTGCGCGCCGCCGCCTCATCCGCATCGCGTTGAACCAGCCATGCGGCCAGCGCCATGCGCGCAGGCGTTGACAGCGGGACCATCCGTTCCTTGCCGCCCTTGCCGCGCACAAGGATCATCTTCGGATCACCCCGCACGGCGGCCACGGGAAGTTCTACCAATTCGGAAACCCGCATGCCGGTGGCATAGAGCAGCTCCATCAGCGCGGTGTTCCGGATACGTTCGGCAGGTGTTCGTCCTTTGCTCCGGGCGGCATCCAGCAGGCGCTCCACCTCGTCCTCGCTCAGGCTTTGCGGCAAACGCTGGGTGGCACCGGGTCCCTTGATGCGGATGGCGGGATTTTCGTCGCACCAGCCTTCCTCATGCGCGAAGCGGTAAAGCTGGCGGATGGCCGAGAGGCGGCGGGCGCGGGTGGCCTTGGACAGGCCCTGCGCGTCGCACCAGACAAGGTAATCCTCCACCGTCTCGCGGGCGGCGGTGGCGAAATCGAGGCCCCGCGCCGCAAGCCAGTCGGCGAAATCCTTCAGATCGCGACCGTAAGCCAGACGGGTGTTGCGCGCGGCATCCAGTTCCGCCGCCTGTGCGTCAAGGAAGGTGGAAATCCAGCGGGCATCCGTCGCGCTGACCATCGCCTAGCCCCGCCGTTCCAGCAGCATCAACTCCAGCGCGGTGCGGCGGGCCACCCCGTCAAGGCCCACGCGGCGCAGCAGGGTCAGACCTTCGGTCACGCCATCCAGATCGCCCTGCAAGCCGGTCTCGATCGCCTCGATGGCAGAGAGGATCGCCTCGCCCAGCCGGTTGTCCGCCAAAAGCGCGGTCTGCGCCGGGGTCAGGCCCGCGCCGGAAAAGGCCGGGGCTATGGCACGGCCAAGGGTGTCGGGCGCGGTGGTGCCGGTCAGGTCGCCTTTGGCCAGTCCCAGCAGAAAGGTCGCGCGGGCGGTATCCCCGATATGGCGCGCGGCGATGCCGGTATAGGCCGGGGACAAGAGACCGATATAAAAGGCGATGTCCGCCGCCTCACCCTCCAGCGCGACGGCTTGCAGGGCTTGACCGTAAAGCTCGGCAAAGGGCACCTCAAGCTCGGCCCCGGTCATCTGGTCCCACACCGGCGGCAAGGCGCGGGCGATGGCCCCGGCATCCCCCGCCGCCATCGCGGCATCAAAGGCGCGGAAGGTGGCGACCCGGTCCCAGACCCCGCCCGAGGCGGCAGGCTTGCGTTCGGTGTAAAGCCCCAGCAGCACATTGGCGGGCAGGGCGCCTGCCCGGGCCAGACGCTCTGCCGCCTCGATCTGGGCTTTCCACCCGGCGGCGGGGCGCAGTTCGGCATGGGCAAAGGCCAAGGGCAGGGTGTTGGTGGGCAGGGGCTCGCCAATCGCCTCGAACATCCGCCATGCAAGGGGGGTGATGCGTTCGGGCACCGGCAGGGGCGGTTCGCCCTCATAGAGGTCAGGGTCAAGGAAGCGCGACAGAAGCGCATCCTCCTCCTCGGTCACATAGCCCAGTGCCTGCGCGGTCCGCAGCGTCAGCGCGGCGGCGTTCCAGTCGCCCGACCGGGCAAGGCAGAAGATGCGCGCCGGAAAGGTGGGGGCGAGACCCGGCGAGGCGACCATGGTCTTGCAGCCCGCATCCTCGTTCCCGGTCAGCAGGTCCACGTCAAAGCTGCGGCGGAACAGTTCGGGATCATCGCGCACGGCGGCGGCATCGATCAGCGCCCGCGCCTGATCCAGCGCCCCAAGGTCCAGCAGCTTGTCCACCCGCGCGATCAGCACCGCAGGGCCCGGTCCCGCATCGGCGGGCGGTTCGCTTTCGGCCAGCAGCACGGTCAAGAGCAGCCCGCGCAGCGAGGGCAGGGTCTGCAACCGCTCTCGCCCGATGGCGGCCACGATGTCGGCGGATTTGCCCAACCCCCACAGCGCGGGGGGCAGGCCCGTGACCTGCGGCGGCAACAGGCCCGTCGCATTGGCCGAGGTGCCGCCGATGACCGAGACCGCCACATCCTCGGGGACGGGGCCGCGCGTGGCGGTGGCGGGTTGGTTCGGCGGCGGGGTGGCCTTGCCGCCCTGCGGCGGGGCTGCGACGGATTGCGACAGCCAGTCAATGGCGGACAGCGGCTGTTCGGCCCGCGCCACTGAGGCGACGAGGGCCATGATCAGGACGGCAGAAACCCCGACCCGGTCAATCGGCATTCAGCGTCACCGGCACCTTCACCTCAACCTGCGCGGGCGAAAGGTCCGCCAGATAGGCATATCCGGTCAGGCCGATGAACCCTAAAACCGCCAACACCAGCAGAGCCTTGAAGATGCGTCCCATGTTGCACTGCCTTTCCCTCGCCCGCGCCGGACGGTGCCTGTCCGGCGGGTGCTGTTCCGTCCGGGCCTGAACCGCACCCCGGGGGCGTGGTCCGATCCGGTTTCGTGGCCGCCTTCGCCTTGCGGCCACCTGCCTTGCGTCAGATACAATGTTTGCTTGGGGCGCGCACCCCTTTCGCTGCGAAAATATGTGGCAATCCGTTCAAGATCACGCCATTGAAGGGAAAAATGCGCGCTTTCCCCCTGTGCACGGGGGCGGCGTTCCGGCGCAGGGAAGCATGGGTATGGACCGGTTGAAGAAGACCGTCGTGATGGTTGGCATGATGGGCGCGGGCAAGACCGCCGTGGGCACGGCCGTCGCGCGTCTGCTGGGGGTGCCCTTTCTTGATTCGGACGAAGAGATCGTCCGCGCCGCCAACCGCTCCATCGCGGAAATCTTTGAACGCGACGGCGAGCCGTTCTTTCGCGCGCGGGAAACCGAGGTGCTGAACCGCCTGCTGACCGGCACGCCTTGCGTGCTGTCCACCGGGGGCGGTGCCTTCCTGTCGGAGACCAACCGCGCGCTGATCGCGGACTCGGGCGTGTCGGTCTGGCTGCGCGCCGATCTGGAGGTTTTGTGGCAGCGCGTCCGGCACAAGACGACGCGGCCCCTTTTGCGCACCGACAACCCGCGCGAGACGCTGGCGCGCATTTACGAGGCGCGCGTGCCGGTCTATGCGCTGGCAGACCTTGCCGTGGACAGCGCCCCCGACCTGTCGGTCGAGGACATGGCGCGCAAGGTGATCGTCCGTCTGGGCGAACGGGAAGACGTGCTGGAAAGGGCCTGACACATGGGAATCGATGTCGTTCCGGTCGCGCTGGGGGCGCGATCCTATGAGGTGCGGATCGGGTCCGGCCTGATCGACCGCGCCGGCGTGGAAATCGCGCCCCTCCTGCGCCGGAAAAAGGCCGCCATCATCACCGATGAGACCGTCGCCGCCGCGCATCTGGCGCGTCTGGTCAGCGCCTTGGAGGCCGAGGGCATCGTTGTGTCGTCCTTGGCCCTGCCGCCGGGCGAGTCGACCAAGGGCTGGGCGCAGTTCTCGCGCGCGGTTGAATGGCTGCTGGAGCAGAAGATCGAACGGCGCGACATGGTCATTGCCTTTGGCGGCGGGGTGGTGGGCGATCTGGTGGGCTTTGCCAGTGCCGTGATGCGGCGGGGCGTGCGCTTCGTGCAGATCCCGACCACGCTTCTGGCGCAGGTGGACAGTTCTGTCGGCGGCAAGACCGGGATCAACACCGCGCAGGGGAAAAACCTTGTGGGCGCGTTCCATCAGCCCTCGCTGGTGCTGGCCGACATCGATGTGCTGGCCACGCTGCCCCCGCGCGACCTGCTGGCGGGCTATGGCGAGGTGGTGAAATACGGGTTGCTGGGGGATGCCGCCTTTTTCGACTGGCTTGAGGCGTATGGTCCCGCTTTGGCGGCGGGGGACACGGCCGCGCGGCATCACGCGGTGAAACGCTCGGTCGAGATGAAGGCCGGGATCGTCGAACGTGACGAGACCGAAGAGGGGGAGCGCGCGCTTCTGAACCTTGGCCATACCTTCTGCCATGCGCTGGAAAAGGCGACGGGCTATTCCGAGCGGCTCTTGCATGGCGAAGGCGTCGCCATCGGCTGCGCCCTGGCGTTTGAACTGTCGCAGCGTCTGGGACTGTGTTCGCAAGAGGCCCCCAGCCGCGTGCGGGCGCATCTGCGCGCCATGGGTATGAAGGTCGATCTTGCCGACATTCCGGGCGACTTGCCGGAGGCCGAGGCCTTGGTCGCCCTGATGGGGCAGGACAAGAAGGTGGTGGACGGGCGCTTGCGCTTCATCCTCGCGCGCGGGATCGGCGAGGCCTTTGTCGCCGATGACGTGCCGCCGGATCTTGTGACGGCGTTGCTGGCGGAGGGCTTGCGCGGGCGGTAAGCAGGCCGCGTGTTGATCCAAAAGAAGCGGGGGGTTTCACACCCCGTCGTCCATCGGTTCTTGAACCGATGGCGAATCCCATGGACGCCCCCCGTGGGATATTTGAACAGAGAAAACCGGGGGCAGAGCAGGCTTGCTTGGCCGCGCGGTTGGGCCTAGCTGGAATAGAGAGTCACAGGGTCCGCCATGAAGATCGACCTGCCCGCGCGGCGCCCCAGACGGCGCATCAACCTCACGCCGATGATCGACGTGGTGCTGATGCTGTTGGTGTTCTTCATGATGGTGTCGCGCTTTGGTGGCACGCAGGGGATCGCGGTGCAGACGGCGCAGGGGCAGGGCGGCGCTTGGGTAGGGCCGCCGCGATTGGTAAGCCTTGAGGCCGGGGGCGTTCGCCTGAACGGGGTGGCGGTGACGCTGGAGGCGCTGCCGGGGGCGGTGCAACGCCTGATGACCGCGCCCGACGTTCCGGTGATCCTGCGCGCGGGACAGGGCGCGTCGGTGCAGGCCCTGGTGGATGCCATGGCCGCGCTGCGGGGGGCGGGGATCGGGCATCTGATCGTGCTGGGGGCGGAATGAAACTGACCGCGCCACCAAGACGCGCCCTGCCGGATTCGCTTTTGCCGATGATCGATGTGGTGCTGTTCCTGATCGTGTTCTTCATGATCGCCTCGGAATTCGCGGCACCCGAGCCCTTTGCCGTGGCCGCACCCGAAGGGGCGGCAGAGGCGGCGGCGGGGGAGTTCACGCTGTTCCTGTCGGCGGGAGGCGACTGGGGTTTTGTCGGGGCGGATGGGGGTGTGGTCACGGGAGAGGCGGCCTTGGCGGCGCTGGAGGCGGCACGGGGCGCGCTCTGTGCTGCGCGGGATTGTGCGGTTGCGCCTGCCGTGCTGCTGGTGAAGGCCGATCTGGCGGCCCCGGCGGCGGTCTTGGCCAAGGCGTTGTCGGGCGTGCAGGGCTTTGGCGAGGTGCGGTTGCTGACGGTGGGGGGATGATGAGCATCAGACGCAACAGTTGGTGTTGCCCCGATGCCCAAAGCATCGGGGCGCGGCCGTCCCGCTCCCCCCCCCGGGGGGGCGGCCGTACATATATGTGCAGCCACCCCGGCGTGACGGCCGCTCCCCTATGTTGCGATTTTAACCGTTTACTGATGCCGCAGCGCTTCGATCGGGTCCAACCTTGCCGCGCGCCGCGCCGGGAAGAAGCCGAAGACCACCCCCACCACCGCCGAAAAGCAAAAGGCCAGCGCCACTACGCCCAGTGACGGCGCGAAGGGGATCGACATCAGCACCGACCCGCCATAGGCGAGCCCCAGCCCCACCAGAATCCCGATCACCCCGCCGAGGATGGACAGAACCACCGCCTCGACCAGAAACTGCGTCAGCACCTGACCCGAGGTCGCGCCGACCGCCAGCCGGATGCCGATCTCGCGCGTGCGTTCGGTGACGCTGACCAGCATGATGTTCATGATGCCGATCCCGCCCACCAGAAGACTGACCGCCGCGACCGAGGACAGCATCCCCGCCAGCACCGCGTTGATGGAGTTCAGCATCGACGCGATCTGCTTCATGTCGGTGACGCTGAAATTGTCTTCCTCTCCCAAGGCGATGCGGCGGCGTTCGCGCAAGAGCGTTTCGATCTCGCGGATGCCACGGTCTGATGTCACGTTGGGGGCCAAGGTGACGCCGATGCTGTCCACGGTTGTGCCGCCCGCAAGGCGGCGCTGCACGGCGCGGACGGGCATCCAGACGATGCTGTCCTGATCCTGCCCGAAGGTGCCCGCGCCCTTGGGTGACAGGAGGCCGATCACGGAACAGGCGACCCCCTTGATGCGGATGGTCTGGTCGATGGGATCACCGCTGCCGAACAGCGCCTTTCGCACCGTCTCGCCGATCACGCAGACGGCGGAACCGGCCTTTTCCTCGACCGGAGAAAACACCCGGCCTTTGGCGATGGTCCAGCCGCCGACTTCCACCTGCGCGGACGACACGCCGTTGACCGAGGATTGCACGTTGAGGTTGCCCGAGACCACGGTCTGCGCAGTCTGCACCTGCGGCGAGACGGAGCCCACCACCGACAGCCGCGCCAGCGCCTCGGCATCCCGGAGCGTGAAGCGGGGGGAGGTGTCACGCGTGCCCGGTCCCATCTGGCGGCCCGGACGGATCGAGAGCACGTTGTTGCCAAGGCTGGCGACATTGGCCGCGACCTGCGCGGACGACCCTTGGCCGATGGTGACCATGGCGATGACGGCGGCAACGCCGATCACCACGCCCAGCACCGTCAGGAAAGAACGCAGCTTGTTGCGGATGATGGCCAGAAAGGCCAGACGGACGGCTTCCCACAGCATCAAGCAACGCGCTCCTTGACCGGTTCGTCGCGGGTGATCTTGCCATCAGTGAAGACCACCAGACGGCGGGCATAGGCGGCGATGTCCTCTTCATGCGTGACCATGACGATGGTGATGCCCTCATCCTGGTTCAACTGTTGCAGCAGCGTCAGGATTTCGTGGCTGCGCTGGCTGTCGAGGTTGCCCGTGGGTTCATCGGCAAGGATCAGCATGGGGTCCCCGGCCAAGGCACGGGCGATGGCGACGCGCTGTTGCTGGCCGCCCGAAAGTTGCGAAGGGTCATGCTCGCCCCGGCCCTCCAGCCCCACCTTCTGCAGCGCGGCGCGCGCGCGGGCGCGGCGTTCGGCAGGCTCCATACCCTTGTAGATCAAGGGGAGTTCGACATTCTCCAGCGCCGTGGTGCGCGCCAAGAGGTTGAAGCCCTGAAACACGAAGCCAAGGAAATGCCGCCGGATCAGCGCGCGCTGGTCATTGTCCAGCCCTTGGATTTCCGCGCCGTCGAACAGCAGTTTTCCGGCGGTGGGGCGGTCCAGACAGCCGATCAGGTTCATCGTGGTGGACTTGCCCGATCCCGACGGCCCCATGATCGCCACGAATTCCCCCCGCGCGATGGTCAGGTTGACGCCGTCCAGCGCGCGCACCATCGCCTCGCCGCGGCCATAGGTCCGGTGGACATCGCGCAGTTCGATCAGCGCCGTCATCGCGTCACGCTCTGGTCGGTGATGACGGCATCGCCTTCGGCCAAGGTGTCTGAGGTCACCGCCGAATGGGTGCCGTCGCTGTCGGTGACGGACACGGGCACCTCCACCGGGGCGCCGCCTTGCAGCACCCAGACAGAGCGGCCCGTGCCGGTGCCCTGATCGCCCCCCCGGGGTCCACGCGGCATGATGAAGCCGATCAGCCCCCGCCCGCTGCTGCTGCGGGTGTCCGAGACGGGGGGGGCGTAACGCAGGGCGGCATTGGGCACCAGCAGCGCATCGGTGCGTTCCGACACGGTGATGACGGCGGTGGCGGTCATGCCGGGGCGCAGCAACCCTTCGGGATTGTCCACCGACAGGATCGCCTTGTAGGTCACGATGCTGTCGGTTTCCTCGGGCGCCTGTCGGACCTGGGTGATCACGGCGGGAAAGCTGCGGTCGGGGTGGGCATCGACGGTGAAGACCGCCTTTTGCCCCACGGCGACACGGCCGATGTCGGCCTCATCCACATCCACCCGCAGTTCCATTCGGGTCAGGTCTTCGGCCAATGTGAACAGGACCGGCGTGTTCAGGCTGGAGGCCACGATCTGCCCCGCCTCTACTGCGCGGTTGAGCACGATGCCATTGACCGGCGAGCGCAGGACGGTCTTTTCAGCATCGGCGCGGACCAGTTCCAGATTGGCCTCGGCCAGCGTCAGGTCGGCGCGGGCGATGTCCACGGCGGCGGCGGCGCGGGCGGCGGCGGCCTGAAAGCTGACCAGCGCCTGCCGGGCCGAGACGCCGCGGCGGTCCAGTTCCTGTTGCTGGCTGAGATTGGCCTCGGCCTCCACCGCCGACGCCTCGGCCTGCGTCAGGCGCGCGCGGGCCCCGGCCAGTTGCGCCTCGGCATTGGTTTGCTGGGCCTTGACCTTGGTGTCATCCAGCCGTGCCAGCACCTGGCCCACGGTGACGGGATCGTTGAAATCCACCTCGACCGATGCCAGCGTGCCCGAAAGTTCCGACGAGACATCCACCTGTGTCGTGGGCTGCACCGATCCGGTGGCGGTGACGGTGACATTCAGGCTGCCGATGCTGGCGGGTTCGGTGGTGTAGGTCACGGCGGGGCTGGCGGCCTGACCCTGCCACCACCACCCGGTCCCTGCCGCCAGCGCCAGCACCAGCCCAAGCAGCCAAGGCCAGCGCCGCCGCTTGCGCCCGGCACGGGTGAGGAGGGCGGCAAGGTCGGGGCTTGGCGTGGCCACGGTGTTGGTCGGCGGGGGCGTCATGCGGTCGGTCTTTCGTCTGGGCGGGCCGGGTCAGGATCGGACCCGGCGCATATGCTACGCCCTGACGTGGATCATCCGTCGCCGGTTTCCAACCCGATCAGAGGAAAATGTCGTCCAGATCGTCATTTGCCGCAGGCGTCGCGCCGGATTGTGAAGCGGCGTGAGCAGTCGGGACGGCGGCTTCGTCACCGATCAGCGCGTCATGCAGGTCGCGTTCGGATTGCATGGTGTAGCGCCGCCGGATCTCGGCCAGCAGCGCCGCCGCAGGACTGCCCGCGATGACGGGCAGGGCGGGCGGGGGCAGGGTGGCCAGCCGCGCCTGCAGCACCAGGGACGCCGCCGCCACATCCTGCAGGCTGGCATGATAGCCCGACATGGTCTCGCGCGCGCCGCCCAAGGACTGGCCAAGGCTGTGGTCCGTGGCGCGGCAGACATCGACCGCGCCCGAAAGACAGGCGTCAATCCCGGCCAACTGCGCCTGCAAGGCCCCGGCATTGCCCAGAAAGGCCGCCAGACCCGCGCGCAACTGGTCGATGCGGTCCGATCCCGTCAAGGCCAACTGGTCGCGGGTGCGGTCGAGCGCCGCTTGCAGCCGCGCCGTGATGGCATCGCTTTCATCGGTCAGATGGCGCAGCCATTGCGCGAGTTCCCGCAACGACCGGCCCTCTTCGCCCAGCTTGGCGCAGATCAGCACCGCGTTCAGTCCCGACAGCCGCACCTGGTGCGAGATTTGCCGCAACCGGGTTTCCTGCATCAGGATCTTCTCGACCTGCAGCCGCACGTCCGAGGCCATGGCGTCCAGATGCCCCAGATTGTCGCGCACGAGGTCAAGCCGCGCATCCAGTTGCCCCGAGGTGGCCGAGCCGAGCGCCAGCAGGACCACCCGCTCTCCGGCATGGCCGAAGTAGAAATCCGTCGCGGTCTTGAGCGCGTCACGCGCGCCGTCCAGCACGGCGCCGATGCCCGCCACGGCCTCTGCACCCTCGCGCCGCGCCTCGGTCAGGGCGGCTTGCGCCAGACGGTCGGCCAGCTGGATCAGGAGGGCCCCTGTCTCGACCTCCTGCGTCTGGTGTTCGCCGGACAGGGCCAAGATCTCGCGCACGCGTTCCAGCCTTTGGCGGGTGGCGTCGCCCGATTGCAGGCCCACGACCAGACGCGACACCTCGGCGAAGATGCCGCGCATCCGCTCGGCCACCCGGTCCGAGGTACGCAGCAATTCATCCTGCCCGTCATGCACGGATTGGCCCTGTGCGGCAAAGCGGGCCAGTGCGGGCAGAACCTCTTCCTTCAGCGCCGATTGCAGGGTGACGGTCACCTCATCCATCGCGATCAGCCGGTTCAGGATGCCCGACATCGCCGATTTGACATCGTAAAGGCTGCCCTCGGCCTCGGCCACCATGTCGCTGAGGCGTTCCAGAAAGGCGGTGACCTGCGGGCGCGGCGGGATCAGGCGGCTGGCCTGAATGCGCGCGTTGATCGAGACGTTGGCGATGGTGCGGACCACGCGGTCCATATCCTCGACCTCGACCCGCACGGCGCGCACCACGCGGCGCAGGCCGGCGCTGCCTTGCAGGAAGCTGTCAAAGTCGCGCTCGATCGCCGCCAGTTCGGATTTGGTCAGCGACACGAGGTCCAGCAGCTTTGCCCCCTGTTCGGGGCTCAGCTGGCCCTGCATCTGGGCAAACAGCCCCTGCATGGCGCGGATGGCATCTACGGCGGTCTCCAGCCGGGTGCCCGCCGTGACAAAGGTGCTTTCCGTGCGCGACAGCACCCGGTCCAGCATGGACTGAACCGGATCGCCCCCCCCTGCCGTCAGGCGGGACAGCGCCGTCATGCCGCACCGACGCGGCGGTTGCGTCCAAAGGCCACGATGGCGGCGGCCATCTTCTCAAGCGGCACGGTCTGCGCCGCCCCGCCCGTCGCCACCGCCTCGCGCGGCATGCCATAGACGACGCAACTGGCCTCGTCCTGCGCGAGGGTGGGGGAGCCCATGTTCCGCATCTCGACCATGCAGCGCGCGCCGTCATCGCCCATGCCGGTCAGGATGATCCCCATGGCATTGGCCCCCGCAGCCGTGGCGGCAGAGCGGAACAGCACATCGACCGACGGGCGGTGACGGCTGACATAGGCCCCGTTCAGCACCTGCGCGCGATAGCCATTCCCGGCGCGCTTGAGCAACAGGTGCCGGTCGCCGGGCGCGATCAGCACCTGTCCTTGCGTCACGGTCTGGCCGTCCACCGCTTCGGACACGGTCATGGCGCTGCCCTTGTTCATCCGTTCGGCAAAGGTGCGGGTGAAGCCTTCGGGCATGTGCTGCACGATCAGGATGCCGGGCGCATCGACGGGCAGGGCCTCCAGCACCACGCGCAGGGCCTCTGTTCCGCCGGTCGAGGCACCGATGCAGACGATGGGTTCCGTCACCGGCACGGGGCGCAGCGTATTGGGCGGGGGCAGGATTTCATCCGCCGTCAGCTTCGGCCCCGGCGGTTTCAGCCGGTCTGCCACGATGGGCGCGGGCAGGCGGTGGGCGTTGCGGCTTTGGGCGGCGGCATGGATGGCGTCACAGACGCGGATCTGCGCCTCTTGCCGCGACAGCGCATCCCCGATCACGGGCTTGAGGATGACTTCGACCGCCCCCGCCTCAAGTGCGGCAAAACTTTGCTGCGATCCGAACTCGGTATGGCTGGAGCAGACGACCACGGGCAGGGGGCGCTGTTCCATGATCCGCTTCAGAAAGGTCATGCCGTCCAGACCCGGCAGTTCAAGGTCCAGCAGGATGACATCGGGAAGCTGCGCCTTCATCAGCCGCACTGCGGAATAGGCATCCTGTGCCGCGCCCATGACGGTCAGGCTGGAATCGCTTTCGACCAAGGACCGCAGCATCGTCCGCGCCGAGGTGGAGTCGTCAACAATCAGGACCGAGATGGGCTGGCTGCGCTTTGGGATCATGGGTCAGGTCTTCTGAAAAATGGTCGGTTTGACTTGGGTCAGCTGCGCGTGCCGCACGACCATGCTTTCCGCATGTCCGACGATCAGATAGCCGCGCGGGGCCAGATGCCCCGCCAGCCGCGCCACGACCCGCTCTTTGTCGGCCTGATCGAAGTAGATCAGCACGTTGCGAAGAAAGATCACATCGACGTCGTGATCGACGCCGTAGCTTTCGTCCATCAGGTTCATGTGCCGGAAGCGCACCCGACGGCGCAATTCGGGCACCACCCGCGCCTTGCCCGCGACCGAGGGATGCGCCCCGGTCAGAAAGTAGCGCGCGCGCAATTCGGCCGGGATGGCCGAGATCTGGTCATCGTCATAGATCGCCTCGGACGCGCGGTGCAGCATCCGGTTGGAGATGTCGGTGCCAAGGATGGCATAGTCAAACCCCATCCCGCGCCGCTGCAACTCGGCCAGCACGATGGCCATGGTAAAGGCCTCGGCCCCTTCCGAGGCCGCCGCGCTCCAGAGTTTCAGGCGGGGGCGCTGACCGGCCGGGGTGCGGGCGATCCGTTCGGGCACGATCTGCGACGCCAGCATGTCGAAATGCGCGGATTCACGGAAGAACGAGGTGGTGTTGGTCGTGATCAGGTCGATCACATGGCGCAACTCCTCGTCCATGCCCTTCTGATCCAGCAGCATCTGCAGGTAGCTTTCGGTGTCGGGCAGGCCGAAGGCCGTCACCCGCCGCCGCAGTCGCTGTTCGATCAGGTGGATCTTGGCCGGAGGCAGGCTGATGCCCGTCATCTGGCGGATGAGCGCGCGGAAGCGGTCGGCATGGGGGCCGCCGCGCACCGGGCTGTCCGTCAGAGTGCGGGCGAGGCCGTCCTGCGTCATGCCGCGTCCTCGGACACGTCCAGATCGACGCGTGCGAACAAGCGGTCAAGGTCCAGCACGCTGACGACCTGACCCTTGCAGCGCCCGATGCCCATCAGGGGGCTGCCCGCCCAGCGCAACATGTCTGCCTCGTCCAGCGGTTTCATCTCGCCGTTGTCCAGCAGCGTGACCTCGATCACCCGGTCGGTCTTGACCCCGATCACCGCCTCATTGCTGCCCTGCCGGATCGCGACCACGAGGATGCGCGACTGGTGCGTATCCTCGGTGTCCGGGCGGCCCAGCAGGCGGCGCAGATCGACGACGGGGATGTTCGCCCCGCGCAGATCGATGATCCCCAGCAGATAGCCCGGCGCATTGGGCATGGCCGCGGTGGGGCGCAGGTCCAGGATTTCCTGCACGCGGCCCACGGGCACCGCGTAAAGCGCCCCGTCGGCGTCAAAGGTGACGACATCTTGGATCATGCTCATCTTCGCAATCCTCAGGCCACGTCGCGGCGTTTGAAGCGGCGGTCCTCGCCCGCCTCGTCCGTCCCCAGATCAAAGTCGAACCCGCCCGACTCCGCGACCGGGGCGCGCTCCACCAAGGCCGCATGGGCGCGCAGCGGGGTGACGGGGCGCATCCGGCCGTTGGACACGCTGACCTTGGGCTGGGTGACCTCATCGACCTGGAAGAAGGACACGGCGCCCGACAGCGATTGCGCCTGCGCGGCCAGTTCGGCGGCGGAGGTGGACATTTCCTCGGCGGCGGCGGTGTTGCCTTGGGTCACGCGGTCAAGCTGCTGGATTGCCATGGAGATCTGGCCAGACCCGGTGGCGAGTTCGCGCGAGGCGACCGAAATCTCGGTGACCAAGGCTGAGGTCTTTTCGATGTCGGGCACAAGGTTGGCCAGCATGTCGCCCGCGCTTGCCGCCGTCCGCACCGTCGAGGCCGAGAGCGACGAGATTTCCGCCGCCGCCATCTGGCTGCGTTCGGCCAGTTTGCGCACCTCGGCGGCGACCACGGCAAAGCCCCGGCCATGTTCGCCTGCCCGCGCCGCCTCAACGGCGGCGTTCAGCGCCAGAAGATCGGTCTGGCGCGCGATTTCCTGCACGATCAGGATGCGGTCTGCGATGGTCTGCATCGCGGCTACCGCCTCGGCCACCGCCTTGCCGCTGACGCGGGCGTCATCGGCCGATTTGAGGGCCATCTTCTCGGTCACGGCCGCATTGTCCGCGCTTTGCTTGATGTTCGCGGTCATCTGTTCAATCGCGGCTGAGGCCTCTTCGGTCGAGGAGGCCTGTTGCGTGGCCCCTTGCGACAGCTGTTCAGAGGTCGCGGCCATCTGGCTGCTGCCGCTGGAGACGTTGCGCACCGCCAGCGTGACATCGCCCACCACGTCGCGCAGGCGCAGGACCATGGCGTTCAGGCTGTGTTGCAGCGTCGCCACCTCATCCGATCCTTTGACGGTGCTGGTGTTGCGAAGATCGCCCTTCGCCACGGCCTCGGCCACGGTGATCGCGCGCGACAGACCGCGCGACAGGCTGATGACAATCGCGGCAGAGGTCGTGACCGCACCGGCGATGGAGGCGGCGATGGCGCCAATCAAGGCGAGGCGCGTCACGGCGTAATCCGCAGCGGTCCGGTCAACGGCGGCTTGCGCGTCATCGTCCAGATGGTCGCGCAGGTCGGTCAGTGCCGCCCCGACATTCGATTGCGCGACAACGCTGTCCAGCAAGAGCATGTCATTGGCGGCATCCGACTGGCCGGACTTGTCCAGTTCCAGAATCCTGTCGTGGATCGCGGCCAGCTTGGTCAGGGCACTGCGCACCGCTTCGATGCGCGGCTTGTCCTCTTCGTCCATCTTCGTGATCAACGACTCCAGGGCGGCGTTGGCCTTGGCGATGTATTCGGCCCGCTTTGCCGCCATCCTTTGCGGACGGCTGGGGTCATTCGTGGTGCCGCTGATCAAGGATTCCCGCACGTTGACGGCGATCCGCGCGTCCTGGGTGATGATTTCCTCGGCCAGCAGGACCTTGGCGAATTCGCGGTTGATCAGGCTGTGCATCGCGTCTTGTTGCTCGTCCAGCCCGCGCACGGCCAACAGCAGCGCCGCTGTGGTCAGGACAAGGACGAAACCGAAGGCCGCGATCAGTTTGGCTTTGATGGTCAACTTCATGGTTTTGCGTCCTCAAGACACTGCGGCAGGTCGGGTCACCTGCGCGGAAAAGATGGCGGGGAGGTCGGGCAGGAGGACAAATCCGTCCTGCCCACGATAAAGCCCGGTCAAATATTCAGGCGGCCATTCGCTGGCAGCGGCAGGGACGGTTTCCAGTCGTTCCGTTTCGATGGTGGCCACCTCGTGCACGGCATCGGCTTCGATCGCGACCATGGCGTTTTCGCCATCGATCTGCAGTTCCAGCACCAGAATGCGGCGCCGGTCGGCGGTGAGTCCGGGATCGGTGCTGTCGGCGGGAATGCCGAAAGCGACCTTGAGGTTGGCCTGCGGCACCACCGCGCCCCGCACGTTGACCACCTGCGGCACGAAGGGCCCGGCCCCGGGCACGCGGGTCGCGGGCAAGGGATCGAGGATTTCGCGCAGATACATCGTGGGCAGGGCCAGCGTCTGGTTGCCCAGCGCCATGGTCACCAGCGTGACCGTCCGTTCGGCCTTCAGCTTGGCGAGTTTCATGCCGCCACCTCCTTGAGGCTGTCTGACTTGCCACTCTCGGTCGGGGCCACCCGCCCGTTGCCGATCAGATGTCCGACATCGAGGATCAGCGCGACCGACCCGTCGCCAAGGATCGTGGCCCCCGAGACCGCGCGCACGCTGCTGTGCAGCTTGGACATCTGCTTGATCACGGTCTGGTTGGTGCCGACGATGCGATCCACCACGATGCCCACCCGCGCCTCGCCGGATTGGACGATGACCACGTTCTGCTCGCCGGGCGGGTCGCCCTTGCAGTCGAACAGGTGGCGCAGGCGCAGGAAGGGGACGAAACTGCCCCGGATATCCAGAAAATCGCCGCCCCGCTTGGCGGTCGCCTTTTCCGGGGGCAGGGCCACGATCTCATGCACCGAGGCCATGGGCAGGGTGTATTTCTCGCCCGCCACCTCGATCAGCAGGCCCTCGATGATAGCGAGCGTCAGGGGCAGGCGCAGGGTGACCGTGGTGCCCTTGCCAAGGGCCGACTCGATCTCGATCTGGCCGCGCAGGGATTCGATGGTGCGGCGGACCACGTCCATGCCGACCCCGCGCCCCGAGAGTTCGGTGATCGCCTCGGCGGTGGAAAAGCCGGGTTCGAACACCAGCGACAGGAGCTGTTGCTGCGACAGCACCGTATCGGCCCCGATCAGCCCCTGCGCCACCGCCTTGGCGCGGATGCGGTCGGCGTTCATGCCGCGCCCGTCATCGCGCACGCGGATCAGCACCTCGGCCCCGGAATGTTCGGCGGAGAGTTCGATCACCCCGACTGGCGATTTCCCGGCCTCTGCCCGCTGCGCGACGGTTTCCATCCCGTGATCCAGCGCGTTGCGCAGGATATGCACGAGGGGATCGGCCAGCTTTTCGATCACGGTCTTGTCGAGTTCGGTGTCTTCGCCCAGCACCGAGAAGGTCACGGGTTTGCCAAGGTTGGCCGACAGGTCCATCACCAGCCGCCGGAAGCGCGCGACCAGCGAGCGCATGGGCACCATCCGCATCGTCATGGTGGCGTCGCGCAGACCTGCGGCAAGACGGGTGATCTGCTCGGCGGTGCTCATGAGCGCGGGATCGCGCGACAGGCGGGCCAGTTCGGTCAGCCGGGCCTCGACGATGACCAATTCGCCCACGGAATCCATCAGCGCGTCCAGCCGTTCGGCCGGGACGCGGATCGTCGCGGCCTGTGGCATCTGTGTGGCCGCAGGATGATCCGGAACCGCCGCAAGGGGGGCTGCCGGGGGCAGGGGGGCGGGCGCTGCGGCCTGCGGGGCGGCCACGTGACCCTGTGGCGTCCCGGTGTCCGCTGTCTCTGGGTCGGTGAGGTCGAAATCATGGCCCTGCGTCGCCTGATCGGCCTCCGTCGCGGTCGAGCGGGTCAGGGTCCAGTCCACCTCGGCGAAGACGAACACCTCTTCGATGTCGGACTCGGCGACCGTGGCGGGCAGGTCCATCGACCATGTGAACAGGCACTGATCGACCTGCAGCGAGTCCAGCGTCGGCACGTCGTCGAGGTCCGCCACGATTCCGGTTGCCCCCAGCGCGCGCAATTCGTCGAGGATGATCTCGGGCTGGGCACCCAGACCCAGCGCATCGCCGACAAAGCGGAACACGAGCCGGGACGGACCTTCGGCGGCGGGCGGGTCGGTCTCTGTGTCCGCGCCGGCAGGGGCATCCGTGGCGGCATCCGTCGCGGCGGCGGGGGTTGCCCCAGGCATGAGCGCGGTCACGGCGGCAAGGATGGCCGCGCGCTGGCCGTCGGGATCGGGGATGCCATCGACCAGACCGGGGATCTGGTCGCGTGCCGCCAAAGACAGGCGGATGATCTCGGGCGTGATCTTCAAGCGGCCCGAGCGGACATGCTCGAAGAAGGTTTCGAATTTGTGGATGAAGGCCGCCAGATCGGCAAAGCCGAACATCGCCCCGCTGCCCTTGACCGTGTGCAGGTCGCGGAACACCTGATTGATCAGCGACGGATCATCCGGGTTGGAGGTGAGGTCCAGAAGGCCCCGCTCTAGACTGTCCAGAAGGTCGCGCAACTCGTCGCGGAAGATGGCGGTCATGTCATCGGTCATGTCAGCCCAGCACTTTCCTGATCACAGCCAGCAATTTGTCTTGGGTGAAGGGTTTCACCATCCATCCCAGCGCCCCCGCCTCGCGCGCCTGGGTCTTCAGGTCATCCTGCGAGTCGGTGGACAGCACGACGATGGGCACGCCCTTGCCCGAGGGCGTCTGGCGCAACGCCCGGATGAAGCCCAGGCCGTCCAGCCCCGGCATGTTCTGGTCGGTGATGATCGCATCCACCGCGTTCGAGGTGGCCTTGGCCAGACCGTCATTGCCGTCCACGGCCTCGATCACGCGATAGCCCGCCTCTTCCAGCGTCATCGCGATCATCCGCCGCACCGACGGGCTGTCATCCACCGTCAAAACCGTTTTCGTCATGTCGTCCCTTCCCACCAATTCTCTTGCAGCCCCCGCGTCCGGTGGCGCTGCGCTGTCGCCTCAGAGGTGCAGTCCCAGCCGGTCCAGTGCCGTGGCGAACGGCGTGTCTGCTGCAACCTGCACCTGCAAGTTCCGGTCCAGAACCCGCGCGGTGACCTGTGCCGCGACAATGACCTGCACGATTCCGCAACTGACTTGCGTCAGTTCCGCGGTGTCGAGCGTCAGGTCGTCTTCGGTCAGCGCGGCAGAAAGCTCTGCCGCCAGCGTCGGAGCATCGGCGTGCCGCAATGCACCGCTGAGCGTCTTGGTCAATGCCATCCCGTTTTCCCGCCTCTTGTCCCGTCCGACCCTGTCTGGTGGCCGGTTGTGTTGCCGGGACGTGATTTCGCGTCCACGATGGGGCTAACGACCGAATAAATCGGCGGTTTAGCGTCAGGGGTGCAGGAATGTCGCAACGCCGACGCATGGATGATCGGCCCAGACTTTGGGTGGCCGCGCCTTGACGGCGGGGGAGGCCGCGCTAAGGCGCGATCCCGGGCCGCCCGAGGACGACGGCCTGCCAGAGGGTCATGTCAGTCGGTCAGCGTCAGGCGGGCGGGAAGGCAGCCAGATAGTTCACGCCTGCGATCACGGTATTGGCAAGACTGCGCCGAAAGCGGATCAGCGGATAGAGGTGCCGCCGCTGGCCCCTGTGGCGCGGATTGCCGCCCGGACCGCGCCCGATCAGGCTTTCCGCCCCCGAGGTTGTGACCGGTGCCGTGGCGAAGGCAAGGCCACGTCCACTGCGGATGCACCAGTCCTTCAGCATCTGGTCCACCGGGCGAAAGATCGGAAAGGCATTGGCCAGAAAGGCGCGCGCACCCTCACGCGACCACAGGAGCGCGGTGGTCAGGACCGGGAAATGATGCGCCCGGCACAAGGGCCATTGTCGGCCTTCCGTGCAGATCGGCGCGGTCACGATGGCAAAACGCTTGGCCGTGTTGCCCAGGTTGACGACGTCCCAGCCGGGTGTGTCCGACAGATGCCGGGTCAGTTCGTGCAACAGCGCCGGAAAATCGGGATCGGCCTTGAAGTCATCCTCCAGCACCAGCGCCATCTCCGCCCCCGAGGCCAGAAACCGCCGCGCACAGTCCACATGGCTGAGGTAGCAGCCGATCTCTCCGGGAGACAGGCTCCGCCCGGAGCGCGTGAAGGCGGCCTGCGCGTCGTAGCAGGCCCATTGCGCCTCGGTCAGCGTCGCGCCATCGACCGCGGGCACGATCTGGGCGGACAGGTTCAGCTGGTGCAACTGCGCCACCGCCGCGTCGCGGCGAGAGGTCGCGCGGTCAAGGTTGATCAGATAGGGAACCAGCGTCATGGCGGTGTCCTTCCTCAAGGGGGCGATCAGGCAGGCGGGATGTCGCGCAGCGTCACGGGGCCAAGCTCTGCGCCCCAGCTTTCGACGTAGGCGCGCAGTTTTCCGGTGGCATTGTCATGGGCCGTCACGGGACGCCCCAGCAGCAAGGCAAGGATCATCCCGTGCAGCCGATCGGTGACGACGGTCTGCGCCTGTCCCAGACGGTCACAGGCGATCTCGACCCGTCTGGCGGCGAGATGGTCCAGAACCTGCGCCCGGCGCGTCCCACGGGTCAGATGATAGGCCAGTTTGCCCAGGCGGTTGACCCTTCGCAGACCGCCCAGATCGGACCAGTCCCAATCGTCCGGCCCCGTCGCCTCTGCCGCGCGGGTTTCACGGTCGCGCCGGATCAGGCGCGTCTGCGCCTGCACGGGCAGATGGGGCACGGGCGTCAGGGCATGGGCGGTGTCGGGGGCCAACGGCACCGACAGGCCCAGATGTTCGGCAACCAGCGCTTGGCTGTGTCCTTCACGCGCGACCAGATGGACCTGACCATGCCCGGCGAGGACGCGGGCCGTCTCGGCCATGATGCGGGGGTCGGTTCCAGCGATGCTGAAGGGCAGATGAAGGATCGGATTGTCCGGCATCCGGCGGATCATGTCCAACTTGTGGGCATGGTGGCGCGGATAGAGGCTGCCGAAATTGCCGCCGCCAAGGATGAAGATCATGCCCTCTCCGATGGCCCGCCGACAGGCCGCCGCGTCAAATCCGCCAAGGGTGGAGACATGCGCGGGCGGGCGCTGCATCACCGCCTCCAGCACGCGCCGCGCCCCAACCCAGATGGCCGCGTCACCGGGATTATTATACAAAGGATAATCCAGAAGTGCGTAAGGCTGGCCGGGGGAAACCAAGGGTCGGAGCACCCCCTTCGTGCGCGCGACCAGTCCGCCCTTTGACGCAAATCTATCACTTAAAGGGTTGTAATCCGGCATTTTTTTGAAGATTTTCCGGTCAGAGGGGGCTGTCATCCCTCTGTTACAATCTTCGCCTGCCCATGCCAGAAAAAAATCAGATTGAGAGCTAAAACGGCGGATTGCCCTGCCGTCTTTAATCCGCCCGCCGGGAACTCATCCGGCTGCGACGCGGGCGCCGGCGTCCGGCGCTAGTCCCGGCCCCGGCGCCAGAGGGCACGCCCGAGCAGGACCGCGACCACGCCCGCCGAGGCGGCGAAGGCGAGGTTGCCCAAAGCTTCGCCGATGTCTTCGATGTCGCGGGCAAAGCCCCAGCCAAGGCCAAGGTAGATGCTGCACCAGACCAACTCTCCGGCCACGGCGGGCAGGGTGAAATCCAGCCAGCGCATCCGCGCCGCCCCGGCGGCAAGGTTGATGTAGGGCCCCAGCGCCGACACCAGCCAGCGCGACAGGAACAGCGCCGGCATGCGCCGCCGGTCCAGCCAGCGCGCGGCCTTATGGCCCATGCGCGCCGCGCGGCGATGGCTGGAAAAGCGCCCGGCCAACCGCGTGAGGCCGAGCCGCCCGATGCCATAGCCGATCTGATCGCCCAGCACCGCGCCAAGGATCGCCGCCCCCCAGACCGTGGCGGGCTGCAAATCCCCCGTGGCGATGAAGGCCCCGGCGGCCAGCATCACCAATGACGCCGGGATCGGCAGCGCCATGCAGGCCAGAAGATTGGCCAGACCGACGATTAACGACCCCCAGTCCGGCACCAGCGCGAGGAAGGTTTGCGCGCTCATTCCGCGTCCGGGCCCCGACCGTCGCCCAACTCGATCAGGGCGGTGATGTCGGCCAGCACCGCCTCGGTGCTGCGGCCAGAGGCGGCGGCCAGTCGCGCCACCGACTCGCGCGGGTCGGCATCGGGGGGCAGATGCAGGATCGCGGCGAGGGCCTTGGGGTCCACGTCATAGACCGCGAGGATGTAGCGCGGCGTCATCCAGCCCGAAACCGGCTTTTCCGCCCGTTCGGCCAGTTCCCATGCATACCACGCCGCCCGCACGGCAAAGACGGCGGTGGCAAGGATCGCCAGCGCGAAGGCCGCGCGCAGCCAGATCCGCCGCCCCCGTCTGAACTGGCGCAGCCTCATCGCAGCACCTTCACGCCGCGCGCGATGCCGTCCAGCGTCATCGGCACCATGCGCCCGCCAAAGATGTCGCGGATCAGCCGGGTGGATTGGGTGCTGTCCCAATGAGGTTCGGCCACGGGATTGATCCACAGATGGTTGGGCCATTGCGTGCAGGCGCGGGTCAGCCATGTGTGACCGGCCTCGGGGTTCCAATGCTCGGACGCGCCGCCGGGATGGGTGATCTCATAGGGGCTCATGGCCGCATCGCCCACGAAGATGCATTTCCAATCCGCACCATAGGTGCGCAAAATCTCGGCCGTCGGGGTCTGGTCGTCCCAGCGGCGGCGGTTGTCGCGCCAGACGCCTTCGTACAGGCAGTTGTGGAAGTAGAAACTTTGCAGGTGCCGGAATTCGGACTTTGCGGCGCTGAACAACTCCTCCAGCACCTTGATGTAGGGGTCCATCGACCCGCCGACGTCGAGGAACAAAAGCACCTTCACCGCATTGCGCCGCTCTGGCCTTGTCTGCACATCCAGCCAGCCGTGATCCGCCGTGGCGCGGATGGTGCCGTCCAGATCGAATTCCTCGGCCGCGCCATCGCGCGCCCATTTGCGCAGACGGCGCAAGGCCACCTTGATGTTGCGGGTGCCCAGCTCCACCCGGTCATCGAGATTGCGAAACTCGCGCTTGTCCCAGACCTTGACGGCGCGTTGGTGGCGGCTTTGCTCCTGACCGATCCGCACGCCTTCGGGGTTGTAGCCATAAGCGCCAAAGGGGCTGGTTCCCGCCGTGCCGATCCATTTGTTGCCGCCCTGATGGCGGCCCTGCTGTTCGGCCAGACGCTGTTTCAGCGTCTCGATCAGCTTTTCGAACCCGCCAAGCGCCTCGACCGCCGCGCGTTCCTCGGGCGTCAGGTGCTTTTCGGCCAGTTTCGCCAGCCATTCGGGCGGCAGGTCCAAGGCGCGCAGGACCTCATCTTCCGACACATCCTCCAGCCCCGCAAAGGATTTGGCGAAGGCCCGGTCATAGCGGTCCAGATGGCGTTCATCCTTGACCATGACCGTGCGGCCAAGGTGATAAAAGCCATCCACCGACCATGTCACCAGACCGGCGGCGACGCCTTGCAGAAAGGCCAGATATTCCCGCAGACTGACCGGCACGCCTTCCGCCCGCAACGTGGCAAGGAAGGGCAGGAACATCGCCGTCAGCCCAGAAGCAGCCGGTCGGCGGCGATGGTGGCGAACAGGCCCAGGAGGCCGAAGCAGATGGCAAAGCCCGTGGCATATTGCAGCGCATCCAGCTTGCGCCCGCCATGCTTGAACGCCAGCCGCACGCCAAGGACGATCCCGATCAACACACCTGCAATCACGATCATCGCCCTAATCCCCGCTCCGTTGTACGCCGTGAGGCCGGACCAACGCGCAAGATGGCGTGACGATCCTCAGCCCCTTTGCCCGCGTTGGGCCAGCGCCGCAATTTCCGACATATGCGCCCGTATCTGGGCGTCCGAGCCGAAGCCATAGCGCGCCCAACCCAGACTGTCGAGACGGGCCTGTCGCGCCTCGACCGGGCGACCGGCGGCGGTCAGCGCCTCGGAGCGGATCATCAGCAGCGTGGCGAGCAGGGCCGCGTTCTCGCCCTGACGCACCACCGGGATGGCGCGGTCGGCAAAGGCGATGGCCTTGCCATATTCCCCCGCCGCAAGGGACAGCGCGCCCAGTTGCATGTCGACATGGGCGGCATGCATCTCGCCGCCCGGCAGGCTGCGGAAGATGCGGCCCGCTTCGGAGAAATGCTGGATCGCATAGGGCAGGTTGCTGTTCACCGAATTGCGCGCCACGGCAAAGTGACTGAAGCCCAGACGGTTGTCGGTCCAGCCCTGCGCGCGGGCGATGGTCAGCATGCGCTCGGCGGCGGCCCGGCGCTGGTCATCCGTTCCCGCCGCGCCAAGGGCGGCCTGCACCGAGTCGATCCAGCTGCGCGGCGACAGGGACTTGGGTGCCCCCGCCAGACCTTCGCCCTGCGGGTTGAGCCGCGCCAGAAGCGCGGGCAGGCGGGCGGCGACCTCGGCCTCGTTCATGCCGCTTTGCAGCTCCGGCGCGTAATAGGCGCGCAGGATCAGCATGTCGAAGCCGGTCAGCACCGTGTTGAAATTGTCGTCGTTGAACACGCTGTCCTGCAGGCGGAACAGGTCATTCAGGGGGCCCATGGCCTGCGCCAGTTCCTCGTGCAGGCAGTCGCGCACCTCTTGCGGGTTGGTGTCGGCGGGCACGAAGATCGCGGCGCGGTTGCGCGTGGTCAGATTGGCCCAATCCACGGCGGGGGTTCCCCGCAGCGCGCGGTATTCCTGCAAAGAGGCCACGTTCGGCACCACAAAGCAAGTGGCCGACGGCACCACCCGGCGCAGTGCGGCGCGGGGCACGAATTCGATGGTGATCGCGGCATCACCTGCCGACACGGCGCTGATGTTGATCCCGGCCTCGGTCCGGAAGCGCCCGATCACCCGCGCCAGATCCGTGGCGGCGGTGTTGGGCACATCCCCCGTCATCCGCACCGAGATCGGCCCCTCGAAGCGCGACAGCACCGGCAGGGTGCGCCCGCTTTCCATCCGGAAGGACAGATCGAGGAAATCCGCCGCGATTTCGCTGTTCGCGCGCTGGACGGTCCGTCCGGGCATCGGCGCGAAGGCCTGCATCGCGGGCAGAGCGGGCCCGGTCAGGCTGTCGTCGATGGAACGGGCCATCGTGACCTCGGCCTGTTGGGCCGGGGCGCAGGCGGAGAGCAAAAGCAGGGCGGCGAAAGACATGGAACGCATGAAACACAACCTTGGCAGAGGTCAGGGGCGCGGCGCATCATTCCCCGCCGCGGGGCCGCCAGCCGAACACGCGATGCCCCCGCATTGCGTGCCAGCGTTCTGGCGTCTTCGCCCCGTGTCCTGCGCATCGAAGGTGCCGCGATGGCCGTGGCCCAAGCCCCCGCGGTCCGGCGGGCGCAAACCGCGGAACAGGCAGAGTTTATGGGCAAAGCACGAGACATGGACACCGATGAGTAGGTCTGGGGCGAGTACAGACCAAAGAACAGATACCGAGTGTCGGTATCAGGGCAGGGCGGTGTCAATTGCGGGGAATCTGCGCGGCAGGGCCCCTACCACCTGTGGCAGCAACATCCGTGCCACTTACCACATTTGCCCGGCGATTATCACGGATTGTTTCTAAATACGACGTAAATCGGGCTTTTCGTTATCGCATTGTGGCAAAACCATGGCCAACCCTGCCGCAATTAAGGCGATTCGGCGGCAGGATGGAATCGAACATGCCACAATTGGCACGGCCACAATCCGGCCTCAGCGCCCCGACCGCGCCATGAAGGCCAGACGCTCGAACAGGTGCACATCCTGTTCGTTCTTCAAGAGCGCCCCATGCAGGCGCGGCAGCAGCGACTTGCCGTCTCGGCGCAGGTCTTCGGGCGTCAGATCCTCGGCCAGCAGGAGTTTCAGCCAATCCAGCACCTCGGAGGTGGAGGGTTTCTTCTTCAGCCCCGGTGCCTCACGCACCTCATAGAACTGCGTCAGGGCGGCGGTCAGCAGCGCCTCCTTGATGTCGGGGAAATGGACCCGGACGATGGCGCGCAGGGTGTCGATGTCTGGAAAGCGGATGTAGTGAAAGAAACAGCGGCGCAGGAAGGCGTCGGGCAGTTCTTTTTCATTGTTGGAGGTGATGATGACGACGGGGCGGTGACGGGCG
>JAIXPH010000040.1 GCA_027486345.1 Paracoccaceae bacterium
AGGACTGGCGACGGGTCGCAACGCGATACGACCGGTGCCCGAAGGTCTTCCTGTCCGCCATCGCCCTCGCGGCAACTGTCATTTTCTGGCTATGAAGCGAGAACGAGTCCTGACCCTAGACATTCGTGAACTGTTTGGTAGCGGCTTGGATTTGCCTGTAGCGCGTCCAATAGGTGACATGCCGCAAGACTTTCGTGCAGCGATGGAAAAATGCGGCAAACTGTTGCATATTGTCGATCTAAGCGAGGTTGAAGAACCGCAATGGCAGCCCAAGCAATTGTTCTAGAACAGCATAGTGACGCTGGTGGCCGCTCGGCGACCTTGGAAACAGCAATTCGCTCGCTCGTTTCCTTGTCATATGTCCACGGACGTTTCCGTGTAGACATGCCAGTAGTCTTGCCGAGCGGAAGTTCAGCGACGGTAACAATCTGTCCCGAAGGTGGCGGTGAAACCTTCATGGTTACCGATGATGGAGCGGCCCTGTTCGAAGTCACGTCTGGTGCATTTAGTGAACCAATCTTCAGCCGGGTTGCGAGAGAGCGTTGCGCGCGATACGGCGCTAAGTTTGACGGCGGCACGATGCTGTATCTACGGGTACACGCTGATCAACTTCGGGGTGCCATCGTCACCATGGCAAACTTGATGAAGGAAGTGGTGGACGAGACCGTAAATCGTTCATTGCATCAAAATATGCGTCAGATTGACCTTGAACTGTGGGACAAACTTGAGCGTGCCTTTGCTGGTTGCCAAGTGGAACGGCGTGTACACCTGTTCGGTGAGTCCACAGCTTCACACGAGTTCAGCGCGGTCGTTACGACTAGCCAAGGGTTGATAGCGTTCGATACTTTCAGCGCCCAAGGAAACTCAATCAACTCTGTTTTCGTGAAGATGGCTGACATTAGTCGGGGCGATGCCCCGCCTAAAGGCTTTGCAGTGACTAAGCGAGTGGCTGACATTGGTCCAAAACTTAACTTGATCAACACTGTTGCTCAGGTGATTGAGGTAGGTATTGAAACACGGGACCTGCACCGCCTCGCCTTAGCCGCGTAGGTATTGACCAGGGTTCGTTACTGGTCCCCCTCACTCCCCCGGCATCAAAAAATGCCCCGTCCCCTGCGCGAACAACCGGCTTCGGTTGTCTTGCCAGGCCTCGACATGCACGCTCGCATAACGGCGGCCGGAGCGGTTGACCCTCGCCCGTGCATAGGCGTCGCGCGGCAACCCGGACCGCAGGTAATCCACCGTGAAATCAATCGTCTTTGGCAGGTGCAGCGGGCTGGTGCCGATCTCGGACGGGTCGATCTGGCCTTGCTCCATCCCCTCCCACAGGGTGGACCATGCCAGTTCGATGATCGCCGCCACCTCAAGGAACGAGGCCGTCACCCCGCCATGCAGGGCAGGCAGCGCGGGGTTGCCGATCAGTTTGGGGTCAAAGGGCAGGATCGCCGTCAGCTCATCCCCCCGGCGGTCAAACTGGATGCCGAGGTATTGGATGAAGGGCACCCCCGCCGTCAGCGCCTTCAGCGCGGCGTCGCGGCGGTGTTTGATGACCTGCACGGGTTCGGGTTTGGCGCGCGTCATGTCAGCCCCCTTGGCCGGTCCAGCGTGAAGGCCCCGGTTGCGGCGGCCACGGGGCGGGTGGCGTCCTCATCCGTCGCGGTGACGCGCACAAAGGCGACCGAGCGGGTGACGTGGTAGCATTCGGCGCGGGCAGTGATGGTCTGGCGCGGCGTGGCGGGGCGGAAGTAGTCGATCCGCAGGTCCAGCGTGGCGGTGGACACGGGCGCCGCCGGATGGCACATCACCGCCGCACCGGATGCTGTGTCCAAGAGCGACGACACCGCACCGCCATGCAGCACCCCCGTCGCCGGATCGCCGACAAAGCGCGCGTCCCATGGCATCGTCATCACCACCACCCCGTCGCCGATGCTGGTGATCTGCATCCCCAGCGCCGCCGCATGTGGCAGGGCCGAGATGAAGGCATGGGCGATCTTGTCGATATCTGTCATGTTTGGCCCTCTGGACCATATGATCCCCGTGCGCGGCGGAATGTGCAAGGCCCACCCCCGCCCCGCGGCATGTTGCGCGGCCCCGGTCCGCCGCCTATGGTCTGGCATCACGTATGAGGTCCGCCATGTCCGATACCGTCCGCCTGTCCTTCAAGGAAATGTGCGCCAAGTTCGACGTGACCCCGCGCACCCTGCGTTATTACGAGTACATCGAACTCCTCTCGCCCGAGAAAGAGGGCCGCGCCCGGTTCTACGGCCCGCGTGAGGTGGCGCGGATGACGCTGATCCTGCGCGGGCGGCGGTTCGGCTTCAGCCTCGAGGAAATCCGCCAATGGCTGCTGATCTATCGCCAGAAGGGCACCCGCCCGCAGTTGGAGACATGGATTGCGCTGGCCGACCGGCAGTTGGCCGAACTCGCGCGGCAACAGGCAGAGTTGGAAAGCTCGCTCGCTGATCTCAAGGCGCTGCGCGACACGGCTGAGGCCGAACTGGGCCGCCTGCCCGACGCGGACGGCTGACATCGCGTCACCCTCGGCTGTGGCGCTCCCTCGTGACGCCACGTTACGTTTACGTGCGCGTCAACTTGTCTGGTAACCTCCGGGGAAAGGGCCAAACTATGGTCCTGACCGGATTGCCAGGGATGACCGCCGATGACTGCCCCGATCCCCACCAAGGATGACCTGCTGAACATCCGCCAGATGTGCGACGCCTTTGACGTCACGCCGCGCACGCTGCGCTTCTATGAGGCGAAAGAGCTGATCGCCCCCCTGCGGCGCGGCACGGCGCGGCTTTACACCTATCGCGACCGCGCCCGTCTGAAACTGATCCTGCGCGGCAAGCGTTTCGGCTTCAGCCTCGAAGACATCCGCCAGCTTCTGGACATGTATGACCGCGCCCCCGGCCAGCAAGAGGCACAGTTGCGCCGGACCTATGAGCTGGCCGCCGACCGTCTCGCGCAGATGGAGCGTCAGCGCGCCGAGTTGGACGAAGCGATTGCCGAATTGAAAGAACAGATGGCGTGGGGCGGAAGCGTCCTCGCCGGTTTCCGCAACGCCGCGGAATGATGATTTAACGGAGGAGCCCACGATGACCCGCTACACCGCCCCCGTGCAGGACATGCAATTCCTGCTGCATGACGTACTGAACGTGACCGGATCGGATATCCCCGGCTATGCCGATCTGGATGCAGGCTTCACCTCCGCCGTGCTGGAAGAGGCGGGCAAACTGGCCTCAGAGGTGCTGGAGCCGCTGAACGCTGTCGGCGACCGTGAGGGGTGCCATCTGGAAAACGGCGTTGTGCGCACGCCAAAGGGTTTTGATGCCGCGTTTCGGCAGGTGAAAGAGGGCGGCTGGACGGCGCTGGATTGTGATCCCGAATATGGCGGTCAAGGTCTGCCCTACCTGATGGGCACAGCGGTTGGGGAGATGTTCGTCTCGGCCAACATGGCCTTCAACATGTATCAGGGCCTGACCCACGGAGCCTATTCCGCGATCCATGTCCATGGCACGGCGGAGCAGAAAGCCACCTACCTGCCCAAGATGGTGTCCTGCGACTGGACCGGCACGATGAACCTGACGGAACCGCATTGCGGCACCGACCTTGGCCTGATGCGGACCAAGGCCGAACCGCAGGCGGATGGCAGCTACAAGATCACCGGGCAGAAGATCTTCATCTCGGCCGGGGAACATGATCTGGCCGAAAACATCATCCATCTGGTGCTGGCCAAGGCACCGGGCGGGGGTGAGGGCACCAAGGGCGTGTCGCTGTTCATCGTGCCGAAATTCCTTGTGAATGCCGATGGCAGCCTTGGCGCACGCAATGCCCTGTCGGTCGGCAAAATCGAAGAAAAGATGGGCATTCACGGCAACGCCACCTGCGTGATGAACTATGATGGCGCGACGGGTTATCTGTTGGGCGAGTTGCACAAAGGCATGCGCGCCATGTTCACCATGATGAACGAAGCGCGTATCGGCGTTGGCCTGCAAGGCTATGCCGTGGCCGAGGCGGCGTATCAGAACGCCCTCGACTACGCCAAGGATCGACTGCAAGGCCGCGCCGTGACGGGGGCGCAGAACCCGACAGGCCCCGCTGATCCGTTGATCGTCCACCCCGATATCCGCCGCAACCTGATGGACCAGAAATCCTTCGTCGAAGGGGCCCGTGCGCTAACCTTCTGGGGGGCCTCGCTGATCGACGCCAGCCACCGCAAAGGCGACGCCGCTGCCGAAGGGCTGGTGTCCTTGCTGACCCCGGTCATCAAGGGCTTTCAGACCGACAAGGGCTTTGAGATGGCCGTGGCAGCGCAACAGGTCTATGGCGGGCATGGCTATATCGAAGAATGGGGCATGTCCCAATTCGCCCGCGATGCCCGGATCGCTATGATCTACGAGGGCGCGAATGGCATTCAGGCGCTGGACCTCGTGGCGCGCAAACTCGCCGCCGATGGGGGCAAGCACATCATGGCCTTCTTTGACATGGTCAAAGCCTTCATCAAGGAAACCGAAGGCGATGAGCGGATGAAGGGCTTCACCGATCCGCTGAAGCAGGCATCCAAGGACATGCAGGCGGCGGGGATGTATTTCATGCAGAACGGCATGAAGAACCCCAACAACGCGCTGGCCGGGTCTTATGACTTCATGCACCTGATGGGCCATGTCTGCCTTGGCCTGATGTGGGCGCGCATGGCAAAGGCCGCCTATGCCGCGCTGGATCAGGGGCGCGGGGACAAAGACTTCCTGCAGGCCAAGATCGCCACTGGGCGCTATTACATGGCCCGTCACCTGCCCGCTGTGGGCATGCACCTTGCCCGCATCCAGACCGGTGCGGAAACGGTGATGGCCCTCGACGCCGCAGCGTTCTAACCTTTGGCCGCAGCCCAAGGAGCCCGCCATGCCCAAACGTTTCCGCCTGACCCGCCGCTTTCCCGTCGCCATGACAGAAGACGGTTACCGCAGACTGAAACGTTTCTCGGCCGAGGCGGGCTTGGATGAGGGCGAGGCGTTGTCGTTCCTGTTCGAACATTTCGACAGCGTCACGGACAAGGACAACCTGACCCACCGGCTCAGGCTGTTCAATTCGGAACTGGACGACCGCAAGCGCTGATCCCCCGCGCGCCTGCGTTTTCTCTGCTCAAATATACTCGGGGGGTTCGGGGGGCAGAAGGCCCCCCGGCGACGGTTGGAACGGGAGGGAAGGATGACAGCGCAACTCTATTGCTTCGGCGAAAGCGGCAACGCCTACAAGGCCGCGCTGACGCTGACCCTTGCCGGGATCGACTGGCAGCCGGTCTTTGTCGATTTCTTCAACGGCGAAACCCGCACCCCGGAATTCCGCAAGCTGAATGCGATGGGCGAGGTTCCGGTTCTGGTCGATGGCGACCGCATCCTGACGCAATCCGGCGTGATCCAGTTCGACGCGGTGGAACGCACCGGAAAACTCGGCGGCACCACCCCTGCCGAACGGGCCGAGGTGCTGCGCTGGGTCCTGTGGGACAATCACAAACTGTCCTCGCAGGCCGGGATGGTGCGCTTTCTGATGAATTTCCTGCACGCCGACAAGCGCCCCGAAGGCGTGATCCCGTTTCAGCAAGGCCGCCTGATGGCCGCGTTCAAGGTCTTGGAAGGCCACCTTACGACACGCGACTGGATGGTGGGTGACGCTGTCACCATCGCCGACATCGCCTGTTGTTCCTACCTCTATTACCCCGAACCCTTTGGATTCGCGCGTGCCGACTGGCCGCATATCAGCCGCTGGCTGTCCCGCATCGCGGACCTGCCCGGCTGGAAACACCCCTATGACATGATGCCCGGCAACCCCGCCGACCGGGCGTAAGGAGACGACCATGACCGAAGCCTATATCTATGACGCCGTCCGCTCTCCGCGTGGCAAGGGTCGCGCTGATGGGGCGCTGCATGAACTCACCTCGGTCGCGCTGTCGGCGAAAATCCTGAACGCGGTCAAGGACCGCAACGGGTTGACCGGCCATGCGGTCGAGGACGTCATCTGGGGCAATGTCACGCAGGTGGGCGAACAGGGCGGCTGCCTTGCGCGGTCGGCGGTGCTGCTGTCGGACTTGGATGAATCCATCCCCGGTCTGGCCATCAACCGCTTTTGCGCCTCGGGCATGGAGGCGGTGAACCTTGCCGCCAACCAGATCAAGGGCGGCGCCGGGCAGGCCTATATCGCGGGCGGGGTCGAGATGATGGGCCGGGTCGCGATGGGATCGGACGGGGCGGCGATTGCCGTTGATCCCACGCTGGCGATGAAAACCTATTTCGTGCCGCAGGGGATTTCAGCGGATATCATCGCCACCGAATACGGTTTCACCCGCGATCAGGCTGACGCTTTGGCCGTGGAATCCCAACGCCGCGCGGCGGCGGCTTGGGCCGACAACCGCTTTGCCCGCTCTGTCATCACCATCACCGATCAGAACGGCCTGCCGATCCTGAGCCATGACGAATACATGCGCCCCGGCACGGATATGCAGACCCTTGGCGCGCTGAAGGCCAGCTTCAAGGATATGGGCGAATCCATGCCCGGTTTCGACAAGGTGGCCCTGCTGAAATACCCGCATCTGGAACGGGTGAACCACATCCACCACGCGGGCAATTCGTCGGGCATCGTGGATGGCGCGGCGGCGATCCTGATCGGCAACGCCGAATTCGGGCAGGCGCACGGCCTGAAACCCCGCGCCCGCATCCGCGCCACGGCCAAGATCGGCACTGATCCGACCATCATGCTGACCGGCCCTGTCCCGGTGACCGAAAAGATCCTGCGCGATGCGGGCATGACCATCAATGACATTGACCTCTTTGAGGTGAACGAAGCCTTCGCCTCGGTCGTCTTGCGCTTCATGCAGGCGTTTGACGTGGACCCGGCCAAGGTCAATCCCAACGGCGGTTCCATCGCCATGGGCCATCCGCTGGGGGCCACTGGGGCGATCATCATCGGCACCTTGCTGGATGAGTTGGAGCGTTCGGGCAAAGGCGTGGGGCTTGCCACCCTCTGCATCGCCAGCGGCATGGGGGCCGCCACGATCATCGAGCGGGTGTGACCCATGCCGGTGATCGACATGGGCGCTGTTCCGATCCGGACCAGTTCGATCTATCCCGCACCCTTTGCGGCGATGATGGCGGGCCGGTCGTCGCAGCGTTTGGCACAGGCGGGCGGGTTGACGCAGTTTGGCGTCAATCTGGTCATCCTCGCCCCCGGCGCGCGCTCCTCGCTGCGGCATTGGCACCGGGTTGAAGATGAGTTGGTCATGGTGACCCAAGGGCAATGCACTTTGGTGCAGGATGGCGGCTGCGCGGTGATGCATCCCGGCGATGTCGCCTGCTTTCCGGCGGGCGTTGCAGATGGGCATTGCTTCGTGAACCAGACCGACTCTGAGGCGCGGTTTCTGGTGATCGGCACCAAGGCGGCGGCAGAGGTCGCCACCTATTCCGATGTGGACCTGATGGTGGCGATGGCCGGGACGACGGCCACATTCACCCGCCACGATGGCCGCCCCTATGCCGAAACCCCGCAGGATGCCATCCTGCCGCGCTTGCCCCCCTTGGGCCATCCGCGCGGATTGCTGACCTTGCCGGATTGGGCGACTGACAATCCGACCCATCCGATCCTTGGCCCCGGTCCGGGCCCCTATCGGTATCAGCTGCTCTCTGACCCCGGCGGGCTGACCCAATTCGGTGCGTTCATTGAAGAACTGCCGCCCGGCTCCTCCTCGGGCCATCGTCACTGGCATGAGGCTGAGGATGAGATGATCCTGATGCTGTCGGGTCAGGTGGTCCTTGTCGAAGATCACGAAACCACCCTGACCGCAGGCGATGCCGCCGCTTGGCCTGCGGGCCACCCGGTCGGCCACCGTCTGGACAACCGATTCGACGCCCCGGCGCGTTACATTGTCATCGGCACGCGCAGCGAGCGCGACCGCATCCATTACACCGACCATGATCTTGTCACGGAAAAGGACGGCCCAAAGCGCCGCTACCTGCACCGCGACGGCACCCCTTACGGAGAGACCCCATGACCGATTTCACCTATTCCGTGGATGCCGATGGCGTCGCCACCATCACATGGGACGTCAAGGCAAAGTCCATGAACGTCATGTCCACCGATGCCTTCGCCTTGCTGTCGGAGCTGATCGATCAGGCACTGGCGGATGCGGGGGTAAAGGGGGTGATCCTGACCTCTGGCAAGAAGGACTTTGCCGGCGGGATGGATTTGAACGTCATCGCCCAGATGCGTGCAGGCGGGGCCAAGGCGATCTTTGACGGCGTGATGACCATGCACACGGTGTTGCGCAAGATCGAACGCGCGGGGATGGACCCCAAGACGCTGAAGGGCGGCAAGCCCATCGTCGCGGCCCTGCCCGGCACGGCGTTGGGGATCGGGCTTGAACTGCCGCTCTCGTGCCACCGCATCATCGCCGCCGACAACCCCAAGGCCAAGATCGGCCTGCCGGAAATCATGGTCGGCATCTTCCCCGGCGCGGGCGGCACCACCCGCCTTGTGCGCAAGATGGGCGCGATGATGGCGGCCCCCTTCCTGCTGGAGGGCAAGCTGTCAGACCCCAAATCCGCCAAGGCGGCGGGCCTGATTGATGAGGTTGTGGCACCCGGGGATTTGCTTGCCCGCGCCAAGGACTGGGTGCTGTCGGCGAAAGAGGCGGATTTGGTCAAACCCTGGGACGCCAAGGGCTACAAACTGCCCGGCGGTGCGCCCTATCACCCGGCGGGCTTTATGACCTTTGTTGGCGCATCGGCCATGGTGATGGGCAAGACGATGGGCGTCTATCCGGCGGCCAAGGCCTTGCTGGCGGCGGTCTATGAAGGGGCGCTTGTCCCCTTTGACACCGCCCTGAAGATCGAGGCACGGCACTTCACCTCGGTCCTGATGAACCCGTCCTCCACCGCGATGATCCGGTCCTTGTTCATCAACAAGGAAGCGCTGGAGAAGGGCGCGAACCGGCCGAAGGTGGCGGATCAGTCTGTCAAAAAGCTGGGTGTGATCGGTGCGGGCATGATGGGGGCGGGCATCGCCTATGTGAGCGCGAATGCGGGGATTGAGGTTGTCCTGATCGACTCCACACAAGAGGCGGCGGATCGCGGCAAGGCCCATTCCGAAGGTTTGCTGGACAAGGGCATCCAGCGCCGCAAGGTGACGGCGGAGAAAAAGGCCGAAGTCCTCGCCCGCATCACCGCCACCACCGATTACGCGGCGCTGTCGGGCTGTGACCTGATCGTCGAAGCCGTGTTCGAAGACCCCAAGGTCAAGGCCGAGGTGACCGCCAAGGTCGAAGCCGCCGTCGGCACCGACTGTATCTTTGCCACCAACACCTCTACCCTGCCGATCTCCGGCCTCGCCAAGGCCAGCCAACGCCCCGCGAACTTCATCGGCATCCACTTCTTCAGCCCGGTGGACAAGATGGCACTGGTGGAGATCATCCGGGGCAAGGAAACCAATGACACCGCCGTGGCCAAGGCGCTGGATTTCGTCCGGCAAATCCGCAAGACGCCCATCGTGGTGAATGACGCGCGCTTCTTCTACGCCAACCGCTGTATCATCCCCTACATCAACGAAGGCATCCGCATGGTCGCCGAAGGGGTGGAGCCTGCGCTGATCGAAAACGCGGCCAAACTGGTGGGGATGCCGCTGGGTCCGCTGCAACTGGTCGATGAAACCTCGATCGACCTTGGGGTGAAAATCGCCAAGGCGACCAAGGCGGCGATGGGCGATGCCTATCCCGATGGCGCGGTGGATGCGGTTTTGTTCTGGATGGCCGACCAAGGGCGCATGGGCAAAAAGGCCAATGCAGGCTTCTACGCCTATGACGCGACCGGCAAGCGTGAGGGGTTGTGGGACGGTCTGGCCGCGCAATATCCTGTGGCCGACACCCAACCCGACCTGACCACCGTGCAGCACCGCCTGCTGATGGCCCAAGTGCTTGAGGCTGTACGCGCTTTGGAGGATGGCGTCCTGACCGACATCCGCGAAGGCGACGTGGGCGCGATCCTTGGCTGGGGCTTCGCGCCGTGGTCGGGCGGTCCCTTCGGCTGGCTGGACATCATCGGGGCTGCCCGCGCGGTCGAGGTGTGCGATCACCTGACCGCCACCCAAGGCGACCGCTTCACCACGCCGCAGATGCTGCGCGACATGGCGGCCACAGGGCGGGGCTTCTATCCTGCCGCCGGTGCCGCACAGGCGGCGTGACGCGAACCTCAGCCCGCCCTTTGGTGGCGGGCCAGTTCGTGCGCCTCTGCCGCAATCATGCAGCCGACAAGATGGCGCGCAGCGGCAGGGCCCAAGGGCGGGACAGAGGTTGCCAGATCGCCATGCGCCATCGACAGCATCGGCAGGCCCGGACAGACCACGACCATATCCCCCCCGGCGTAAATCAGCGCCGGGGTGTCGAAGGCCAGCTTGACGACCGTCTGTGCCAGCGGCGGCACCCGGAAAATCCCGCGCCACCCTTCCAGCGCCGAGGCGGGCACGGTCACGAAGGGTTCGCCATACATCTCTTCGGCCAGATCGCTGTCCAGCATCACGCCCTGTTCCGGCAGCAGCACGGCAGGGTCGGTGTTGCCCAGCACATCCATCGGCACCTGCAAGGGCCAGGCGGCGCGCGGCGTGCGCGGGTCCAGCCGATGCGTGGACAGCGAAGCCACCCGAACCGGCCCACCGTCAAAGGTCAACACCTCTGCCCCCGGCACCAGTGACCCTGCCCGCACCCAACCGAGCGGCGTCGCCACCGGCGTCAGGGCATAAAGCCCTTCTGCCACCACGGCAGACGCATTGTCATCCATCCGAGATTTATCGAGCCACAGCATACCAACACCACCTGCCTGAACGTTACATCCTGAAATCAACAGTCGAGAATGACGCCGCGACGGAAAGGCGGTGTCAGCATCAAGGCATGTCACCCTTGATGCGTGAACAATCCGTCAAAACTGTATCCAAATCGGGAAATATCTTCGGCGCAGAGCGTGGCAACCAGCGCGGCATCGGCGTCGGAATAGGCGGGCCGCCAATCGCGGGGGCGGTCGCTCTCATTGGCGCGGGGGATGGTCAGGCGAAAGCCCAGATGGTCCCACAGCGGGGCCAACTCGACCTCCAGACGTTCGACCCGCGCGGCCAGCGTCACCCGGTCCACCCCGGTGGCATCGCGCGTATAGGCGGCGGCAGGCCAGGCGGCAAAGGCGGCGCGCGTGGACGGATGGTTCAGAAACGCACTGAAGTCCAAGGTCTTGGCCAAGGTGACGGCGCTGTGGTCAAAGGACTGCGCCCGCAGCCAATGATAATAGGACAGCAGACGGTCCCAAGGATTTCGCACCAGCGTCAGAACGCACCAGCCGGTCAGATCCTGCGGCACCACACCGGCCACATCGGCCAAGGTCGAATGTTTCCACAACCGCCCCGCCGGGGTCAGTGCGGCCAGCCGCCGCTTGCGCGCGCGGGCTTTGGGCGTGTCCCCGATCAGGATGTCATCCGCCCGCGCCCGCGACTCGAGCGCGAGGGTCAGCGCCGTTCCCCCTGTCTTGGGGATGTGCAGGAACACGAACCGCCGGGAGGGAGAGATGATCACCGCACCCCCGCCACGGTCAGTTCACTCGGTTGGGCAGAGGACGACCCTCCAGATGGGCGACAAGATTGTCCACCGCCATCAGGCCCATAGCCTGCCGCACCTCCAGACAGGCGGTGCCCAGATGCGGCAGCAAGGTGACGTTCTGCACCGCCATCAACGCGGGCGGCACCTGCGGTTCGAATTCATAGACATCCAGACCCGCCCCGGCGATGCGTCCCGCCTGCAAGGCCGCGATAAGGGCGGTTTCATCCACCACATCGCCCCGTGCGATGTTGACGAAGATGCCGGTGGGTTTCATCGCGGCAAAGGCCCCTGCCCCGATCAGGTGATGAGTCGCCGCCCCGCCCGGCACGGCGACCACGACGAAATCGGCCCCCATCGCCTGGTCCAGTGTCACCTGCCGGGCTGGAACATCCGCGTCCGCGACGGCGGACCGGTTGTGGAAGATCACCTGCATCCCGAAACCGAAGTGACAGCGCCGCGCGATGGCCTTGCCGATGCGGCCCATGCCGATGATGCCGACGGTCTTGCCCGTCACATGCGTGCCAAGCATCTGCGTCGGCCCCCAGCCCTGCCACTGACCCGCGCGCAGAATGCGTTCACCTTCGCCCAGGCGCCGCGCGGTCATCAGGATCAGGGACAGCGCGATATCGGCGGTGGCATCGGTGACCGCCCCGGGCGTGTTGGTCACCGCCACTCCGGCAGCGGCAGCGGCGACGACGTCGATGTGGTTGAAGCCCACGCCGAAATTCGCCAGCAGGCGGCAGCGGGGCGCGGGCACATCGGCAAAGACCTGTGCCGAAAAGCGGTCTCCCAGTGTCGGCAACACCACGTCAAAATCCTGCAAGGCGGCGCGGAGTTCGTCGGGCGTCAGCACCTCTGACTCCACATCCCGCACGGTCACCTCGAATCTGGAACGGGCGGCGGCAATCACGACATCGGGCATGCGGCGGGTGACAAGCAGGCGCATCAGAACAGCTTTCCACCCAGCGGCACATCATGGCCGGGGCCGATCAGCACGACCTCACCGTCGGCATCGGGCAGGCCCAGAACCAGCACCCCGGACACGAACTTGCCAATCTGGCGCGGCGGGAAATTCACCACGCCAAGCACTTGGCGGCCCACCAACCCTTCGGGCGTGTAATGCCGCGTGATCTGGGCCGAGGATTTGCGTTCGCCGATCTCTGCCCCGAAATCGACCCACAGCTTGATGGCGGGTTTGCGCGCCTCCGGGTAGGGCTCGGCGCGGGTGATGCGACCGACGCGGATATCCACCGCCGCGAAATCGTCATAGGTGATCGTCATTTCCCCAACTCCCGCCCACGATCCGCCGCCGCCATAACCGCCCGGGTCATCAGCCCCGGCAGCTCCGGCATCAACACCGCCAGCGCCGCCGCCGTGGTCCCGCCCGGTGAGGTGACGTTGATCCTGAGTTGCGCCGCCGACTCGGGCGATTGATGCGCCAGTTCCCCCGCCCCGCAGACCGTGGCCCGGGCGAGTTGCATGGACACCTCGGGCGACAGTCCCGCCGCCTCTGCCGCCGCAGCCAAGGCCTCGATCAGGTGGAACACATAGGCGGGGCCAGAGCCGGACACGGCGGTGACAGCGTCAATCTGATGCTCGCCGTCCAGAATGACGGTCTGGCCGACCGCCGCCATCAGATCCACCGCCAAGGCCATGTCGGCCTCCGACACATGCCCGTTGCGGCACAGTGCCGTGATCCCCCGGTTCACCATGGCGGGCGTGTTGGGCATGGTCCGCACGATGGGCGTCTCAGCGCCAAGGGCTGCCTCAAACGCCGCGATGGTGGTTCCGGCCGCGATGGAGACGAAGAGCGTCTGCCCATTGCCCAGCGCCTGAAGTGCGGGCAGCGCTGCACCCATCATCTGCGGCTTCACGGCCAGCAGAGCGACAGCGGGCGCAAGCGGAACCCCGGCGTTCAGATGCACGCCCGTGGCGGTCAGCCAGTCCGAAGGGTTCGGCTCGATCACCCAGACCGAGGCCGCGGGAACACCCGCCTTCAGCCAGCCCGCCAGCAGGGCCGACCCCATCTTGCCACATCCCAGAAGAACCAGCCCGCCTTGGGCCACACGTTCCAGCGTCATCCGCACCCCCGTTTTTCAGGGGCAGAGGTTATGCGCGCCCGTAAGCCTCGGCAATGGCGACCTTCATCGCCTCGGCCGGGGATTGGTCACCCCAGACGGCCAGTTGGAACGCCGGGTAGAACCGTTCGGCCGCCATCACCGCCTGACCGATCATCCGGTCGATCTGATCGGGGTTCACGCCCATCACGCCCACCAGCGGCAGGCCCTGCCGCCAGACCATCAGCCGTTGGTCGGTCCAGAAGGTGAAAGCGCCGGTCCAGACCATATCATTGCACCGGTTCAGAACATCATAGAGCGCCGGCAGACGGTCTTCGGGCGGTTCCAACTCGAAGGTGCAGATCAGGCGCAGGGTCTCATCCTGGGCCGACCATGCGAGCGTGAGCGAATAGGTGCGCCACAGACCTTCGACCGCCATGGCGATCTGGTCATCCGTCACCCGGTCGAACTCCCATGCATGGTGTTCTGCCAGCGTTTCAACGATGTCGATCGGGTGCAGATCGTCGGTCGAAAGGAAGTCTTCAGTCAGCGACATGGTCCGGCCCCATCATAAAGCCCATGGCAGCGACGAGTCCGCTACAGGCTGGGTGTCCGGCAAGAAACGGTGTCACCGGACTCAATCATTACCAGATATTGATGCTGCGCCCGAAGCGAAAGCCTGTAAAGCAAATTCTGCGAAATCTCTTGTGGACAAGTCGCGCCGGGGGTGAGTGCGGACACTGAGTTTTACAGTGAGGGCGGAAGAGGACGGAACGGGGCGGAAGAGGGCGGATGGGCAAGGAAATAAGGGGTTTACGCGCGTGGGCGCGGCGGCGAGGGGCGGATGGGAAGTTTTGCAGTGAACGGCGCTGAGGGGCTGGTGCGGGGCACCAGGCGCGGCGGCGGCGTTTAAAACGGGTGGTTTGGCGGGGCCTTAAAGGGCCGTTCAAGGGCGCTTCGAGCGCCTTATTTTATTGGGCGCAAAGGGTCTGACCGGCACAGTCTGACGCGGCCAACTGCAATTTTACCAATCGGTCAAGGGCGGCGGAACCTGCAAATGCCGTTGCATGTTCCGCACCGGCGCTTGCATGTTTGGTAGGGTCAGGACTCGTTCTCGCTTCATAGCCAGAAAATGACAGTTGCCGCGAGGGCGATGGCGGACAGGAAGACCTTCGGGCACCGGTCGTATCGCGTTGCGACCCGTCGCCAGTCCTTGAGCCGCCCGAACATGATCTCGATCCGGTTACGGCGTTTGTAACGACGCTTGTCGTGCTTGATTGGCTTTCCACGGGATTTCCGGCCTGGGATGCAAGGCTTTATCCCCTTGTCTTTCAACGCATCTCTGAACCAGTCGGCGTCATAGCCCCGGTCGGCCAGCAACCACTCCGCCTTTGGCAAGCTGCCCAGCAGGGCCGCCGCGCCGGTATAGTCGCTGACCTGGCCTGCGGTTATGAAGAAGCGGATCGGGCGACCATCGGCGTCGCTGACGGCGTGCAGCTTGGTGTTCATGCCGCCCTTGGTTCGGCCGATCAGACGGCCCCTCTGGTCGCCTGGCCCCCCTTTTTCGACCGCAGGCTGGTCGCCGTGCGGTGTGCCTTGAGATAGGTCGCGTCAATCATCACCGTCTTCGGGACGGCGGCCTCGGCGGCCAGCCCAGCCATCATCCGGGCGAAAACACCCTTGTCGCTCCACCGCTTCCAACGGTTGTAGAGGGTCTTCGGCGGGCCATACTCCCGAGGCGCATCGCACCACCGCAAGCCATTACGATTGATGAAGATAATCCCGCTCAGCACGCGCCGGTCATCGACGCGGGGTTTGCCATGGCTCTTCGGGAAGAAGGGTTGAAGACGGGCCATCTGCAC
>JAIXPH010000037.1 GCA_027486345.1 Paracoccaceae bacterium
AGGACGCCTTTGCCACCCGCTTCACCGACAGGCTGCGCGCACAATTCGCCGGGCGCAACTTCAGCAAATTCGGCCAGCGGGAGCGTGGAGAGGAGGCGATCCCAACAGGTTGCCTCGCTTTCTTTGCACAGGGCTTCAACATTCCGCCGCATCAGGTTCATTATGCAGGCGTTCTGGACCTTGCTCGCGCTACCATCGCGGCCCGTGGGGCGCGTCCCGTGGTCATCAAACCCCACCCCAAGAACAGCCTAGAGGAGGTTGAGGCGCTGGCCGCCCTGCATGACCCCGGCGCGGGGGTGCATGTCACCGACGCCTCGATCCACGATATCCTTGACGTCTGCGCCTGTGTGGTGACGGTCACCTCTGCCGTGGCCTTTGAAGGTTTCCTGCACCGCAAACCGGCCGTGGTGGCGGGGCAGGTGGATTTTCCGCAGAACGTCATCACCCTGACCAACCCGGCCAAACTGCCCGAGGCCATCACCGCCGCGCTGTCGCGCGACTGGCCGCATGACCGCTTTGTCACATGGTATCTGCGCCAGCATTGCCTAGAAGACCGCGCCGAAAGCCTGCAGAAGGTGCTGGACCGCCTGCACCGCAAGGGGATCAGCTTGGGAGATATCGACGGGCAGGGCTGGTTCTAGCAATCCGGCGGCAGAAGCCCCAATCCGCGCAGGTAGATGCCGATCCCGGCCTCCAGCAGATCCTCGGGCGGGAAGGGCGATTTGGCCCCCGGCGCGCCGCGCATGTAAAGTTCCACCACGCCATGCGACATCGCCAGCACATGGGCCGAAAACATCGCGGGCGGCGGACGGCGGCTTTCGGGCATCTGTTCAGACAGTTTCGCGGCGGCCTTTTCCAGCACGGACCGCGCCTTTTCGGCGACAAGCGCCAGATCGGGAAAGGCGTTCAGCGACAGCCCGCTTTCGAACATCGCCATGTAATGACCGGGATACTTCCGCGCGAAGGCCAGATAGGCCCGCCCCGTCGATTCAAACGCCGCCAAGGCCGAAGGCTTGCCGTCGTCATAGGCATATTCCATCAGCGCGGCGAAGATGTCATAGCCCTGGCGCGCCACCTCGGCCAACAAATCCTCGCGCCCGGCGAAGTGGCGATAGACGGCGGCGGGGGTCACGTCGGCCTGTTTGGCGGCCTCGGACAGGGTAAAGCCCGTGGGACCGCGCTCCGCGATCAGGGTCAGTGCGGCCTCGACCAATGCCTGCCGAAGATTGCCGTGGTGATAGCCGCGCTTCATCTCATCCTTTCGGGCGCAGCCCCGGCCCGCCACAGATCAGCGGGTCGGGCGTGCCGATCAGGGCCAGATCACGGCCCTTGAAGTCCACCGCATGCAGCACGGTCTGCACCGCCGCGATGCGGGCGCGTTTCTTGTCATCCGACAGGATCACCGTCCAGGGCGCATGGTCGAAATGGCTGCGTTCCATCGTCTCGTCAATGGCTTTGCAGTACTCATCCCACTTGCCCAGGCCGTCAATGTCGATGGGCGACAGTTTCCACTGTTTCAGCGGGTCCTTTTCCCGCGCGAGGAAACGGCGCAACTGTTCGGCCCGCCCCACTTCGAGCCAGAGCTTCACGAGGATGATGCCCTCATCCACGATCATACGTTCAAAATCAGGGAGTTGCCGGAAAAACTTCGCGCGGTCATCCGGCGTGCAAAAGCCGAAGACATGCTCGACCATCGCGCGGTTGTACCAAGAGCGGTCGAACAGCGCCATTTCGCCCTTGGCGGGCAACCAGTCGATATAGCGCTGGAAATACCACTGCGCGGCCTCGCGTTCGCTGGGTTTGGGCAGGGCCACGACATTGGCGACACGCGGGTTCAGGTTCTCGCGCATCGTGTCGATGGTGCCACCCTTGCCCGCCGCATCGCGCCCTTCAAAGATCACCACCAGTCGCTGACCGCTGGCTTTCAGATCGGCCAGCATCCGCACCAACTGCCGTTGCAGCCCCTCCATCTGCGTGTCGTAATCCTTGCCCTTGATCTCGGCCCGGTAGGGGTAGGTTTCGGTCAGGATGTCATCCTTGCCCGCGCTTTCGATCTGTTTGCGGATCGCCTTGGGCGCGTCCTTCTTGAAAAAGCGCGAAATCGCGCCGTCAAAGGGCAAGGCGGGGTCAGTGGATTTGGCACACATGCGTTCACCTTTGGAAAACCGGTCACGGCAGTCTAGCCGGGGCCACCCTTAACGCAATCCCGCGCGGGCGGCGGCGCGGTCGATGGCCGCCAGCACGACCTCCGGGTGGGTGTGATGCGGCATGTGGCCCACGCCGGGCAGCACGGTCAGATGCGCGTTGGGCAGGCGCTTTGACAGCGGCAGCGAATGGATCGTCAGGGGTACGATGGTATCGGCATCGCCATGCACCAATTCGATGGGCAGGGCCAGCGACGGCAAACGCGGCTCCATCACGACAACTTGGGGCCGCAAGGTGTTGATCTGCTGGACATTCGCGGAAAGCGCGCCCTGCCGCAGCGTCAGATCCAGCCCCAGATGATCCAGATAGCCGGCCGGGGCGGGTTGCGGGGCAAAGACCGCGTCGATGCTGCGCGCGATGTAGCTTTCGGGCAACCACGCCGAGGCCAGCGGCACAAAGACCGCCCGGCCAAAGGCGGTTTCGGTCAGCTTGTAGGTGATGTCGAGGCCCCCCGGCCACGGCAGTGACGGGGCCGAGACCATGACCAGAGCCGCCGCCGGATGGTTCAGCGCCCAGGCCAGCGCCACCGTGCCGCCGAAACTCTGCCCCATCAGGATCGGCCGCGTCGCGCCCAGTTGCGCTGCCGCCTTGCGCAGCACATCCGCCTGCGCCGCGACCGAGGCTTGGCCACCCGGCAGGGGATCGGAATAACCCAGACCGGGCCGGTCAAAGGCCAGCACGCGGTAATGGGGCGTCAGACGGTCCATCAGGCCAAAGCTAAAGTCGCGCAGATTGCCCGATGCCCCATGGATCAGCACGAGGTCCGGTCCCGTGCCCGCCACCTGCACATGCACCCGCAGGCCATCAACCGTGACGAATTGCCCGGTCGGCGGCGTGTCGCGCAGCGCGCGGGCCTCTCGAGCCTGCGCCCGCCACAGCGTCAGCGCGGCAAAACCGACAAGCAGGATCAGAACGGCAAGGCCCAGCACTTTCATCGCAGCAACACCCCTTATCCTGCGGAAACTAGGCGGAATTCCCGACTTCGCAAGAGCGCCGGAGACGATTGTGACCCGCGGCGGTCAGCGTCCGATGTCGTTGAGATCAAAGGGGGTGGATTGGTAAATCTCGTTGATCCAGTTGCCGTAGAGCAGATGGGCATGGCTGCGCCAGCGGTTCAACGGCGGGCGGGACGGGTCATCGTCGGGGTAGTAGTTCGCCGGAACGTTGATCGGCGTGCCGCCCGCGATGTCGCGGTCATATTCCTGTTTCAGCGTGTCGCTGTCATATTCGAAATGGTTGAAGATATAGAGCGCGCGATGCGACGCGTCCTCGACCAGACAGGGGCCGACCTCATCCGATCCGATCAGCGTGCGCAGGGCCGGATGCGCGTCGATCTCGGCCTGCCGCATTTCCGTCCAGCGGCTGACCGGGATTACGAAATCATCCGAGAAGCCGCGCAGGAAGGGCGAGGTCGGGCAGAGGTTCGCATGACGAAAACAGCCGAAGGCCTTGTGCGGCAACAGATGTTTCTGCACGCCGTGGAAGTGGTGGATCATCGCCATCCCACCCCAGCAGACGCCGAAGGTGGATTGCACATGGGTCTGCGTCCAGTCGAAGACCTGTTGCAACTCGTCCCAATAGGTCACCTCCTCAAACGGCAGGTGTTCGATGGGGGCGCCGGTGATGATCAGGCCGTCAAACTTTTCGTCCCGCACCTCCTGGAAGGGGCGGTAGAAGGTTTCCATATGTTCGGCGGCGGTGTTCTTGGTCTGATGCTCGGTCATGCGGATCAGATGCAGGTCGATCTGCAAGGGCGTCGCCCCGATCAGGCGCGCGAACTGGTTTTCAGTCTGGATCTTCTTCGGCATCAGGTTCAGAAGCCCGATCTTCAAGGGACGGATGTCCTGCCGCGCCGCGCGTTCGGGCGACATGACCATGACGCCTTCGTTCCGCAGAACGTCATAGGCGGGCAGGGTCTCTGGCAGGGTGATGGGCATTTCTGAACTCGTTGGTTTAGCAGACAGGATTTAGGCGGTGGCGCGGGTCCGATCAAGCGTGGCGGCGATCAGCGCGTGAAAATCCGCAGTCGTGCGGACCGCGGCGACCTCTTCGGCGGTGACGGTGATGCCCCAATGGTCGGCCATGGCGGCATAGCGCGGCTGCCGGTGTTCCAAGAGGCGGGCATAGCCAAAGCGCAGAAAGGCATCCGGATCGACCCGGTCGGCGGGCAGGCCTTCTTGCGCCAGATAATCGGCCCAGACCTGTTGCAGGAAATCCGGCTGATAATACATCGGCTTCGGCGCGCGGTCGAAGCGGCGCTTCAACTCGTCCCGATGCGCCTCGGAGCCCTTGATCCAGACCATCAGCAGGTTCTGCGACAGCGCGGTCAGCACCGGATCGGCGGGATCCTCGGGGGTCACCACCTCGCAGATCGAGCCGCCGGAATCGCAGACGAAATTGGCGTAGCGATAGATGTCCTGCGCGCGGTCAATGAAATGCGGCGTGTCGAGCAGGGCATGAACCTCGGCGGCGCGGTGCTGGTCCTGCCGCTTGCAATATTCCGCAAAGGGCACGCCACCGCGCGCGGGATCACCCGGTTTGCCCAGATAGGTGGACAGCGGGGCCAGATTGTCGAAGGTGATGTTGGAGGCGATATAGACGGAGTCGGTCATCAGAAGTTCGCGCAAAAGCGGAACCTTCATCGCCTCGCGTTTGAAGTTGTCCGCGATATGCTCGCCCATGTAGCGCGTGCCAATGCGGTAATCGACCGAGTAATGGAACCAGTCCCCGCCCGCGCGCAACAGGCTGGCAAGATAGGTCTTGCCCAGACCCGACATGCCGAACAGCAGCACCCGCTTGGCGCTGGCTGCCAGATAGTCCGCTCCGTCCCGGTAGATCATGGTCCCGTCCCCGCCGCCCTGCGTCTGGCGCGGTGATAGCGCCCCGCGCGGCCAAGGTCATGTGGAAAATCAAATGAAAACGGCCCCGCGCAGCGCACGGGGCCATCCTCTTGCCGCTGTGGGAGATCAGAAGGAATAGCCGATCTGGACGCCAAGACCCACCGCATCGCTGCCGGAGAACTTGGTGCCGGAGGCGTCCGTCGTATCGCCCAGCTTGGCATATTCGATGCCGCCGGTGATCTTGAGATTGTCCTTGCGATAGGTCGCGCCCACGCCGAACGAGGTGGAGCCGTCGGTCGGCGACAGGCGCGAGGCGACGCCGCCCTTGGCTTCTTCATAGGTGACGCGGCCAAAGACCGACAGATTGTCGTTCAGACGACGCCCGACGCCCAGTTGATAGGTCATCACATCATTGTCGATGCTGGTGACGTCATCATTGAAGGCGGCGTTGTACAGCGGCGGACGCACTTCCCAGACCGACCAGTTGGTGTACTTGATCATGCCGAACACCAGCGTGTCCTTGGCCACACCCGATTGGAAGTCCAGCGCGATGGAGCGCGGCATCTCGATGTTGGTCGTTCCGGTCCGCAGACCGCCCAAGGGCGTTGCGGCGAAGGCGGGCAGCGTCTCGCGCGAAGCGAAGCTGTGGGTGAAGCCCTGTTCATAGGTCAGGCCCACGCGCAGCGCGATTTCGGGCTTTTCATAGGCCGCCCCGACGATCAGCGCAGTCTGGCTGTCGGATTCGGTGGTGGCGTTGTAGGCCAGCGTTCCGGCCGGTGCCGCACCCGCCAGTGCCGCCGCCGAACCGCCTGCCGCGGTCATGCTGGCGCGGATCATGCGGTCAGGGATCGCAATCTCGGCCTTGGAGGTGACGTTCTTGGCACCGCCATAGACGGAAAAGCCCTGCGCCACGTCATACTTGACCAAGGCGGCGATCTGGTTGCTGGACCAATGCGCCTCAAGCCCGGTGTAGAAGCCGGCGGTGTATTTGGCATCTGCACCATAAGGCTGGTTCACGAAGACGCCGACCGACAGCTTGTCATTCAGGTCCGTTTTGAAGCTGATCGACAGCGAGGTGTAGCTTTCGGCCATGTTGCCGGTCGAGGCCCCGAAGAACGAGGCGGGGGCGGCATAGGCCCCGGTCACGCTGGGGTTGACGGTGCTGAAGCCAAGTTCGGCGTAAGTGCCCGCTTCGAACATCGCGGCATAGGGCAGACGCGACCGGTCGATCCCGCCCGCAGAGGCCATGGTGGCGCAGACCGCAAGAGCGGATGTCGCCAGCAAGGCGGATTTGAAGTGCATCATCGGTTCCTCCCCGTATCGTCCGAACGCCGGATGCACCGCGCCGAACACTTGTTTGTGAGGCTAAGTGCAGCCCCCCTTGTCGGTCAATCCGCGACGCAACGTCACAGATCAGGACGCGCAAGGGTTGTGGCGGAAATGCGCGTGTCCTGTCTTCGCTCTGACCGGATATTGATCCAGTTTCCGCAAAAGATCACCGCCGCGCCAGCCAAAACCAGCAGATCCACCGGTTCGGAATAAAGCGCCATCCCGACGACAGCGATCACCGGCAAACGGATGAAGTCGATGGGCAGCACGAAACTGGCGGGGGCCAGCGATAGCGCCGTGGTCAGGCACAGATGCGCCAGCACGCCGCAAACGCCGATCAAGGCCAGCCATGGCAGGGTCTGGGCGGTGGGCAGCGCCACCTGCCCATCCAGCGCGGCGATGCCAAGGCCAAGGCCGAATTGCATCAGCGTCAGCCAGAACAGGATCGAGATGATGCTTTCTCCCCGCGTCAGCCGCTTGGTCATCAGCGCGGTGGCGGCAAAACAGATGGCCGACCCCGCCGCCGCCACGACGCCCGCGTTCAGATGGCCGAAATCCGGCCGGGCGACCAGAAGCACGCCCAGAAACCCCATGCCCGCCGCGATCAGTCGCGCGCGGGTCAGGCGTTCGCCCAGCACCAAGGGCGACAGCAGGATCACCCAGATGGGCGAGGTGAACTCCAGCGCAAAGACTTGGGCGAGGGGGATCATGGTCAGCGACCAGAACCACAGGTTCTGCCCGCCGAAGTGAAAGAGGTTGCGGATCACATGGCTGCCCAGCCGGTCGCGCCGGACCTCGCGCAGCCGCCCGGTCAGGGCGGCGAACAGGATCACCAACCCGAACCCCAGCGCAGAGCGCCACATCATGATCTCGAACGTGTCATGCACCGGGGCGACGGCGCGCCCGGCCACCGCCATCAGCGTGAAGGACAGGATCGACCCGCCCATCCACAGCGCGGCGGCAAGCGGGCGATGCGTCATGGCGTGCTGGCCGGGGCGGTCATCGAATGGGGATGGGCGGTCTCCTTGGCCGGTTCCGCCCCGTCCAGACGGTCGGCGCGGCGCAGGTCGGGGAACATCCACGCCCACAGCGCGGTGACACCCATCGTGCCGATCCCGCCCGCGACACAGGCCGCAACCGGGCCGATGAAGCGCGACACGACGCCCGATTCGAACTCGCCCAGCTCATTCGATCCGCTGATGAACAGGCCCGATACGCTGCTGACCCGGCCGCGCATGTGATCGGGTGTCACGATCTGCACAAGGGTTTGCCGGACATAGACCGAGATCATGTCCGCCGCCCCCAAGGCCGCCAGCGCCAGCACCGACAGCCACATGTTCTGTGACAGGCCAAAGACCACCGTCGCCAGACCAAAGGCCCCGACGGCAAGGAACATCCGCACTCCCGCCTTGCGCTTCAAGGGCCAGCGCGCCAAGGCCAGCGCCATCAGCACCGCCCCGATGGCGGGACCCGAGCGCAGGATGCCGAACCCCTCAGGCCCGACCTTCAAAATATCACTGGCAAAGGCCGGAAGCAGGGCCGTCGCCCCGCCCAGCAGCACGGCAAACAGGTCCAGACTGATCGCGCCGAACACAATCTTGTTGCGCCATGTATAGACCAGACCTTCCTTGATCTGCTGGATCTGGCTGCCCGGCTGGCGTTCCGGTGTGGTCTTGGTGCGGATGAAGGCAATGATGACCATCCCCGCCACATAAAGCGCCGCCGCCACCCCATAGGACAGCGCCGTCGAGGTGGCACAGAGCAGCCCGCCCAACCACGGCCCACCGATCACCGCGCATTGCCACGCGAGGGACTTCAGCGAAATCGCCTGCGGCATGTCCTCCTTGGGCACCAGCATCGGCACCGTGGCGCTTGAGGCCGGGGACAGGAAGGCCCGCGCCGCGCCAAAGACGGCGGCAATGGCGAAGATGTGGCTGACCTGCGGCTGATCCTCCAGCGCCACAAAGACCAGACCAAGAACACAGAGCGCCTCGACCGCCAGCGCGGCCATCACGATCCCCCGCCGCGAATGGCGGTCGGCCAAAGACCCCGCCCAAAGCGTCAGCAGAAACAGCGGCACGAATTGCGCCAAGCCCACCATGCCGACCAGAAAGGCGCTTTCCCCAATGCTCATCGTGGCGCGGCCGATGCCGTAGATCTGCCAGCCGATGGTCACAGCCTCGACCTGCACGGCGATGTTGACAAGGAACATCCCGGCCCAGAACAGGCCGAAATCCCGGTGACGAAGGAAGAAGGGTTTGGTCATGATCCCCAAGGCTTAGACCCGTGCCTTGGGCCATGCCAGCCCAAATCAGCCATTCGGCAGCACGATGGCCCGGATTTCTCCGGGCGGGGGCGGGGCGGCGATGGCCTCTGCCGCCTGCTCCAAGGTCAACAGGCGCGAGATCAGCGGAGCCACCTTGACGGTGCCAGAGGCGATCATTGCCGCCGCGCGCCCTTGGGTGAAGGGGTTGATGAACGAGGATAAAAACTGCACCTCCCGGAACAAGAGGTCAAAGGGTTCGATGCTGACCTTCTGCCCCGCAGGCAGCACACCAAGGATCACCACCCGCCCGCCGGTGCGGGTCAGGCGCGGGGCCATCTCGACCGTGTCCACCACGCCCGCACATTCGATGACGGCATCCGCCCCATCGGGCCACAGCGCGCGGGCGTGATCTTCTGTCGCCGCTGTCAGATGCCCGCCCAAGTGGCGGGCAAGGTCGCGCTTGTCGTCAGACCGCGTGACCAGCATCACCTCTGCCCCCGCCAGCACCGCCAGTTGCAGCGCCAGCATCCCGATCACCCCGCCGCCAAGGATCATCACCCGTTCGCCGGGGACGATCTTCGCCATGTCGATGCCATGGAGGGTGCAGGCCAGCGGTTCGCAGAACGCCCCGTGATGCGGATGCAGGTCGGCGGGCAGGACATGTGCCTTGTGGGCGGGAAAGGCGCAGTATTCCGCAAACCCGCCGTCACGTTGCAGACCCGTCGCCACGTTGCGGGAACAGAGGTTGACCCGACCCCGGCGGCATTGGTCGCAAGACCCGCACCATGTGTTCGGATCACAGGTCACCCGCGTGCCGATGGGGATGTCGACCCCGTCGCCACAGGCCACCACCAGACCGCAAAATTCATGACCCAATGTCACGGGCGGTTTTGACGGAAACTCCCCCGCAAAGAGATGCCGGTCGGTGCCGCAAATCCCCGCGGCCTCGACTTTGATCAGCACCTCACCCGGCCCGGGGGTCGGTATGGCAACGTTTTCACAAGACATCAGCCGATGGCCGACAAGACGGGTGGCGCGCATGGTGGATTCTCCCTTGCGGCGATTTCGGCCCATGCGGGGCAGGGCGTCAAGCCCGGACGGCGTTGCCCTTTGCCGTGGCGCGCCCTACCTCTTGCCGCGATCTTTGACACAGGTGCCCGATGACCCAAGCCCCCCGCCACCCCGCCCATCCCGTGGATGCCCAGTTCACCGCCCGCTGGTCGCCCCGCGCCTTTGCCGACGCGCCGGTGACCGAGGCGCAGATGCTGACAATGCTGGAGGCCGCGCGTTGGGCGCCCTCGTCCAACAACGGTCAGCCGTGGCGCTTTGTCTGGGCCTTGCGCGGTGAGGCGGCGTTTGACGCCATCGCGGCGGCCCTTGTCCCCTTCAACCGTGATTGGGCCCCCCGGGCGGGCGCGCTGGTGGTCCTGGCCTCAAAAGCGACGCGCATCGACAGCAAGGGGGCCGAGGTGCCGAACGGCCCCCACGCCTTTGATTCCGGTGCGGCTTGGATGAGCCTCGCCCTGCAAGCGCATCTGATGGGGCTGGTGGCCCATGCCATGGGCGGGTTTGACGCGGAGGCGCTGGCGCAAGCGGTGGCCCTGCCTGCCGGCCACACCATCCACGCCACCATCGCCATCGGTCCCCAAGGCGATCCCGCAACCCTGCCCGAGGCGCTGCGCGCAAGGGAAACCCCGAACGGGCGGGAGCCACTAAACAAGGTCGCCCATCGCGGCAGCTTCGCGGAATAAGCCGTTGAAATAAAAAAGGCCCGCCGGTTTGGCGGGCCTTTTGTCATTCCAGTTCAATCGTCCCCGGCGGTTTGGACGTGCAGTCGTAGAACACGCGGTTCACGCCCTGCACTTCGTTGATGATGCGGGTCGCGGTTTCGCCAAGGAAATCATGGGTGAAAGGGTAGTAATCTGCCGTCATCCCATCGACAGAGGTCACCGCCCGCAGCGCCAGCGCGTAGTCATAGGTGCGCCCGTCGCCCATCACACCCACCGTCTTCATCGGCAGGATCGCGGCGAAAGCCTGCCAGATGTCATCATAGAGGCCATGCTTGCGGATCTGGTCGATATAGACCGCATCCGCCCGGCGCAGGATGTCCAGCTTTTCACGCGTGATCTCACCGGGGCAGCGGATCGCCAGGCCCGGACCGGGGAAGGGGTGACGGCCGATGAAACTCTGCGGCAGTCCGAGTTCGCGGCCCAGGGCGCGGACTTCGTCCTTGAACAGTTCCCGCAACGGTTCGACCAGCTTCATGCCCATCTTCTCGGGCAGGCCACCGACATTGTGGTGCGACTTGATGGTGACCGAGGGCCCGCCCGAAAAGCTGACCGATTCGATCACATCGGGGTAAAGCGTGCCTTGCGCCAGGAACTTTGCTCCGCCGATGGATTTTGCATGCTTTTCAAACACCTCGATGAACAACCTGCCAATCGTCTTGCGCTTCACTTCGGGGTCGGAGACCCCTTCCAGCGCGCCAAGGAACAGATCGCTTTCGTCGGCGTGGATCAACGGGATGTTGTAGGTGTCGCGGAACATCGACACGACCTGTTCCGCCTCGCCCAACCGCAACAGCCCATGATCGACGAAGACGCAGGTCAGTTGGTCGCCGATCGCCTCATGGATCAGGACGGCGGCGACGGAGGAGTCGACCCCGCCGGACAACCCGCAGATCACCCGCTCATCGCCGACCTGCTCGCGGATCTTGCGGATGGCTTCCTCGCGATAGGCGCCCATCGTCCAGTCGCCCTTGAACCCGGCCAGACGGACGAAGTTTTCATAAAGCTTCGCACCCTTGGGGGTGTGGTGCACTTCGGGGTGGAACTGCACGGCGTAGAAATGACGCTCTGGGTTCGCGGTTATGGCGAAAGGCGCGTTGGGCGAGGTGCCCAGAACCTGAAAACCCGGCGCGATTTCAGAGACATGGTCGCCATGGCTCATCCACACCTGCTCCCGCCCGCCCGCACCGTCATCGGTGTCAAACCAGCCCGACAGGATCGGATGCGTGGTTGGTGTCGGCGTCACATAGGCGCGGCCAAACTCTGCCGTGCCGTGCCCGCGCTCCACCTTGCCGCCAAGGCAATGCATCATCACCTGCTGGCCATAGCAGATGCCAAGGATCGGCACGCCCAGATCAAACACGCCCGCCGGTGGCATCGGCGCGCCCTCGGCAAAGACCGAGGCGGGGCCGCCCGAAAAGATCACCGCCTTGGGGGCGAAGGCGTCAAGGAACGCCTGGTCGACCTTATTGAACGGGTGGATTTCGCAATAGACGTTCAACTCGCGCAGGCGACGCGCAATCAGCTGCGTCACCTGGCTGCCGAAGTCGATGATCAGAAGGCGGTCATGGGCATCTTGTGTCATGCGCCCGCATAGGATGAAGCGGGCAAATCTTCAAGAGGGGCCGCGTTTACCCCCGCTGCCCCCGCGCGTGAAAGATGAAGCCGAGGAAGTTCAGCAACACCTGCGCCGCCAGAATGGCCGTCGTGCCATCGCGGTCGTAGTCGGGGGCCACCTCCACCAGATCGATCCCGACGATGTCATGCGCCTTGGCCACGCCTTGCAGGATTTCCAGCACCTCATAATAGAGGAACCCCCCATGGCTGGGCGTGCCCGTGCCCGGCGCGATGGAGGGGCAGAAGCCGTCAATGTCGATGGTCACATACAGCCGCGCGCCCGCCGGAATGCGCGCCAGAACGCCCTCTGTCCCCAGTTTGCGCACCTGCCGCACCGACAGGATATCGTCGCCCATCGCGCGGGCCGCGTCATAGCCGTCCTTGGCGGTGCTGGAGACGTTGCGAATCCCCAAGGCCGTGATGCCGGTGACGTAGTCCTTTTCCGCTGCCCGCCGCATCGGGTTTCCGTGGCCATGCCGCACGCCGTGGCGCACATCGACGAAATCCAGATGCGCGTCGATTTGCAGGATGTGGATCGGCCCTTGGTCATCAAAGGCACGGATGCAAGGGATGTTGATCGAATGATCGCCACCGATGGTGACGGGCAGCGCGCCCGCCTTCAGCGCGGCACGCACACCGACCTCGATATTGGCGTGGCTTTTTTCTGTGTCGGTATGAACGATGTCGGCATCTCCCATATCCACGATCCGCACATCGGACCCAAGATAGATCGCGTCATCCTCATGGTCATAAGCCCCGGCATGGCCAAAGGAAAACAGGGTTGACGCCTCTCGCACCGCCCGAGGCCCGAACCGCGCGCCCGAGCGGAACTGCGTGCCAAAGTCAAAAGGCGCGCCAAGGATGGCGACATCGGCCGCGATGGTCTCCCAATCGGCGACATAGGGGCGCTTGCCAAAGGTCGAGATGCCAACGAAGGGCAGGTTCAGGCGGCCGGAATCATAGCTGTTGGCACTCAAGGCTTGGTCCTTTCAAAGAGTCTGAGTCGTTTGCACCCGCCGCGCGGTTCTGGAAAGATGGCGGCACAGGGGCAGGGGGGCTAGCACGATGGCGACAGTCACGGATCAGATGGTGCAGGATTTTCAGCGCGACGGAGTCGTGCTGGTCAAGGGGTTGTGGGCCGACTGGGTCGATGTGCTGCGCGCCGGTGTGGAACGCAACATGGCCGCGCCGTCGGAATATGCCGCCGAGAACCTGAAACCGGGCGAGGGCGGGCGTTTCTTTGACGACTACTGCAATTGGCAGCGCATCCCGGAATTCGAACGGGTGATCCGGGAGTCCGCGGTCGCGGATGTGGCGGCGCGGCTGATGGGGTCCGATTACGTACAACTGTTCCACGACCATGTTCTGGTCAAGGAACCCGGCACATCCCGCGCGACGCCGTGGCATCAGGACGGGCCGTATTACTTTGTCTCCGGGCGGCAAACCGTCAGCTTCTGGTCGCCGCTGGACCCCGTGCGCGAGGCATCCTTGCGCTGCGTGGCCGGAAGCCATCGGTGGGAGAAAGAGGTCCTGCCGACCCGCTGGCTGTCCGAGGCGAATTTCTACGCCGATTCAGACAAGTACATGCCGGTCCCCGATCCCGACGCCGAAGGCATGCGCGTGCTGGAATGGGAGATGGAGCCGGGCGATGCCGTGGCCTTTGACTACCTGACCCTGCACGGCGCGCGCGGGAATGAGGCCGCGACCCGGCGGCGGGCGTTTTCCCTGCGCTTGGTGGGTGAGGATGCGCGCTATGTCGAAAGGCCGGGCCGCACCTCGCCGCCCTATCCGGGGCATGGGATGCAGCCGGGGCAAAGGCTGCGAGAGGATTGGTTCCCCGTGCTGCGCGGCTGCCCGCGCGACTGACTGTCGCCTTGGCGCGGGCAGGGCGGTCGGGGTAGGATATGACCATGTCAGACCCTGTCCGCTTGCGCCCGAAATCCCCCTCGCCAGTGTTTCCCCCGCGCCGGCCCGCGCGCTTTGCCCGTACGCCGCCTGCGGTGTTTCCGGTCATCCTTGGCCTTCTGGGCCTTGGCTTGGCGCTGAAACGGGGGCTGCTGGCGCTGTCGCTTGATCCGGGTCTGGCGGATGCGGTTCTGGGCGCGGTGACAGCGCTTTGGGCCTTTGCCGTTTTTGCCTATGCGGCCAAGGCCTTGCGGCGCGCTTCGGTGGTGATGGATGATCTGCGGGTCTTGCCCGGTCGGACCGGTCTGGCCGCGATGTCGATGGGCGGCATGCTGGTCGCGGTGGAGCTGGCGGTGTTTTCGCCGCCCTTGGCGAAGGCGCTGCTGACGGGGGCCTTGGCGCTGCATCTGGGGCTGGCGGCGCTGCTGGTCGCCGTGCTG